>NZ_SRLD01000009.1 GCF_004745955.1 Hymenobacter elongatus | reverse complement strand
CAATTTTGCCCCGAATAATACCTTGCAGCGTCGCTTTAGAACAATCCGGCACAATCTCGGTGTACACGCGCCCCGCCCGCTGGAACAGGCCAAAGACAATCGTTTTGCTGCCTGCTCCCCGACCTCGTAAATTTTTTATGATACTAGCCTTTCCCCCGGTCAGCTCAGCTGTAGCAGCGGCATGGCGGCCGCTGCTTTTTTTGTACCAGCGATGACCAAGGGGCCAGTAGTTACCACTCCGCAGCCCAGGCAGGCCACGAATACGCCAGTGCTTTTGCGCTATCTTTGCGCCCTTTCAGTTCCATTCTCCTGCTCCTATTCTTTCCCATGACCACTTTCGAAAACTTACTCTACTCGCTCGATACCACCACTGGTATTCTGACCATTACCCTGAACCGGCCTACCAAGCTCAATGCCCTGAACGCGGCGACTATCGAGGAAATCCGCCAGGCCACCCAGCAAGCTCTCACCGATGAGCAGGTGCGCGGCATTATTCTGACGGGCAGCGGCGAAAAGGCTTTCGTGGCGGGGGCCGATATTTCCGAGCTGACGGCGCTGGATGACATTCGGGGCCGGGCCGCGGCAGAAAGCGGCCAAGCGGTATTTTGTATGCTGGAAACGAGCTCTAAGCCGATTATTGCGGCCGTCAACGGCTTTGCGCTGGGCGGCGGCTGCGAGCTAGCCATGGCCTGTCATATGCGGGTAGCTTCCGGCAACGCCCGCTTCGGGCAGCCGGAAGTGAACCTGGGGCTGATTCCGGGCTACGGCGGCACGCAGCGCCTCACCCAATTGGTAGGCAAAGGCAAAGCGCTGGAGCTGCTGCTGACCGGTGACCAGATCAAAGCTGATGAAGCCCACCGCCTGGGCTTGGTGAATCATGTAGTACCGCAGGCGGAATTGCTGCCTTTCTGCGTGCAGCTGCTGACCAAGATTCTGAGCAAAGCGCCGTTGGCCGTTGGCTTGGTCATCGACTGCGTGAATGCTTATTACGACAAGGATACGAACGGCTACCAGGCAGAGGCCAGCGCCTTTGGGCGCAGCTTCGCGTCGGAAGACTTCCGCGAAGGCACCAGTGCTTTCCTGGAAAAGCGGGCTGCCGTATTCACGGGAAAGTAGGTTCTCACGCAACAGTCGGTGCGGTGGCGGCAGGCAGTGGGCAGGAAGCCCCGGCCGGGCCGCGCACCACTGACTCCCACCTGACTACATGAGTATAGCGAAGAAGCTGGCCAGCCAGACGGCCGTGTACGGCATCAGCAGCATCCTGGGGCGCGTGTTGTCCTACCTGCTGGTCCCGATTTACACGGCCCGGTTTGCGGCGGCGGAGTATGGCATTGTCACGGGCCTGTATGCCTACGTCTCGTTTTTGAACGTGGTATTCACCTACGGCATGGAAACGACGTTTTTCCGGTTTGCCAACCGTGCCGGAACCGACCGACGTGAGTTGTACGACCGGGTAATGACGCTGCTGCTGCTGAGCACGGCCGGGCTCACGGCTCTCATAGCCGTGCTGGCCCGCCCCCTGATGCGCCTGCTCGACCTGCCGCCGGGCCAGGAGCGTTACGCCGTCTGGATTGCGCTGATTCTGGGCCTGGATGCCGTAGTGGCCATTCCCTTCGCCCGGCTGCGCCTGGAAAACAAGGCGCGTCGGTTTGCGGCCATCCGTATGGGCAACATTCTGCTGAATGTGGGGTTGAACCTGTTTTTTATCGCCTTCTGCCCCGATGTGCTGGCCGGCAAATATCTGTCGGCGCTGCAGCCGCTCGTCGCGCGGCTATATGACCCCAGTGTGGGTGTGGGCTACGTGTTTCTGTCGAATTTGGCGGCCAGTGCGTTTACGCTGCTGCTGCTGAGCCGGGAGCTGCTCAGTTTCCGGTTTCGCCTGCATCTGGAGCCGCTGCGGCCGCTGCTCAAGTACGCGTACCCAATTATGCTCATGGGCCTAGCCGGGATGGTGAACGAAACCCTGGACCGGATTCTGCTGCCGCTATGGCTACCCGAAGGCTTCTATCCCGGTAAAAGCAGCCTGACGGCAGTGGGTATTTATGGGGCCTGCTACAAGCTCAGCATCTTCATGCAGCTCGTCACGCAGGCCTTCCGCTACGCCGCCGAGCCGTTTTTCTTTGCCCAGAGCGCCGATAAAAACTCGCCCCGCACATTTGCCCTGGTTCTGAAGTGGTTTACGCTCAGCTGCGCGGTCATCTTTGTGGTGGTAAGCGTGAACGTGGAAGATTTCGGGCGGCTGTTTCTGCACCGCGCCGAGTACCGCGAAGGGTTGGGCGTGGTTCCTATCCTGCTGCTGGCCAACTTGTTTCTGGGCGTTTATTGGAATCTGTCGGTCTGGTTTAAGCTCACCGACAAAACCTACTTCGGCACATACATCGGCTTTGGCGGGGCCATCCTGACCATCACCCTCAATTTCCTACTCATTCCGGTGCTGGGCTACGTGGGCAGTGCCCTCACCACGCTGGCCTGCTATGCCATGATGGCCATCGTGTGCTGGCGGTTGGGCGAGCATCATTTTCCGGTGCCCTATCCGGCGGCCCGGCTGGGCCTCTGGCTGGCGCTGGCCTGCGGCCTGGTGGCCCTGAGCTGGTACGTGCCAGTCGCAGATTTCTGGCTGCGACATGCCTTCCATGCTGGTCTATGCGTGGTTTTCCTGGCCCTTCTGTATCTCGTCGAGCGCCCTGACCGGGCCATGGCGGCAGCGTAGGCCACCGACTTTCTGCCGCTGGGCTTTCCTCAATTCCTGTAATCGCAATTACTCTGTATAAACTTATTCATATCTGGTTCATCCTATCTTTGCTCCCGTCACCCACTTTTTCCCGGCATGCACATCCCCGTCATCAACCGCTCCCACCATCCCTTGCCAGCTTACCAGACCGCCCACGCGGCCGGCATGGATGTCAGAGCCAACCTCACGGAGCCCATTACGTTGAAGCCCCTGCAACGCGCCCTTATTCCGACGGGTTTGTTCATGGAGATTCCGGTGGGCTATGAAGTGCAGGTGCGCCCCCGCAGTGGGCTGGCCTATAAGCACGGCATCAGCATCGTCAATAGCCCCGGCACCATCGACGCCGACTACCGGGGCGAGCTGCAGGTGCTGCTGGTCAATCTGTCGGATGCGGAATTTGTGGTGCAGGATGGCGAGCGGATCGCTCAGCTGGTGGTGGCCCGCCACGAAACTGCCGAGTGGCAGCCCGCTCACGTTCTGACCGACACCCAGCGCGGAGCCGGTGGCTACGGCAGCACGGGCACCACCTAGTGGCCGCCAAGCCTTACAGTACGTTTTGATACTCAACCCATCTACCTAAAATTTTCTTTTTCAATTATGAAAATCATCGTTCCGATGGCCGGCATGGGTAAGCGCATGCGCCCCCACACTCTCACGGTGCCCAAGCCTCTGATTCCGATTGCGGGTAAGCCCATCGTGCAGCGCCTGGTGGAAGACATTGCCAAAGTATGCGGCGAGCAGGTGGAAGAAGTGGCCTTTATCGTAGGTCGCTTTGGCGAAACCGTGGAAAAAAGCCTGCTGAAAATTGCTGAATCCGTGGGCGCTAAAGGCTCCATTTATTACCAGGACGAGCCCCTGGGTACGGCGCACGCCATTCTGTGCGCCAAAGAGTCGCTGAGCGGGCCGCTGGTGGTGGCCTTTGCCGACACGCTATTCAAGGCCGACTTCACGCTCGACAGCTCAGCGGCCGGCACCATCTGGGTGCAGCGCGTCGACGACCCCAAGCCCTTCGGCGTGGTGAAACTCAACGAGCAGGGCGAAATCACCGACTTCGTGGAAAAGCCCCAGGAGTTCGTGTCCGATCTGGCCATTATTGGCATCTACTACTTTCAGGACGGCGCCTACCTGCGCGATGAGCTGCAATACCTGCTCGACCACGACATCAAGGACAAAGGCGAGTATCAGCTGACCAATGCCCTGGAAAACATGAAGAACAAGGGTACCACTTTCGTGCCCGGTCGCGTGACGGAATGGCTCGACTGCGGCAACAAGGACGCTACGGTCTTCACGAATCAGCGCTACCTGGAATACCTGCAGGAACGCAGCGAGCATCTGGTGGCTGAATCCGCCAAGCTGGTAAATTCTGTTGTTATTCCGCCCGTCTATATCGGCGAAAACGTCACCATTACCGATTCGGTGGTGGGGCCGCACGTGTCGTTGGGCGACAACAGTACCATTCGCAGCTCGGTGGTGTCGAATTCTATCGTGCAGCAGTCGGCTTCGGTGCTGCATGCGAATGTGGCCAACTCCATGATTGGCAACTTTGCCACGGTGACTGGGACCCCCGACGATTTGAGCCTAGGTGATTACAACACACTGCGCGTGTGATATTTTTGCCCCTTTTGACGTTAGCAGTAGCGTGGGCATCTGCTCGCAGATTTGTTTATTTGGCATACCTCCCTTTTTGAACGGTGAACAGCCGTCCGTGCTACTGCGTCCATGAGTCGATTTGCCGCTTCTATTTTCCTGTTTTTGGGCCTGCTAGTGGCCCTGCCGGGCTATG
The DNA here is from genome assembly GCF_004745955.1 of Hymenobacter elongatus. Lineage (GTDB taxonomy): Bacteria > Bacteroidota > Bacteroidia > Cytophagales > Hymenobacteraceae > Hymenobacter > Hymenobacter elongatus. The sequence continues at coordinate 120,382 of NZ_SRLD01000009.1, read as the reverse complement.
CCCAGCAGCCAGCCGGGAAAGAACCGGCCAGCGCCGCGCCTAAGCCGGCTAAGCTCACGCGCAAGGAGCGCAAAGAGCTGGCCCGCCGCGCCGAGCTGGACATAGCGCGCCAGCAGGTGCGTGAGCTGTCGGAGAAAGACCGGGAGATGAGCGAATCCTTCTTCGTGGAGGGCGTGAAGTTCGTGCTGCTCGAAGACTACAATAAAGCCCTGGAGCGGCTGCTGAAAGCCTACGCGCTGAACCCGACCAACGCGGCCATCAACTACAAGATAGCCGAAACCAACCTCCTCAGCGGCAACCTGAAGGATGCCACCAATTTTGCGCTGGTGGCCGTGAAGCTCGGCCCCCAAAACGCTTACTACTACCTGCTGCTGGCCCAGATTTACTCGGCGCAGAAGCAGTACGACCAGGCTGCTAAGGTCTATACCAGTCTGATTAAGGATGTGCCGGACTCGGGCTACTACTTGTTCAACCTGGCCGACTTGTACCTGGCTCAGGGTAAGCTCAACGAAGCCCTGACTACGTTCGAGCAGGCGGAAAAGCAGTTTGGGCCGCTGGATGAGGTTTCGTTTAAGAAGCAGCAGATCTATCTTAAGCAGAACAACCTCGACAAGGCCTTACAGGAAGGCGAGGCGTTGATTAGTTCCAACCCCGACGAAGTGCGCTACGTGCTGGCGCAGGCAGAAATGTACGCGGCCAACAACCGTTTTCCGGATGCTATCCGGGTGGCGGAGCAGGCCCTGCGCCAAGACCCCGACAACCCGCAGGCCCGCATGATTCTGGCCGACATTTACCGGCAGCAAAACAACCGGCCCGAATCGGAGAAGCAGATCAAGCTGGCTTTCGAGAGTCCGGGGCTGGATATCGACGAGAAAGTGCGCATTCTGGTCGATTACATCAAGCAGCTGCCCAATCCGGCCATCGAGAAAATAGCCCTTGAGCTGGCGTCCATTACCACGCGGGTGCACCCGAAGGAAGCCAAGGCTTTTTCTGTGGCCGGCGACATCCAAACCATTACGGAGAACAAGCAGCTGGCCCGCGAGAACTACCTCAAGGCCATTCGGCTGGACAACTCCAAGTTTCAGATCTGGCAACAGGTGGTACTCATCGACGCCGAGTTGAACCAGGTTGATTCGCTGTTGCGCCATACCGACCGGGCCCTGGAGCTGTTTCCGAACCAAGCGCCGCTATGGTACTACAACGGCGTGGCGCAGCTGCTGAGCAAGCAACCTACCAAGGGTATAAAAGCCCTGGAATATGGCCGCAAGCTTGCCACCGACAACCCCGAGCTGCTGGCCCAGATCGACACCCAGCTCGGCGACGCTTACCACGGGCTAAAGGAGTACGCCAAGTCGGATGCGGCCTACGAGGCGGCGCTTATCTTCGACGCCAATAATGCCCAGGCGCTGAATAACTACAGCTATTTTCTCTCGATACGGGGCGAAAAGCTAGAGCGGGCCAAGGAGCTGTCGGGTAAGCTCGTGAAGCAATTTCCGACCAACGATACCTACCTCGACACGTATGCCTGGGTTTTGTACAAGCTCAAGGACTATACCGGGGCCCGGCAAAACCTGGAAAAGGCGCTAAAAACCAGCACCGACGCCACCATCATTGAGCACTATGGCGACGTGCTGTTTCAGCTCGGCGAAAAAGAGTTGGCCATGGCCGAATGGCAGCGAGCCAAAAAAGCGGGAGGTGCCTCGGCCCTGATTGACCGCAAGATCAAAGACAAAAAGCTATATGAATAAGTGCTTTCCGCTGGTGTTGCTGTGGGTTGCGGTGCTGCTGAGTGGCTGCGGCCACAAGATTTTCCCGGCAAAATCGGCTAAGACGGATACGCCCGCCAAAGGCTCGGAGCTGGTGAAGGCCACCAGTCTGGAATTCCGCTACCTGAAAGCCAAAGGCAAGATCAAAATAGACTCGCCCCAGCTGCAGCAAACAGCCAACCTCAACTTACGCGTCCGCAAAGACAGCGCCATCTGGCTGTCGGTATCCCTGGGCATTGAGGGCGTGCGGGCCTACATTACCCGCGACTCGGTGCAGGTAATCAACTACTTGCAGCGCGAATACTACGCCGGCGACTTTGCCTACCTCAGCCGCCTGCTGAACGTGCCCGTCACCTTCGACCGGTTGCAGGCCCTATTGCTGGGCAACTACCTGCCGGCTGGCCCCGCCACCACACCCAAGATTACCGACGAAGGCGTGATGCAGCAGGTCGATTTTCAGGAAGGCAGCTTGCTTATTACCCAGCTTATTGAGCTGAGCCGCAACCGGGTGCAGCAGATAAAGCTGGACGAGCAGCAGACGAAGAATAAGTTCACGGTCGATTTTTCCGATTTTCGGCCGCTCGAGCTTAGCGGCACTCCCTTCGCGTATGCCGTGCTGGTGCAGGCCCAGCCCGCCCAGGGCAAGTTGGCTACAGCAACTATTAACTATCGGAACATAGACGTCGACAAGGAACGGCTGTCTTTCCCCTTCTCGGTGCCCAAGGGCTATGTTCGCAAAAAGTAAGCGCACCGCGTTTTTCGTGGTCGTAGCCTGCCTGCTGTGCCTGCCGGGCGGCCCGGTGTGGGCGCAGCGCAAGGCCCGTACCGCCACGACCAGCACCGCCAAGAAAACCAAGGCTCAGCTAGAGCGGGAGCGGCGTGCTACACTACGGCGCATTCGCGAAACGAGCCGCATTCTGGAGCAAACCCAGCGGCAGAAGCAGGCCTCCGTGGGTCAGCTCAACGCCCTGAAAGAAAAGTTGACCGTTCAGCAGGGCGTTATCCGCAATATTTCCTCGGAGCTGAAATATATCGAGTCGGATGTGCGCCAAACCGAAACCCAGGTGCAGCAGACCCAGCAGAGCCTGGAGCAGTTGCGCCAGGAGTACGCCCGCATGATTTACGCCTCTTCCAAAACGGCGAACAGCTACAACCGCATCATGTTCCTGTTCGCGGCCGAGTCGTTCAATCAGTTTATGCTGCGCCTGCGCTACATCCGGCAATACTCGGAAGTGCGCAAAACCCAGGCCGCCCAGATTTCGACGACCAAGCAGCGCCTGAGCCAGCAACTTACCGGCCTCACGGTCAAGAAGCAGGAGAAAAGCACCTTACTTTCCTCCCAGCTTTCCGAAAAACGCACCCTCGTTACGCTCAAAACCCAGCAGGATCAGGTAGTTACCAAGCTTAGCCAACAGGAAGAAGGACTTCGCCAGGAGCTGGCCGAGCGGCAGCAAGCCGTAGGCCGCCTCGACAACCTGATAGCAGATCGGGTGCGGGAGGAAATTGCCCGGGCGGCCCGCGCGGCCGCTCGTGCCGCCGCCGCCAAGGCCCGGGCCAACGCTGCCCGCACTGCCTCTGGTAGCGGCACTGCTGCTGCCCGCAGCCCCGGCACTACGACCCGCGCTGCCACCGCCGCCGCCGAAGCCGCCGAGGAAGCTGCCGTAGAGCGCGTCGATAAGGTGACCCTGACGCCCGAAGCCGCCGTACTGTCGTCGTCTTTTGCCGATAACCGAGGCCGCCTGTTGTGGCCCGTTGCGCGGGGCTTTATTTCGCAGCGCTTTGGGCGGCACGCGCATCCGGTCCTCAAAAATGTAATTGTGGAGAACCGGGGGGTAGACATTCAAACTGGTGCCGGCGAAGCGGTGCGGTCTATTTTCGAAGGGAAAGTCCTGACTGTGGCCAGCATTGCCGGCATGAACAACATCGTCATGATTCAGCACGGCGAGTACTTCACCGTCTACGCCAAGCTCCGTACCGTTAGCGTGACCGAGGGGCAGCAGGTAGATATGCGCCAACAAATCGGGACGGTGTATACCAGTTCCGACGGCACCTCGGAGCTGCAGTTTCAGGTGTGGCGCAACAGCTCCAATCTGAACCCCGAAAACTGGCTCGGCCGCAAGTAGAGCCGTAGTGCTGGAGCATAAAAAAGCACCGTACAGGATACGGTGCCTTTCTGAGCTATGAAAACAAACTTAGCTACCAGAAACCGCTCCGCAACTACTAAGACCTGATGGACTTTGCCAGCTACAAGGCATTCCTTGATAACAGGACGAAAGATAGACGAGGCCCACGTAACTCGCAGCTTATTTCGCTGAAAGTGCATTTTTTCTCGTTGAAGGTGCGCTTTTAATATCCCGCCAAGCGCTACACTAGATTTAGCCGGCTTAGCAGCCCCGATTTATACGAGCTGCCGATAGGCACTTGTATCAAGTTGGCAGTAGCAGCCAACTCGGTGCTACGGCCGGTATCCACGGTAGCCGCGTCGGCTTCAATGGCGATAATCCGGTCTAACCGGACGATGTACTTGCGGTGAACCCGGGCAAATTCGCGGGGGGGCAGCTTCGTTTCCAACTCCTTCATGGTGCTGTACACGGTATACCGCTCCCGGCCGGCATAAATATTTACGTAGTCGCCTAGAGCCTCGACGTAGCGGATATCGGCCGCACTGACCCGAATCAGCTTATGGTCCTGCTTAATAAATAGCTCGTTGCGGCTCACCATATACAGCGAGTCGGCCGCGTCGTTGGCCATGCGCAGCAACCCGTCGAGCTTGCGCTGCTCCTGCTCCAGCTGCAGGCGGGCCCGGCGCAGCTCCAGGTGCGACACCACCTCGCGGGCCAGAGTCCGGAGCGCCTCGCGCTGCTGTTCCGTCAGCCGGTGCGGCACAGTATCGATGGCGCAGAGCGTGCCCAGCGGCTGGCCTTCGGGCGTTACGAGAGGAGCACCGGCGTAGAAGCAGATGCCCGGCGCATTGGTCACCAACGGGTTATTGCGAAACAGCGGGTCTTTGCCGGCATCCTCTATTTCATATACGTCATCACTGAGCATCGCATGCTGGCAGAAAGAGGCCTCACGCGCCGTGCCCCCAATTTCTTCCATGCCCACGTTTGCTTTAAACCATTGGCGGTCAGAGTCGATCAGCGTAACCAGTGAAATAGGAGTGCCGCAGATATAGGCCGCCAGCCGGGCCAGATCGTCAAAAACAGTCTCCGGCGGCGTGTCCAGAATCTGGTAGTTGCGCAGGGCTTCCAAACGCTCTGCCTCGTTCACGTTTCGCTGGTAAAGGGGTGCTAAGGTGTCGGCAGAAGTGGTAGAGGGCAGTTTTACTGGCATTGGACAGGCAGAAAAATGAGCAAAGTTGCAGTAGGTAGCATAACAGTGGCAGCAGCAAAATGCTTAGCAACAAAGCACCTTACCTCTTGTATGGGAGATTTCATGGCACGACCACAAGTGAGTACGACAGCAACGAAGCCTGTGTTCCAATCCGGGAGTTGGTCGGGCGCGGGGCGGCGGGGTGGAATTGCGGAATTGCGGACTCGCCACCCTATCTATCCACCCGGATTACCTACCCGCTGAAGACATTTGGAAATTATCGGGTACTTTTACCAATCCTAAGCGGCGCTTATTCGCGTACAATAAGCTTTGCCACCCCCAAACCGGCCTCAAGCCCTTTGTTATGACACTCGCCTCCCTTTTTCTGATCGGCAACTTCGGTACCACCGAGATTTTGCTGATTCTTTTTGTTGTTATTCTGCTCTTCGGGGCCAAGCGTATTCCGGAGCTGGCCAAAGGCCTGGGCAAAGGAATCCGCGAGTTCAAAGACGCTTCCAAAGATGAGAAGCCCGAATTTCACGACCGTCCGGTGAACCCGAGCGACCCGACCCAGCCCCGTCTGTAACGCCCAAGTAGTATGCAGACTCCCATCCTTCTTTTCTTAGGCGACCTCGGCGGCGGCGAAATCATGCTGATCATGGTCGTCATCCTGATCTTCTTCGGAGCCAACAAAATTCCGGAGCTGGCCAAAGGCCTGGGCAAAGGTATTCGCGAGTTTAAAGACGCGTCCCGTGAAATCCGGAGCGAATTTGAAAACGCCAGCACCACCCAGCCTACCACTAGCTATCAGACGCCGCCTGCGCCCCCGGTAGCCCCGGTGCAGCCCGCCCCGGCCGAAACCTATACTGCCCCTGCTGCGCCTCTGGCGCCCCCGATGGACGGAGGCCTCACGCCCCCAGCCGTGGTTACGCAGGAGCGGCCCCGCCTCGATCAAACGACCAACTGATATCACCCCCTTGAGACGCTTTACCTCTCTTACGGAAGTTCGAAACGAGCTGACGGCAGGCACCACGACCTGCCGTCAGCTCGTGGAGTATTATCTGGATAATATCCAGCGGAAAAGCCACCTGAACGCTTTTCTGGAAGTATTTGCCGACGAAGCCCGCGCCCAGGCCGACGCCGTAGATGCCAAGCTGGCCGTCGGCACCGCCGGTAAGCTGGCCGGTATGGTTATCGGGCTCAAGGACGTGCTGGCCTACAAAGACCACGCTCTGCAAAGCAGCAGTCATATTCTGGACGGCTTCACGTCGCTCTACACCGGCTCGGCCGTGCAGCGGCTGCTCGATGCGGATGTCATCATCATTGGCCGCCAGAACTGCGACGAGTTTGCGATGGGCGCTTCCAACGAAACGTCTTATTTCGGCCCTGTTCGCAATGAGGTAGATAACGAGCGGGTTTCGGGCGGTTCCTCGGGCGGCTCGGCCGTCGCCGTGCAAGCCGATTTGTGCTTGGCTTCCATCGGCTCCGACACGGGCGGCTCGGTGCGGCAGCCCGCCGCGTTTTGTGGCATCGTGGGCTTCAAGCCGACCTATTCCCGCATCTCGCGCTACGGGCTGGTGGCTTATGCTTCGTCCTTCGACCAGATTGGTACGCTGACCCGCTCGGTAGAAGACGCGGCCCTGCTGCTGGAAGTCATGGCCGGCCCCGACGATTTCGACAGTACCGTTAGTCAGCAGCCCGTGCCGGCCTACAGCGAATTGCTCGCGCCCGCTCCGCACTACCGCATCGGCTACATCCGCGACACGATGGAGCGCCCCGGCCTGAACCCGGAAATAAAGGCGGCCGTGGAAGAAGTGCTCGACACGCTGCGTGGCCAGGGTCACGTAGTGGATGCCGTGGATTTCCCCTATCTGGACTTCATGGTGCCGACCTACTATATTCTGACCACGGCTGAGGCCAGCTCCAACCTGAGCCGCTTCGACGGCGTGAAGTTCGGCTACCGCGCCCCCGATGCCACCGACCTGGAGTCGCTCTACAAGAAAACCCGCGCCCAGGGTTTCGGGCCGGAAGTACAGCGCCGCATTCTGCTCGGCACCTTCGTACTGTCGGCCGACTACTACGACGCGTATTACACCAAAGCCCAGCGCGTGCGGCGCCTGATTAAGGAGAAAACCGACGAGCTGCTGCGCCAGTACGATTTTCTGGTGCTGCCCACTACGCCCACCACGGCTTTCCGCATCGGTGAAAACAAGAAGGATACCTTAGCTATGTATCTGGCGGATATCTTTACGGTGCAGGCTTCGCTGGCGGGCGTACCGGCCATTTCGGTGCCGGCCGGTGTCGATTCGGCGGGCCTCCCGATTGGCTTGCAGGTGCTGAGCGGCGCGTTCCGCGAAGAGCATCTGCTGGCCTTCGCTGGTTCGCTCACGGAATCCCTCACTCCAGCCACTCCCTGATGAAAAAGTCGTTGCTGCGTGTTGCTGCCCCTTTTCTGCTGTTGGCTGCTGCTGCCCATTCCGGGGTGGCGCAGATACAACCCGAACTGACCCCGGCCGGCAACCGCTCCGACGATACAACCCGCGTTCAGCTTACGCTGCCACCCGATTCGTTGGTGGCCGAGCCCACGCTGGCCCTCGACTCGGCCCGCTTGGTGTGGCTGCAAACGCCCCCCGAGCTGCGCGACCTGGTCGGGGACCGGGTGAGCTGCCTCGACACCGAGATGCCGCATGTGTTCAACGGCACGGTGATGAGCTTCGTGAACTACTTCACGGTCCGGAATCGGGGCTATACGCAGCGCATTCTGGAGCGGCAGAATCTGTATTTTCCGCTGTTTGAGAAGTATCTGGCCAAATACCAGTTGCCCCAGGATCTGAAATACCTGGCGGTGGTAGAGTCGGCGCTGCTGCCTACGGCCCGCTCCCGGGTGGGTGCCGTGGGCTTGTGGCAGTTTATGGGCCCCACCGGGCGCGATATGCGCCTGGTGCAGAACGAGTACATCGACGAGCGGATGAACCCCGAGAAGTCGACGGAGGCCGCCTGCCGCTACCTGCGCGACCTATACCGCATGTTTGGCGACTGGGAGCTGGTGCTGGCCGCCTACAACTGGGGCGGCGGCAACGTGCAGCGGGCCATGAAGCGCACCGGCAAGCGTACTTTCTGGGATTTGTACCCCCAGCTGCCCAAGGAAACGCGCAACTACGTGCCCACGTTTACGGCGGCTATGTACACGCTGCAGTACGCTAAGGAGCACGACCTGCATAATGACTCGCTGCACTACCAATACCCGGAAGCCACCGATACGCTGATGATTTCGGGCCGCAGCCTGGACCTGCGCAAATTCTCGGCTCAGTTCGGACTCGATTCAGCGGCTATTTCCAAGTACAACCCCGAAATCCGGAAGCCCTTCCTGCCCGAAACCGTGCGCAACTACCGCCTCACGGTGCCCGCCTGCGTGCGTACCGAGCTGGCCGTGCTGGACCGCAACACGGTGCTGGATTTCTGCAAAGTAGTGGTGCCCCCGCCGCGCCCTATTGTTCCCATAGCTCCTACCCTGCTCGGCACCGACTCGACCAGCACCGCCATTGCCGCAGCCGAAAAGCCGGAAGCAGAGCAGCCGAAGTACCGCCGCGTTCGGCACTCGGTGCGGCGCGGGGAAAGCGTGGCCGATGTAGCCGAGCGGTATGAGGTGAGCCAGGCGCAGGTGCTGCGCTGGAACAAGCTGCGGCGCGGCAAAGCCCTGGTAGCCAAGCAGCAACTGGTACTGTTCGTGCCCCGGGAAGCGGCGGAAACGCCAGCCGTAGCCGTAGCTACTCGCAAGCCTACCGTACCGGCCCGGCTACCGGTGGCCGTGCCTCCAGCCGATGCGGAAGCCGCCGTGGCTACTACCCGGCCAGTGCCCGCGCCAGAAGCTACTACGGAGCCAGCCGCTGAACCCGCCCGAGTGGCCACCGCTTCGAGCCGAAGCCCTAGAGTCGCACGCGGAACAGCGCCCCCCGAACCAAAGCCTACCGTGGCAAAAACGGCCGCGCCGCTCACCCACGACAGTCTACCCGCCGAATACATCGTGCGCCGGGGCGACTACCTGACCAAGCTGGCCCGCAACGCGGGCGTCAGCGTGGCGCAGCTTATGGCCTGGAATAATCTGGAATCGGAGGCGGTAGTGCCGGGGCAGAAGCTCCTTTTCCGCGCCCCGACGGAAGCGGAAGCCGCCGCTGTGGCCGTGAAAACCCCTGCGAACCAGGCCGCGACGACGAGCCGGACCGAAATGCTGCCGGCTCCCCGCGTACACTTGGTGCAGCCCGGCGACACGCTCTACAATATTTCGCGCCGCTACCAAGGCGTCACGGTGGAGCAGCTGCGCAAGCTCAACCACCTCAAATCGGACGAGGTGAAACCGGGCCAGAAGCTGCTGGTGCAGGGGTAGCCGCCGGATTCGGCGCACGACGTCAAAAAAAGCACATCCGCTGGCGGATGTGCTTTTTTTGTGACCTTCCGAAGTAGACAGTAGAGTTAGGGCGGTGTTTTACCTGTTTTGAGCGTCCCGCCGAGCAGCTACGCATCCGGTGAGCGTACCAGCGTATCCCATTGGCCGTCATGCTGAGCTTGTCGAAGCATCGCTACCGCCACAGTAAGTAGTTACCACGGCGGGAGAGATGCTTCGACAAGCTCAGCATGACCGGACCGGCTTTTTATGAACGTGGGGATACATACCCCCAGTTCTTCGGCGGGGCGCTACCCGGGCGGCTTACGGGGCGGCCACTGGTATCCGATGGCGTGAACGGTGTAGTACGTATCTCCGCGCCCTTGCCATCCTTGCCAGCCCACTGCCCCGCTCGGACTACCGCGCCGGCCAGCCCAGCACGCCCCCAACATGCACCATGCCTGCCACTAGAGCATCGGGCCTGCTTACAGGGCGACAGAGACGCCTCGCAACCGGCACCGGACGACCACGGCGGACCGCTCAGACTCAGTCCGGAAAGTCCCCGAAGCCAAGCGTCTGGATTGTGCTGAGCGCGGTGAAACGGCATTTTCTTCCTTATAAGCCGTTGTGTATAAAGTCTGATTGTCGCTGCTTCTTTTCGGCGCTTCGGCGGGGTTGCGCTCGTATTCCGCTATTCTTGCCACCGGTTACTGCTCTATCTCCTATTACTCACTATTTGTTGCCGGGCCTATGGCTCTTTCTATGAAACTACCGCTTCTGCTGCTCCTGCCCTTGAGCTTACTCAGCACCGCCTGCGAGAAGGAAACCGAAGCCGATGCCCTGCCCAAAGCCACCCAGGAGGGCCAGCACACCTTCGGCTGCCTCGTCGACGGCAAAGCCTTTGTGCCTAAAACCGCGCAGGCTACCTCCATTACCCGCCGCGCCCCGCTGGAAGCTTACATCTACCGCACCGATTTACTTGTCTCGGCCATGGGTGGGGGCTATGTGGAGTTTGCCTTGCGCAATGCCTTCAAGCCCGGCACCTATACCCTAGGCGAAACCAGTTCTGGAAGCTATGGATCTCACGCAGTGAGTGGCGCCAGGTACGATACCAACCTAGACTATCCCGGCACAGTCACACTCACGCGCATTGACACAGTGGCCAAAATAGCCGCCGGCACTTTCCAGTTCACGGCCTCTGACTACCGCAGCGGCAAAACCATCACCATCACCCAGGGCCGCTTTGACGTGCGCCTGAAATAAGCTCTTGCCATTCCTTCTTACGCTATATTATATGCGCATAACTTTAGTCGTATTCGCCCTGTTGCTAACGGCCCGCCTAGGCTGGGCGCAAAAGGTCCAACCCCAACTGGCTGGCCAGCTCTCTGCCCCGACCGGAGCTCCCGCCCCGCTGCCGGGCAGCTACCGCTTCGGCCTCGACAGTCTGCTCACGGCCCTCGACAAAAATCAGGTACCCTCCGGCATCCTCTACGACCGGGTCTTCCCGGTCGCCCGCCTCGATGCCTTCGGGCAGGCATTGGTCCTGCCCAACGCGGCGTTGGTCTGTAAAATAAGGGTGTACTCGCCCGCCTGCGTAGCTTGCTTGCTCCCTTTACCCCTACGACTATGAACCATCTCCCACTGCTACTCCTGACCCTGCTGCTCACGGCCAGCGCCTGTAAAAAAGAGAAGACCGAGCTAGAAAAGCTGCCCGATGCCACCCAGACCGGTAGTGGGGCCGGAGCCTTCCTGCTGGATGGCCAAGCCTGGCTGCCTGATAACAGCAAGACCATTAACATCGGCGGCGGCGGCGGCGGGTTCCTGGCCCGGTGGCGGCGCACCAAGACTGGCCGCGCTCTTGAACTCACCTTCGGCAAGTACAGTGACGGGACTGGTCTAAATATCTACTTACCCGACGTCCGAAAAATTGGCACCTTTCAGTTCGACCAACAAGCCAGTATCATGCTTGGCGACCGAAACCCAGCTTATGGTGTTTATTTCATGACCAAAAGCCTATCTATACCGCGAAGCTTCCTAACCGGCCCGACGGCTACGGGCACGCTCACTATCACCCGCTTCGACACAGTGGCCCACATCGTTTCAGGCACCTTCGAGATGACTGTCAAAGAGGATAAAAGCCCGGAAACCCACCAGCTTACTCATGGTCGATTTGACTATCCCTTCTAATCCGTCTCATTCCTTATCCTTATTTCTATTCCTGTATGAAACACTGCTATCTGCTGCTGCTGCTCCTGCTCGGAGCCGCCCGGCCGGTCCATGCCCAACGCATGCTGGCCGCCGCCGCCGCCCCTGGCAACCCGCCTCCCGCGCCGCTGGCGGCGCTCAACCACTTCACCGCCACCATCGACAGCCTCACCCAGCACCTGAGCCGCGCGCCCATCTCCTCCGGCATCCTCTACGATAGGGTTATGCCCCTGGCCGCCCTGCATGCCTTCAATACCGGAGCCAGTCTCGACACCTCCTCGGCCGCCCACTTTCGCCAAGCCTACCTGGAGCTCTACACCGCCGCCTACAACCCCAGCAACCGCCCGCACCCGGCCTACCTGCGCGCCCGCGCCGACTACCTCGCCCGCCGCGACTCCGTGCCCCTGGCCGTCTTCGATGCCGCTGGCTCCGGCGTTGGTACCGCCCAACGCCGCGTTGGTCCGTAAAATGGGTTATTCCTCCCTTGCCTGTTTAGCTTGCCTCCTCCCTTTACCTCCAGGCTATGAAACATCTCCCATTGCTACTCTTGGCTCTGCTGCTCACGGCCAGCGCCTGCAAAAAAGAAGCAACCGAACTCGACAAGCTGCCCGCCGCTACCAGCACGGGCCAGAATACCGGCGGCTGCCTTATCGATGGGCAGGCCTTCGTGGCTACGGGCTTGCCTAGTGGTGGCCTGCTGGGGCCGAATGCCATTCCGCCACTAACCGGCGGATTTGCTTTTGATAGCCTGTATATGCTGGAGCTGTATGGGCAACGCAACGGCGAAAACGTGACGCTTACCCTATTTCTCCGAGCCCGCACTGTTGGTAAGCAGCTGCTCAATCAATCAACTCGCTACTACCCACAGGGTAGCCCACAATATATTCTGAACCACGCCGTGTTTGCTGCCGATAAAGGTGGCGGCGAGGTGTATGTAACCGATGCGCTGCATACAGGGGAAATAGTATTAACACTAGCGAACAAGCCGTTTTCAGCGGGCACTTTCGAGTTCACGGCGGCTAGCACGTTTGACCGCACCAAGACTATCACTGTCACCAACGGCCGCTTCGACCGCAAGCAATAGCTACACCAGCCCCTTTATCATCTATTCTATCCCTCCTTTCTGCTTATGAAATCCGGTTTACTCTGGCTGCTGCTACTGCTTGGCGGTTCCGCTCTGGCCCAGCCTACGCTGCCAACCCGCATTAGACGGCCCCCAATGTTCAATCTGCCCCCCGAGCCCCTCAGCGGCTGGCAGCGCCGCGCCGATAGCCTGCTGGCCCCGCTCGCCCCCCCCCGTCACCGGCAGCCAGGACACCAGCGTTCTGTATGACCGGGTAGCCAGCCTGGCCGCCCTGCACGCCAGCGTTGGTACTGCCCCCGCCCAACGCAGCGTTGGTCCGTAAAATGGGTTATTCCTCCCTTGCCTGTTTAGCTTGCTTCCTGCCTTTACCTCTATGGCTATGAAACCCCACCTCTGCCTGCTGGCCCTGCTGCTCACGGCCAGCGCTTGCAAAAAAGAAAAAACCGAGCTGGAAAAGCTGCCCGATGCCACCCAGACCGGTAGCGGGGCCGGCGCCTTCCTGCTCGATGGCCAAGCCTGGCTGCCTGATGACAGTAAGACCATTAACATCGGCGGCAGCGGCGGCGGCGGGTATCTGGCGAAATGGCGACGCACCAAAACTGGCTGCTCTCTTTCGCTTACTTTCAGCAAGTATAGTGACAGGACGGGGCTGAACATCTACCTGCCTGACGTGCGAAAAACCGGCACCTTTCAGTTCGACCAACAAGCCAGCATTATGCTCGGCGACCGAAACCCAGCCTATGGTCTGTTTTCTATGAACAAAAGCGTCTCTATTCCGCGCCTCTTCTTGACTGGCCCAACGGCTACCGGCACGCTCACCATCACCCGCTTCGACACAGTGGCTCACATCGTTTCGGGCACCTTCGAGATGACGGTCAAAGAAGAAACCGGCCCAGAAACCCACCAAATCACCCACGGCCGCTTCGACTATCCCTTCTAATCCGTCTCGTTCCTACTATCCTATTTCTATTCCTGTATGAAACATTGCTACCTGCTATTGGTGCTGCTCCTTCTCGGAGCTGCCCGGCCTAGCTATGCCCAACGTCCGCTGGCTGCCGCTGCTGCCGCGCCGGGCAATCCGCCCCCGTCCTTGCCGGCTACGCTCAACCACTTCACTGCCACCATCGACAGCCTCACCCAGCACCTGAGCCGTACGCCCATCGCCTCCGGCATCCTCTACGACCGGGTCATGCCCCTGGCCGGGCTGCATGCCTTCAACGCCGGTGCCAGTCTCGATACCTCTTCGGCCGCGCACTTCCGCCAAGCCTACCTGGAGCTCTACACCGCCGCCTACAATCCCAGCAACCGCCCGCGCCCGGCCTACTTGCGCGCCCGCGCCGACTACCTCGCCCGCCGCGACTCCGTGCCCCTGGCCGTCTTCGATGCCGCTTTTCACCAGCTCGATACCCTGGCCCGGGCCGATAACCTGCTCACGGAGCAAAACGGCCTGCTCTACGATGTAGCCGGCCGCCCCCGCTCTCCCTTTGTGGCCCGCGCCCTGGTGCTGGCCGCCGCCCTCACTGATACCATCGCGCCCACCACCCGCTTCTACTTCGGCCCCGAGCTGGCCCTCAGCACCCGGGGCCGCACCGTGAGCAGCCTGCTCATCGACTTCGACAACCAGCAGGCTCCCGTGCAGTGCCTGCCGGGCCAGGCCGTGCCCGTCAGCTACGGCACCCCTGGGGCTAAGGTGCTGCGCTTCACCGTCTTCTTCGCCGATGGCACACAGGCCCCGGCCCTGGCCCGGCTCTACGTCCGGGACGGGGTTCTGAGCCGGGCTTCCCTGCCGCTCACGAGCAATTTTGAGGAGGTAATTGCTACCAAAGGCTTCACCGATTACACCTTCACCAGCAACGGGTCTTTTAGCACCCCGGTCAAGCTCTCGCTCTACGGCATGGGGCAAACGTTGACTGTATTGCATCATCCTCTTTCACAGGCCCAAGAGCTTGCTGCTACCGGCAGCTACCAACTGCGTAATCCCATCATTTTTATTGATGGATTTGATGCGAACGATGGCCGACAACTTTATTATAACACTCCCGAGAGCCACAGTATCTACAACGACCTGCGTGAGCAGGGCATTCTGGATTTGTTTGACCGGCAGGAGCGGGATTTGATTATTCTCAACTTCCCCAAGTCGCGGCGGCCCAAGGTGGGCGGGGGCTGGACGGACTTCGACGTGGATGGCGGCACCGACTACATCGAGCGCAACGCCCTGGTGCTGGTGCAGCTGCTCAACGACCTGAAGCCCCGCCTGGCCGGCCCCGCCGACAAGTTCACCATCATCGGCCCCAGTATGGCCGGCCTGATTTCGCGCTACGCCCTGGCCCGCATGGAACAGGAGCAGCTGGCCGCCACCACCCCCGCCGACCAAGCCTACTGGGACCACCGCACCGCCCTGTGGGTGTCGCTCGATTCGCCCCACCAGGGAGCTAATATCCCGCTGGCCGACCAGGAGTTTCTGCGCTACTACCAGGGCCTTTCCGACGTGGCCGAGCAAACCCTGAACGAGTCCATCAACTCGCCAGCCTCCCGGCAGATGCTGGTGCATCATTACCTGGCCGGCAGCGAACTGCCAGCCGGAGCTCCCGGCTTCCGCAACCAGTTTATGCTGGCCCTGCGCGACAACGGCCTGAGTAACTCCTTCGGCTACCCCGTAAATCTGCGGCGTGTGGCCCTGGCCAACGGACGCCTCGACGGTATTCAACGGCCCGACATTACCCCCTGCGGCACCGCGCTCCAGCTCGACATCTTTTTGCGGCATCGGGCCCAGAAACGCCGCCGCCGTACCTACTTCCTGTGGATCAACACGACCAACTCTTTTTCTTCCGCTACTCTTAACTTCACACCCGGCCAGAACACGCGTTGCCAGGTATTCGAGGGCAAAATCAGCCCGCTGGTGTTGGGAGGAACGGGGTACAGCGGCCAAAGCATCCCGCTTCGCCGTCGTACTTTTGTATTCAACGGGAGTGCCGGCAGCTACGATCTGGCCCCTGGTGGCTCCTACAACACGCAGGAGCAGATACGTCAGAAAACCGAAGCCGCCGACGACTTAGCACCTTTCGACGCCGTATTCGACAATGTGGTAGCCGAGCACTGCTTCATTCCCACTGTTAGTGCCCTTGCCTATCAGTACCAAACGCTGAGCAGCTACCGCACTACCCAGAGCTTGCCCCGGCCCTACGCCAACATGCTGGGCCGCGACCTGAGCTGCTCCGGCGAAACGCCGTTTGACGCCTACTACGGCCCGGCTCATACCAACACCTACCACGTAGAGCCCGATGGCGAGGGCCTGGCTTTTCTGGCCCAGGAGCTGTCGATGGTGACCAAAGCCACCGCTATGTCTTCTACCATCACCGCTCTGTGCCCCGGTGGCTCGGCCCAGATCAGCATCCCGACGGAATGCTCCCGCCTCGCGGCCAGCGGCCAGCCCCTGTTTCCCGTCACTTACTCCTGGACCACCGCCGACCCGGGCCTACGCGTGGTGAGCGGGCAGGGCACGGCCACGCCTACGGTGCAGGCGCAGCCGGGCTTCGTGGGCTTCACCTCGGTGTTTGTCACGGCCACCCGGGCGGGGTTTCAGCCCAGCGCCCCCACCCGCTACTCCGTGTACGTGGGCGGGGGCTACACCTCCGCCGTGGGGCCCTACGTGCCGGTGTGCTCCTCGTCGCAGGTCGTTTTCACGGCCGGCGGCGGCAACATCGACGGCAACTACAGCTGGAACGTGTACCTCAACGACCAGCTGCGCAACAGCCTGATCGTGCGAAATGACAACGCCACGCTCACCGTACAGCCCGACCAGGCGGGTACGCTGCGGGTAGAGGCCACGGCCGAAGACCTGTGCGCGGGCGGCCAAACCACGCCCTCCCCGGCCTACGTCACGGTCGTCAGCCAGATCGACGGCTTCCCCTGCAACACCATCGGGCCCAGCCTGCAGCTCTACCCCAACCCGGCCTCCGAGCAGGTCGAAATCACCGTTACCGAGCCCGACGGCACTGCCCGGCGCGGCGGCCCCGCCTTCCAGGTCACGCTCTACAACGGCCAGGGCCGCCCCCTGCGCCAGGCCGAGGCCAGCGCCGGGCGCGTGCTGCTGTCCACGGCCACGCTGCCCGCCGGCCTCTACCAGGTGCAGGTGCGCCTGGGCAGCCAGGTGCTGCGCCGCCAGCTCAGCGTGCAGCACTAGGCCCGGGAGCGGCGGGTTTGTTTTCCTGTCCTGTTTGCTTTCTGTCCCACTCATCTGGCATCCGCGCAGCCGAAGCATCTCTGCCGCCACACTACCCCCCCGAGCCCCTCCCAGAGTAGTGGGCATCCGGCTCCCCCTCTCCTCTTCGGAGAGGGGGCCGGGGGGTGAGGCCCCTCCGTGAGCAGCCGGTCCCCACGCTTTTCTATTTTTTCCATTCTTACCCCCTTTTTCTATGTCTACTGATAACCTCCGCATTACATTCGCCGCCGCTGATCTGCAGAAAATCAGCGCCGCCCTCGACGCCCTGGAAGCCGCCCTGGCCCCGGTGCTCATCACCCTCACGGGCAAGGAAGTGCAGCGCCTGCCCAAAGCCAGTGATGCCTCCCTGCCCTTCATCCAGCAGGCCCTCGACCTGGCCGAGCAGCAGCCCCAGTTCGCCCCCGGCTACATCGACATTGCCGGCCTGCGCCTCGACCTGGAGGCCTGGCAGCAGCTGCAGAGCATTGGGCGGCGGCTGCAGCCCCTGGCCACCAACCTGGCCAGCACCAACGTGAAGCTGGGCAGCGAGGCCTACGTCACGGCCCTGGCTTTCTACAACTCGGTGCAGCAGGCCCACAAGCAGGGTATTTCCGGCGCGCAGGATGCCCACACCACCCTCAAAGCCCGCTTCGAGCAAAGCCGGGCCAAGGCAGCCAAGCCCGCCGCGCCCAAGGCGTAAGGAGCTTTTAGAACGTCATATCGACCAACGGGAGACCTCTCGCGCGTGCTACAGTAATCAGATAACAGTATATGCGAGATGTCTCCCGTTGGTCGACATGACGGGCTTTTTGCCCAGTTCCTCCTTCCAGTCACGGGGCGTCGGATGAAATTCATCCGACGCCCCGTGTTTTTTGTGCGTCCTGCCTTGAATTTCACGGAACACCGCGTGAGCTTCATCCGACCTGCCGCGAAAATCACGGGAGCTTCCGTGATTTTCCTGCGGCTGCCCATGAATTTCACGGGAGCTTCTATGAAATTCACGCGCAGCCGCAGGAAAATCATCCGACGGCGCATAAAATTCATGGGCACTGCTGTGAATTTTATGCGCCGGGCGGTGGGTGGCGGGGGCCGGCGCAAGCGGGAGGCGGCTTTGATTCCGGCGGTTTTCGCCCCAACTTGCCTACTTGCTTTGTCGCAACCCTTCACTTAGTGCGCCGCCCTTATGCTCAAGATCAACAAACAGGAAGCCCTCGATTACCACTCCCAGAGTCCGGCCGGCAAGATCGAAGTAGTGCCCACCAAGCCCGTCAGCACCCAGCTCGACCTGGCCCTGGCCTACTCGCCCGGCGTGGCCGAGCCCTGCAAAGCCATTGCCCTCAACAAGGAAGACGTGTATAAATACACGGCCAAGGGCAACCTGGTGGGCGTTATCAGCAACGGCACGGCCGTGCTGGGCCTGGGCAACATCGGCCCCGACGCGGCCAAGCCCGTGATGGAAGGCAAGGGCGTGCTGTTCAAGAAATTCGCGGGCCTCGACTGCTTCGACATCGAAATCGACTGCACCGACCCCGACGAGTTTATCCGCATCGTGAAGTCGCTGGAGCCTACCTTCGGCGGCATCAACCTAGAGGATATCAAGGCCCCCGAGTGCTTCGTGATTGAGAAGGCCCTGCGCGAGCAGATGACCATCCCCCTGATGCACGACGACCAGCACGGCACGGCCATTATTTCGTCGGCGGCCCTGCTGAACGCGCTGGAAGTGGTGGGCAAGGATATCCAAGACATCAAGCTGGTGGTGAGCGGGGCGGGCGCGGCGGCCATCAGCTGCCTGCGCCTCTACCGCGAGCTGGGCCTGAACGTGGCCAACGTGACGGTGTTCGACAAGGATGGCGTGATTAATCAGCACCGCACCGACCTGGCCGAATTGCAGATGCAGTTTGCCACCAGCAGCACCATCAGCACCCTGGCCGAGGCCATGGAAGGAGCCGACGTGTTTCTGGGGCTGTCGGCGGCCAACGTGCTGCCGCCCGACCTGCTGCTGTGCATGGCCGACAACCCCATTGTGTTTGCCCTGGCCAACCCCGACCCGGAAATCGTGTACGAGCTGGCCATGGCTACCCGGCCCGACATCCTGATGGCCACCGGCCGCTCCGACCACCCCAACCAGGTGAACAACGTGCTGGGCTTCCCCTACATTTTCCGGGGTGCCATGGACGTGCGGGCCACCGAAATCAACGAAGCCATGAAGCTGGCCGCCGTGCAGGCTCTGGCCGAGCTGGCCAAGGAGCCCGTGCCGGAAATGGTGAACAAGGCCTACGGCGACAACACGCTGACCTTCGGCCGCGCCTACCTCATCCCCAAGCCCCTCGACCCGCGCCTGATAACGACCGTGAGCGTGGCCGTGGCCAAAGCCGCTATTGCCAGCGGCGTGGCCCGGCGCATCATCACCGACTGGCCGGCCTACGAGGACGAGCTACGCAGCCGCCTGGGCGTAAACCAGAAGCTGATGAACCGCATTACCAGCGCCGCCAAGGCCAACCCCAAGCGGGTGGTATTCGCGGAGGCCGACAACTACAAGATTCTGAAGGCGGCCCAAATCGTGAGCGACGAGGGCATCGCCGTTCCGATTCTGCTCGGCAACCGCAAGAAGCTCGAAGCCATTGCCCGCGTCAACAGCCTCGACCTGGACGGCTGCCAGATCATCGACATTCTGGAGGAGGATGCCAAGCGCGACGAATACGCCGAGCTGCTGTTTCGGAAGCGGCAGCGCCGGGGCACCACGCTCTACGAAGGCCGCCGCCTGCTGCGCGAGCGGAACTACTACGCCGCCATGATGCTCGAAACCGGCGAGGCCGACGCCTTCATTACGGGCCTCACCAAAGACTACGGCAAGAGCATTACGCCGGCCCTGCAGGTAATCGGGGTGGAAGACGGGGTGAAGCGCGTGGCGGGCATGTACATCATTCAGCACAAGAAAGGCCCGTTCTTTTTTGCCGATACCACCGTGAACATCGACCCCACGGCCGAGGAAATGGTGGACATTATCGGCCTGGCAGCCCGCACGGTACGCTTCTTCGACACCGAGCCGCGCGTGGCGGTGCTGAGCTACTCCAACTTCGGCTCGAACCCCGGCCCGCTGCCCGACAAGGCCCGCCAGGCCACCGAGCAAGCCAAGCGGCGCTACCCCGACCTGCTGCTCGACGGTGAGATGCAGGCCAACACGGCCCTGAACCCCGAGCTGCTGCGCGAGCAGTACCCCTTCAGCGAGCTGGCCGAGAAAGGGGCCAACACCCTGATTTTCCCCAATGTGGTGTCGGGCAACATTGCCTACAAAGTACTCCAGGAAATCGGGGGCGCGGAGGTAATCGGGCCGGTGCTGATGGGCATGCGCAAGCCAGTGCACATTCTGCAGCTGGGCGCCTCGGTGCGGGAAATAGTGAACATGACCGCCATTGCCGTGGTCGACGCCCAAACCAGCAGCAAGTCGCTGTAGAGCACTATTCGCCGTTTTTTAGTAAATATCCTAGAAACGGGATGTTTTTGCCGGGACTCTGCGGCCGAAACATCCCGTTTTTTAGTGGAAAAAGCCCGTATTTTTGGGATATAAAACCGGGAACTTCGTGTTGCTCCCCGCGCGGCCCTTCCCTACGGCACACCGGGACAGCCCTGTTTGGGAGGTTGCTTCCGACGGGCCGCGTTCCGCTTTTCATCCTTAGCTTGCCCGCATGATTGCCTACATTGACGGAAAATTAGCCCACAAAGACCCCACAATGGCCATTCTGGACGTGAATGGAGTGGGCTACGAGATTAAGATTTCCCTGGCCACCTACTCGAAGCTGCCGGTGGAGGGCGAAAAGGCCAAGATCTATACCTACCAGCATATCAAGGAAGACGCCAACATTCTCTACGGCTTCCTGGACCCCAACGAGAAGGCACTGTTCATGCACCTGATTTCGGTGTCGGGCATCGGGCCGGGCACGGGCATTATGATGGTGTCGTCGATGTCGGTGGGCGAAATTCGCCACGCCATCGTGCAGGAGGATGTTCGCTCGATTCAGAGCATTAAGGGCGTCGGCCCCAAAACGGCCCAGCGCGTGATTCTGGAGCTGCGCGACAAGCTGCGCAAAGATGAGCTGCTGAGCAAAGCCGGCGTCGATACCGTGCCGCTGGCCCGGGCACACAATACGAATCGGGTCGAAGCGTTAGCGGCATTAGTGACTTTGGGCTTCGCCCGCGCCGCCGCCGAGAAAAACCTGGACCAGATTCAGCACAAGCACGGCAACGAGCTGAGCGTGGAGGAATTAATTAAGTTTGCTCTTAAGTCTCATTAGAATTTTACCTGGCCCGCGTCTGCTTGTTACACTTGAACTCCGGTAAGAAGTCCCTCACCATTACGGTCGTTGTTGTTGCCTCGCTGCTGGCCTGGTGGTCGCAGGCGGCCCCGGCCGGCACTGGTCCCTTTGCCATGCGGCAGCTATGGGCCTGGCTCCCCAAGCCCGGCCGGTTCGCGCGCCTGGTAGTGGCCCCCGACACGCCCCGCGTGGCTCTGCCCGACACGAGCCGCTACCGCTCTAGCCGGCGGCCCAAAGTCGCGCCCGAAGACCGGCCTGGCTCCCCGTTCGGTCCCCAGCGTCGCCAGTCGCCGCTGCTCCTGGATCTGCCCTCGAACGTGAACCTGCAGGTGACCCCCGACGACAGCCTGGAATACTACGACGTGCGGGAAAAAGTAGGCAGCGACATCGATTTTCGTGACCCCAGCCGTCTTTCGTTCAAAGAATACTCGGACTGGCAGCAGCGCGAGGCCATCCGCAACTATTTCCGGGCCCGCTCGGCGGGTGGCGTGGCCGGCGACGCCAACACGCCCGAGGCGCGCCGCCTGATTCCCAAGATTTACCTCGGCCCCATGGCCGACCGCCTGTTTGGCGGCAGCTACGTCGATATCCGGCCCAACGGGGCCGTGACCCTGCGCATGGGTGCCCGCTTCAACCGCAACCTGAACCCGACGCTGACCCTGCGCCAGCAGCGCGTGGGCGATTTTCAGTACGAGCAGAACATGAACCTCAACCTCACCGGCCAGATCGGGGAGAAGCTGAAGCTCTCGTTCAACTACGACACTAAGGCGGCCTTTGATTTCGAGAACAACATGAAGCTCGATTATACGGGCTACGAAACCGAAATCATCCGCAAGATCGAGCTCGGCAACGTGAGCCTGCCGCTGAGCAACTCGCTGATTCAGGGCGGCCAAAACCTGTTCGGCATCAAAACCCAGCTGCAGTTCGGCAAGCTCGGCGTGACGGCCGTGGCCAGCACCCTGCGCGGCACGGCCGATGAGGTGCGGGTGCAAAACGGAGCCCAGAGCCGCAACTTCGAAATCAAGTCGAGCCAGTACGAGCGAGACCGGCACTTCTTCCTGTCGCAATTCTTCCGCGACCGGTACGATCTGACGCTGCGCAATCTGCCCACGATTCAGTCGGGCATCGAAATCAACTACATCGAGGTTTACGTCACCAACGACAACCGCCAGAGCGACAACCTGCGCAACGTGGTGGCGCTGATGGACGTGGCCGAGCCGGTGCGCGTGTACCGGCCGCAGTTTCAGCTGCGCCCCGCCGACCAGCGCCGCATTCCGGCCAGCAACCAGGCGAACCGGGAGTTTGCGGAAGTCGTAACGGCCGGTGGCACGCTGGCCCGCAACAACGAGTCGGTCGACAACTACCTCCAGACCAGATACTCCGGCGACCAGCAACTGGTAAAAACCGTGGACTTTGAACGGGTGCGCGCCCGGCTGCTGAATTCGCGGGAATACACCTTCAATGCCCAGCTGGGCTATTTGTCGCTGAATACGCCGCTGCTGCCCGAGCAAGTGCTGGCCGTATCGTACCAGTACACCTACAATGGGCAGACCTACAAGGTGGGCGAGGTAGCCAACGACTACTCGCAGATTGGCCAGGATCAGGTAATCTACCTCAAGATGCTGAAGGCCACCAACCCCGGCGTGGGGCTAGCCGATCCGAATGTAAATCCGGTGAACGAGAACCTGCGCACGCGCAACCTGCCGACCTGGGATTTGATGATGAAAAACGTCTATCCCCTGAACGCCAGCCAGCTCAACCGCGACAATTTTCAGCTTCAAATCGTGTATAAGGACGACGCGACCGGCGTAGACCTTATCTCGCTGAAGGAAGGCCAGAAAATTGCCAACAAGCCGCTTATCGAGGTGCTGAACCTTGATAACGTGAACCCCAACAACGACCAGAACCCGGACGGCAACTTCGACTTTTTCCCCGGCACCACCATCGACCCTGATCTGGGCAAAATCATTTTCCCGGTCGTAGAGCCCTTCGGCAACTTCCTGCGGGCCCAGTTTGACACGGCTAGCATGGACCTGGGCCTAGCCCAGCGCGAGCGGGAGCTGGCGCGCAAATACGTGTACCAGGAGCTATATACCCAAACCCAGAGCGACGCCCAGCAGCGCCAGGAGAAGGATAAGTTTTTCCTAAAGGGTCGCTTTCAGGCCACGGCCACCGACGAGATTTCGCTGCCCGGCATCGGCATTGCCGAAGGCTCGGTGCGGGTGCGCTCGGGCAGCACGCTGCTCGAAGAAGGCCGCGACTACCAGGTTTTCTACGATCAGGCGAAGGTGAAAATTCTGAACCCGAGCTACCTCAACTCGGCCAATGAGCTGAAGGTGGAATTCGAGAAAAACGCCCTGGTGCAGGTGCAGCCGCGCAGGCTGGTCGGTGCCCGCTTCGACTACCGGCTGAACCAGGATATTAATTTCGGCGCTACGGTGCTGCATTTGCTGGAAAACCAGGCCCCGGGCATCAACCGCGTGAACATCGGCGACGAACCCGGCAACAATACCATTTACGGTTTCGACGTGAACATGCGGCGCGAGTCGCGAGCGCTGACCAAGTACCTGGATATGCTGCCGCTGATTTCGACCAAAGAGCCGTCGTCGGTGGCCTTCAGCGCGGAAGTGGCGCAGCTGCTGCCGGGCAAGTCGAAGCTCGGGCGCGGCGAAGATGGCGTGTCGTATATCGACGATTTCGAAAACGCCCGCACGCCCTACTCCCTGGGCGGCGTGAGTGCCGCTACCGCCTGGCGGCTGGCGGCCACGCCCTTGCCCCTGATTCCGGCTCCTAGCCCGAACATCAATCCCAACCTCGGCTACGCCTTCAATCGGGCCAAGCTCGCCTGGTACACCGTCGACCAGATTTATTACACCGGCGGCCCCGGCAAGCCGGGTAACATTGGGGACGGAGACCTCAAAAACCACTACACCCGGGGCATCGAGCGCACCGAGATATTTCCGAACCGCGACGTGGGCGCTACCGGCAACGGATTTGAATACTCGCTCGACCTGGCCTATTTTCCGCAGGAGCGGGGTCAGTACAACTATACTCCCGATGTATCGACCGACGGCAAGCGGCTCACGTCGGATGCCCGGTCGCATTACGCCGGCATTAGCCGCGAAATCACCTTCGACACCGATTTCGACAACGCCAACGTCGAGTATATGGAGTTCTGGCTCATGGACCCTTTCATCAAGGGTGCCAACGGGCAGGTGAATGACTCCGAGAATACGCCGACCAACAACGAAACCGGCGGGGAGCTGTACCTGAATCTGGGCTCCGTGTCGGAAGACGTGCTGCGCGACAGCAACCAGCACGAGTTCGAAAACGGCCTGCCAACCGATCCGGCCAACATAGCCCAGGATACCCGCCCCACCGACTGGGGCCGCGTTACCCGGCAGCAGTTCCTGACCGATGCCTTCAACACCGCGCCCGGTGGCCGCGCCCGCCAGGATATCGGCTTGGAAGGATTGGACGACAACGAGGAGCGCAGCTTCTTCGCGGGGGCCTACACGGCCGTGGAAGACCCATCGGCCGATAACTTCCGGCACCACCTCGATGACTTCTACTCGGCCAGCAACACCAAGATTCTGGGCCGCTACAAGCAATATAACGGCATGCAGGGTAACTCGCAGGAGAACAGCCAGCTCAGCTCAACAGCCTTCCCGGATAAGGAAGACCTGAACCGCGACAACGTTATTTCGGACACGGAACGCTATTACGAGTGGCGCATGTCCATCAAGCCCGGCCAGCTGGAAGTGGGGCAGAACTACATCGTCGACAAAACCACCAACTCCATTAATGGCGACCAGGTGTCGTGGTACCAGTTCCGGATTCCAATTCGCCAGCCGCTCAACGTGCGCGGCACTACCGGCAACGTCAGCTTTGGCTACAAGTCAATTCGCTTCGTACGCATGTACCTCACGGGCTGGGAGCAGCCGGTGGTGCTGCGCATGGTGCAGCCCCAGTTCGTGGCCAACCAGTGGCGGCGTTTCCTGAGCCCGATTTCGCAGCCGGGAGCGCCCTGCTTCAACTGCGGCGACGACAAGACGCCATTCACCATCTCGACCGTTAGCATCGAGGAAAATGGTATTGCCGGCGTCAGCGGAACCGATGCTATTCCGTATGTATTGCCGCCCAACATTCAGCGCGACAAAGAGTACGGCTCCAGCACCGTGAACCGGGAGCAGAATGAGCAGTCGTTGCGCCTTTGCGTGGAAGGCCTGGCCGATGGCATTGGCAAGGCAGCCTACAAGAATATCAACATCAGCATGCTGCGCTACAAGCAGCTGCGGCTGTTTTTGCACGCCGAGAGCGAAGACCCGGCCGTGCGAAACGGCCCGGCCGGCCAAGTGCGGGCCTTCGTCCGCATCGGCACCGACTACACCCAGAACTACTACGAATACTCGCTGCCGCTCACCATTACGCGGCCCGGCGCAACCAACGAGCGGGACATCTGGCCGCTGGAAAACGAGGTACAAATCTCTTTCCAGGAGTTTATTGATGCCAAGGCCGCCCGCAACCGGCTGGGCCAGGACTTGCTGACGCCCTTTGAGAAGCAGCTGCCCAACGGGGCCACCATTACCATTGTGGGCAACCCCGACTTCAGTGCCGTGCAAGGTGTAATGATTGGCATTCTCAATCCATTGGACGACAACAGCACCAAATCCTTGTGCCTGTGGGCCGATGAGTTCCGGGTGTTTGACTTTGAGCGCGAAAACGGCTGGGCCGCTACGGCCCGCTTCAACACCAAGCTCGCCGACTTAGCTAACATCACGGCTACCGGCAGCTTCACTTCCGTGGGCTTCGGCGGCCTGCAGGATAAGGTGGCCCAACGCTCCCTCGACAACATCACGCGCGGCGACCTGAACGCGGCGGTAGCCGCCGACAAGCTGCTGCCCGAGAAGCTGGGCCTGCGCATCCCGGTGCTGGTGCAGGCCGGCCAGGAAAGCCGCAGCCCCAAGTATGACCCGCTGGACCCCGACACCCGCTTAGAGCAGTCGTTGGAGAAGTTTGAGTCGGCCTCCGAAAAAACGGCCTACCGCAAGGAAGTAATCGACCAGACCAGTAGCCGGAGCATCAGCCTACTCAACGTGCGGAAGGAGCGCACTAACCTCGAAAAGAAGGTGCGCCCGTACGACATCGAGAACTTCGCGGTGAGCTATGCCCTCACCGAGCGGCTGCACACCGACATCCGCACCGACCGGGACTTCACCAAAACCTACACCGGGGCGCTGGCCTACGTGTACCAAATGACGCCCAAAAACTACACGCCGCTGGCAAAGATCAAGGCGCTGGATTCGCCTTACTTCAAGATTTTACAGGATCTGAACTTCACCCCCCTGCCGAGTCGCTTCGCTTTCCGGGCCGATCTGGACCGCCGCTACAACGAGCGGCAGCTGCAGCGCACGCAGGTGCCGGGGCAGGTCCCGACCATCGACGGTATCGCCCCGATTTATCAGAAGAGCTTCTTCTTCAACCGGATTTATGACCTGAAGTGGGATTTGACTAAAAGTCTCATCTTCGACTACACCGCCAACAACCGCTCGGTGATTGATGAGGATGCCGGTCCTACGCTGGGCAACGACCCGGTGTCCAGGGCAAACCGCCAGCAGCTGCGCGACAACCTGTTCCGGCGCGGCGGCCGTACCACCAACTTCACCCAGACCGTGGCCCTGACGTATCGGTTGCCCCTGGATAAGTTTCCGCTCACCGACTGGATTTCGGCCGATACCCGCTACTCGGCCAACTATATCTGGCAAGCTGCCTCCACGGCCTTGCGGGCGCCCAAGTACCCCACTCAGCCCGACAGCCTGGAAACCATCGACGTGCGGCTGGGCAATACCATCCAGAACAATGCTGAACTCAGTGCCAATGGTAAGATCGATCTGGTGAAGCTCTACAACAAGGTGCGCTTCCTCAACATCATCAACAACGCGCCACAGACAGCCCCGCCAGACCGTAGCATTGGTCGTAAAGGCACCGTGCCGCCACCAGCGCTGGGCCAGCTCCAGGACAAGGCCCCGGCTCCGGCAAGCGCCCAGGATTCGGCCAAGGGCCCGGAGCTACGCGTGCTCAAAGCAGTGCTCCGCTCCCTGATGACGGCCCGCTCCCTGAACTTCACCTATTCGCGGAGTACGGGCACGCTGCTGCCCGGCTACCTGCCCGGCACGCGGCTGTTTGGCCTCGATAGCGACTTTGCCGCACCGGGTCTGCCCTTCATCCTGGGTCAGCAGTCTAGCCTGCAAGAGCTCTACGACCGGGCGAATTCACGGGGGTGGTACACCAACCGTAGTGACCTGCTGAACACGCCGCTCAGCTCGTTGCTAACCGAAAACCTCACCCTCCGCACTGCCCTGGAACCCTTCCGTGACTTCAACATCCAGCTTGATGGCCGGCGGCAGCTGGTGCGCAACCGCGAAACGTTCTACCGCCTGGCCGTTGATACCGCCACGCTGGAACCGTATAACGCCCGGGTCGGCGACTTTGCTCCCGGCTCCCTGGCTCCCTTGCTGCCCCTGAATACGGGTACCTTTACGACCTCCTTCATCTCGGTACAAACGCTCTTTGGCGACCGGACTGCGAATGGGGAAGTATCCAAGGCCTTCGACCGGTTCGTAGCCAACCGGGCCACGGTACGCCAGCGGCTGCAGGATGCCAACCCCAGAAGCGACAAAGACCATCAGTACGGCTACAATGCGCAGGATGTGTTGATTCCTTCCTTCATCGACGCGTATCAGGGCCGCTCGTCCGATGGGTACAAAGCCAAGAAGTTCAATCCTTTCGCGCTACTGCCCATCCCGAACTGGCGCATCGACTATAATGGGCTGGCCGAGCTACCGTTCGTGAAGCGCTATTTCCGCTCCATCACCCTGAACCACGCCTATGCTTCCACCTACACAGTGGCTAGCTATACCACCTCCACGCAATACGGCTCCGCACCCGGCTTCCTGCCCGATTTAGTCAATGAAAACAAGCAATTCATTCCGTACTACATCATTGGGCAGGTGACCATTGCGGAACGGCTTTCCCCGTTGATTGGCGTTAACTTCCAGACGCTGCAGAAAATAACCGGCCGCCTGGAACTGCGCACCGAGCGGGGTATTACCCTGAACACGACCAACGCGCAGGTAATGGAACTTCATTCGCAGGAGTTGGTAATCGGCTTTGGCTATGCCACCAACCGCCTGAAGATTCCTTTCCGCATTGGGGGCGAGCAGCGCGTGTTGCGCAATGAGCTTACGGCGCGCCTCGATCTATCGATTCGGGACAATACGACTATTCAGCGCACCATCGAAGACGTAGTTGACCCTATTTTCGATGCTGCCGGCCAGCAGCTCGCCGGTAACCCTGGCCGCCCCAAGGGTCTGACAACCAACGGAACCCGGCAGCTGCAGCTGCGGCCAACGATAGACTATATTCTGAATCAGCGGTTGAATCTACAGCTGTTCTTCTCCCGCACCGTCACGGAGCCCCGGGTGCAGAACTCGTTCAAAAACTCCGCCACCGAAGGAGGACTTCAGCTCCGTTATAGCCTCTCGCAGTAGATTCCACCCACCTTCTTTGCTTGCTCAGTACCAGCCACCGCGCTTCTGCCGAAGCCGGTGGCTGTTTTTTTGCTCCGGCGCTTATTTGCCTGGCGTTGCCTTTAGCCATTTCGCAAGCCAACACGTACTTTTGGCACCGGACGCCTTGCGTCGGTATTCTTCCCTCCTAAACACCCCCGTATGAATCTCCCCGCCAATCTGAAGTACACCAAAGAGCACGAATGGATTCGTGTGGAAGGCAACACTGCCTACATCGGTATCACCGACCACGCCCAGAAGGAACTTGGTGATATTGTATATGTAGACATTGACACGCTCGACAAAGAGGTAGCCCAAAACGACGTATTCGGTACCGTGGAAGCTGTTAAAACGGTTTCTGATCTGTTCAGCCCGGTTTCGGGTACGGTAGTGGAAATCAATACCAAGCTCGACGGCAGCCCCGAAACGGTGAATTCCGACCCTTACGGCGACGGCTGGATCATCAAAATGGAGCTCTCCAACCCCGCTGAGATTGACGCCTTGCTGACGTCCGAAAGCTACGGCGAGCTGATCGGGGCCTAACGCCGTATGTTGCCTCTAGCGCCGCCGCCGCCTCGTCGCCGGGCCTTTGTGGCCCTGCCCTTGGCGTGGGCGGCGCTGGTTTTGGTCCTGACGCTTACGCCAGCCCAAAACATGCCGACCGTACCGCCGTGGCAGTTGCTCTCCTTCGACACGGCGGCCCATGCTTTCGTTTTCTTCGTGCTGGCAGCGTTCAGCTACTTTTCCAGCGTCCGCCAACGGCGCTACCATTGGCGGCAGCGCTGGGCGTTTAGCGTGGTATTTGCCGAAGGCATAGCGCTGGGCGCACTCATTGAGTTGCTCCAGATTACGATGCGACTGGGACGACACGGCGAGTGGTCTGATGTTATCAGTGATGGTCTCGGCACTGCCCTTGGTTTGTTAGTAGCCCATTCTCTTCGCCGCTGGTGGGCCTAAAGTCAGTAGCGTATGCTCCACCGTGTTCTGCCGTCCCTATTGTCTAGTCATTCGGGCTGGGGGTTGCTGCTATTACTCACTACCACAGCGCCCCGTTACGCCTGTAGCCAGGACATGGGCCGAGCCCGCGCTACTATCACTGCCTTGGCGGCCCCAGACATGCATGGCCGGGGCTACGTAAAAAAAGGCGAGCAGCGGGCCGCCGAATACATCAGTCGCCGTTTTCGGCAGGCTGGACTCCGTGCCTTTACCCCCAAATACGCGCAGTTTTTCCCCGTAACAATCAACACCTTTCCCGGGCGCTGTAGTCTGCTGCTTGATGGCAAAGCGCTGGAGCCTGGCGTCGATTTCATCCTAGACCCAACGTCTGGCCCCGGCGACCTCACGGGTCCGGTTATAGCACTCGACACGCTCATATTCGACGATGAGACGGCCGGGCAACGTTTCTTAAGTCAAAGTCTACAAGGCCAGGTGTTGGTCCTACGGCAGCGCGACGCCGAACGCATCCGTACACTTCCCGATGCGTTTGCCCGTCACCTGGATCAGGCAGCCGCGCTGCTGACGCTGGTTCCCGATAAGCTTACGGCTTCCCTATCCGACCACCAGGTACCCCAGCCTCGCTTGCAGCTGCTCGCTAGGCGCTGGCCTACGCAGGCCAAGCGGGCCGCAGTGCGCATCGATGCCGTTCTGGTGGCTAACTACCGCGCCCGCAACATCATTGGGTACGTACCAGGCCGTATCCAACCAGATTCTTTTTTAGTGGTGTCGGCACACTACGATCATCTGGGTCGAATGGGCAAGAACACCTACTTCCCTGGGGCCAACGACAATGCCAGTGGTACAGCTTTACTACTCGAACTGGCTGAGTATTATGCCAAACCTCAACACCAGCCCGCTTATTCCGTCATCTTTATGGCCTTCGGAGCCGAAGAAGCGGGTTTATTAGGCTCACGCTACTTCATTCGGCATCCGCTTGTGGCCTTACCCCGCATCCGCTTCTTAGTGAACCTCGACTTGACCGGTACAGGACAAGAAGGTATTACAGTTGTAAATGGACGGGTTTTAGAAAAGCCTTTCAAGCTCCTTGACCAGATCAACAAAGAGCACCGCTATGTGGCGAGCATAGCGGCCCGTGGTCAGGCGGCCAATTCCGATCATTACCCATTTTCCAACCAAGGCGTGCCCGCCTTTTTCCTCTATACCCGCGGAGGCAGCAAGGCCTATCATGATGTCAATGACCAGGCCCAAGCCTTACCACTAACAGCTTTTTCAGGCATAGCCCAGCTGGTTATCACTTTTTTCGATACCCTGAGCCGCTAGATTTATCTGTTTCTAGGGTGTGGGGACAGTGCCTCTTTGTGGTATTCTGGCTCTCTAGAGCGTTATATGGCGGTGGTCTAATGTGTGGTGTATCGGCGATTATGCTCGTCAATGACGAGTTGGATACGCACGTGGTGCATGGCCAGCAAGCGGCCAAACGAGTAGGACTTGCGCACCAGTACCCCGCAGCGTTGGCGTAAGGAGCACTTAACCGCTTCCACGCGGCTGGTCTGCCCGCTGCCTTTGGCATGGGCCTGGTGGGCCCGCGCGGGCAGCACGCCCCGGTAGGCCTGTCATTCATCCGTGTGGTACCAGGCACCGGTACGGTAGGGCGGGGGCAGCGCCTGCCACAGACGCCGGGCCGTGGCGCGGCCACGGCTGCCCAGCACCCAGGCGACGAGGCGGCGCGAATAGCGCTCCACGGCCAGCCAGAGCCATACCTTGCGCCGTTTGCGGCCCACAAACGTCCACAACTCGTCCAGCTCCAGTTCCTTCACCCGCCGCGACACCGGGCCGCTACTCGGCCGCGTCCGGGCTTTTTTTTGCCAGCATGGCCACCGTCATGCGCGCCACGCCGCTCGGGCGCACGATGGCGCGCTGCGAGACGCGTTCGAGCAGCAGCCTTTCGACCTGGGCGTAGCGGACCGCCCGTATCGGCGCGGCTGGCGTAAAGACAGCCTGGTGGCGACAGCCCATACAGGTATACTTGGCTTTGCCTTTATTGCTGCCGTTCTTGCGCAGGGCCGTGCTACCGCACTTGCCACAGCTTAACGTGTTCTGGATCAGCTGCCAAGCTACGCAAAAACCACCTTTTATACCACCGCCTAAATGTCATTCTTCACAGCCATCAAGGCATCTGCTTTAATAAGGAGAAAGATGACACCGCCTAATTCCCTTACAAGCATATCCCGCTACAACGCAAGAATCCCGAAATCTTCCGCCGTAAGAGGGAAAATTTCGGGATTCTTATACTCTACCGAAGTAAGCTAGAACCGAAAGCCTAGCCGTTTGACTTGAACGAAGCCATGATCTGCTTAGCTACTGCTTCCCACTCAGGCTTCTGACGGTCAGCGCAAGTGAAGTTGCACATCAACAACTTACCCTCCACATCGGTGAAGAAAACCAAGTTGTACACCTCGTGGCCGAGCTCTGGTTTCATGAGTTCCATGAAACCAATTTTGCGACCATTTATCTCTTTTACGCCGTTGTTGAACCACTTCGCTTCCTTGTACTGCTTCGAGTACATCTTGTAGAAGTTGTCTGCATACATGTTGATCATATCCTGATCAGCCGTATTGTCGGTGTAGGTAAAGGCGATGCTGGCCTCTTTGCTGTTCGTGTAAATAACGCTTGGACGGCTCTGCGCTTTCGCGTAGTTAAAGTCCATCTGCTGCTCGCTCATTACCTCGAAGCCCTTGGGAATCAAGATCTCAACACGCTCGCTGAGTACGCGCTTCTTAATCATTTCCACCTCAGCAAAAGGGCGGAATGCCGTCAGCAAAAGCGTCAGGCAGAGAACGGGAGCTAGTAAGGCTTTTTTCATAGTAGTGGCTGAAAAAAACGTGGAATTCAAAGGTAAGTAAAACTCCGAAAGGCGAGTTGGCACTCTGTTCGGATAACACAATTTACGCAGAAAATCTGAAGGTGCAAATTTTACTCAAGAAATAATTCGCAACACAAGCAGATACAGCATTTAGAGTCCAAGAAAACTTGCTTCTAGGGTTGCTGAGGCCATTTACGGAAAATATCTATTTTCGGATGTAGCCCCAGACAACATTAAAACTCATCAATCAACATAGCTGGTCAACTATGCCAAATTTTATGTCAAAAGTTCAATTACACATATACCTGTGGGGTGATGGTGAAGGCTTGGACTCAAAGAATATTATTGATTTGCTCCTTGATCTTTTCGAGTTCTTCCTTCATACCTACTACCAAGTGCTGAACGACTGAATCGTTTGCCTTTGAACCAATTGTATTGATTTCGCGGCCAATTTCCTGCGAAATAAAGGCTAATTTCTTTCCATTGAGCTCTGGCAGGGCTACAGTTTCGATGAAGTACTGCAAATGACTGGTCAAACGGACCTTTTCCTCGGCAATGTCAAGCTTCTCAATATAATAGAGTACCTCCTGCTCGAACCGCACAGGGTTGAATTGCTCGTGGGCAGTGAGGTCGGCTAAATGCTGCTGCAAGCGCTGCCGAACTTGCTCAATCCGGGCTGGGTCGTGCCGTTCGACTTCCAACAATTGCTGCTGGATGCGCTCTACATACCCCACAATTTCACCGGTGAGCGTATGGCCTTCATCTTGCCGAAACTGATTGACACGCTCCAAGGCCTCTGTTACCAAAGGCAACAATTCGTCCCAGCTAACTTCCTCCTCGTCTTCGACGGCAACTTCGGCGGCTGGCTGCAGAACACCAGGCATGTGCAGAGCCAACGCAAACAACTGATCCTTGGGAGCCCCTACGAGCTCAGCGGCTTTTTCCAGCTCCCGATACGCTGCCAGCAGCATTTCCTGGTTGAGCACCGCTGTAGGGCGCACCGCGTTACGGGGCCGCACAAAGTCAAAGCTGAGGTTTACTTTCCCTCTCACTAAGGCTTTGGTAATAAGATTGCGAAGCTCCAGCTCTCTGTCCTGCAAAAAACGGGGCAGACGCAAGCTCAAGTCCAGGGTTTTGGAGTTGAGCGACTTGATTTCGACCGTGGCCGAATAACGGTCGGTTTCGCGATGCGCGATTCCGTAGCCGGTCATGGACAAAAGCATGTGGCGCGAAGAAAGTGAGGTCAGGGGAAAGCGGCTGCAAAAGTAATGGTTCCCAACAGAATATGAATATATACTTTCGAGAGTAACACAAGGATAATCTTGCCACAATACTAGCATAACAGGGCTGCGGTAGCTTTGTGCATCGAACAAACTACCCGTTGTATGCGCCGTTCAGGACTACTGTTTATTTTGCTGATTATCAGCACTTTCGCCCGCGCTCAGCAAGGCACGCTCAGCGGAAAAGTGACTGACAAAAAGACGGGGGAAGGGGTTATCGGGGCTACCGTACTGGTAACGGGCACCGTGCAGGCCGCTCCGGTAGACGTAGACGGCAAATATGAGCTGAAGCTTGAGCCAGGCTCCTATAATATAACGATGACGTACATCGGCTACAAGCCGATGACGTTTGCCGGTATCGTAGTGAGTGCCAACGCCAACACGACGCTCAACGGCGTGATGGAAGAAAACACCCAGAATCTGAAAGAGGTGGTGGTGACGGGCCAGAAGCAGACGGGCACCGAGGTAGCCCTGATTCAGGATCTGCGGAAAAGCGAAATGGTCGTCAGCGGTATGAGCAACGACCAGATCGTGAAGACCCTGGACCGGGATGCTTCGGAAGTGGTGAAGCGGATTCCGGGGGTAACCATTCAAAACAACAACTTCATCGTTATCCGTGGTCTGGCCGAGCGCTACAATACGGTGATGCTGAACGACGCGCTGACGCCCTCGGCCGAAGTAGATACCCGCTCGTTCTCGTTCGATATCCTGCCCTCGTCGGTGATTGACCGGATCCTGATTTTCAAGTCGGGCTCGCCGGAGCTGCCGGGCGAATTTGGCGGCGGGGTGGTAAAGGTGTACACCAAAAACTCGGTGCTGGAAAACACGACCAGCTTCAGCCTGTCCGGCTGGGCGCGTAACAACACTACGTTCCAGAATGGCTACATGAGCAGCAACCGCACCCGTACCGACTGGTTGGGGTTCGACAATGGCCGGCGGGATCTGCCAGCCGCCGTACCGGCCGGCCAGGTAAGTCCTGATAACGTACCGGCGGCACAGCTCAACACCATCAGCCGCAGCTTCCGGAGCACGGCCTGGCTGCCGAGTCTGGCTAAAGCCATGCCCGACCTGCGGGCTTCGCTGGGCATCAACCGCCGTTTTGAAATCGGGTCGATGTACCTGAGCAACGTGACGTCGGTTTCCTACTCCAACACCCGCGAACAATATGTACAGTCGCGCCAGCGGGCCGGCGAGTTCGTTGAGATTGATCAGAAGTATCCGCTGCAGTACGACTACAACGATACCCGCGCGCTGACGGCCGTCCGGCTGGGCGTGATTCATAACTGGCAGCTGCGCCTCAACGACCGGAACCGGGTGGAATTCCGCAACTTCCTGAACCAGTACGGTACCGATGAAGTGGTAAACCGCGTCGGCGTTGACAAGGTAGAACAGCAGGAGCGCAACGACCATGCCCTGCACTACCAGAGCCGCACGATCTATTCCGGCCAGCTGCAGGGCACCCACGAGGTAGGCCCGGCCAGCCGCTCGACCGTAACCTGGACCGGCGGCTACAACTACGTATACCGCGACGAGCCCGACTACAGCCGCTACCGGGCCCAGCGCCCCGAGGATTCCGACCGCCAGTTTTTTGTGGTAATCCCCAATGGTGGTAACCCCTTCGATGCCAGCCGCTTTTTCTCGTCGCTGAAGGAGAACACCTACACCGGCGCCGGCCAGTGGGAGCAGCGCCTTCTGGGCCGCGACACGACCAAAGCCAATGAGTATAAGATCCGGGCGGGCTTCTACACGGAGCGCAAAACCCGGCAGTACAACCAGCGCTACTTCTCTTACACGTTCAGCAACTTCGATGCCTTCAACAACCGGCCTGACCGCGACGAAATCCTGACTTCCCCTATTGACCGGATCTTCGCTCCGGAAAATATTGACCCCGTTGACGGCTTCAAGCTGGAAGAAGGCACCAAGCCGGACGAATCGTACGAGGCTGAAAACACGCTGCTGGCGGGCTATGTAGGGGTGGTAGCACCCATCTCCGACCAGCTCAGCTTGTCGGGCGGCCTGCGCGTGGAGCACAACCGGCGCTTCCTCGACGACGGCGGGGAAGACCCCAAGTACCAGGAGCTCAAAACCATTCCCCTCCCCTCGCTTAACGCCACCTACAACTTCAACCAGCGCAGCCTGCTCCGCCTGGGCGGTAGTGTGAGCGTGAACCGCCCGGAGTTCCGTGAAATTGCCGGGTTCTCGTACTTCGACTTCAGCAACAACGCCATCATCACGGGCAACGACAGCCTGCAAACGGCCACTATCTACAACGCCGACCTGCGCTACGAGTTCTACCCGACCCGCTCCGAAATGCTGTCGATTGGGGTATTCTACAAGCAGTTCCGCAACGCTATTGAGCAGACCACCCAGTCGGTGGGTACCTCCCAGCTCTACCTGACGTACCAGAACGCGGATAAGGCCTACGACGTCGGCATCGAGCTGGAGGCCCGCAAAGGCTTCGTGGAGCTCACCGAGAATCCTTTTCTGCAGAAGTTCGGAGTAGTGCTGAACGCTTCGTTTATCCGCAGCCGCGTCCAGCTGCCCGATAATGACGCGAACCGGGGTTTCGCCCTCACCGACCGGGCCCTGCAGGGCCAGTCGCCCTTCGTGGTCAACACCGGCGTATTTTTCCAGGACGACGACCGCAAATGGCAGGTTTCTGCCCAGTACAACGTGATAGGGCAGCGCATCTCCTTCGTGGGCGATAAGACTCAGAACTTCTCCGCTATTGAGATGCCCCGCCACGTAGTGGACCTCGCCGTAACCAAGGGCCTCGGCAAGCATCTGCAGCTGAAAGCCGGCATCCAGGACTTGCTTAACCAGCGCTACCGCACCTACTACGACCTGAACCGGGACGGCAAGATCAGCAAGGACGAGCCCCGGGTGTCGTTTGTAAGCTACCGCCGCGGTACTTACTCCACCCTGGGCCTGACCTACAACTTCTAGCGCCGGCACAATAAGGTAACCTCCCGCTAACGAAACCATAACGCCCATCCTGACCCGGTGGGCGTATTGGTTTCGGACCTTCGCCCCGGCAAATCTGACCATCCTTCATCCATCCATACTGTCATGAAAAAGCTTCTACTCCCTGCCCTACTCGCCTGCGCTGTAGCCACCGCTACCCCGGTTGCTTCCGTATCAGCCCAGACCGTCTGCCCGGCTGCCCCGGCTACCGTTGCCGTATCGGGCGCGATTACGAGCAACACGACCTGGACCAGCGACAACATCTACCTGTTGAATGGCTTTGTATTCGTGGAGAACGGCGCGGTCCTGACCATTCAGCCCGGCACCATCATCAAAGGCGATAAGGCCAGCAAAGGCGCGCTGATTATCAGGCAGGGCGGCCGCATTGAGGCCAACGGCACGGCGGCCCAGCCCATCGTTTTCACCTCCAACCAGCCAGCCGGCTCCCGGGCCCGCGGCGACTGGGGCGGACTGATCCTCTGCGGTCGGGCGCCGGTAAACCAGGCCGGCACGCCTACCATTGAAGGCGGCGTAGGGGCGATATATGGCGGCACCGACCCGAACGACAACTCGGGCACGCTGCGCTACGTGCGCATCGAATTCCCCGGTATTGCTTTCCAGCCTAACTCCGAAATCAACGGCCTGACCATGGGCGGCGTTGGCGCGGGCACTACTATTGATTACGTACAGGTAGCCTATTGCGGCGACGACTCCTTCGAGTGGTTCGGCGGCACGGTGAATGCCAAGCACCTGATTGCCATTGCCGCTACCGACGACGACTTCGATACTGACTTCGGCTTCCAGGGCAAGGTGCAGTACGGTCTGGTGCTGCGCGAGCCGAACTCGGCCGACGTATCGGGCTCGACGGCCTTTGAGTCGGACAACGACGCGGCCGGCTCGGCGCTGACGCCCCGTACGGCGCCTATTTTCTCCAACATCACGGCTATTCTGCCAAACCCCATCGGCGTTACGGCCAACTTCACACGGTCGATGCACCTGCGTCGCAACACCAGCATCTCCATTTTCAACTCGGTGCTGACGGGCTGGCCCCAGGGTCTGACCCTGGACGGCTCGGCCGTGCAGGCCAACGCCACGGGCGGGACGCTGGTGCTCAAGAACAACGTAATGGCGGGTATGGGCAATCCCTATACTCAGCAAAGCGGCGGCACTTTCGACGTGCAGGGCTTCTGGTTGAACAGTGGCAACACCACTTTGCCGGCCAGCAGCGACCTGGGGCTGAATGCCGATAACTTCCGGGTGACGGGTACCTGCAGCAATGCGCCCTGCGTGCCTGACCTGGCGCTGCCGGCTGGCTCGGTGCTGAATACCGGCGCTTCCTTTGCCGATGCCAAGCTGGCCGATACCTTTTTTGAAAAAACCGGCACCTTCCGGGGAGCCTTCGGTGGAACTACCAACTGGGCCGCCGGCTGGTCTAACTTCAACCCCCAGACCACCTGCTACAACCGTCCTGGTGTCACGCTGGCGGCCAAGCCTGCTTCGGAGCAAGTGCAGGGCCTGAGCGTAGCGCCTAACCCTACTGCCGGAGCCGCGCTGCTGTCTTTCACGCTGCAGCGGGCTGATGTGGCCACGGTGCGCGTAGCCGATGCTTTGGGGCGGCAGGTAGCCGTAATCGAAGCTGGGCGTCTGAGCGCTGGCCCGCAGCAGCTGGCACTGCCTTCGTCGCTGAAAAACGGCGTGTACATCGCCACCGTCACGACGAACGAGGTAAGCCAGACAGTGCGTTTTGTAGTAGCTAAATAATTTGCCTTTATGTTATTGGCTGCTTATACAAGGAAATATAGCTAGGCGAATAGAGGCCTGCTCCACATCTGGAGCAGGCCTTTTTGTTGCAAAGCCGTTAAGGATTGGCGCTATACTGGCGGCTGACGGCGCAGCCGCCACAACGACACCACCATCAGCAAGCCAGTAGCCACACCGGCCGAGAGCAGCACTACCTGCTCGGTGAAGAAGCGACTCAACAGCAGGTGCAGCAACAGAAACCCAAGCCCGAAGCCGGCAAACTGCCCGGCCCAGGAGCGCCAGGGTAGCACGTCGAACCACCGCACGGCCAAGAGCCGGGCCGTATGGACTACGTAGAAACCTGCCTGGCAGTAGGTGCTGACCACGAAGGCCAGCGCCACACCCGCCAGTCCCAGCAGCCGGTACAGCGGATACATGAGCCCCAGCGCCAGCAGTAAATCAAGCACTGCCCCGATGGTAATAATGCGTCCACAGCCTTTGTGCTGCAGCAGCGCCGTGAAGTTGTAAGCCCGCAGTGGTATTACGAGCGACGACACCAGGAAGAGCGGCACGGCCGCATCGTAGCGATGCGCGAAAACGACTCCGAACAGCTCAGCCCGGAAAAGAATCAGGAAAAAGAACAGCGGAAAAACAATGCGACCGAGCACCGTAGCGGCCGTTTTCAAGGTGGCGAGCCGGGCGGCGTCGGGCAGGTCGGGCTGGCCAAAATGCAGCAACAGCGCACTGCCGGCCGCCCCCAGCAGCAGCGGCAGAAACGGCACGTCGAGCGTCCCATTGAAGTAGAGCGCGAAAAGAGCGGCAGGCAGCAGGAAGTTCAGAGCAAACTTATCTACCCACCGGAACAACACCTGCACCACTTCATTCAGGGCGGTATGGAACCACAGGCTGCGCACGGTGTGCCAGGCTACGGGGCCGGCGGCGGCGTGGTACTGCCGCCGGGCCAGCTGCGCCAGCGCGCCCAGCCGCAGCCCGTTGCCTAGCAGCAGCCAGTACATCAGCTGCGTGCTGCTCAGCACCTCGCCCACCAGCAACGCATGGCTCAGGCCAAAAATGCCAGCGTACGTCACGCTGATCAAAGCTACCGGCCGAAACTGCCGCCCCAGCAAGGCATACGCTTCGAGCACCGCTACCGGCACGCTCAGCAACAGGAACGCGCCGGCCTGCCAAGGGGCAAAGAGTGAATTCGTCAGCCACTGCACAGCCATGAGCCCACCTGCCACCACTACCCACCAGCCTGCCACCACTGCGGCCTGCCGTCGGCTCGTGCCCCGCACCAGCCCGTTTATCAGCGCCGCCGGGTATGTAAGCACCAGCGTCGGTAGGCCCAGACAGGCTACGACATGCAGCACTTGCCACTGCACCCAAAAACTCTGGTAGCGCCCATACCAGGCCGGACTCATGTGCCGCGACAGCCACACGAGTGCCACGACAGTAGCCAGAGTAGGAAAAAATCGAATCAGGAAGATATACGCGCTATTTCCTAGCAGCGTGCCGCTCGTAGGTGCTTCGGGCTTGCGCATCACATTCTTCGCGGTTCAGATGTCTTAGAATTCGGGCCGGGTTGCCGGCCAGCACGCAGTAGCCCTCCGGAAAGCTCCGGGTGACCACGGCCCCGGCTCCCACTATTGTAAAATCGCCCAGCGCCACGCCCGGCAGCACAACGGCGCCCATGCCCAGCCAGCAGAAGCTGCCCACGCGCAGGGGCGGCGCTGCCACGCCCACGCCATTGTCTACCGCATCATGGTTAGCCGAAATCAGCCCCACCTGGGGCCCCAGGTTGGTGAAGTCGCCGATACTGACACCGTTATCCGCATTGATATACACGCCGGGCGAGTCGCCGGGAAAGGAGCCCCGACCAGCCGTGAGCCGCTCGGGGCTGCGAATGGTGCTGGTGTGATGCACTGCCCAGCGCACACCGGCATTTTGCCGCAGCAGCCGCCGAAACAGCACATCCAAGGCGTAAAAGCTCAGCGGCATTTCCGGCCGCGCCGCCAGCAGCCGACTGAGCAGCTGTCTGATTCCGTTTTTCATGCGCCCCGCGTCGCGTGCTCCTGGGTGCCGGGGCATTAGCTAATGGGCACTTTGCGCAGGATGGCGTCGATGAAATCCTGGGTGCGGATGCCATCGGCTTCAGCCTCGTAGTTGAGTAAAATGCGGTGGTTGAGCACGTCGCCGGCCACTTCCTTGATGTCCTCGGGCAGCACGTAGTCGCGCTCGTCGAAAAAGGCCACGGCTTTGGCCGCACGGTGCAGGGCGATGCTGGCCCGTGGGCTCACGCCAAACTGCACGTACTGCGCAAACTCGGCTAGGTCGTATTCGGCTGGCTTGCGGGTGGCAAATACCAGCTCAATGATGTATTTCTCCAGGGTTTCCGATATCTGCACCTGGTTAATCATGGAGCGGATTCCGAAGATATCTTCCTTGGTCAGAATGGGGTTCACCTCGCCTACGTAGCTCATGTTGGCCATGCGGCGCATTACTTCCAGCTCGTCGGCCTTCTTGAGGTAGTCGACGTGCACCTTCATCATAAACCGGTCGACCTGCGCCTCAGGCAGCGGGTAGGTGCCTTCCTGCTCCACCGGGTTTTGGGTAGCCAGCACCAGAAACGGCAAATCGAGCGGATACGTGGTTTCGCCGATGGTAACCTGCTTTTCCTGCATAGCTTCGAGCAGGGCGCTCTGCACCTTGGCCGGGGAGCGGTTTATTTCGTCAGCCAGCACCAGATTAGCGAAAATAGGCCCCTTCTTCACCTCGAATATCGACTGGTTCTGGTTGTAGATCATAGTGCCCACCAAGTCGGAGGGCAGCAGATCGGGAGTGAACTGCACGCGCTGGAAGTGCAGGTGCAGCACCTTGGAAAGAGTACTGATGGTCAAAGTCTTGGCCAGACCCGGCACCCCCTCGAGCAGAATATGCCCCCCCGTGCACAAGCCGATGAGCAGGCGGCCAACCATGTACTGCTGCCCCACCACCACTTTGCCGACCTCGGCGAATACCTGCTTGATCTTCTGCTGATAGTCAGATGCTTGCAACGGGGCTACGCGGTCAGAAGAGGGCAAAGACATAAGCGGCAGGAAGAGTAGGCAACGTTAAAGGTAGCAAACCCCGGCGACCTGCCCCAGGCCGCGGCCAATTTGGGTGCCCGCTACCCTCCCATATCGGGGCGGCCTGCCGTCTGGCTACCGGTTTTGGCGGATATGCGGTATATTGGTTCGCCGTTTCATTGTATTCCTAGTGGCTGCGCTATGCTTGCTGTTTCCTCACCCGCGCCGCACGCGCTGCGACGTTTTCTGCTGCTGGCCGTGGGCTTTTACGGCCTCTGGTTTTTCGGCTACGAGCAATGGTTGGCCCTCGACGGCCGCCTCGACGCCATCCTCTCCGCCAACATCACGGCGGCCAGCGCTGCGGCACTGCGCTTCGTGGGCTACGACAGCCGCGTGCACGGTCTCGACCCGTATCTGGTGCTGCTGAACAGCCAAGCCGTGGTGCGGGTAGGCCATCCGTGCAATGGCTTGGTGCTCTATGCGCTATTCGCGGGTTTCGTGCTGGCTTTTCCGGGCCCCTGGCGGCGGAAGCTGTGGTTTATTCCGGTCGGCATGCTGGCTATTTACGGCATCAACGTTGTGCGCATCGGAGCCCTGGCCCTGAACCATCTGTATTCGTATCACACCGTTGAGTTCAACCATCACTACACCTTCACGTTTGTCGTGTACGGGTGCATCTTTTTTCTCTGGATGGTCTGGGCCCGGCGCTTAGCCAGCCCGAGTACACCTCTGGCTACCAGCTATGCCTGATTTCTACGCCCGTTCCACCAGAGGCCGCCATTTTTTCCTGGTAGCCTTACGAACTATCGTGGCTGTTGCGCTCGTCGCCGGCCTGTTTTGGGTGGGCCTGCACGATGAGCTGGTCTTCCACACCCTCACCAGCGGCTGGCAACGCATTTTTCTGCTATTAGGTCTGGCTGAGCGCGCGGCGGCTTTACAAAGTGGCATCAGTGGCCTGGTCACGACGCGGAGCCTACCGGCCGTGATTACCTACGCGCTGCTGTACACTGGTGCCTGCCTGGTGCTCCTCTACGCGGCTTTGTTCTCTGTTGCCCGCATGCGGGTGGTGCTGGGGCTATACGCCGCCGTTTTCGGAGCCTGTGCGCTGCTGCTACTCGGGGGAAAGCTGCTGGGAGATGCCAGCTGGGCCTACCAGCTCGGGCGGCGCCTCATCGACTTCATCGTGTCGCCGCTGCCGGTTATCATTCTTATTCCGCTGCTGCGCTGGCACCTGCCCCTGGCCCGCCCAGCGGGCTCCTAGCCCTACACCTGCTGGAGCCATACCCGGGCTGAGCTGATGTCGTCGAAGGTCAGAATGACGATGCCGGCGGCGGTGTATTGTAGCGTGAGGTCGGTAGAAAGACGGCTATAGACGTTGGGCGAATATACCCAGGCAAAGTACTCGCAGCCGGCATCGCGCATGGCCGGAAACCATTCTTTGCCGCCCCACTCGGCTGCATCGGCCCACATACTGGTTACCAGCGTGTTATCGTTCAGCACTCTGCGACACTGCTCCTGCCCGAGGTATTCCAGCATTTTGGTAGCCCCCGACCGCACCGACTCATAGTCCTGGTCGCCAATCCATTCCACGTCGAGCCATTCGTTGCTATAGTCGTAGCGGATGCTGATTTTAGGCGACTCGTAAAGAAGGTGTTGTCCCATAGCTACAAAAGCAAAATTCGTATCCCCATATCTCTTTTTGGGCTGAAGTTGCCAGCAGCCCACTACTACGGAACAGTACGAGTTGCAAGCTAACGTAAAACCCGTTTACTCTCTTCCGTAGCTCCCCGCGTGCGGCTTACTCAGCGCCTGGACTGGTGCTGCTTACCCGGACCCTTTGCTCATCTGCTACGCGAATGCTGGTACCGGGCACGGTACCGGCGCCCAGCGTGTCGCGGGGCGACAGGTACTTAATGGCTTCCCAGGTCAAGTACTGCACGGTATGGCGAGAGTCGAGGTAAAAAAAGCTATTGTCGCGCTGGCGGACCAAGCCACTGTGGCAGTTCTGCACCTGCGGATAAGTGGATTGCAACCAGCCTTGCCGACCGGCCACACCTTGCGGACAGGCCCAGCGCACCGAGGCAATGCGGTAATCGGAGGTGCGATACAGCAGCTCCGAATTGTCCTTGCACACAATATCGCCGCCTGCATTGCGGACGCCGACATAGCTGAAGCCGCCCGCATCCCACTGGCCCGACCTGTAGTCGTAGCGGGTGGTGCCGATATCATTCGTGAAGGAGCAGTAATAAAACCGGCCGGTTGTGCCATCCGGCTGCGCATCCTCCAGAAACTTAAACCAGACTAAGCTGCTCCGCACATCACCCTTGC
The DNA here is from genome assembly GCF_004745955.1 of Hymenobacter elongatus. Taxonomy (GTDB): domain Bacteria; phylum Bacteroidota; class Bacteroidia; order Cytophagales; family Hymenobacteraceae; genus Hymenobacter; species Hymenobacter elongatus. The sequence goes on along the minus strand of NZ_SRLD01000009.1, from coordinate 76,355 downwards.
CGTCCGGAGGCGACACATTGGCCCAGCGCTGCCCCGTCAGACGAAATACCTTGATGTTGTTTCGGGAGATACAAGCCACCATACCGGTCGTGGGACACACAATGGCCCCCGGCGTATCGTCGACCCGCACGCGCCTGACTACCGCGTGCGCCCAAGTGGCCGTGCTATCGACGTAGCGTAGGTATTCCAGCCGCCCCGCCAGGCTGCGGTAATACAGAACGGGGCTGTTTTTGCGATTCAAAAAGGAGCCCGCGCCTTCAAAAACCAGATTGCCGGCTACATCTGCCGGGCCATTTGTAGAATAATGCACCCAACGCCCGGTTTCGGCTGCGTACTTATAGTACTCAATCTGATGCGCCAGCGTGCGGTAAAACAAGGAGCCTTCAAGCTCAAATACCAGGTCGCCGGCCGCGTTGGGCCTGTCGCCTACCACCGAGGTAACCCAGCCCGGCACCGGTGCTTCGGCATCCCAGCGGGCCCTGACAATGGTGTGAGAAGTAGAGTCGACCCAATAGACAACGCCATCCGTTTCGATGGCCAGGCGGGTACCAGCCGCAAGTGCGCCGGGCACAGTGTAAGTCGGCTGGAAAGTATCGTGGACCCCATCCCATATTTCCCTGATTCGCTCCTTCTCCCGCTGGGTGTCATTGAACCGGTATATTGGTTTGATTTCGTGGTCATTCCGATCAACCAGTGACATATAGCGCCGGCCCGGCATCTGCAACAATACAGCAGTATCGTTGCGGGCCAGCCAATTGTGGGCGTAGCGGAGCCAGTCGGCGCGGTAGGCGGCAGGCTGTTGGCCAAACCAGGTTATTTCGTCCCAGCCCCACATGGTGTACTGTGGCAGGATGCTGGGAGACAGGCTCAGGCTGCGGCTGTTATCAAACTCCACCAGAAACAGGCCAGGCCCTTCGTGGTCCTGAAAAATATTAAGCTGCGGATCCTGGCACGTATTCACCAACAGCTCCGTCCCATACACTCCGGCCCTGTAGAAGCCCTTGGTATTGGCAGTAGTATAAAGCTTCATGGCACTGATGGGCATGGAGTAGAAATCGAACAGGTCCTGGCCCCGGGATGTCAGTAGGTGCCGGGAGTGGCAGTCGAGCAATACCCACTGCCGCCGCGCGCCCTGCAGGCCGTTGGGCTGCACAAAGCCGGGCGCACCGTGCTGGGCAAAGGAGCGGATCTGGTCGAATAGCTCCCGCGTAGCGGCGTAGTCATTATAGCGGTCGTTGTTGGCTATCAGCCGCATCTGGCCCATGTGCAGCGCCTCTATGCCGGTGCCGATGTAGCTGCACGCCCGATAGTAGAGCCACATACGCGCTTCCAAGCGAGTAATATCCGGCACCTCAAACGGCTGGGCTCCATCCCGAATGGTAGGGTCCAGCGTATCGCCGGGCGCGTAGGCAATCTTGGCGCTTACGAAGTATCGAACTGTGTCGGCTTTTTGGCCCCAGGCCTGCAGTACCCAGCGCGGAATTCGAATCAGATCGGCGTTGCTGGTAGCTGCCCCCCGGTCACGGATAAACTCAAACACAGCCCCCTGCACGATTACCGTCGAGTCATTGGCCTGAATCCGACTGGTGTTGCGGTAAGTTTGAACAAAATGCAGGGAGTCTTCCCGCGTGTCGTAGGTGCTGTTCCACCAAAAGGCGGCTCGTCCAATGAATTTGGCCTGTACCGAGTCCAGATCTTGAATATCCTGGGTGCGCTCGGCTTCATCGTAGACGTCGCTGCAGACGCCCGCCATCGTAATGGACCGCTGCAGAAAGCTGCGCAACACCGCTTGGCTGGGTTTGCCCCGGAAGCTGTACTGGGCTTGCGCCGAAAGAGCCACACCGCTCAAAAGCAGCCAGGTCACTAGCAGTAGAAAACGCCTTACGTACTGAATATGCATAGAAAAGATAAGCTGCCGGGGCACGACGGTGGCAGAAACGAAACGCGCGCCACCCTACCAAACGCCTGCTTCAAAGGTATGGTATTCGGCTTTGCCTTGTTTTGTTTGCACCCGACCGACCGCCTACTGACGGTAGGGGAAGGGCGTTAACGGGCATGGTACTCCCCACCTATAACAGCTCTGGGGAGAGTAGCGTGAGCTACAGCGGGCGTGCGCCAATTCATCCAAAATCGGGATGTTCACGCGGCTCATACCCCAAATCAAACGCTTAGTGCAAACTAATTCCTTATTCTAACCTACTATTTTAGTAGTTTGCTAATCACTAATTTGTCGAACAAACCAGTTGAGCAGGGCGAGTATTGTGCGGGCGAGTGGTTCATCGGCAGGCGTCTGGGGCCGGGCAAGTTGGCGCAGGATGTTGAGTCCGTGGCGGCTGCGGCTCATGGCCAGGTAGCCATGATTTTTGCGGGCAATGGGCTTGATTTTCTCGGGTGCCACCGTGCCCACAATCAGACAAAAGGCGTAGGCCAGGCTGACCAGGGCCACGAGCTTGCGTAGCTTCTGCGGGCAGCACAAGTGACTGGCCTCCAGGTTGAATCCGCGCCCCTTCAGGTTCTGAAAGCACTGCTCAATGGTCCAGCGTTTTGCGTAGAGCTGGTTGAGCCGGCGCAAACCAGCCGTCGCAAAGAGGAAGAGAAACGCATTGTCGGCCAGCGCTTTGCCCCACAGCTGGCCCCAGACCCCATCCACCTAGCAGTGAGCAAAGCGGCGGACCTGGCCCACGGCCAGGCCCAGATCGGCCACGGCTTGCCGGCGGCCGTTGGGGTAGGTCAGCAGGTGGTGTTTGGGCAGCCGCCTGGCAAAATTCAACTCATTGTCCTTGAGCCACTTGATCCACTTATGCCGCACAAATTCACGGTCGCTCAGCACCAGCCCGATGCGGTCCTTGCCTAAGACCTGCACACAGACTTGTAGCAGGGCGATGCGGTCGGCGGCGTTGGAATTACCGCTACGGTTGTCGGGCAGTTCCCAGTAGAGCGGCAGTTGAAACTGCCTGCGGCCAAAAGCGATGAGCAGGCTATTGGCCTGGCACTGCCCAAAATCCCACTCGGTACGGTCCAGGCACAAGCGCAGCTTGCCCTGAGCGGGCAGTGAGCTGAGCAGCAAGTGGGCCAAGAGGAAGTAGTTAAGGTCGGTTTCGCGGAAAAAATCTTGAATCCGGGTCTCGTTCGAAGCCGGTTTCACGGCGTCGTTCAGGTGCTGAGCCACTTCGCAGAACGAACTGCACGTTGCGGCTTTTGAGCAGGGCAATAAGAAACTGGCTGACAAACTTTTGGCAGGCCAGATTACGCACCACGGACAGGTGCTGTAAAACAGTCGACATTTTGGCACTGAGACGTTGCTTCACGGGGCGGAACGGGTTTGGCTGTGCAGGAACTCCAAAGGCCGCTCGGCTCCGTTCTTATGCCCTCATTTTTTAGTAGCGTAGAGTACTAATTCCTCCGACCTACTTAGCGCTGCTTAGCCCGGGAGCCTCGCCAGAGCTGTTACCTGCCAAACAAAGCCGCGCCGACTCTGCCAAACAAACCGCTAGCCCCGGTATCCTCAAAAAATACCCAGAAGTGGGTATTGTCGGGAGCCTACCGGGGGCATAGCTTTGAAAGCTGGAGCAGCCACTAAATCGACCGGTCAGCGCATAAGAGCTGCTGTCTATTTTGCTTCAGCTGCTGGGAAAGCCAACTACCACCCAGCACCCAAGCCGGCTGCCTCGCCAACCAAAATCCCTGACTTTCAAACCTTTAAGCCTACTGCATGACACCTTTTTCTACCAAGCAACTAGCCAGGACACTCGTCTTTATAGCGCTGCTCATGAGCGGAGTAGTGTCCTGCAAAAAAGATGAGGCCAGCGTTACCAACACCCCCGCCCCTGAAAAGCCCGGTGCCATTGGCAAAATGAGCCTGGCCGCGACTGAAGTACTGCTCCATCCATCGACGCCGTCCTTGCTGCTGGCGCCGGGAGAAAACACTGCTATTACGGTTAGTCAGCTGACGGCCACGCCCGGCGACACCACGCCGCAAGGCCTGGTATATACCAGCAGCAATCCGCAGATAGCCGCCGTTTCGTCCGCGGGAGCCGTAGAAGCCAAAGCCGATGGCAGCGCCGTCATTACCGCCACGGATGCTAAGAGTCACAAGGTATCCATCGTGGTGGACGTGCAAGCCGCGTCCTACCTGCCCAAAGCAGCTGATGCGGTATCAGTCAGCTTTGACAGCCCTCTGATAACGCTTAACAAGGAAAAGAGCGAAATTTTGCAGCCGACTATCCTCAACCGGCTCGGGCAAAAGCTGAAGCTGCCCTACACGCTGATTTTCCACTCCGGGGGCGTCGATAAAGAGCTAACGGAGGCTCGAAACATAGCTGCTAACTATCCGGCCGATGGCACCTATACCGTTTCCTGCAAAGTAGGCCAGACCACCTTGCGGGGCCAGGGCAACGTCATTGTCGTTTCGCCTACCAACTCGCTGCTGGCGGGCCGCAAGGCCGGAATTATCAGTGTGAACCTGGGCTGGGGACGCTTCCCGGTGTACTTCAACGCCAACGGCCTGGAGTCGCTCCCCGTGCGCGGGCTCGTGTACCGGCTCACGCCCAAAGTCGTCAATGGCAAGACCGACCTAGAGTTCAGCAGCCACGAGGAAGACCTGGCCGTGGCAACCGAAAACGGCACCGTACTGACGGCTAGTGGTACCAAGCTCACCTCAGTAAAGGCCGGCATTGGCCGCTGGCGCGTGGTAGCCGATAATTTCATAGGGCCCTGGGAAAGCAGCCAGGTTTTTTATGATTTCTCCGGCGGCTGGATCTGCAAAAACAACAAGCAGGGCTATAGCATCCAGCTGCTGGTACCGGACATCACCAAAAAGGTAGTGCACGAGGGCGTGCAGGGCAACCAGTCCGAAATGTACACGGTGTATGAGCTGTGGGCGGGCTGGTTTCGGCAGCGGGCCAAGGCCCAGGCGCAGTTTACGGACCTGAGCTCCAAGGTAAGCCGGGCCGTTTCGAACGCCTACATTGGCCCGCTTTCCAACTGTACCATCTGCGCCTTCCCGACGGAGCTACAGAAAGTCGGCATTTCTTACGGAGAGTTGGAAACCCGGTATGACAACCTGCGGGGCGTCATTGCCTACCTGAACGACAACGAGTTTACGCTGTTTGATGGCACCCAGAACGGCCCCATCTTCACGCGGGGACCGGTCAGCTTCGTGGCCCAGCCGACGCCAACCGTCGTAAAAACGCTGGCCCCGGTTCTTAGCCTCCCGCTCGACGCGGAGTTAAAAGCTATTGTAACCGGCACGCCGGAGCTGAAGAACCGGGGCTTCCTGCTTAGTCAAAAGCCGAACCCCATGCTGGGCGCCTCGTCTTCGGACGTATACACACTTTCTGATTCTGGTAGCGACAGTGAATTTTCCTACTTCGTCTCGTTACCAGAGCAAACCAAGCAGTACTACGTCAAGGCCTTCGCCCAGGCCAAAACCGGGGCCGTAACCTACGGCGACCAAGTAAGCTTTACCACCGGCACCTTGTGCGACGTCACGCAGCGGCCGATACGGGATGCCAAGAATGAGTATAGCACTACCAAGGATGCCACTACGCCCGAGTTCAGGAACTTTGAAATGACCAGCGGCTACAACTTCCGCCCCGACGGCTGCCAGTACTCGATTTACACGAGTGATTTGAGCGGTACCGCGCAGGGGTTCAGCTGCTCGTTCGCCTTTGGCGAAAAGCCCCAGGGCGGCAAAAAATACAAGGTAGTCCGTGGTGGGTATTACCTAAGTAAGCTAGCCGCCGACGAGGTATCCCTAAGTCTCCGGTACTGGTACAGCACGGAGTCTGGTGCGAACGATGAGACCATAGAAGTTATCGGATCAACCACCGGAGACTCCTTTACAATAACGGGCAAGAATATAAAGATGAGCGATTATAGCGGCGTAGTATACTATAGCAGCTTCAAAATCCGCAGCTTGTAGAGCCTCTGGTATTCCGGCTGGTTTTTCCGCCCGAACACCTGTATCCCCTAGAAACGAAAAGCCCCGGTGCGCAACGCGCCGGGGCTTTTCGTTACGGACCAGTCATGAATCATTGGATTCCAAAGCTATTCACAATCCTCTATTCAGGCCAGCTGATTTGCCCTGAAGCAGTAGCCTTGCTAGCGAAGCCGGTGACTTTGGCTAGTGACCTGGTGAAACGGTTGCGCTCTACCCCAACAGTAGTATTTAAGACGCAAAAAAGCCCCTTCGCTAGCTGCAAAGAGGCTTACTCTGTACCAGAGACGGGAATCGAACCCGTACGCTCGTGAAAGCAAGGGATTTTAAGTCCCTCGTGTCTACCAGTTCCACCACTCCGGCGAGTGCAACAACCTGCACTAAAGTAAAAAAAGGATGCTGCGGGGGCAACATCCTTTTTTTTGAGCGGGAGACGAGGTTCGAACTCGCGACCTCGACCTTGGCAAGGTCGCGCTCTACCAACTGAGCTACTCTCGCTTGAGTCAGCCACCGTAGTGGCGTTTTGGTGTGACAAAGGTACTACCGTTTTTCTTTCAGGCAAGCCCTACCCCAAATATTTCCTCCGAATTACGGCTTGAAAAAGCGCTTCTAGCTCATTTTCAAGCACATTATTTTCAAAAACCACTGCCTTAAGACCTCAATAAGGTCGCACTATTTGTTTTTGGCACCCAAGATCAGCTTCAGCTCATTCAGCTTTAGCAGGGCTTCGATTGGCGTAAGCGTGTTCACATCCAAGTGCGCGAGCAGCTCCCGGATGCGCTCCAAAGCCGGGTCGACGGGCTCGAACATACTGAGCTGCAGGCTGGGCCGGGGCGCGGTGGCAACGGCGGCGGCGGGCTGCGCCACCGGGCCCCGGCGCGCAGCGGCAGCGGGCGGAGAGTTGGGCGTATTTTCCAGGCCGGCCAGCACGTCATCGAACGCAGTAGGCCCGCCTTCCAGACCCGTAGAAGCGCGCTCCTGCTCCAAATGGTGCATGATTTCGTTGGCCCGCAGCACCACGGCAGTGGGCATACCCGCCATGCGCGCCACATGAATACCGAAGCTGTGCTCGGAGCCGCCTTCTACCAGCTTGCGCATGAAAAGGATGCGGCCATCGGCCTCGCGCACCGCTACGTTGTAGTTGCGCACGCGCGGGCAGTCGTCGGCCAGCTGGTTCAGCTCGTGGTAGTGCGTCGCAAACAGCGTTTTGGCCCGCGCCCTGGGGTTGTTGTGCAGGTGCTCTACAATGGCCCAGGCAATGCTGATACCGTCGTAGGTGCTGGTGCCGCGCCCGATTTCGTCCATCAGCACCAGGCTTCTATCCGACAAGTTGTTGAGGATGCTGGCCGTTTCGGTCATTTCCACCATGAAGGTACTTTCGCCCTTGCTGAGGTTGTCGGAAGCGCCTACGCGGGTGAAAATCTTGTCGATGACGCCGATGGTGGCCGCGTCGGCGGGCACGAAGGAGCCGATTTGGGCCAGCAGCACAATCAGGGCCGTTTGGCGTAGCAGCGCCGATTTGCCGGCCATGTTGGGGCCAGTGATGACCACGATTTGCTGGTCGTCCTGGTCGAGACGAATGTCGTTAGGAATGTAGGACTCGCCGGGGGGCAGCTGCCGCTCAATCACGGGGTGGCGGCCGGCGCGGATATCGAGCAGGGTCGAGTCGTTTACGACCGGCTTCACGTAGCGCTGCTGCCGGGCCGTGGCGGCAAACGAGGCCAGGCAGTCGAGGATGCCGATGGCGCGGGCATTCTGCTGAATCTGGGGTACGAAATCCAGGGCCGACAGCACCAGCTCGTTATACAGATTCTGCTCGATGACGAACAGGCGCTCCTCGGCGTGCAGAATTTTTTCCTCGTAGGTTTTCAGCTCCTCCGTAATGTAGCGCTCCGCATTCACCAGCGTCTGCTTCCGAATCCAGGTGGCGGGCACCTTGTCTTTGTGGGAGTTCGTAACTTCGAGATAGTAACCAAAAACCCGGTTGTAAGCCACTTTCAGCGACGAAATACCCGTGTTCTGAATTTCGCGCTGCTGGAGTTGAAACAGGTAGTCTTTGCCCGAAAAGGCAATGCTGCGCAGCTCATCCAACTCCGCGTCGATGCCTTCGTTCAGCACGTTGCCCTGGTTGGTAAGAATGGGCGCGTCGGGGCGGATTTTGGTCTTGATTTCCTCCCGCAGCGTTTCGCAGGGATTAAGCTGGTCGGCCAGCTTCTGCAAGGCCCGCATGCCGGAAGCCGCCAGCAGCTCCCGGATCGGGCCGACGGCGTCTAGCGCCCGGCTCAGCTGAATCAACTCCCGGGGATTGATACGGCGCACGGCCACCTTAGAAATCAGGCGCTCCAGGTCGTTGATCTGCTTGAGCTGCTGCACCAGTTCGCCCAGCAATTCGGGGTTATCGAGCAGGCCTTCCACCGTATCGAGGCGGCGCTGAATCTGGACGGGCTCCTTGAGGGGCAGCACCACCCATTTGCGTAGCAGGCGCGCGCCCATCGGCGTCACGGTTTGGTCCAGAATATCAATCAGCGGCACGCCGCCGGGATGCTGGGCGTGGACCAACTCCAGGTTGCGGACCGTGAACCGGTCGAGCCACACGTATTTATCCTCTTCCAGCCGCCCGATGCTGGCAATGTGGCCAATATCGGTGTGCTTGGTTTCGGCCAGGTAGTGCATGATGCAGCCCGCCGCCGTGATGCCTTCGCGCAGCCCGTCGATGCCAAAGCCTTTGAGCGAGGCCGTGTTGAAATGGCGCGTCAGGGTTTCGTAGGTGTAGTCGGCCCCAAAAACCCACTCGTCCAAGGCATAGTGGCAATAGTCGGGGCCGTAGTGCTGCTCAAACTCCTGGCGGCTCTTTTTGCAAAACAGTACTTCGGCCGGCGAGAAATTCTGCAGCAGCTTGCCCAGGTAGTTATGGTCGCCCTGGGCCACCAGAAACTCGCCGGTGCTAATATCGAGGAAGGCAATGCCGGCCTCCTGCTTGCCGAAGTGCACAGCGGCCAGATAGTTGTTGGAGCGGCGCTCCAGCACGTTGTCATTGAACGACACGCCAGGCGTAACCAGCTCCGTGATACCACGCTTGACGAGACCTTTGGCCTGTTTGGGGTCTTCGAGCTGGTCGCAGATGGCGACGCGCTGCCCGGCCCGCACCAGCTTGGGCAGGTACGTATCGAGGGCGTGGTGGGGGAAGCCGGCCAGCGGAGTTTCGGAGGCGGTGCCGGCCCCGCGCTTGGTGAGCGTGATATCCAGGATGCGGGAGCTGGTCACGGCATCCTCGCCGAAGGTTTCGTAGAAGTCGCCGACGCGGAACAGCAGCAACGCGCCGGGGTGCTGCTCTTTGAGCTGATAATACTGCTTCATCAGCGGCGTATCAATCACCGGGGCAGGCCCCAGCGTGCCGTGCATAGGCACCGGCTTCTTCGGAGTGGAGGCAGTACGCAAAGGATATTCGATAAGAGAATAGAACGCACCCGGAAGCGCGTGAGCGGTGAATACAAAAACACCTGCCAACAACCGTCGCCGCCGCCCCGGTTCCACGCCGGCGGCACAACGGGCGGGGTGGGCTACCTTTGGGCAAAATACCTTGTCGGCAATGCGCAAAAGAACAATGGAAGAGCTGAACCGGCTCTCGGTGGCAGACTTCAAAAGTACGCAAAAATTCCCCCTGACCCTGGTGCTCGACAATGTGCGCAGCCTGCACAACGTGGGCTCCGCCTTCCGCACCGCCGACGCGTTTGCCATCGAAAAAATCTGGCTCTGCGGCATCACGGGCCGCCCGCCCCAGCGCGAAATCACCAAGACGGCCCTGGGCAGCACCGAGTCGGTAGCGTGGGAATACGCGGCCACCACGGTAGAGGCTATTCAGCAGTTGAAAGCGGCCGGCTACGTGGTGGTGGCCGTGGAGCAAACCGACGACAGCCAGCTGCTGCCCGCCTTCCGGCCCGCACCGGGCCAGCCCTACGCGCTGGTGATGGGCAACGAAGTATTCGGGGTGGATGATGAGGTGCTGGCCCTGTGCGACGCGGCGGTGGAGATTCCGCAGTTTGGAACCAAACACTCGTTGAATGTATCGGTAGCGGCGGGGGTCGTATTGTGGGACTTTATCAGCAAGCTGGAAACGGCGAGGGGCTGATAAATAGTACAGTATTTGAGCATTTATACCCCAATACTCCTTCCAGTGGGCAAAAACAGCTAAACTAGTAGAGTTGACAACAGAAGGCAAGGTTTTATAACGAAACCTGTGTAGATTTGAGCATAAGCTGAGAAGATTGGTAACATCTGGCAGCTTTTTCCTTTTTTCTCCAACCTCTTTCTATGAAGTCAACTTCTACTACGTCTGCGGTACGGGCACTAGCCGCCGCCGCTTTATTGGCTATTCCAGCCCTGGCTTCGGCTCAGAGTCCTCAATCCAACCGGGCGCTTAGCCAACTCACCGCCCAGCGCAGCCGCTTGGGTCTCAGTGAGGCCGACCTCCTGAACCCGGCGGTTACGAGCCAGTACACGGATGCGCACAACGGCGTGACGCATAGTTATCTGCGCCAGCGCCACCAAGGCGTCGAAATATATGGTGCCGTAGCCGACGTGCACGTGGACCGCGCCGGAAAGCTGGCCAGCCTGCACAGCAGCTTCTTGCCCAACGTCACGGAAATAGCCCGCACTGCCGCTCCTACCCTCACGGCTGAGCAAGCCGTAGCGGCAGCAGCCCGAGGCCTGAATATGCCCGCCCCGCGCAGCTTACGGGTGGTGAAAGCCGGCGCGGCCGCCGAAGGAATCGAGTTCAACGATGGTGGTATCTCGCTGGACAACATTCAGGTAAAGCTGATGTATTTGCCCCTGCCCGATGGTTCGTTGCGCCTGGTGTGGGACGTGACCATAGCTCCCCTATCGGCTGAGCACTACTGGAACGCCCGCGTGGATGCGGCCAATGGAGCACTCCTCGATAAAACCGATTACACGATCAGTGAGAGCTTCGGTATATCAGCGCTGACGCAGCCGGTGGCGCAGATGGCCGCCGCCGCGCGCGCCCAGCCTGCTACCGGCACGGGTAGCCGCCCCAGCGTAGCCAATAGCTACAATGTGTGGCCCCTCACGATAGAAAGCCCCAGCCATGGCAACCGCGCAGTGGTAGTGAACCCGGCTAATGCCGTGGCCTCGCCCTTCGGCTGGCACGATACCGATGGAGTAGCCGGCGCGGAGTTTACCATCACGCGCGGCAACAACGTGCACGCCTACGACGACCGCTCGAACCGGAACGTGTACACGGCCGGTACCAGCGTAAGCCCCGACGGCGGGGCAAACCTGGAATTTGACTTCCCCTTCAACGCGGTTCAGGCGGCATTGCCCATCAGCAACCTCAACGCGGCCGTGGTGAATCTGTTCTACTGGAACAACCTGATTCACGACGTAATGGGCCTGAAAGGCTTCAACGAGGCGAGCGGGAATTTCCAGCTGAAAAACTACGGCACCGCCGGCCTGGCCAACGACGCCGTGCGGGCTGAGGCCCAGGATGGTGCTGCGTTGCCGGTACCAAACCTGAACAACGCCAATTTCTCGGCCCCAGTAGATGGCACCGCTCCCCGCATGCAGATGTACCTGTGGGAAAAGTCGGAGCTGACCATTAACGTAACGGCACCGGCTACCCTGGCGGGCCCGCTAACGGCGCTGGAAAGCTCACTGGGCCGCAAGCTCCAGGCAACCGGCCCCATCACGGCCAACCTGGTGGTGGTAAATGATGGCTCGGCGAAGCCGGAGCGGGGCTGCAACGTACCGCTGGTGAATGCAGCCGCAGTGAATGGCAGCATCGCGCTGATTGAGCGGGGCAAATGCGGCTTCGCCAGTAAAATCAAGAATGCGCAAGATGCCGGTGCCCGCATGGTTATCATGATGGACAGCGTCCCGAACACTACCACGCTGATCCGTATGAGCGGTACTGCTCCCGATACTGTGGGCCTGCGTATTCCGTCGGTGTTCGTCACGAAGGCGGACGGTGAGCGGTTGAAAACAGCCGCGCGCGGAGGCCAGACGGTATCGATTTCGGCTTCCGGAGTTGTGTACTACCGTGACGGCGACTTCGACAACGGCATTATTGCCCACGAATACGGCCACGGCATCTCTATCCGCCTCACTGGCGGCCCCGGTAACTCCAGCTGCCTCGGCAATGCCGAGCAGATGGGGGAAGGCTGGAGCGACTTTTTTGGCCTGTGGATGACAACTAAACCCGGCGATGTGGGCACTACCGGCCGGGGCATCGGCACCTATGCTTCTTCCGAGCCCGTTACCGGCCGGGGCATCCGGCCTACCCGCTACAGCACCGATATGAGCGTCAACCCGGCCACGTATGGCTTGGTGGGCACTACGGGCTACACGGCGGTACACAGCATCGGGTATGTATGGGCCTCCACCCTGTGGGACCTGAACTGGGCTCTCATCAACCGCCACGGCTACAATAATGATCTGACGGCGGCTACCGGCGGCAACAACATTGCGCTGCAACTGGTGCTCGACGGCTGCAAGCTGCAGAAGTGCAGTCCCGGCTTCCTGGACGGCCGCAACGCCATCCTAAAGGCCGATACCATTAACAACGGGGCCGCTAACTCCGCTCTGATCTGGCAGGTATTTGCCCGTCGGGGCATGGGCGCAAACGCTGTGCAGGGCAGCAGCAGCTCGCTCACCGACAACGCCGCCGGCTTCCAGCTGCCAACTGTGCTAAGCACGCAGAAAGCCCTGAACGAAAAGCTGGTAGAGGTGTATCCTAACCCGGCTCAGAATCAGCTGACCGTGCGCACGCAGGTAAGCAGCTCTGTGCCAGTGAAGGTGGAGCTGCTGACGCTGCTCGGCCGCACCGTTCTGACGGCCTCGGCTTCGGCGGCGCGTATTCAGGCCGAAGGAATTCGCCTGAGCACCACCGAGCTGGCCAACGGCATCTACGTGGTGCGCCTGACTACCTCAGAAGGCACAATTACCAAAAAGGTAATGGTGCAGCACTAAGTCCTGCTTCTTGCTACGTGCGTATACAAAACCCGTCTGGCCCCGCGCCGGGCGGGTTTTTCGGTTCTTTACTATCTCCTGTCCTTCTATGATGACGTCCGCATCTCCCGACGAAGCCCTACTGGCCCTGCGCCCGCACCTGACAACCCCGCTACCGACTGAGCCGGACTCAACCACCGGTGACTTTCAGCACCGTACGCTACGGCCCGTGCTTAAGCTGCAAAATGAGCTGCTGCTGACCATAGTGGCTGATTTTATACAGGAACACCACATGGCTTTCATTGCCCGCGACGCGACCGAGCAGCACCGCACGGTGGCCGAACTGCTGGGCCGCAACGTGAAGCTCCGCTACACCATTATAGGCAGCATCATGGGGCTGTTCACACGGGCAGAGCAGGATTTTTACCGGCAGCATCGCTCCGAGTTGAACCGCCGCATTCTGGAGCTGGCCACCCAACGCGTACAGAGCCAGCTGGCCGCGCTGGCTGAAATCCTGACCACGGCGGGCGGCCCCGCCTGATGATGCGCACTCATTACCAGGCGCTGGGCGTAGGGGAGCAGGCTACTGCCGACGAGATTCGACGAGCCTACCGCCGGCTGGTGTTGCGCACCCACCCCGACCGCACCACCGACCCACAGGCTCACCAGCAGTTTCTGGTCGTGAACGAGGCCTACGATGTATTGAGCAACCCCACCCGGCGACAGGGCTACGATGCGCTGCTCTGGGCTACTCGAAACCCGCCGCGCCGGGCGGTACTAGCTAGTCCACTACCGCCCGTGTCGCCGCGGCCCCAGGCGCGGGCCCCGTTTCAGCGGCAGCGCGCTACGGCCATCGACTTTCGGCCCTATCAGGCTCCGATCAGACTTTGGGGCAAGGTGCTGCTGCTGCTGGCAGTGCTGGTAGTGCTCGATTACTACGGATTTCAACATGAAGCGACAGCCACTTTCACCAGTGGAGCAGTCGTCTATGATGCCCGCGACGACATCTATACCATCGTGACTAGCGAGGGCCGCTTCCGGACGCCGCAGGAGCTAACTACCTCGCCCCTATACGTGCACGTATCCCGGCTTTTTGGCTTTATCCGGAGTGCGCGCCTACCCGATGGCACCGAGGTAGCGGTGCTGTTCAGGTACCATACCTTATTCGTCCTTACCGGCCTGCTGCTCCTGCTAGCCGGGCTCACCCAGGGGCAATTGCTCAGCGACGCCGCCCGCGTCAATGTCGCCCTCATAGCCACGGTGGTCGGAGCGCTGGTAGCCATCATTGTGCTTTGAAAGTAACTGGGCGGCCCGAAGAACCCACAAAAAAGCCTGCTTCCGATAGTGGAAGCAGGCTTTTTTTACTAGCATTGGCCGTTTTGGCGGCCAGCCATCGGACTTGTTTAGTCGAACTGAGAGTCGCGCAGATGTACGGGGGTCGTCTTCTTGCGCAGGCGCATATTGAGGGTTTCCACGAGCAGGGAGAAGAACATGGCGAAGTAAACGTAGCCCTTCGGAATCTCCTTGTGGAAAGCCTCCATTACCAGCATAATACCGATCATAATCAGGAACGACAGCGCCAGCATTTTGATTGTCGGGTTTTTGTTGACGAAGTCGGCAATGTAGCCCGAGAAAGCCAGCATGACGCCCATAGCCAGAATAACGGCCAGAATCATCACCAGGACGTTATCGACCAGGCCCACGGCGGTCAGAATGGAATCGAAGGAGAAGACGATATCGATGATGATGATCTGCACGATGACGCGCAGCAGACTGTCGTACTTGCCGGTGCCGCCGCCATCTTCTTCGCCTTGCAGCTTGGTATGAATTTCAGTGGTGCTCTTGCCCAGCAGAAACAAGCCCCCCAGCAGCAGAATAATGTCCCGGCCCGATATACCGAAATTGGGCTCCAGGAAGGGCAAATTCAGCGTGAATAGCGGCTCTTTCAGGCTCACAATCCAGGAAATACTGAGCAACAGCCCGATGCGGAACAGCAAGGCCAGCATCAGGCCAATGGTGCGGCCTCGCTTGTGCTGTTCGCGCGGCAGCCGGTTGACGACGATGGAAATGAAGATGATGTTGTCAATGCCCAGCACGATTTCCATGAACGTCAGCGTGAGCAAACTGATCCATGTTTGCGGACTGGAAAAGGCAGAAATATCGAACACAGAGCTGGGGGTAAAGATGAGAAATCGGGAATGAGCGAGCGGCCAGCAAAGCTGAGTAAAACCAGCTTGTCGGGGCCGGCTTATTTCATGTTTACGAACTGCAGGGGCTGCCCAATGTCGGTGGCGTTCTGCCGCAATAAGGCAATGATCTGCTGGAGGTCATCGATTTTCTTGGCCGATACCCGCACCTGCTCATCCTGACCCTGGGCATCAACTTTGATTTTGCTGTCCTTGATGAGCTTCATGATCTTGCGGCTCGTATCCTTATCGATGCCGGCGCGCACCTTCACCGTTTTTTTGACCAAGGACCCGGACGCCTGCTCATCGGCCGAAAAGTCGAGGCAGGTTCCGTCGAGTCCCTGCTTCACTACCCGGCCCAGCAGAATATCCTCCAGCGCCTTCACCCGCATAGAGTTCTCGGAGCTGAGCTGGATGGTATTGGCTTTCTTGTCCAGTTCGATACCACCCTTGGTATCGCGCAGGTCGTAGCGCGTCTGCAGTTCCTTAATGGCGGTATTCACCGCGTTTTCCAGAGTTTGGGGGTCTACTTTGCTGACGATGTCGAAAGAAGGCATATGCGTTGGGTTGGGGTAGATGGTGTGCGCCGCATGCGGGGTACTGGCCTCACAGATGAGCCGACGGCTACGAGTAGACGTATGCGTACGGGAGCGAAGGGCAAAAGTACCAAATGCCGGGCGCAACCCGCGCAGATTTTCAGCCTTCCCCGGCGCTATTCGTTGCGTACCTTGCGCTATGCCCGTTCGCCCGCCCCACTCCCCCACCGACTTTGCGGCCTACTACCAGCTGCGCTACCAAGTATTGCGCCAGCCCTGGCAGCAGCCGCCCGGCTCCGAGCGTGCCGACGACGACGACCATCCGGCCACCATTCACGCCCTGTTCACCGCGCCCGATGGCCAGGTAGCCGGGGTGGCCCGCCTGCATCCGGCAGCTCCCGGCCAGGCCCAGGTGCGCTACATGGCCGTCGATCCGACGTATCAGGGCCAGGGCGTGGGGCGGCAGCTGCTGGACTATCTGGAGCAGGCAGCCCGCCAGTTGGGCCTCACCGAGTGTGTGCTGCACGCCCGCGAGTCGGCGGTGGCCTTCTATCAGCGCCAGGGCTACCACCTTGTGGCTTCGTCGCACACGCTGTTCGGCAGTATTCCGCACTTCCTCATGCGCAAAGAGTTGTAGCACCGCCCACTTCCGCACCAGCTGGTGGCTGCAGGTGATAGGCGTAAAAAACCAGGCGCAGCGGCAGCACGTCAGAAACGCTCCCGGCCGCGCAGCAGGTCGAAATACAGGCGGAAGTCGCCGAGCAGCGAAAACCAGGGATGCTGAAACGTGGCAGGCCGGTTGTGCTCCACAAAGAAGTGGCCAATCCAGGCACAGCCGTAGGCGGCCACGATGCCCACGGCCAGCAAGCCCGGCCGCTGCCAGAGAAGGGCGAGTATGGCCGCTGCCAGGAATAGCGTGGTGCCGATAAAATGCAGCACCCGCGTACCCCGCTTCCTGTGCTCACGCAGGTAGCGCGGGTAAAAATCGGCGAAGGAAAGAGGCGCGGCAGACATGGCGGTGGGGTTATTGGGTAAAGAAACCTAACTTTTCAGCCAATATCCAGTGCTTCTCAGTCCAGCCTCTTTTTTCTATGGAGCAATCCTTTGACGTTGCCACGCTAGTAGGCATCTACAACCAAATAAACCACTACGGCCGCACCAATGGCATGCAGCTCACGGTGGCCACGCCCGGCCAGGTCGAGTACAGCATGACCGTTCGGCCCGAGCACCTCTCCTCGCCCGGCACCTGCCACGGCGGCGTCATTGCCGGACTCATGGATTCAGCGCTGGGCGCGGCGGCCCTCACGCTTTCCTTCCAAAGCGGAGAGCTGGTATCGACGGTCGAGTTTAAGATCAACTACCTGCACCCCGTCCGGCTCAACGACTACCTGGTGGCGCGGGCCCGCGTCGACCACTCGGGCAAGACATTGATAGTCAGCAGCGCCGAAATCAGCTGCCTCACCCGCGAGCTGGTGGTAGCCCGGGGCATGGGCACCTTCAACCGCTACCCGGCCGATAAGCGCGACTTTCACCGCCTGCTGTTTCCCGATGCCGATGATGCTCCGGCCGATATCTAGCCCCGTGCGCCAGAGCAGCAGCGACCCGCACTACAAAACACGAAAGCCGGATGCTCCCAACAGTGGGGCATCCGGCTTTTTCAGGTAACCTGTCGTCAGGCGGGAGGCCTACACCAGGTCAGAGGAAGCTGATTCGTGCTGCTCGTGCTCTTCGTACTCGTCGCCTTCCTGGGGCGGCTGCACTTTGCGCACGTTGCGGGCACAGTCTTCGTCGCGGTGGTTGCGGCCCACCGTGAACTCAACCCAGTCGCCCTCGGCCAGGTCGTTGAAGTCGCCTTCGGCCATATCAGCGTAGCTGAAAAACAGGTTGTTTGGCGGCATCACGACGAAGCCAAAGCCGTTCTTGAGGTTTTTGATGGTGCTAATGCCCACCGTACCAACCGGCCCAGCCGCCGTCGGGCCCGAAGGGCGAATCGGCTTCACGGAAGGAAAGGCTACGGGCTCGGGCTGGCTCACGAACAGACTCTCGATCAGCTCGTCGCTGCTGGAAAGGCCATTATCGATAACCTCGTGCATGGCCACCGGGTAAGTGACGTGCTCCAACAATAGCTGCGAAGCGCGGGTTACGCGGTTTTCGCCTTTGAAGTCAACATACTTGAAGTCCCAGTTCAGCAGCATCACACGGGTACCGATGGTGTTGAGCTTCTTGATGAGGGGTACATAGTCAGAGTCGCCGGCGATGAGCACGATAACGTCGAAGCTCTTGTGCAGGGCCAGCTCCAGGGCTTCGAGTGCCAACCAGACATCGATGCCTTTTTCCTGCAGCCGTCCATCCCGCGTTTTGAGCGGCATGTAGTGCGTGGCAACGCCCAGGTTCATCAGAATGTCATCGAGGAGGCGGTCATGAAAAAGCCGGTCTTTGTCGCGGGCTTCGGTAGCCGAGAGGCGGCCCCGGAAGAAGTGCGAATCCGTAATCTGACTCAGGCGGACGTCTACATCTTCTTCTTCAGCGACCTGGTGCCGGATATACTCGTGCAGGCCTTCTAGGCTGATACGGGCCTTGCGCTCGTGCTGAAAGTAGTAGTAATCACTGATCTTAAGGAAATAATTACCGTCGTAGAAGACGCCTATCCTTATCAGTGGGCTATTCATCTGGTTCATACAAAAAAGCTTTAATGCGAGGGGTGTGCAATCAGGGTAGGTAAGAGAGAGAGTGGCATTTGTGGGTGCTAAGGTAACTATGATCCAATATACGGACCTGATTTCGTCGGTTAGCCTTCGCACGACCAGTACTTAGCAGCTGCTACATGATTATGTGATAGCAAAGACGGCAAAGTCCAGTTTGTTTAAAAACCTCCAATGTAGGAGCCCCGATGGTGAGTGGCAGTTTTCAACACATATAAAATCCTATATCCAATTCTGTCTCCCCTCCATGAAGCTACGAATATTTAACAACAATATTAGTGAAAATATATTTTACAGTACTGTTTACACAGTGCAATTTCATCGACATTAGTCGAGTGACGACGAAGCTACTAGCTTAATGACAGTAGTGCAACTTTTCTATTGGCGCTAGCGCTGCACGCCCTTGCAGCCATCACCGATTGTAGTGGAATTGTACTCTCGTCCACTTGTTCTAAATTCTGTCATTTATCCCTATTTATCTATTACCTTATCGTTATAGTTCAATTTCAGCAAACAAATAACTGTGCTCGGGCTTGTTTGAAATAAAATTTTCTACCCACCCATTTCTTCTAAATAACACAATTTTTTTTGTAAGCTTCTCATGGGCGACACACTTTTCCGGCGCACTCAACCGCAGTCGGGGCATGGTAGAACTAACTGGTGGGCTTGTAGTGTGCAGGCCTCAGAAGTTCATCCGGCTCACGATGAGCACGAGCACCAGGGCCGCGTAGCCCAGGCATATACCGACCTCCAGCATGTTGCCGGCAGCAGAGCCCGTCCGGATCAAGGGTAGCTTGAAAGCGTAGTCCGACAAGGGCATAAACCACTTGACGCCGGCCTTGGTCAGCGAATCGGCGAGGAGGTGGGAAACGTAGCCCGCACCGGCAAAGTGGGCCACGCCGTGCCAGCCAAGCGTGTTATTGGCCAGGTAGCCGATGTAGGTCCAGAGGGCGGCGGCCCAGATAGTGTGCGTCCAGGTGCGGTGGGAGGTGTAGGGTGCCAGGGCCACAAAAGTACCCAACAGACTCAGCCACAGATACCCGAAGTAGAGCCCGGCCAGCACCGTGCAGATGCCGGTAAACATCAGGGCCAGCTTACGGGCCGAGCCGCCTTGCAACGACACTCCGATCAAGCCGAAGGCCAGCGCCGCCGTGAAGCCCATGCGCCGCTCGGGCCCCAGTGGGAGCATGTAGTGCGTGTAGCCAGCCAGCCCCAGCGCTACGATAGCAAAAGCCCACCGCACGTAATTCTGGGAGAAGCTCAAGCGCTTGCTCAGGCGGGAGCTGGGATGGTCGAGGTCGGGGGCCAGGGCCGAGAAGCCCGCCAGGGCAATGCCGGCGGGAGAAAAAGGCACCCCGGCTATGAGGCCGCCCACGGCCACGCCGGTAATAAGGCCGATGGCCAGGTGAGAAGAACCGCGCACGAATAGTCTTTACTGCAGATACACCAAAGGGCGAAGGTACGCGGCGCGCCGCTAGTTAGGCACTGGCAGCAGGGCAGCCTCTTCGGGGGCAGGCGGGACAGCAGCGGAGACCGGAGCAATGTGGCGGGTCGCTTTGCGCCGGGCCGCACTTACACTGTGCCAGGCGTGGGTGAGGTGCTGCCAACGCACCCAGGCGTCAAAATCAAAATCGGTATCCGCGGCGGGGTTACGGGTGGGGTCCATCGCAACAGGAGAAGAGTAGGGCAAACTGCGGGATATACCGCAGAATGACGACTAATGTACAGGAAACACAAGCGTAACACAAGCATTCGGCGGGCCGGGGAAACTTTCGGACCTTGCGGGCGGTATTGCTTACCCACTCCTTATTCGTTATGCCCGACCGGAAATACTGCCGGCCGGGCTTCTCCCTTTTGCCTCCCTCCTAGCCTTTCCGCGTTTTGAAGGTCACCGATTTCCTCCAGCTCTACCGCCTCGACCCGACCGTACTCACCGTAGCGGGCCGCCTGAACCCGGCCACGCGCCACTCCCTGCGCCCCGCCGCCGAAGCCGCGCCCGCCGGGCCCCTGCCCCGCCTGCACCTGCGCGGCCTCGTCGGCAGCCAGGACGCGGTGGTGGCGGCCGCTATGCACGGCTTGTTTCCGGACCAGCACCATTTGTTCGTGCTCCACGACAAGGACGAGGCCGGCTACTTCCTGGCCGACCTCCAGCACCTGCTGCCCGAGCAGGACCCGTTGCTGTTCCCGAGCTCCTACAAGCGCCCCTACCACTTCGACGAGACGGAAAACGCCAACGTGCTCATGCGCGCCGAGGTGCTCAACCGCCTGAACTCCAAGCCCAAGACCGGGGAGCTGATCATTACC
Source organism: Hymenobacter elongatus (assembly GCF_004745955.1). Taxonomy (GTDB): domain Bacteria; phylum Bacteroidota; class Bacteroidia; order Cytophagales; family Hymenobacteraceae; genus Hymenobacter; species Hymenobacter elongatus. The sequence goes on along the minus strand of NZ_SRLD01000009.1, from coordinate 55,726 downwards.
TATCCTGAGGCGCTGTTCGAGAAGGTTATCAACCGCAAGAGCCTGGTGGCAAACACCTTTCTGGTGAAGGTGGGCGAGAAGCTCGACGTGAACTTCATCAGCGACATGCTGGCCGAGTACGACTTCGAGCGGACCGACTTCGTGTACGAGGCCGGGCAGTTTGCCGTGCGCGGCGGCATCGTCGACATCTTTTCCTACGCTAATGAGCTGCCCTACCGCATCGAGCTGTTCGGCGACGAGGTGGAGACTATCCGCACGTTTAATCCCGAAACCCAGCTTTCGGTGGAGCAGAAGCAGCAGATCAGCATCATTCCCAACGTGCAGACCAAGCTGCTCCAGGAAACCCGGGAGGCCTTTCTGGACTTCATGCCCCGGCACACGGCCGTGTGGATCAAGGACGTGCGCCAGACCATCGACATCGTGACGGAGTCGTTCGAGAAGGCCGACGCGGGCTTTCAGGAGCTGCTGGCGGGGGCGGCGGGGATGCAGATTGTGAGCAAGCCCGAGCAGCTGTTCGAGACGGGCAAGTCGTTTCGCAAGCTGCTGGAGAACTTCCCAGTGGTGGAGTTCGGCAAGCGGTTTCACTTCAAGACCGGGGCCGAGGAGTTCAGCTTCGGGGCTAAACCCCAGCCTTCGTTCAACAAGGACTTCAACCGCATGGTGAAGAACCTGCACGACAACGCCACCAAAAACTACGTCACCATTATCGGGGCCGACTCGGTGCGCCAGGCCGACCGGCTGCGCACTATCTTCGACGAGCTGGACAACAACGTATCCTTCCAGCACATGCTGGTGGCGTTGCGCGAAGGCTACGTGGACGATTTGATGAAGCTCGTGGTGTACACTGACCACCAGCTGTTCGAGCGGTTCTACCGGGCCCAGGAAGCGAAGAAGTTCTCCAAGAAAAAGGCGCTTACGCTCAAGGAGCTGCGCACGCTCAGCCCCGGCGACTACGTGACCCACCAGGACTACGGCATTGCCCGCTTCGCCGGCCTGACGCAGGTCGAAATCAACGGGCACCTGCAGGAGGCCATCCGGCTGGTGTACCGCGACGACGATTTGCTGACCGTCAGCATCCACGCCCTGCACAAGATTGCCAAGTACTCGGGGGCCGAGGGCACGCCGCCGACCATGAGCAAGCTGGGCTCGCCGGAGTGGGAAAACAAGAAGAAGTCGGTTAAGAAAAAGGTCAAGGACATTGCCGCCGAGCTGATCCGGCTCTACGCCAAGCGCAAAACCGCGCCCGGCCACGCCTTCGCCCCCGACTCCTTCATGCAGGCCGAGCTGGAATCCTCGTTCATCTACGAGGACACCCCCGACCAGGCCAAGGCTACCGAGGACGTGAAGCGCGACATGGAAGTGCCCCACCCCATGGACCGCCTGATCTGCGGGGACGTGGGCTTCGGCAAAACCGAAATTGCCATCCGGGCCGCCTTCAAGGCCGTGGCCGACGGCAAGCAGGCCGCCATTCTGGTGCCCACCACCATTCTGGCCATGCAGCACTACAAAACCTTCCGCGAGCGGCTCGCCAACCTGCCCGTGACGGTGGAGTACGTGAACCGCTTCAAGACCACCAAGCAGATCAAGGAAACCCTGGCCCGGGTGGCCGACGGCAAAACCGACATCCTCATCGGCACCCACCGCCTCACCAACAAGGACATCAAGTTCAAGGACCTGGGTTTGCTCATCATTGATGAGGAGCAGAAGTTCGGGGTCAAGACCAAGGACAAGCTCAAGGAGCTGAAGGTGAACGTGGACACGCTGACGCTGTCGGCCACGCCGATTCCGCGCACCCTGCACTTCTCGCTCATGGGCGCCCGCGACCTATCCGTCATTGCCACGCCCCCGCCCAACCGCCAGCCGGTGCAGACCGAGCTGCACGTATTCGACGAAATCCTGATCCGCGACGCCGTGGCCCGGGAGCTGAAGCGCGGCGGGCAGGTGTTCTTCGTGCACAACCGGGTGAAGGACCTCGACGAGATGGGCGCGATGATCCTGCGCATGGTGCCCGACGCGCGCATCACCACCATTCACGGGCAGATGGAGGGCGACCAGCTCGAAAAGCGCATGATGAAGTTCATCGACGGCGAGTACGACGTGCTGGTGAGCACCAACCTGATTGAGTCGGGCCTCGACATTCCGAACGCCAACACCATCATCATCAACCGCGCCCACCTGCACGGGCTAAGTGATTTGCACCAGATGCGGGGCCGCGTGGGCCGCTCCAACAAGAAGGCGTACTGCTACCTGCTCACCCCGCCCGTAGCCGGCCTGCCCTCCGACGCCCGCAAGCGCCTGAGCACCCTCGAAGAATTCTCGGACCTGGGCGCGGGCTTCAACGTGGCCATGCGCGACCTCGACATCCGCGGGGCCGGCAACCTGCTCGGCGGCGAGCAGTCGGGCTTCATCAACGACCTGGGCTACGAAACCTACCACCAGATTCTGGACGAGGCCGTGACCGAGCTCAAGGAAACCGAGTTCCGCGACCTGTTCCTGGGCGACACGACAGGACGACTCCAGGATGCCGTGGGCAACAAGGGCCCCAAGGAGTGCAACATCGAAACCGACCTGCAGATCCTGATTCCCGACTCCTACGTGAGCAGCGTGTCGGAGCGCCTGCAGCTCTACAGCAAGCTGGACCGGGCCAAAGGCCCCGAGGAATTGCGCAAGCTCATTGCCGGCATGGTGGACCGCTTCGGCCCGCTGCCCGCCGAGGTGGAGCAGCTCGCCGACATCGTGAAGCTGCGCTGGCAGGCCTGCCAGGCCGGTTTCGAGAAGCTCACGCTCAAGAAGAACCTGCTCAAAGGCTACATCCCCGCCACCGACAACGCCGCCTACTTCCAGGGCGAGCAGTTCGGCAACATCCTCAACTACATCCAGACCCACAGCCGCACCGCGAGCATGAAGGAGCGCAAGGAACAGCTCATCATCAGCATCGACGAGGTGAAGAGTGTGCAGGCGGCCAAACGGATATTGGCCGAGTTGGGGAGTGAGGAGAAGGTGGAGGCGTAGAGTATGCGCAATGCAGAACGTCATGCTTCATCTTGCGTCCGCGAAGCCGAAGCATCTCTCCCGCTTTGTCGAACCTCACCCCCAGCCCCGGTTCGCCTGAGGCGCGAAGCCAAAAGAGAGGGGAGCCGGACGAAGCGGGAGAGAGATGCCTCGACTCCGCTGCGCTCAGCGTGACACGTTTTTTACCACCAGCTCCAAACGCCGGGGAATGAAACCCTACTCTAACCCTGTTGTTCCACGCGGCGGCAAGTACTAACTTGCCCTGTAACCTTTCACTGCACCGTGGCAAAACTTAAATACCGGGGAACCGTGAAAAGCCCCGACGGCAAAGTGATGGAAGTAGGCTTGTCCCTGCTTTCGTACCGTGAGGAGGAGCTGCACGTCATTTTCTCCCCCGCTCTGGACATGTTCGGCTATGGCCACTCGGACAAGGAAGCCCGCGCCTCCTTTGACGAAACGCTGCAGGAGTTTCTGCGCTATACCCGTAACAAGGGTTCTTTGCAGGACGAGCTGCTGCGCCTGGGTTGGAAAATGGCCGGCCGGGCCACCAGCCGCACCTACAAGGCCCCGGAGTTCAGCCGCCTGCTCCGGCAAAACGACCAGCTGCAGGACATCGTAAACCATAAGGATTTCCGGAAGTATGACCGGAAAGTGGAGCTACCCGTGCTGGCCGGATGACCATCAAAACGCTCCGCAACGTGACCATCCGGGATTACCGGACGTTCCTGGAGCGCGTCGGCTGCCAGTGTACCCGCACCAAAGGCGGCCACGAGCACTGGACCCGCAAAGACCTGAACCGCCCGGTTACCTTCCAGACGCACATCGACCCGGTGCCGGAGTTCATCCTCAAAAACGGCCTGCGCATCCTGGGCTTGGGCAAGGAAGACTTCTGGGCCGAGCTGGAAAAATAGCCCCGCCTCCAGGGCGACACCTTCGGCAACATCCTCCACTACATCCAGACCCACAGCCGCACCGCCAGCATGAAGGAGCGCAAGGAACAGCTCATCATCAGCATCGACGAGGTGAAAAGCGTGCAGGCTGCCAAACGGATATTGGCCGAGTTGGGGAGTGAGGAGAAGGTGGAGGCGTGAGGATTCGATATTGAATGAAATAAATGAGTTATATAGCATTACTTTTTTAATGTATTACCACTTCAAAAAATGGACAAGATATTAGTACTGAGATATCAAAACGTAAAAGCTTCTACCCTGTTTTCTGATTCAAGCGTGGCAGTTGCTGACTTATCTCGTGAAAACACTTTGATAAAATCAATAAAAGAGAATAGCAGTTTTACACTATACTATAGTGAATATAAATTTCTCTTTTACATAGAAGATGACTTAGGATGCTTTGGCACCTTAATGAAAAAACAAAAGGCAAATGTTGGCAGGACATACGACAATAAAGGTCCAGTTGTAGAGCAGATGGACAATTGGCAACAAATGCCATTTTATATTTATTATAAAACACAAATTATTTTTATACAGGAAAAGAAAAAGATAATACCAATAACCATACTTTGCGAGTTACTTAGCAGCTTGAAAATAGACGAACAAAAAATCAATTATTATAATACAATAGTAGAACCTATTATTGAACCTGGAAATTTTTGGCCAGCTATAAAAAATTCAGACGGTATTTACGGATTGAAATTTGAATTAGTTGGCCCAAACCTTTTTGGAGCTACTAAAAGCGCAAATCAACTACTTCAAGCTCTTAAGCCGATATACAATCAAGAAAAGTTTTCTTTTTCGTTAGAGAACGAGAATGCAGCTCTCAAAGTCCCAGAAAATAAATTTATCGAAACATGTAGAGACCAAGCTGAAAGTGGAGGTGGCAGTTGGCAAATTACTGCACTAATTAGGCGAGCAAAGATTGTGATTAAAAGCTACGACAAGGCAAAAACAATAAGTACAGACAATATAAAGGATATAGAATCACTTGTAGGAATAAGAAGCAAACTTCATGACGCAATTAGTAGGATTGATGCTATATTACTAGGCAAAATAAATAAATCAGCCAAAAAGTGATTCAAAAAATATTCACAATACTTGTTCTCAGCTTGACACTCAGTGTATCAATGAAATTCTGTGCTGATGTAAATTTTATCAAAGACTTGTACTATAGCTTCGTGTCAATTGTAGCCGGATTGATATTGGGCGCAGTCGGAATATTCACCACCTCAATAACTTCTATATACAGCGGAATTAAAACCCAATTTAAGGAAGGTATTATAGGTGATTCACAGCAACAATCAGCTATCAATGTTGTCAAAAATCTTGTTAGAGAAGTAAAAGACAATACTTTGTTCACAATTTTCACGTACTGTATTGGGTTGATATTTCTAATTTTTAAGAACATGGACATCCCGTACGTAGAATGGCCGATAAGAAGCAATTACACTTATCTAAGCAAATATATATTATGCGATTTTCTAATATACGCCTGCATTATCAGTATGATTATGGCAACAATAGACACTATCCAAGCAATGTTTAAACTCCAAGAGGCAGGTGACATATAGATTAAATATATATTATGCTATGATTACATTCAATTAGAGAATGGACCAATTCCCATCTGGCGCGAGCTTGTAGCTCGTGCCCACCATGACGATGAGGTTGCACCTCATCTGCCGCCCAGCGGCAAACCGGCCCCACGCCAGTTGTTCTAGCAGGTGAGGCTCAGCCTCACGCTAAGCAAGGCCCGAGCTACAAGCTCGCGCCAGGAATACCCTGATAAATTTTCTCCTTCCACCCCTTGCTAACCCCACCTCATTTCCCCACCTTCCCGCTCCACTCTATCTGCTAGTTACCTATTGCAACGTGTCCCATTCTTTTCCCACTTCTTATCCCCTTATTCATGCCCAACGAATTCCAAGCTGCTATTCCGGCGCCCGTGCTGGCGCAGGTGCAGGACTCGCTCAACGCCATTAAGACCGCGCTGGCGCCCTACCTGATTTCGCTGACCCCGGAGGAGCGCAAATCCATGCTGCGCATGGCCGACAAAACCGTGGCCTTCGTGCAGAAAACCACCGACTACGCTACTAACACGCCCGCCCTGGTGCCGCCCTTCGTGGAGCTAAGTGAGCTGAAAGCCGACGTGGCTGCCCTCACGGCCCTGGTGCCGCTGCATCAGCAGCTAGAGCAGCTGGCCCTGGATATGGACAGCACCATGATGGTAGCCGGCTCCGAAGCCTACGCTAACTCGCTGACCATTTACAACAACATCAAGTTTATGGCCCAGAACAAGCAGGCCGGGGCCCAGGCCGCCTTCGAAGATCTGAAGCAGCGCTTTGCCGGCCAGGGCAAGCAGAAACAGGCCCCCGTGAAGCCCTCGGTGAACTAGCCGAACCAGCCCGTTCCTAGCACGAACCAGTCCGGCAGACGTCCGGGCTGGTTCGTTTTGTTTGGGGCCGGGTTGGGGGCCGCCCCGAACTGGTTCGGGTCCGCGGGCAACTGGTTAGCCTCGTTGGCGAACTGGTTCGGTTTCGACCCCAACCAGTTCGGGTCGGACCTAAACCAGTTCGGGTTCGAGGCGAACTAGTTTGGGTCCGACCCGAACTGGTTTAGGTCGAAGGTGAACTGGTTGGGGTCGAAGCCGAACTGGTTGGGGTCGAAACCGAACCAGTTGGGGTAGGAGGAGAACTGGTTGGGGTCCGACCCGAACTGGTTCACCTCCGACCCCAACCAGGCTGCGTGGACCGTAGCGCTTTGGGGCATGTTGCTTTCTTTGGACGTCCGGTCGAGCGTTCTACCTGCTACGCTGGGGTTGCTGCGGCCCGGCACTTGAGGGCGCTGCGGGAACCGTGCGCCGGCCGTTGCCGCGCTACGGTTACGGCATGCGCCAGTAGCTGCCCGCTGGCTCCGTCGAACAAGCGGCGGCCGCTTGAGGTTGGGAAGTGCTTAGCATATAGCTTTGCTTCGCCCTTCCCTCCTTGCCGGCCCATGTGCCGCCGCACCTATTCATGGTTGAACCCAAAGTCACGCTTTACAGCTACCTCAACCGCCCGGTACTCGACCGGGTGTTCTTTGTTCCCTTCTGGGACTGCCCGTACCAGTGCGAGTTCTGCTGCGTCGACTCGCTGCCCGGCAAGCCTGCCGGCTGGCCCGACTCGGGCGAAGACCTGCTCTTTGAGCTACTCGAAACCATGAGCCGGCGCTACGGGCGGCGCATGCAGCTGCATTTCTACGGCGGCGAGCCCATGCTGCGGGCCGGCTACGTCGAGCATATTGCCCGCCGCGTGCGCGACTCGCCCTACGTGAGCAAGCTGGTGCTCTACACCACCCTGCGCTCGAAGTCGCCGCGCCAGGTGCTGGAAATACTAGGTTCCAAGCGGCTCGAAATTCTGGTTAACCCCGACACAGTGAACGAGCGGGTACTGGCGGCGCTACAGGAGCTGAAAGGGGTGGCCCGGCTCAACCTGCTGCCCCTCACCATCACGACCGGGCGCGGGGCCGAGCACGAGCCCGGCTACAAGCAGGATTTCTTTCAGCGCTACATGCCCGTTGGCTGGCCCGGCCGCAACTGCTTCGCCAAAGTGACGGGCATGCTCGTGAATGGCCCGCAGCGCACGGTGCACACCTGCTGCATGCCGCAGAGCCCCATCGTGGGCACGTTCGACTCATCGGCGGCCGATATTGTTGCCCAGTACGAGGCAGCCCTGGCCACGGTGCCCCAGGCCCTGAATGCGTCGTGCCGCAGCTCGGGCGGGGCCCACCCCTGCGGCGTCTGCGACAAGTTCAGCGGCTATCAGTCGCAGGCCGGCCCTGGCCAAAACAGCTACACCGTGGCCGAAGCGCTGGCGTTGGCCTAAGGCGCGTGGACAGCAGCATTTGTTAAGCCCGTGTTGCCTTTTTAGAACGTCCTGCTTGCTCTGGCGTCCGCCCGTCGAAGTATGACCGGGCTTTTTTTGCCTATTCGGATAGGCTCTTGCTCGTACGCACCGCCTAAGCTGTGTGCACAAGTAAAAAGAACGTTATGTCGAGCAACACGAGACATCTCGCGTGCTGCCGTATGAGTAGTAATCTACCGACCGCACGCGAGATGTCTCGCGCTGCTCGACAGGACGTTCTTTACTTTTACTGTCCACACAGCCTAGAAAGAGCAAGGCACAATACCGCCCAAAGCGCCACTGCCCACCCAGCCTGGTAAGGGGCGCTATGGTAGCACCTCGAAGGCGAGGAACTGCGAAATCTGCGAGGTGCCGAAGTTGTCGTCCGAAACGAGGATGAGCGAATAATTGCCGTTCGCCAGCTTCGGTCCCAACGTCATACCCTCCAGGTTATCGACCCGCTTAATTCCCGTCGTGGCCACATCGAGCACCAGGCGCTTGGCCACGGGCGTGTAGGTGGCTCCTTGCAGCGCCCCCAGGCTAGCCACATTGGTAGCAGCGGCCAGGTCGATTTCGTAGATTTTGACCGAGTAATCGGGCGTGGCACCCACGGCGAAGGACCGCTCCAGGGCCAGCAGCTTGGTTTCCGATAGAGCCAGCACCTCTACCACGCCATTGAGCTGAAACTGGTCGGCGGGCACGGGAGCCTTGTGCACGGCATCGAGCTTGTAGGCAAATTGTGCCACGGGCTGGCGCGTGGCCTTGTCGTACTTTATAACCCGGATAACCGCACCCGTTACGCTGGCACTGGCGCGGGGGCCGTCTTCGTAAATCGGCTCTTCCTGGGCCGTAAACAGAAACCGGCCGTCGGGCGAAATCGATAAGCCTTCGAGTGAGCCGTTGGAGCGGGTGCCGTTCTCGGTGGCCTGCATGCGCAGCAAGGGCGGCAGCGCAAACTCGGCCACGCTGGAGCCGTCCAGGTTAGCCTCGCGCAGAAACGGGTTGATGAGCACGGCCGGCGTTACGCCCACGTTGCGCGCCCCTTCGCTCGACCAGATAATGTGGGCCGTAGCCGCGTCGTAGCGGATGCCCTCGGGGTCGGCTACGTTGTAGCGGTCGGTAGCAGCGTTGGGAAACGGGCTGCCGTCGGGACGCTTAATGGTGGTGACGCCCGTGAAAGTGACGCCCGAAAAGGTAGTCTGGTCGAAGGCCAGCGCGGCGGTGTAGTAGCGCACAGGCTGAAACGTGGACGGATCATCGCACATGATGTAGTACGCGTTGTTGTCGGGGCGGTAATCGATGCCCGAGAAGCCGCCCAGCGTGGTGCCGTTGTAGTCCTGCTTGAACGGCACCAGCTTCTCGCCGATAAACCGTAGGGACGACACCTGAAGCGGCTTGGCGGTATCGGTTTTCGCGTCCTCATCGTCGTCGCAGGCTGTCAGGGCGGGAAAGGCGACAAGGGCCAACAGAAGGGTTGCGGCCGGGAAAAGCTTGCTCATAGAAAAGTGTGGTAGGTAAGGCGAAGGGACGAAGTGAGCGGCAAAGAACGCCATTCCTCCGGGCGGGCCGGTTACCAAACTGTTATACTTAGCCGGTTGGGCTGGGCTGCGCCGGGCTTAGAGTGTATCCTACTAAGCCACGCAAGGCGGTCATGCTGAGCGCAGTCGAAGCATCTCTACCGCTTCGTTGAACGGCGCATACGAAGCGGTAGAGATGCTTCGGCTGCGCTTTGCTGCGCTCAGCATGACGTGCTATTGGGATAGGATTTTAGTACCACTCCCACTCAACAGCACGATTCCCAAACCCGCTCTTACAAATACCACAGGTGGTCGGCCACGAGCGAAACCTGGACCGCATCGCCCGGCTTCAGCTCAGCCGACGCGGTTTTGGCGGTAATGGTCGCGCCCGGCAGTATTACCTCCACCTCCCAGTAGCTGCCAAAAAACCGAACGGCCCGCACAACGCCCGCCAAGCCACCGGCCGTATGCAGGCGGAAGCTCTCCGGCCGCACCAACAGCGGCCGGCGCTTCGGCCGGCTTCCGGCCAGGGTGGCCAGCGCCTGGGCCAGCTTACCCGTGAGCAGGGTGTAGTCGCCGAACAGGCCGGCGGTGTAAGCATCTACGGGCTGCTGGTAGAGCTGGGCGGGCGGGCCCTGCTGCACGATGCGCCCGTGCTTGAGGACCATGATTTCCTCGGCCCAGGAAAGCGTATCGGCCGGGTCGTGGGAGATGAGCAGGCAGGTGATGCCGAGCTGCTCGCCGAGGTCGTCTATCACCTGCTTCAGCAGCTGGCGGTGCCCGCGGTCCAGGTTCGAAAACGGCTCGTCGAGCAGCAGCAGCCGGGGCCGCGTGAGCAACAGCCGGGCCAGCGCAATGCGCTGCCGCTCGCCGCCGGAGAGCTGGTCGGTGCGCCGGGCAGCCAGGTGACTGATGCGGCACACGGCGTACAGCGTGTCGGCGGCTGCGGGGCCGAGCGTGTTGGCATAGCGCAGCACCTGCTCGACGCGCAAGGAAGGCGGCAGCTCGAAATGCTGCGACAGATAAGCAATGCCCGCGTGCCCCGGCACCAGCGTTTCGGCCGGCCCCAGCACCCGGCGCTCCTCCAGGTGCACCGCCCCCGCCGTGGGCTGAATCAGGCCGGCAATAACCTGGAGCAGCGTGCTTTTGCCGGCCCCGCTTTCGCCCGCCAGGGCCAGCTTCCGGAAGCGGGGCTGGGTGAAGCTGATGTCCTGTAAAACCTCCGCCTCCTTTTCCCGCAATGATATTCCCGCAACGCGCAACCAACTCATAGAAGTAGAAAATTCGTGAAAAGCCGTGTGCTACAGAAGCTATTTATATCCGTCACGAAGTAGGGTGCGTGGCTTGCCCCCGCCCGCCGTCGAACGGAATCATTGCGTCGGCGCGAACGACGGGCGGGGGCAAGCCCCGCCCGTCGTTCGCGCACACCACTTCGTAACGAGTTTAAGAAGTCAAAGGACGTGATGCCGAGCTTGGCGAAGCATCACGTCCCGCTGGCTTTTGACGACTTCTTAAACAGCTTCACAGCAAAAAACGCAGGGTGGCGTAAGCTCCGAGGCCGCTGTTCTGCGGTTGCCTACCCAGGCATACTCAGCAGCTCGGCCAGCGTTGCGCAGCCAGGCGGTGCCGCTGCACGCCCCGGCTCCGCTACACCCGGGCCACAGAGCCCAAAGATACGCCAAGCTGCCGTGGGCACTGTAGCAGGCCACCCCGAGCCCGGGCGTGCAGCGCTGGTACTACCACGCGCTATCAGCACCCACTCGGGGCACCAAAATCCTGACGAATACTTTTCCGGGCTGTTTTAGTATATTGATCTTAACAAGTAGTACTTTTCCTTATCTATTTCCTTAACCCTCACACCCTATGCGGAAATTCTCCACAACCTCTCTGCTGCTCGCCGGCCTGCTGTGGCTGAGCAGCCTGCTGCCCACGCAGGCCCAAACCCTCGACCCCAGCTTTCAGCCCACCGTGCTGAAAGCTACTAGCACTCCGCTTGATTTTACAAACTCCGCCCGGGCCGTGGTGACACTACCCGACGGTAAAGTTCTGCTAGCCGGGTCTTTCGACTTTGTGAATGGCACTTACTCCGGCAAGCTTCAGCGCCTGAATGCCGACGGCTCTACCGATGCCGGCTTCAACCCTGGTGGTATTGGAGCCAACGGCTTCATAGCTAGCATGGTCGTGCAGGCCGATGGTAAGATTGTGATTGGCGGCGGCTTTACGGTTTACAATGGCACGCCCATGCTGACCGTGGCCCGCCTGAACGCCAACGGCACGCTGGACGCCACATTCTCGCCCGTGGGTATCACTACGCGCCGGCAGGTGACCAGCGTAGCGGTTCAGCCCGATGGCAAGATTCTGGTGGGCAGCATTTCTATTTTATCAGCAGAAACAAACACCGGCATTACCCGCCTCAACTCCGATGGCTCGCTGGATGCTTCGTTCAACATCGGCACTGGTTTCACCGCTACCCCCGTTACCTCCGCAGCCGTTATTCGGACCGTGTTCGTGCAGGCGGATGGCGCTATTCTGGTCGGGGGCACCTTCACGGGTTTCAATGGCCAGACCGTCACCAACCTGGCCCGCCTGAACGCCAACGGCACGCTGGATGCTGGCTTCACCACTGCCAGTGGTGCAGGGCCCAACAATGCCGTGCGTGCTATTGCGCAGCAACCCGATGGTAAGCTCGTCATCGGCGGGACCTTTACTACCGTTAATGGTGCGCCGGCCTTGCGCATAGCTCGCCTACTGCCTACTGGTGTTCTCGATAACACTTTTGCCGCTGCTACTGCCTTCAATGAGGGTACGGTGTTTACGCTGCTGCTACAGGCTAACGGCGACATTCTGGCGGGCGGAAGCTTCACGCAGTATAATGGCCAAACGCGCAACCGCGTGGCACGGATTTCCAGTACCGGCGTGCTCGATGCTGGCTTCGCCACGGGCGCAGCCGCCGCTGGCACGGTCAATGCCATAGCCCTTACCGCCAACAACCAACCGATAGTGGTGGGCGAGTTTAATCAGTATGATGGCATTGCCAAAACCGGCGCCGTCCGGCTCACAGCCACGGGTGCTAATGATGGTGCTTTTTCTACCCTGCTTCAGTTTCGGGGCAGTATCAGTCGGGCGGTGCCTCTCGCCAATGGGCAGCTACTGGTAAGTGGAAATTTCACAGACTTTAATAACGTAGTAGCCCCCGGCGGCAGCTTCACCGTGCGCCGCGTGAATGCCGACGGCAGCCTGGACCCAAGCTACACGTCTACTCTCTCCCAGATTGTTGCGGGGCAGCCCGATGGCAGCTTTTACTCGTTTACCGGCATTGCGGCTCAGACCCAACAGGTGCTGCGGGCGCTGCCCTCGGGCGCGGTCGACAATACCTTTGCGGCTACTTCATTCGTGAGTACTGCCACTAACGTGGCGCCGCTTGCTGGAGTAGCCCGGCAGGCTGATGGGCGGGTACTTGTGTTCGGCAACTTCGTCACGGTTGGCGGCGTTGCCCGCAACAGCATTGCCCGCCTCAATGCCAACGGCACGCTCGACAACTCTTTCACGCCACCCACCAGCACCATTGCCCGTACGGTGAACAATGTATTTGTGCAGCCGAGCGGCAAAATCGTGCTTTCCTACCAGGAAACCGGCACCGGTGCCACGCCCGGCACCCAGATCATTCGCCTGAACGCGGACGGCACACTCGACAACACCTATTCCATCGGCACGGGCGCCAGCGCCAACTCCTTCTTCACCATTCTGGCTGATGCCAACGGCCGGCTGCTGCTCAGCGGCAACTTCACCAGCTTCAATGGCCAGGCCACGCCTTCCGGGGCCGTGCGCCTCGGCGTTGATGGCGCACTCGACGCGAGCTTCAATGGCCTGCCCAGCACCACTGCCTACAGCTTCCGGGCTGTGCAGCCCGATGGCCGCATTCTGGCGCTGGCGGGCGTTGGAGGCAACACGGCCCTCGTGCGCCTGACGGCCACCGGCAGCCCCGACAACACATTTGCGCCTATTAGTATTCCGCCTGGCATTTTTGTGGGAGATGATCAAATTAGTGGAGCCGTGCTACAGCCTGCCGATGGCAAAATCATCGTGTTTGGCAGCTTCCGCTCAGTCGCCGGTCAGCGCCGCGTGGGGCTGGCCCGCCTCATCAACCCCGGCGTGACGGCCACCCGCGAAGCCACTGCCCGCCTGCCGCTGGCCCTCTACCCCAACCCGGCCCAGGGCCAAGTGACGGTGCGCGTACCGGCTACAACAGTACCCCTGCGCGCTACGCTGCTCACCCTGCAGGGCCAAACCGTGCGGAGCTGGCCCGTGCCCGCCGCCCAGCCCGAAGCCGTGCTCGACGTGCGCAACCTCGCCGCCGGCCTCTACCTGCTCCAGATTCCGACCGCCCAGGGCACCTACCAGCAGAAGCTCATCGTGACGGAATAAAGCGGCCCTTTTCCTTAAACCTGTACCACGAAGCCAGTGGGGTGTCTCGCGCAGAGCAGCCCACTGGCTTCGTGCTTTTCTAAGCTGTTTGGCGAGTCGCCAACCGCAATCAGCACGTCCTGCTTGCTCTGGCGTCCGCTTGCCGAAGCATCGCTACCAGTGCTTCATACGAAGCGGTAGAGATGCTTCGACTGCGCTCAGCATGACGTTCTTTTAACTTTCTAAACAGCTTCTTTAGCTGACGACGAAGACACCTACAGCTACCAGCCAAAACGCGCGAAGTGAGTCGCCGGCTAGGAGTAAAACATTCAAATAGTCATAAACCATTCGAACCACGGTACTACTTGGCAGGGCACCCCATTACTCCTCAGCAGAAAAGTAGTAGGCATGCAGAATTATTTTATTTACACAAATGTCTTACCATCAACAATATGAATTAAAATACGTCGTTTTAAAAACAATCTACTACGCTACAACCTGCTGATGATTGAGTATTTTTGCTCCGCGACCTTATTCAAAGACCAGATTTTATGCAAAACTCTACCTTACGCGTCCTGCCCGTTTTGCTGGCTTTGCTGAGTCCAGCTACGGCCTGGGCCCAGAAAGCCGAAGAGGCGCTAACCATCAAAGCGAATACCATCCATAATCAAGCATTCGTGCTTGACTCGCACGAGGACACGCCCATCAACCTGATGAAGCCGGGCTTCGATCTGAGCAAGGACCACGACACGAAAGACGCCCAGGTTGACATTCCCAAAATGCAGCGTGGTGGTTTGGATGGGGCTTTTTGGGCCGTGTATATGGGCCAGGGGCCGCGCACGCCGGAGGGCAACGCGGCCGCTAAACAGGAAGCGCTTACCATTTTTAACTCCATTCGCTCCGCCATCCAGGCCAACTCTGGCCAGCTCGATCTGGCGACGACCGAAGAGCAGGCGCTCCAGATTCGGCGCAACGGGAAACGGGCCATTTTTATCGGGATGGAAAACGGGTATCCCATTGGGCAGGACCTGGGCTCGTTGAAGTCGTTCTACGATTTGGGCGTGCGCTACATCACGTTGTGCCACTCCTCCAACAACGACATCTGCGACTCGGCTACCGACCCCACGGGGCCCGAGCACCAGGGCCTCAGCGCTTTTGGCAAGCAGGCCGTAGTCGAAATGAACCGCCTGGGCCTGATGGTGGATGTGTCGCACGCTTCGGACTCCACCTTCTACGACGTACTACGCCTCACCAAAGCGCCTATTATTGCCTCGCATTCGAGCAGCCGGGCCCTGAGCGACTCGCCCCGCAACCTGAGCGACGACATGCTGAAGGCACTGGCCCGCAACGGCGGCGTGGTGCAGGTGAACCTGTATAGCCCGTATGTGAAGACGGAAACCAAAACACCGGCGCGGCTGGCGGCCGAACAGGCCTTTTTTGCCAAGTGGAAAATAAAGGCGTTCCTGAACATGTATGCCCTGCCCAGCGCCGAGCAGCAGCAGGCAAAAGCTGAAGCGGAGCAGCTCGACGTGCAGTTTCCGGTGCCGCTGGCTACGGTGCAGGATGCCGTGAGCCAGATTGACCACATCGTGAAAACGGCCGGCATCGACCACGTCGGTATCGGCTCCGACTTCGACGGCGGCACCCGCCTGACGGGCCTGGCCGACGCGGGCGAGTTTCCCAACCTAACCCGGGAGCTGGTGCGGCGCGGCTACTCCGAAAAGGACATCGACAAAATCTGGAGCGGCAACCTGTTTCGGGTGATGAAAGCCGTGGATAAAGTTCGTACGACGACGGTAGTAAAGAAATAAGCTTTGTTCGGTGCTTAGTATAAAGAGCCTGCTTCCGTATCGGAGCAGGCTCTTTTTGGTAAATGCTTAGAAGCTGTTTGAGGTATCAAAAACGGTCATGCTGAGCATGACCCGAAAATTAAAATCCCAAACACGCGCTTAGCAGTCGCTGCCGTCGAGGCCACAGGCGTCGCCGGTAGCCAGCACTACGGGTGCCGGCGCGGGGTGCGCTTCTTCCCATACTTTTTCCAGCACTTCCAGGAATAGCTCGCTGGGCTGGGCTCCTGATACGGCATACTTATCGTCGAATACAAAGTAGGGCACGCCGCGCACCCCGATCTGGCGGGCCTGATACTCGTCATGGCGCACTTCCTGGGTGTAGGCGTCGGTGTGCAAAACGGCGCGCACTTCGGCGGCATCGAAGCCCAGCGCGGCTCCTATTTCGACTAAGGTGTCGATGTCATCCACGTTGCGGCCCTCGGTGAAGTAGGCCGCCAGCACGTGCTCCTTGGCCGCGTCCTGCTGGCCATGGGTGGCGGCCAGATGCAGGAACCGGTGCGCCAGAAACGTGTTGACCGGCACCATATTGTCGAAGTCGAAGCGCAGGCCGACTTCCTGGGCAATCTGGCCCATGTGGGCGTTCATTTGCTGGCCCTGGGCCAACGACACGCCCTTGCGCTCAGCCAGCAGCTCGTGGATGCTTTGGCCGGGCTTGGTTTGCATATTGGGGTCCAGCTCGAAGCTGCGCCACACGATGTGGAGCGCGTCGCGGTGGGGAAATTGCGCCAGCGCGTTTTCCAGGCGCCGCTTGCCGATGTAGCAAAACGGGCACATTATATCAGACCAGATTTCTAGTTTCATGTCAGCAGTATTTTGAAGGCGTAATAAGCTGGAGGCAGCCGAAGTGTTTGCCTTGGCTATGTATACCATATCGGCAAAGATCTTACGTTTACTGGCACCACGCGGGTGCGTACGACCCAACGCAAAATGCTAGGTTTGGGAAACGCTTTTCAGCAGCCATGTCAACTCCCACAGCTCAGCTCACCTTCCGGGCCCTGCTCGAACCCGGCGGCCCCAGCTTCATGCCGACGCAAATCGTGATAGTGCCCCTCGACGTGCTGGAAGGCTTGGGCGGCAAGACGGCCCGGCGCGTAGTGGGTACGCTCAACGGCTACCCGTTTCGGCTGGGGCTGCTGCCGCTGGGCCCCGGCGAGCGGTACCTGATGGTCAATAAAGCCATGTGCAAGGCGGCCGGCCTGCGGCTGGGCCAACCCGTAGAAGTGTGCCTGGCTGCCGACTCGAACCCCGATACCGTGGACTTGCCCGAGGAATTGGCCGAGGGCCTGGCGGCCTGGCCGGAAGCGGAAGCAGGCTTTCGGGCGCTTTCGGGCAGCATGCAACGGGCGCTGGCCTACCACATCGGCAGCGCCAAACGGCCCGAAACCCGCCTCAACCGCACGCTACAGGCCTTGCGGCAGCTGGCGGCCGGGGCCAACCCGTTCAAGGCGCCCCATCGGGAGGAATAGACGAAGTGCATATGCCTTGCGCTGCGTGGTAACTAGCTGCTCACCGGCCACTACTGCCTCTTCTGGCTGTGCCAGCGCCTACACCACGCGCAGCCAGCCTTTGGCAATGGTCATATCCTCAAAAGGCAGCGTAACCGGCTGCACGATGGCGTCGATGGCCCGGTCGGCAGAGAAGCGGCTGTACAGATTGGGCGAATATACCCAGGCAATGTAGAGCAGGCCGGCAGCATGCAGACGCGGAAATATGTTCATTGCCTGCCACTCGGGCGCTTCAAGCCACATATCCGTCACCAGCGCATTGTCGTTCAGCAGCTTGGTGCACCCTTCCGACTCTACGAAGCTTACCAGCGCCTCGCCGCCCTCCTTGGCTCGCTCGAAGGTGATGTCGCCGCGCCACTCGGCGTAGATCCACTCGTTTCGATAGTCGTAGTGGATATCGAGGTAAGGAAGCTCCTGAAGGATGCGCAACGGCATAAACCGGGGACGAAGAGGCGGAGAAGAGAGGAGCAGACGGGCTACGGCAAGGGTAGCGCCTCACAAAACTAAGAGAATCAACCACATTCCTAACCAGAGTCGGCGCTTTAATATTGCGGCCCGGCTCGCTTTTTCACCTCCTCTTCTCCGGTAGGCTTACTCCTGGGACAGCACGGCCCGACGTAACCTTGAGGCGAATGCACGGGTTACAGCAGGCTATGGCCGGCGAACTACCGCGGGCTAGCTGCTGATCATTCATAGGAAAACCATGGACTATAAAGAGCTGGGCGACTCCGGGGTACGGACGTCCGTTATTGCGTTTGGGAGCTGGGCGGCGGGCGGCTGGATGTGGGGCGGCACTGAGCAAAACGACGCCGTGGGCGCCATTCGGGCCTCCTACGACCTGGGCGTGACCTCCATCGACACGGCCCCCATTTACGGGATGGGTCTGAGCGAGGAAATTGTGGGCGAAGCCATCAAAGGCCTGCCCCGTGACAAGGTGCAGATCCTGACCAAGTTTGGCATGCGCTGGAACCTGGCCCAGGGCACGCTGGCCATGAAAACCAAGGACAATGCCGGCCACGATATCGACGTGTATACGTATGCCGGCCCCGAAAGCATCGTGCGGGAGTGCGAGGACAGCCTGCGCCGCCTCGGCACCGACTACATCGACCTCTACCAGATTCACTGGCCCGACGTAACTACGCCCATCGATGTGACGATGGAGGCCGTGACCCGGCTGATGGCCCAGGGCAAAGTGCGTGCTGTGGGCGTGAGCAATTACTCGGCCGCCCAGATGGCTGAGGCCGAAAAAACCGTGAAGCTGGCTTCCAACCAAGTACCCTACAGCATGCTGCGGCGCGATATTGAGCGAGAGGTAGTGCCCTTTGCCTTGGAGCACAACAAGGCCATTCTGGCGTACAGCCCCCTGCAACTGGGGCTGCTGACGGGCAAAATAAAGCCCGGCCAGTCCTTCGCTGCTACTGACCTGCGCGCCACGCACCCGTTGTTCAAGGCCGAGCATGTGACGCGCGTCAATGCCTTTCTGGCGAAGATCAGGCCGCTGGCGGAAAGCAAAAGCGCCAGCCTCGCGCAGGTCGTCATCCGCTGGACGCTGGCGCAACCCGGCATTACGGTGGCCCTGGTGGGAGCCCGGAACGCCGAGCAAGCCACACAAAATGCTAAGGCCATCGAGGTGAAGCTCTCCAGTGAGGAGCTGGATTTTATCGACAAAGCCCGGCAGCAGCTTCAACCGGCCCGCTGAGCCGCACAAGGCAACGGAAGCAACCCTTCCAGCTGCCGCTAGCACCTAAAAAAAGCCCGACTCAATGAGCCGGACTTTTTCGATTCGGAAAACTATTTGCTATCGAATAAGAATACTACTTACTTCGGCATCAACACTTTGTCGATTACGTGAATCACGCCGTTGCTCTGGGTCACGTCGTAGGTAGAGATGCAGGAGGTATTGCCTTTCTCGTCGGATAGGACTACGTTTTTGGGGCCGTTCATGGTGGCCGTCAGCGTACCGCCGCTTACTGTTTTGAGGGTAGCCGTGCCTTTACCCGCTTTGATGGCCGCTACAATCTTATCGGAAGTCATGTTGCCGGCTACCACGTGGTAGGTCAGGATTTTGGTGAGGGTAGCCTTGTTCTCGGGCTTCACCAGGGTTTCAACCGTGCCAGCAGGCAGCGCGTTGAAAGCGGCATCGGTAGGCGCGAATACCGTGAACGGGCCTTTGCCTTGCAGCGTCTCGACGAGGCCAGCGGCTTTCACAGCAGCTACCAGCGTTTTGTGGTCCTTCGAGTTCACCGCGTTTTCAACGATGTTCTTGTTGGCGTACATGGCTTCGCCGCCTACCATTACGGTGCCGGCAGGTGCCATTTTAGCCTGGGCCGAAGCCGACTGAACTGAAGCGGCGCCAAGCATAGCCACTACGGCGAGGGAAAGGAGATTTTTTTTCATGATACTTTTTTGCAGAAAAAGGTTGGATCGGAACTGGGGGCACTTACGCAGGCTTATTCGCAACTGGATTTCGAACTCTGAATATTTCTCTGTTGCTTCCGTTGCCCAACCAAGAACCACAACCTGCGTGCCTTGTTCAGAAACCTGGCAATCAACCCGGTATATCCTTTTCCTGTTAGAAGCCGATATCCAATACCAGCGGCTGCACCAGCCACACGCCAGTGCGCACATTATAGATGGTGCGCACGCCCGCTTCGAGGGACGTGCGCAGACGCAGCGGGTTGAATACAAACGACACGTCGAGGCCAGCGGTGTGGTAGTCGCGGTTGACGGGCCCACGGCCGGCGGCGGCATCCACGAAGCCCATTGCCTTGATGCGCTGAATGTAGAGCACGCGGCCCAGCGTCCAGTGCGTATCGGCCAGCGGCAGGCGGTATTCAATGCTGCCGGTACGCAGCGCGTTGAAGTTCACGTAGTCTTGGCCCCGGGGGTAGAAAACAGCCGGACTGAAGCGGTAATGCTCCAGCAACTCCTGGCGCTGGTAGCCGCCGCGCAGCCGCACCGAGTGATGCTTACCGATGCCGGGTACATACACGCTGCCAAACGCGGCCCATTGCCGGGCCTGCAAGCCCACGTCGAATGGGGTATGCCGCCAGGAGGCCGTCAGCGTTTGGCCCCACCGCGGCGCCACATCGCGCTTGCTTCGCTTGAGCACGTGCGAATAGGCCAGCGTGTAATTCAGCACATGCAGGCTTTTCCCGAACCCGACCTCGGTAAACGGGCGCGTCGGCAGCTCGTAGCCCTGCACCTGCTCGCCGCTGTAGTAAGCGCCCAAGGAGAGAAACTGCTGGTATTTGGAGCGCGTCAGGTTGAAGGGCAGCCGCCCGCCGACCGTGACACGGTTATAAGTCCAGCGGTCCGTCACCAAGCGGTTCGACCGTTGGTCGAAAGCCGAGGCCTCGCGGCCGCCCCGCCGAAAGCCCAGGTCCAGCACCGGAAACAAGCCCTGGTAGCTTACGTCGGCCGACACATTAGCGGTGCGCTCTACCTGGTCGTAGCCGGCTCCCACCACGGCCTGCACGGTATTGAGAATATCCTGGGACCGAATGCCTACGCTCAGGCCCTGCCCGGTGGGCGACTGCACCAAGCCCCAGCTGAATACATTAAACACGTGGCTCAGCCGGTGGTAGCGCTTGAGTGCCAGCGGCGTAGCCGGGCTCACGCTCGAATCGGGCAGGATGGGGCCCACGGTGCGCGTGCCGGGCTCCTGGCCGAGCAGCGGGTCGGTGTAGGCCGTGGCCGGCGGCGCGGCCGGGGCCACTACGGGCCACTGCTCCGGCTGCAGCGGCATCTGGGCCACCCGCGCCCCTTCGGCCCGAAAATCGTGGAAGGCCAGCTGCTGCCCGCCGGGGGCCACGGCCGCGTGGTACGCGCCCAGCGGCCGGGAGGTCACCTGCCGAATCTGGCCCGAGCGCGTGTCCACGGCATACACGTTGTCGATGCCCGACTGGGGCGAATTGTAGAGCACGTAGTCGCCCCAGGGCTGCGGGTGGCTCAAGTTGGTATTGCTGACGGGCAGCAGCGCCCGGTGCTGCCCGGTTTCGGTGTCAATTGTCTCAATGGTTTTGCCGCCGGTCTTCAGCGTCACGACCACGATGGTGCGCTGGTCGGCCTGCCAGCGGGGCTGCAGGTAGAAGTCGTTGTTGAGATTGGGCAGCACGCGCTTTTCCTGGCCCGTGCGGGCATCGAGCACCACCAGCTGGTTCTGGTAGTCGGAGCTGGCCCGCACGGCAATAATAGCAGTGCCATCGGCCGACAAAGCCGCCGTGGTGTAGCGCTGCTTGGTGGTGAGGCGCGTAAGCTGGCCGCTGGCAATATCCAGCACCCGGATATCGGAGGAGATGCGCTGGCCCCACCGCAGGTCGGGCCGAAATTCGAGCCAGCAGGCTTTGCCGCCGCCCACCGAAAGCATCTCCGGATTATTGACCAACCCCTGCACATACACACGCTGCTCGGGAGCTCCACGGCGGAGCAGTACCAGCTGCGAAATATCGCCAAGTCCGGTCTTCACGGCCAGCACGGCACTGTCGCTCACGTACTGCGGATACTGGTACTCGGTGAAGATTTTGGGGTCGGCGGTGGTTGCAAAGGTGGTGGCTGGGGTAAGCGTCAGCGGCCGCTGCTGGGCGCGCCACGTCGAATCGAGCTGCTGGATGGTGCGCTCATACAAGTCGTCGACGCGCAACCCGTTGCCGGCGCTACGGCGCAGGCTGTTGGAAAAGGAAAACGGATAGACCGGCAGCCGATAATAGCGGTTCAGTACGTCGCTCCAGGCGTTAGGGCCATTGGTGCGCTTGAAGTTGGTGGTCATAAAATAGCCCAGCACATAATGATTGGGCACATTGTCGCGGTAGGAGCCGGCCACAGCTTTGCTGTAGTCGAAGCGGCGGCCAGCCAGCAGATTGGCCCGCAGGCCGATGTCGAAGTAGGGAATCCGGCCCCGGCCGCTGCGCGTGAGCAAGGTTTCGGTGCCCACGGCGTCGCCTTCCCAAAACCAGTCGGGAATGCCGAGCGTGACCAGACCCAGACCGCCGTAGCCGAAAAGCGTGTAGGCCAGCCGCCCCAGCCCCTGCTGACCTTTGTCGTACTGCACGATGTGGCGGTACTCGTGCACTGCCAGCTGGTCGAGCCAGTCGAGCGTGCCGGTCAGGAAGGGGTCCTGGGGGGCGGTGGTGAAGAACTCGGAGTGGCGCGGAATGATGGTCACGAAACCGTTGCTGACCGTCGTCTGATTTTGCAGAATAACGGACACGGGCCGGGGCTCTTTTTCCAGGGAAGCACTGGCCGGGCCATACACCTGCTCCAGCCGCAAGGCCGTGCGCTGCGCCTGGGGTTCGAAGCCCTGCGGAAAAAGCACCTGAAAGTGCGGCGTGCGCACTTGGTACCAGCGCAGCGAAGCCGGATTTTGGGGTAGCACGGGAAGCGTGGGCTGGGCCAAAGCCGGCAGCAGGCTCAGCGTAGCGGCCACGGCGGCTACAATATATTTATACATCAA
Organism: Hymenobacter elongatus; assembly: GCF_004745955.1. Lineage (GTDB taxonomy): Bacteria > Bacteroidota > Bacteroidia > Cytophagales > Hymenobacteraceae > Hymenobacter > Hymenobacter elongatus. The sequence goes on along the minus strand of NZ_SRLD01000009.1, from coordinate 33,152 downwards.
GTCGGAAGAAAGTAGGTACGTCATTACCGCAGCGCTGCCCGTCCAGAGTGGCCTCACTACAAGGGAAGTACGCGCACAGAGCTGGTAATACAAGCAGGGAGCAGCAACCGTCACTGCCAGCGGGCAGAAGCAGCGGAAAACGGCGGCTGACAAATTTAACGGCAAACCCGACATAGCACCGTTTTATTGGCAGCTTCCGGGTGGGAGCCCCGCATCGGGCCTGCAATTCCGGCACACGTTCACTCGCCGCATCATGCGGCGGCACCTACGACCAGATAGGCACAGTTTTCGTAGGTGAGCTTGTGATGATACAACTCAAAATCTACCTCCTGGGCCTCGTGCTGTTTGTAACGGCTTGCGCGGAAAACCGCACCGACGCCCAAACCTTCCGCCGCCCCACTACCGGCGCGGCCCCCACCGACCTGAAAGGCCTCGCCGTGGCCACCTTTGCGGGCGGCTGCTTCTGGTGTACCGAAGAAGTTTTTGAGGAGCTGCGCGGCGTCAGGCAGGTCGTGTCGGGCTATTCCGGCGGCCCCGAAAAGAATCCCACCTACGAACAGGTAGGCAGCGGCCAGACCGGCCACGCCGAGGCCGTAGAAATATACTACGACCCCAAGCAGGTCAGCTACCAGACGCTGCTCGACGTATTTTTCCTGGCCGGCCACGACCCCACAACGCTGAACCGCCAGGGGCCCGACGCGGGCACCCAGTACCGCTCGGTGGCGTTTTACCGCACGCCACAGGAAAAGCAGCTGATCGAAGCTACCATCAAGAAAGTGGACGCCTCCAAGCACTACGCCTCCCCCATCGTGACGCAGGTAACGGCTTTTCAGCAGTTCTGGCCCGCCGAAGACTACCACCAGGGCTACTACCGGCTACACCCCAACGAGGGCTACATTCAGTCGGTGTCGATGCCCAAAGTCGAGAAGTTCCGCAAAGCTTTTAAAGATAAGCTGGCAACGGAATAATATAGAAGCCCGGTTGGTAGCTACCAGCCGGGCTTTTTTCGTTAGTACTGGTTTGCTCAGCGGCGGCAGGTTTATTCCCCGATATTGGGGGTAAATGTGTCGGCCGGCTTATATTTGCTTAGGGTGTTTGCTGTGGGCTGCCGGAGCTGAAGAAATGTCCTGCCCATTGCTTTTTCGCAAGATTCCATGCCTGCCACAGCCGTTGACTTTCAGCTCATATTTGACTCCCTGCTGGCCCCGCACTTGATTCTATCGACGGCTCTCACCGTGGAGGCCGTCAATGAAGCCATGTGCCGGGTGCTGCATCGTGCGCAGGCCGAGCTGGTCGGGATGGACGCGCTGGCCATCCTGCCGCCGTCGGTGGCCGGCCCCGAGCCGACGGCTACTCTCTGGCGCACGGCTTTGCTGGAGGTAGTGGCGCAGCAGGCTACCCAAACCCTGGCCATTCAGCGCTACGACGTGGTGCGCCCCAATGGCACCGTGAGTACGCGCTACTGGCAGGCCTCGCTCCGTCCTATTCTGGAGGCCGGGCAGCTGCGCCACATCGTGTGCCGGGCCCTCGACGTAACGGAGCAGGTAACCGCCGAAACGCAGGGCAATTTCAGCCGCGAGAGTTTCAATTTGCTTACGCAAGCTACCCACGATGCCATCTGGGACGCGGACCTGCGCACCGGCATCGTCTGGCGCAACGAGATGTTCAGCCAGCTTTTTGGCTATCGGGCGGGCCTCTACCCCGATTCCCAACTCTGGGAAGACAGCCTGCACCCCGATGACCGCGCCACTATAATGGCAAACCGGACGGCCATATTCGCCAGCGCCACCACCGTCATCAACGACGCGTACCGCTTTCGGCGCGCCGATGGCTCCTGGGCCGAGGTGCTCGACCGTGCCTACGTGGTGCGCGATGCGCAGGGCCAGGCCGTGCGCCTGCTGGGTGCCATGCAGGATGTGACGCAGCAGCGGGCCGCCGAGCAGCAGGCCCGGCAGCACGCACGCCGCTTTCAGGTGCTGGCCGAAGTGCAGCAGCAGCTGATCTGGACCACCGATGCCGAGGGCGTTATTGATTACGTAAATCCCTACTGGCTACAGTATATGGGCCTCACGCTGGTCGAGTCCCGCAACTGGGGCTGGGGCCAGGCCGCGCATCCCGATGACTTTGCGAAGGCCAAGGAGCGCCGACTGGAGAGTCTGACCACGGGCGAGATTTTCGAGTTTGAAATCCGGTTGCGCGAGGCTCGTACGGGCGAGTACCGCTGGTTCCTGGCCTGCGTGGTGCCGGTGCTGGATGCGGACGGACGCGTGGTGCAATGGGTGGGCGGTGCCACCGACATCAATACCCAGAAGCGAATCGAGCAGGCACTGCAGCGCAGCAACTCGCAGTTCAGCAAGCTGCTGGAGTCGTTGCCGCAAATGGCCTGGACCTCGCGGCCCGATGGCGGCGTTTCCTACTACAACCAGCGCTGGTATGATTTCACCGGCGGCACCTTCGCCGAACTGCAGGACTGGGGCTGGGAGCGGTTCATTCACCCCGACGACTTGGCTGGCACACTGGAGCGCTGGAATCATTCGCTCCGGCATGGCAGCCGGTTCGAGGCCGAGCACCGCTGGCGCAACCAGCAAGGCGACTACCACTGGTTTCTGGCCCGCGCCGAGCCCATTCACGACGAGGCCGGCACGCTCACCCTGTGGGTCGGCACCAATACCGACATTCACGCCAGCCGCCAAGCCCGCGACCAGATGCAGAAAAAGGATCGGCTACTCCACCGTATTCTGGGGCAGATGCCGGCCAGTATTGCCACGCTGCTGGGCCCGGAGCACGTTATCGGCTTCGTCAACGACGGCATGCGGCGCTTGTACGGCAGCCGAACGGTGCTGGGCCACAAGGCGGCCGAGGCCTTTCCGGAAGTGGCCGAACAAGGATTTGTGGCCTTGATGGATCAGGTATACGCCACGGGCCAGCCTTACCATGGCCTGGAACAGCTCACGCTGATTGAGAACGAGCAAACCGGGCAGCCCGAAACGCATTACCTCGACTTCACCTATCAGCCCCTGCTCGATGAATCGGGCCGCATACAAGGCATTTTGGCATTTGCCGTGGAAGCCACCGAGCGGGTTTTGGCGCGGCGCCGGGCACACTCCCTGGCCGAAGCTGTGCGCCAACGCGACGAGGAAATAAGCACCATTACGGAGTCGCTGCCGCAGATAACGTACGTCAGCAACGCGGAGGGCCAATCACTCTATTTGAGCCCCCAGTGGTTTGCCTACACCGGCCACGACACCAACGATACGTTAGATATTCTCTGGGCAAAGGCAATTCATCCCGACGATCTGGAGCCAGTTAGCCAATCGTTTCAGGCGGCCCAAGCGGCCAAGCGCAGCTGGAGCGGCGAGCTACGCCTGCGCCGCCACGATGGCGAGTACCGCTGGCACCTGAGCAGCTCGGTGCCGGTGCTCACTGAACAAGGGCATGTAACGCGCTGGTATGGCTCCTCGACTGATATTCACGAGCAAAAGCAGATTCAGGCGGCGCTGCGCTGGAGCCAGGAGCGCTACGAGCTGGCCGCGCTGGCCACCAACGACGCCATCTGGGACTGGAATCTGCAAACTGATGTGCTGACCTGGAACCCGGCCATTGAGCGAGTGTTTGGCCATTCCCCTATTCATATCGAGTCTACCATTGCCTGGTGGTACTCCCATATTCACCCCGACGATGCCGAGCGGGTGGTGCAGGGTATTCACGCCGCCATTGATGGTGGCTTATCTGACTGGCAGGATGAATACCGCTTTTTGCGGGCCGATGGTTCGTATGCCCACGTACTGGACCGGGGCCACGTAGCCCGCAACGCGGCCCAGCAAGCTACCCGCATGATTGGGGCCATGCAGGACGTGACCCAGCAGCGGCAGACCGAAGCCAGCCTCAGTCAGCGGGAGAATGAGTTTACGGCCATGGCCAACTCCATGCCGCAGCTAGCCTGGATGGCGGACCCCAATGGACATATTTACTGGTATAATCAGCGTTGGCACGACTATACGGGCTATGCGCTGGACGACATGCGGGGCTGGGGCTGGACGAAAGTGCACCACCCCGACCATGTAGTGGCCGTGACCGAAGGCTGGACCAATTCCTTGGTAGCGGGCGTGCCCTGGAACGACACCTTCCCAATCCGGAGCCAAAGCGGCGAGTACCGCTGGTTTTTGTCGCGGGCTCAACCCATGCGCAACGCCCAGGGTGAAGTGGAGCGCTGGTTTGGCACCAATACCGACGTGACGGAAGCGCAGCGCGCGCAGCAGCAGCTTCGGCAGCAGAACACCGAGCTGCTGCGCATCAATGAGGACCTCGACAACTTCGTGTATACGGCCTCCCACGATTTGAAGCAGCCCATCAATAACATGGCGGGCATCTTCGAGGAGCTGACCCGCACGGCCTACTTCCGCGACCCGGATGCCATGAAGCTCATCACCATGTTTGAGCGGGCTTTGCAGCAGATTTACGACACGATTTATAACCTCTCCGAGCTGGTGCAGGTGCAGAAGCTGCGCAACGAGCTGCCCACCGAGCTGGTGGCGCTAGAGCCGCTCACGCGCGAAGTGCTGGCCAGCATCGGCGAGCAGCTGGCCAATGCCCGCGCCATCGTCACCACCGATTTTGCCGCCGCGCCCGCCGTTCTGTTCGTCCGGCCCAATCTGCAGAGCGTGTTGTATAACCTGATTAGCAACGCCCTGAAATACGCCGCGCCGAAGCGTACCCCCCAGATCCGGCTCTGGAGTAGCCAAGAAGGCAACGACCTGGTGATTTGCGTGCGCGACAACGGCTTGGGCATCGACCTCGACCGGTATGGTACGCAGCTGTTCCAGATGTTCCGCCGCTTCCACGACCATGTTTCCGGCTCGGGAATGGGCCTGTATCTGGTCAACCGGATCGTGCAGAGCTACGGGGGACGCATTGAAGTGGAAAGTGAGTTGGGCAAGGGCTCCACCTTCCGTATGTACGTTCCGCTGACCACCTCGCTGCTGACGCCCACACCCGAAGTGCCCGTTATCTAAATTCACTGCAGCGGCTGCCCGTACGTTGGGCCGCTGCTGCTTGCCCGGCGCATTCCTACTTCTGTTTATGCCTTCACCGCTTCTCACTTCGAAATTGCCTGATGTAGGCACCAGCATTTTCTCCGTTATGTCGCAGCTGGCGGCCGAGTGTGGAGCCATCAACTTAGCACAGGGTTTTCCCGACTACGACCCGCCGGTAGCCCTCACCGAAGCGCTGGTACGCCATGCCCGTACCAGTGGCCACCACCAATATGCGCCCATGCCCGGCCTACTGCGGCTGCGCGAGGCCATTAGCCACAAAACCGCCGCTCTCTACGGCGTGCCGGCACCCAATCCGGACACGGAAATCACCGTTACCAGCGGCGCGACGGAGGCGCTGTATGCCGTGCTGGCCGCCGTGGTGCGGCCCGGCGATGAGGTTATTGTGCTGGAGCCTGCTTACGACCTCTATGGCCCGGCCATTCGGCTGCAGGGCGGTATTCCGGTGTATGTGCCCCTGCTGGCTCCCGACTTTCGCCCCGACTGGAACCGGGTGGCGGCAGCACTTTCGCCCCGCACCCGTCTGCTGATGATCAATACACCCCACAACCCGTCGGGGGCGGTGCTCACGGCTCAGGATATGGCCACCCTGGCCGGCCTGCTCGACACCACGGCCACGCTGGTGCTCAGCGACGAAGTGTATGAGCACATGGTGTTTGATGGGCAGCCGCACTACAGTGCTCTGCAGCACCCAGAGCTGGCCGAGCGTAGTTTCGTGCTGTCGTCGTTTGGCAAAACCTACCACGCCACGGGCTGGAAAGTGGGCTACTGCATCGCGCCGCCCACGCTCACGGCCGAAGTACGTCGGGTACATCAGTTCCTGACCTTTGCCGTCAGCACGCCCGCCCAGCATGCCTTGGCCGACGTGCTGGCCGAAGCGGAGCAGTACCAGACGCTGCCCACCTTCTACCAGCACAAGCGCGACCTGTTCACGGAGCTGCTACGCAACTCCCGGTTCGATCTGCTACCGGCCCAGGGCGCTTATTTTCAACTGGCCCGCTACCACCGCATCTCCTCAGAAAATGACCTGGCATTCGCCCAGCGGCTCACCCGCGAATCGGGCGTGGCGGTTATTCCGGTGTCGGCTTTCTACCACGACTCCCACGACCAGGGCCTGATTCGCTTTTGCTTCGCCAAGCGCGACGAAACCTTGCAGCTGGCGGCCGAGCGACTGTGCCAGGTATAAAGCGGAGCCTCGCAGGAAGCGGTAAAGCAACTGGGCATCATGCGGTGGCAGATTCACTTCTTGTGGCCGCAGCGCTGCTTCCGCAAGCCAATGCCAGCGCGTGCAGGCAACCAGGAGCAACAGCCCAATATGCGCCCAGCGCTACAAAAGCAAGGAACTAAATGATCGAAGAGAAGAAGCGTAGGAACTATCGAAAAAATTCTTGCATTATTCTTTTTACAACTGGTATATTTTGTCAGTAAAATGCCGCTGACCTTTCTACTACCTTACCCTACTGCGCGTGTCTGACCTCACTATCTCTTTCGTTCAAGCCTCCCTGCAATGGCACGACCCGGCCGCCAACTGGGCCGAGCTGGGCCAGCATATCGAGGAAATATCCATCCCCACCGACCTTATTGTGCTGCCCGAGATGTTCACGACAGGCTTCAGCATGGAGGCCGCCACCCTGGCCGAAACCATGGACGGGCCCACCGTGGCCTGGATGCGGCAGCTGGCCGCCACCCGGGACGCCGTCGTTACCGGCAGCCTCATTATCCAGGACCAGGGCTACTATTACAACCGGCTGCTCTGGGTGCGGCCCGATGGCTCCATCAGCCACTACAACAAGCGCCACCTGTTTGGGGTGGCCGGCGAAAAGGACGTGTACACGGCCGGCACCGAGCGGCTGATAGAGGAATGGCGCGGCTGGCGCATCTGCCCGCTGGTGTGCTACGACCTGCGCTTTCCGGTCTGGAGCCGCAACTCGGCCACCGCGCCCTACGACGTGCTACTGTATGTGGCCAACTGGCCCGCCTCGCGCCGCACCGCCTGGATTACGCTGCTGCGGGCCCGGGCCATCGAGAATCTGGCGTACACAATAGGCGTCAACGTGGTCGGCATTGATGGCAACAGCCTGGCCTACGCCGGCGACTCGGCCCTACTCGACATGCGGGGCGATTATCTGGTAGAAGTTGGCAACCACGAAACCAGCATCACCCGCACACTACGCCGCGCCGACCTGGAAGCCTTCCGGGAGCGGTTCCCGGCCCTGAACGACGCGGATCCATTTTCGCTCGGCGAGCCAGTGCTATCGGCGCTTTCCCATTAGCTGGCTGTTACTTCTCAACCCAAAAGCTCTTGATGCGTTGTCAGAGGCTTTTGGGTTGAGACGCTGTTCGCAATAGGGTGCCACCGTCATGCGGCGCGTGTCAAAACACGGCCGTAACTGTTGCAGAACTTCCCGATGTACACCGTCTCTAACTCCAACTGACCCCAGGGACGATATCAAAACCTCTATACTAGCCACAGAAGCAGCTTGGAAAGTCGCTTGAAACACGCTAGACCATCATGTCGAACAGAGGGAGACATCTCGCGTGCTGACATTGTCAGAGTAATCAGATTCCTATATGGCACGCGAGATGTCCCGTTGAGGCTCGACATAACGGTCTGCCTACGTCCTAAACAGCTCCACATTCTGAACAGTGAAGCAATAAGGTTCTGGACCTGTTTCGCACGCATCTTTTCTTCTGAAGCTACTCCACAATCAAAGTGCGTACGAACCATGATGCGCCCGTTTGCACGCGCAGCGTATACATTCCCGGGGCAATTCCCTCCAGATCGAACGCCACAGGTGCTCCCGTACTGGCTGCTTGCACGCGCAGCACCCGGCCCAGGGCATCGAGCAGCGTCAGGGAGGCCGGGGCAGCGCTGGCTGGCAGCAGCACAGTGGTTGTGCCGTGGGCCGGGTTAGGATACAGCCCCAGGCCTGCTTGCAGCGATACATCACGGGTGGCCAGCGTCACGTCGGTGAGCGACGCCACGAAGCTGGTGGCGCTGCCGGGATACAGGTTAGACAAATTGGTCGCCCCCAGGGCACAGCTGGCGCCCGTGAAAAACCCGCCCACGCAAGGGGTAATACCGTTCACGCTCACGGCGTTGGCGTAGTCGTCGGCCGCGCTGCCGGCCGCCTGGGCCCAATCGAACCGGCCGGTAAGACCCGTGTCGGTGAGGCGCGTGAGAAAGGCATCGCTACCGCCCACGGCCTGCAGGGAGGTGCTGCCGAAGGTCGCGACCGGACCACTGGCAGAACCGCCACTGTTGAAGTAGCCGGCCACGAACGCCTTGCCGCCTACCACAGTCAGGGCCTGGGGTTCGTCGTCGAAGGGGCCGCCCAAGCGTTGGGCCCAGGCCACGACGCCGGTAGGCCCGGCATCGGTCAGGCGGGCCACCACACCGTCGAGCCCCCCGGCGCTGCTGAGCGTGGCCGGACCGAAAGCCGCCGCCGCACTGGTAAAGGACCCCGCGACGTACACCGCCGCGCCGCTGACTGCTACATCCTGCGCCACTTCGTTGCCGGTGCCTTGCAACTGCTGCACCCAGCCCACGCTGCCGCTGCTGCCGGCGTCGGTCAGCTTGACAACCAGCCCGTCAGTGCCGCCGGCGCTGGTGTAGGTCGCGTTACCCAAGGTCACCGAGCCGCTCGTGCTGGCGGTCACGTAAAGGTTGCCGTTGGCGGCAGCGACTTTATGGCCTTCCTCGACGCCAGTCCCGCCAATGCGCTGCACCCAGGTAAAGGCGCCGCTGGCCCCGGCGTCGGTTAGCTTGGCCACGAAGCCGTCGCGGCTGCCCAAGCTGGCGGCCGAGGTGCCCCCGAACGCGGCCGTGCCGCTGAACGTGCCGGCCACGTACACGTTGTTACCGCTGATGGCTAAGCCTTCGACGAGGTCATAGCCGCTGCCGCCGGCTCGCTGCAGCCAGCCGTAGCTCACGCTGGACCCCAGGTCCGTGAGCTTGGCCACAAACCCGTCACTGTTGCCAAAACTGGAGTTGCTTACAAAGGCGGCATTGCCCCAATTCAAACCCGTAACGGTGAAACCGCCCGCCACAAAGACGTCGGCCCCGCGCACGGCCAGCGCCAGCGGCGTGACCACGCCCTGCCCCCCGCCAAACTGGATGACCCAAATGAACCGTCTAGTGACGGGGCTCCACTTGGCCACGAAGCCCGAGCCGTCGGCTTGGCTGGTGATGGTAGTGCCGTTGAAGACGGCACGGTCGTAGAAGGTGCCCGTGACGTACACGTTACCGCCCGCCTCGGGAGCCATTGCGAAAATACCGTTGGCACTAGTCGCATTGGTCGAGTTGCCAATGGCGGCGGCCCCTTGCCAGCCGGGGGCTTGCGCCCAGGCGGTGGTGTGCAGCAACCAAGCAGCACTGAGCACGAGGAGTACCTGAAAGCAGTAGCGAAGAAGGGGAAGGCGTGAAAATTGTTTCATGAACGAATATAGCGTCCCCTATCCGCATAACCTGCGTGAGGCTGTTCACTCGAGTAGTAGTAATAGTAGTGACTGTTGCAGCGCTCTTCCACACGTATTCTCTATTCCGTTAGCTCTACCTTGAGTGCTATAGAAAGCACGCGGCAGCGCCTCTTTTGTTGTGCCTAATGTCGTCGAATCGCCTAAAGCTAGCTGTGAGTGAGTTTTGCAACAACCACGACCGTTTGTTATCAACTTGCTACGTCGCACTCAACGCAGCGCGCCGCTACTACTGCACCACCAGACGGCGCACCCCACTCTGGCCATCGGCAGCCTCGGCCCGCACCAGATAGATGCCGGCGGCCAGACCGCGCACGTCCAGCGTATGCCGGGCGCTTGCCCCCGCCTCGGTCCGGACGGGGCGACCGAGCACATCCAGCACGGTGAGGCGCGTGGGTCGGGGCGTTTCGATGGTGGCGGTGCTGGTAGCCGGGTTGGGAAATACGCTCATCGGCAGGGCCGACGCGGCCGGCTGGGTAGCCAGCACCGCAGCCCGAATACCCAGCGCGACCACGCCACCGGTTTGGGTACCAACGAATAGCTCCGGCTTGCCGTCATTATCCACGTCGGCCGTCGTCAGCGTGTACAGGTTTTCGATGCGGGAGCCCAGCTCAACGGCTTCGTAACGGCTCAGCGTGGAGTTGTAGAGCAGGTCAGCGCGGTCGAGGAACAGGCCGCTTTGGCTCCGGAAATCCGCAAAAAAATGGAGTCGTCCCAGCTCGTCTATCGTAACCAAATCGGGGCGGGCATCTCCGTCCACATCGGCTACGGCGGCCGTCAGGTTGTTGGGGCGTTCGTCGGTGGCAGTGCGTATGCGGCCGAAGTCGTTGTTGACCAGCACAAAAGCCCGGCTGAGCGGCTGGCTGCCGGTGTTGCGGTAGTAGCGCAGGGCCTGACCGGGAAAGTCGCTGGAATTCGTATTGGTGCTGAGCAGCATATCTACGTAGCCGTCCCCATCTATATCGGTGAAGCAGGGCGTGTCGTAGGGGCGGGCCGGCACGTTCTCCAGTAGCGCGGGAGCCGCCGTGTTGAAGGCCGCTGGCTGGGTGCTAGTGGCCGTATTGAGGCAGTATGCCAGGAAGTTGTAGGAGCTATTACGCAGCGCAAAGGCCGAGTAAGCCAAGTCGAGAACTCCGTCCCTATTCAGGTCGACCAATACAGGCCGCAGGGAGCCGTACTTCTTGGCCGCCAGGTTCAGGTAATTATTGGTAACGAGCCGAAATATCGGCTCGCGGGCCGTGCCCACGTTCTGGTACAACCACAGCGAAGCCCGATAGGAGCCCTCAGGCGCGGCGCGACTCACGCCCCCGATGAGCATATCCTTCAGCCCATCACCCGTTACATCGCCGAAGGCCGGAGCCGCCTTTTCGCTCACGTCCAGCATGTCTTTCTGCAGAAAGTCGTCTTGGCGGAACGCAAAGCTGGGCACGGCCGTCGGGCTGGTATTCTGGTAGAGCCATGTGCTGTGGCGCGTATCGATGCTATCCTGATTGTCATACACGTTGGGCGTCACGACCAGATCGGGGCGGCCATCGAAAGTCAAATCCAGGGAGTAGGCCGCCGGGAAATTGGGCAGGCGCACCGGCATAGCAGCTGGGAAACTATTACTCTGGCCGGCCACCGTGAAACGTGCCGTAGCCAGCGTCCCCGCATTGGTGAGGCGCACCAGCTCGGCACAGTTGTCGCGGCTAGTGAGCAAGTCTTTGTCACCGTCGCCGTCCAGGTCGATGGGCAGCAGGTTGCCGCCCTCGGTATGCGTAGGCTGCAGAATGCCGCGGCAGTCATCGGACCCAAAGACGAAAGAAGTACAGCTTGAATGGCAGCTTTTGACCTCTCCCCACTCCCGGCTGGCCTGCCGAAACGCCAGTCCGCCACACCCCGTGGTGCTGGTGTTCAGGAAGTAATAAATGGTGCTGCTGTTAATGAAATTGAAGGTGGTGATATCGAGCCGACCGTCACCGTTCACGTCCTCAATGGCCGGGGTATTATACCCGCCGGTGTTGATATTGGTCAGGCCGCCGCTGGGGCTGGGGTCGAAGTACTCCAGTTCGTCCGATATCTGCTGGAAGGTGGGCCGGCCGCCGGCTCCCGCTACATTGTGATACACCCGAATACTGCCGCTGATGGTGCCCATCGTGAAAATATCGGGGCGGCCGTCGCAGTCGTAGTCGCGCAGCTGCACCCAGTTTGTCATATCGGCCGGAAACAGGGACTGGTACTCGGGAGCATAGTGCCACTGGCGGCCACCAGTAGCAGCATCGGCCACGCTCAGGTAGGTAAAGGAGCGCCGCGTCTGCCGGTCGAAAACGTAAAGGTCTTGCTGGCTGTCGCCGTTCAGGTCGATGGCCGAGAACTGGGGAGCGTTGAAGCCCCCGGCCCAGGCATTCGACAGGGTCTCGGTGCCGTGTACTACTTTTGCCACCGCTCGGTACTCCAGCCCGAAAGGCGACTGGGCCAGAGCAGCGGCGGGCAGCAGCGTTGCCAAGCCGAGTAAAATCAGAGAAAATAGCGGTTGTCGCATCGGTAGCTCAGTTGTAGAATACGATAAACCCGAAAAGAAGCCTCAAGTTACGCAGAATCAGCATGGAAGATGTAGTGGCTTTGTACGCCCGGTTTCAGCAGTGTCGGGCCGTCAGCACCGACTCGCGGCAGGACCAGACCGACACTTTATTCGTTGCCCTGAATGGCCCCTCGTTCCGGGGCCGCGACTTTGCCGCCTCGGCTCTGGCCCAGGGGGCCCGCTACGCCGTAGTCGATGACGAAGCCTTGGCGGCCACCGCCCCCGCCCGCTACACCTACGCCCCCGACCCCTTGCGGGCACTCCAGCAGCTGGCCCACTACCACCGGCGGCAGCTCTCGATTCCGGTACTTGGTATTACGGGCTCCAATGGCAAAACCACGACCAAGGAGCTGGTCTACGCCGTGCTCAGCCGCCGCTACGCTGTGCAGTACACTCGTGGCAACCTCAACAATCACATTGGAGTTCCGCTCACGCTGCTCAGCATCCGGCCCGGTGAGCACGAGTTGGCCATCGTGGAGATGGGAGCCAATCATCAGGGCGAAATTGAGCTGCTAAGTCGCCTGGCGGAGCCTACCCACGGCCTGATTACCAACATCGGCAAAGCGCATCTCGAAGGCTTCGGCGGTGTGGAAGGCATTGCCAAGGGCAAAAGCGAGCTGCTGCGGTTTCTGGCCGCTACCGGGGGCACGGCCTTCGTCAACACCCTTGACGCGCGGCTGCCGGCGCTTTCGGCGGGCGTAGCGCAGCGCATCAGCTACCCTGGCCCCACCGATACGTACCCCGCCAAATTGCTGGCTGCCGCTCCCCACGTGGTGTTTCGCCTCTTCGATGGCACGGTGGTAGAGGCGCACATCACGGGCGACTATAATTTCCCGAACCTAGCCGCCGCCGCCGCCGTGGGCGCGCACTTTGGCGTACCTAGCGCCGATATCGCGGCTGCCCTGGCCGACTATGCTCCCACCAACAACCGCTCCCAGCTCGTGCGCACCGACCGCAACGAGGTAATTCTGGACGCGTACAACGCCAATCCGTCGTCGATGGCCGTGGCCGTGACCAGCTTTGCGGCGCGCCCGGCCACCACCGGAAAAGTCGTTATTCTGGGCGACATGTTTGAGCTGGGCGCGGAAAGCGCGGCCGAGCACCAGGCGCTGGGCGAGCTGCTGGCCACTCAGCAGTTCGACACGGTGCTGCTATGTGGCTCCGACATGCGCCATGCCGCCGTGCAATCCGGTTTTCACCACTTCGCTACCAAAGCCGAGGCGGCCGAGTGGCTGGCGGCGCACCCGCTCACCCACCAGCAAATTCTCATCAAAGGCTCCCGGGGCATGGGCCTGGAAACGCTGCTACCACTGGTATAGGCTTGGTTTCTTAGTGGCAGAATGTCCTGCCTGATCTGTCGTCCGCTGGTCGAAGCATCTCTACCGGCCAGCCTAACATTAGTTACTGCTACAAGGAAGATGCTTCGACTTTGCGTAGGATGACGAAATGTGCACAGCACGAAAGAAGGCCGAGGGAATGGATTCCCTCGGCCTTCTTTCCTGTGGGTCATACTCCTTTCGGCTACGCGAAAGGAGTATCAAAATCGGTGAATAGCGGCAGGGCGCGGTCTTTGTCGGACACCAGCGGCTCCTGTATGCCCCAATCGATGTTGAGTGTGGGGTCGTTCCAGAGGAGCCCGCCTTCGGAACCCGGATTATAGTAATCGGTGCACTTGTAGAGAAACAGCGTATTGTCCTCCAAGGCCATAAAGCCGTGGGCAAAACCGGTGGGCACGTACAGCATATTGCAGCGCTGGGCGTCCAGCACCACGCCGGTATGCTGCCCGTACGTAGGCGAGGAGCGGCGCAAATCAACTACCACATCCAAGACCCGACCCGTGGCCACACGCACCAGCTTGGCCTGGCTATAGGGGGGGCGCTGAAAGTGCAGCCCGCGTAGTACGCCCACTCCCGAGCTCGATTGATTGTCCTGCACCCAGTCGCCCACGGCACCGGCGTCCTGCATGATCCGGGCGCTGAAAGACTCAAAAAAGGCGCCGCGCGGGTCACCAAATACCCGTGGCGCAAACTCAATTACGCCGGCCAGAGCATGATGCTTAATTTCCATTCGGGAGAGAGGTTATAGGGAGAAGACCGCAAGGACAGGGAGCGGTAAGGTAGACAGAATCTGCTGTTAACGTGTCCCTGGGCCGATTGCCTGTACAATTTGCAGGTATTTATTCAGCACAATCTGCTCATCGAACTTTTGCTCGGCTAGCTGCCGACCCGCCCAGCCCATGGCTGCGAGCTGCGCGGGCGCGAGACCCTGTACCCGCAGCATTTTCTGGGCCAGGTCAGCCGCGTCGCGCACGTGGCACAGCAGCCCGTTTACGCCATCGACCACCGTTTCGCGGCAGCCCGGCACGTCCGTCGTCACGATAGGCTTGCCCATTGCCGCCGCCTCGAGCAGGGTTTTGGGCGTGCCCTCGCGGTAGGACGGCAGCACCACACAGTCGGCGCGCTGAATGTGCTCGGCCACGTTGTCGGAAGTGCCCAGGTATTCGATGTTGCCGGCGCGCAGCCACTCATCGAATACGGTGCGCTTCACCCCAATATTGCCCGACTCATCCAGGCCGCCCAGCAGCTGCACGCGGGTACCGGGCATGGCCTGCCGCACCAGGCGGGCCGCTTCGAAGTATTCCTCCACTCCTTTTTCATAGAGCACCCGCGCTATCATCAGGAAAGTGAAGGGCTCCTGCCGCACGAACTCGGCCGCCGGCCGGAACCGCACGGTATCGACGCCCGAGCCGGGCAGCAGATCGGTGATGTCGGGGCGCACCAGGCCGTGCTGCAAAAACAACTGTCGGTCGTCGCCGTTCTGAAAGAAGACCCGCTTGGGAAAGCGGAAAGCAAACCGGTAGAGGCTCAGTGCCACCCGGCTCACGAAATTCTGAACGATAAAGACCGTGCCCAGGCCCGACACGTTATTCACGCTCGGAATGCCGGCCAGCTTGGCCGCCAGCGTCCCGTAAATGTTGGGCTTGATGGTGTAGTGTAGCACCACATCGGGCCGCTCGCGCCGGTAGATGGTGTAGAAGCGGCGCGTCAACTGGGCATCTTTCACCGGATTGGTGCCTTTATTCTCCATCAGAATGGGCACGTAGCGGCAGCCCAGCTCGGTTTCGAGCCGCTCAGAGTAGGCGTCGGGCGGGGCAATGGCCAGCACCTCGTGCCCGGCCGCCTGCAGGGCCTTTACCAGGCTGCGACGGAAATTCCAGATATTCCAGGACGTATTAATGACAATGGCGACGCGCATAAGCAGACTCGATATTCGGGCCGCAAAGGTAGCAGGTCGGGTATCGGGATTCGTAAAAAATAACCAGTGAGCGGGCTGCTTACCTTGCGTACCTTCGCTTTATGATTCGCTTTGCCTGTTTTTCTTACGCAAGTGCGCTGGCCATTTGCGCCAGCGCCGCCCTCGTTTTGCTTGCCGGAGCCTGCAATTCGCCCGCTCCGGCCCAACCGGAAGAAGTAGCCGAAGCGGCCCCGCAGGAGCTACCCGGGAAGTTGCTTTTTACCCAAAACTGCGTTGTGTGCCACGGCCCCGATGGCAAGTTGGGCCTCAACGGAGCCCACGACCTGACCAAGAGCAACCTGAATGCCACCGGCCGCGTGTATATCGTAACCCAAGGCTTGGGCAAGATGCCTGCTTTCAAAGATCAGCTCAGTGCCGAGCAGATTGAACAGGTAGTGGCTTACTCGCTCACGCTGCGCTAACGGCAGAGTTGTCGGCGGCCCTTTTTCCTATTAGTTGTTATCAGGAGGCATTTCCTCTTCACCCGAACTCAATGGCAAAGAAATCTAATTCGCATAGCTGGAACCCCACCACCAGCACCCGGCATCATACCACCGACAAGGCCCCCAGCGGCAGCGGGCAGCCCACCCGCGACCCGCTAACGGGCACCTACACCACCGAGCAGGGCCACGAAACCGCCGTGCTGGTGGCCGTACCCGACAAACGGCAACCAGAAGCGCAAACCAAGGAATACCTCGACGAGCTGGCCTTTCTGGCCGAAACGGCCGGGGCGCAGGTAGTGCACCGCTTTGTGCAGCGCCTCGACAAACCCGACACCCGTACTTTCGTGGGGGAGGGCAAGCTGGCCGAAATCAAAGCCTACGTGAACCACGCGAAGGCCAGCATGGTTATTTTCGATGATGAGCTTTCCCCGTCGCAGCTGCGCAACCTCGAAGCCGAGCTGAAGGTCAAAATCGTGGACCGCTCCCTGCTCATCATCGATATCTTCGCCCGGCGGGCTAAGTCGGCCACGGCCCGCACCCAGGTAGAGCTGGCCCAGTATCAGTACCTGCTGCCCCGCCTGACCGGGCTATGGAGTCACTTGGATAAGCAGCGCGGCGGCGGCGTGAGCCAGCGTGGACCGGGCGAAACCGAGATTGAAACCGACCGGCGCGTAGTGCGCGACCGAATCGACTTTCTGAAAGAGAAGCTCAAAGACCTCGACAAGCAGAGCTTCACCCAGCGCAAGTCGCGCGGTGGCGTGGTGCGCGTGGCCTTGGTAGGCTACACCAACGTGGGCAAAAGCACGATTATGAACCTGCTGAGCCGCTCCGACGTGTTTGCCGAGAACAAGCTGTTTGCTACCGTTGACTCTACGGTGCGCAAAGTGGTGCTCGATACCACCCCGTTTCTGCTTTCCGATACCGTTGGCTTTATCCGCAAGCTGCCCACCCGCCTGATCGAGAGCTTCAAAAGCACGCTCGACGAAATTCGGGAGGCCGACTTGCTGGTCCACGTCGTCGATATTTCGCACCCGTCTTTTGAGGAGCAGATTGAGGTGGTAAATGCCACACTCAAGGACATTGAAGCCGCCGACAAGCCTATGCTGCTGGTATTCAACAAGATTGACCAGTACAACCTCGACACCGCCAACCAGCCGCAAGGCTTCGAAGGCATGAACCTCGACGAAGACGTGGTGCCGCGCCCTACGCTGGAGCAGATGCAGGCGACCTACATGGCCAAGATGCACGACCCGGTCATCTTCATCTCGGCGCAGGAACGCCAGAACATTGAGGAGTTGCGGGCGCTGTTGGTGCGCCACGTAGGAGCTATTCAGCAGCAGCGCTACCCCACCCAGGCCTACGACGAGGCCGAGTAAGCCAGCCTGTACCCCGCCTTTTTACCTGATCAACGCCCGGACAGTACGTTCGGGCGTTTTTTTGTGTGTAACCCTAGCAATCTGGCAGCAGTACAAGGCGGTTGCTTATGTTTAACCTTTGCAGGGTGAATATGAATATTCAAATAGCACAGCCCTGCAGCCAGATAAAATATTTTTGGTTATTTTTCAAGAGCATCCGTATTTATTCTGCCTAAAAATGTAGTTTATTTCAACATATGCGATGATATTGACAAATATATTTAATTATATATAATACAAAACCGCAGACATCATGCGTTGCGATACATAATAATTTCAATACATTGGAATCCTCATTCCGTTTCTCCACAATCTACTTCAAACCAACCGCTCCCCATGAAAAAAAACTTTTACGCAATTGCTCTGGCTTGCCTGGGTTTCGCTTCCTTCTCAGCACAGGCGCAGGATCAGCGCATGATAGCAACCGACCATTCGCCCCTCGCCGCTACGACCCGCGAGTGCGCTACCATGGAAGCCCTGGCAGCCCAGATGGCCGCCGACCCGAGTCTGGCAAAGCGCATGGCCGATGTAGAGCGGCACACGGCCCGGGTATTGGCTAATCCTACCGCCAACCGGGTAAACGCCATCGTGACAATTCCGGTGGTAGTACACGTGGTATACAACACGGCTGCCCAGAACGTGTCACAGGCGCAGATTGATGCCCAGATTCAAGTATTGAATGATGACTTTGCCAAAACGAACAGCGATGCCAGCCTGATTCCTTCGGCCTTCACCGGCGTTGCAGCCGGTACCAGCGTGCGGTTTGTGCTGGCCAAGCGCACTCCTACCGGCGCCGCTAGTACGGGCGTAATCCGGAAGTCGACCAAGATCCGCTCGTTCAGCAGCAACGATTTCGTGAAATACACCAGCAAAGGCGGCAGCGATGCCTGGCCCGCCAGCCAGTACCTCAACCTGTGGCTGTGCAACCTGGGCCAGGGCCTGCTAGGCTACGCGCAGTTTCCCGGCGGCGCGGCTGCTACCGACGGCGTGGTCTGCTTGTATTCGTCGGTACCCGGCGGTACGGCCAGCAACTACAACAAAGGCCGGACGGCGACGCACGAAGTAGGCCACTGGCTGAACCTGCGCCACATCTGGGGCGATGCCAGCTGCGGCAATGATTTGGTGTCGGACACGCCTACCCAGCAAACCAGCAATGGTGGCTGCCCGACCTTCCCCAAGGTAACCTGCGGCAACCAGGGTGACATGTCGATGAACTACATGGACTACACCTATGACGCCTGCATGTATATGTTCACCGGTGGTCAGTCGGCGCGCATGGATGCCTTGTTCACCTCGGGTGGTACGCGCGCTTCGCTGTCCTCTTCCCTCGGCGGCACTGCTCCCCGCATGGTTGCGGTTAATACTCTGGGCTCGGCTTCGGAAGTTTCCCTCTATCCTAACCCTGCTATTTCGGTGCTGAACTTGACTCTGCCCCAGACTACAGCTGTCAACGGCTGGATGGTAACGGTGTATGACCTGCGGGGTCGCGAGATGAAGCAGGCTAGCTACAATGGCCAAGGCCAGGTGCAGGTAGCCCAGCTGCCCAAAGGCTTGTATCAGATGACGCTCTCCGACGGGCAGCAGATACTGCGCCAGCGGTTCGAGAAGCAATAAGCACTATCTTAGCTCCGGCAGCCGCTGTTGCAGCAGCACCTCTGCCTCCGCACTAAGATCCGAAGCACACTCACCCGAAAAGCCCACCGATACCGGTGGGCTTTTTTTATGGCTACAAGTCGACTACAGCTGAGAATAGTTTAATTATGGTCCAAATCCGCTCTACCTCGCAGCATTACGACATACAGATGAAAAAGGCCCGCTACGGTGGTTAAATGAAAATGTTTTGCCTAAATTTTTAAAAATATCATACCAACTTGGCTTATTCCTGCTCAATTATTTAATACATTAGTCCCCTCGTTCCCTTTCCCACAACCAAATCAATCAATTTCGCATGAAGAAAACCTTTTACTCAGTAGCACTTGCCTGCCTAGGCTTGGGCTTGACGTCGGAAGCAGTTGCACAAAAGACCTTAGAAGCTAGCCGTCAGTGCGCTACCATGGAAGCGCTGCAAGCGCAGATGGAAGCCGACCCGTCTTTAGCTCAGCGGATGGCCGCCATTGAAAACCAAACCCGCCAATTCGAATCCAACCCGATTTCGCAGCGTGGCACTGCCCTCACCGGCACCATCCCGGTGGTGGTACACGTGCTCTATAGCAACTCCAATGAGAACGTATCGGATGCTCAGATTCAGTCCCAGATTGCGGTGCTGAATGAGGACTTCCGCAAGCTCAACTCGGATGTAAACAAGACACCGGCGGCTTTTGCCGGCCTCGCGGCCGATGCTGGCTTACAGTTTGTGCTGGCTAAGCGCGACCCGAGTGGCAATGCCACCACGGGCATCGAGCGCAAGTCGAGCACCAAAACTACCTGGGGCACTGCTGATGCCATGAAAAGCACCAGCACCGGCGGCCTGAATGCATGGCCCGCCGGCCAATACCTGAACCTGTGGGTGTGCAACATCGGCGGCGGCATTCTGGGCTATGCGCAGTTTCCCGGCGGCGCTGCCAGCACCGATGGCGTCGTTATCGGCCCCAACTACTTTGGCCGCACCGGCTATCTGTCGGCTCCCTTCAACCTGGGCCGGACGGCGACGCACGAAGTAGGCCACTGGCTGAACCTGCGCCACATCTGGGGCGATGCCAACTGCGGCAACGACTTGGTAACGGACACGCCTACTCAGCAAACAAGCAACGGTGGCTGCCCAAGCTTCCCTAAGCGCACCTGCGGCAACACGACCAACGGCGACATGTTCATGAACTACATGGACTACACCGACGATGCGTGCATGTACATGTTCTCAACCGGCCAAAGCACCCGCATGAACGCCCTGTTCACTTCGGGCGGCAGCCGCGCTTCGCTCCTGACCTCGCTTGGTGGCACAGCTCCCGGCACCGGCGGCGGCGGCACCACTCCTCCTCCAGTAGCCTATTGCGCAGCCAAAGGCAACAGCGTAGCCTACGAATTCATCGACTACGTGAAGCTGGGTAGCATTAACCGCACCTCGGGTGCTGATGCCGGCTACTACAACGGCACCGCTACCAGCACTTCGGTAGCTGCTGGCTCGGCGCAGTCGGTTAGCTACAGCGCTGGTTTTGCCGGCACTGCTTACAGCGAATATTTCAAAGTATACATCGACTGGAACCAGAACGGTGTATTCACTGATGCCGGCGAGTTGGTGGTAAACGCAGCCGCTTCGAGCAGCTCCGCAATCCGTGTCAGTAACTTCACGGTGCCAGCAACCGCCAAATCGGGCAACACCCGCATGCGGGTGCTGATGAGCGATGCTTCGGCCTCTAGCTCGTGCAGCACCTTCAGCTACGGCGAAGTAGAAGACTATACCATCAGCGTAACGGGTGGTACCCGCGAGGCGGTTTCAGCACGCATTGGTTCGGTTACCGAGTACTCGGTCTATCCTAACCCGGCTACCGACGTGCTGAACGTAGCCATTCCTTCGGATCGTGACGTGGCTACTGTATCGGTGAAAGTGTACGACGTACGCGGTGCCGAAATGAAGCAGGCTTCATTTGAAAACGGTCAGTTGAACCTGAGCCAGTTGGCAAAAGGCGTATACATGCTCACCATCTCGGATGGCCAGCAGGTGAAGCACCAGCGCTTTGTGAAGCAATAGTAGAAAAGCACAGCTACAGCCGGGTACTTACCTATGTTGTGGCTGCCGCTTACCTGTTCAGCAAGGCCCGCCGACTCCGGCGGGCCTTGCTTGTTGTAGGCCCACGCCCAGCCGTAATTTATTCTTCATAACCATTTGCCAAGGCCAACAGTAAAGAGGCCTGCCTACCCCCACCCTTTGAAGCGCGCCCTATGAAAACCCTGTACCTGATGCGCCACGCCAAATCGAGCTGGAACTTTGATAATTTGACTGACCAGGAACGCCCCCTCAACGACCGGGGCCGCACCGATGCGCCGCGCATGGGCCAGGCGCTGGCCAAGCGCGATATCCAGCTGGACCTCGTGGTCAGCTCGCCTGCCGTGCGGGCCATCAGCACGGCGGCCATCGTGGCCCGCGAGCTGAACTATGCCCACGACAAGATTCAGGTGATAGAGCGCATCTACCGCGCCGAGGTAGCCGATTTGCTGGAAGTGGTACGTGCGCTACCCGATTCGGCCGAAGCGGTGCTGCTGCTGGGCCACAACCCCACTATTACCGACTTCGCCAACGCCCTCTCGCCCAGCCCCCTGAACGAGCTGCCCACGTCGGCCATCGTATGTCTGAAGTTTGACAGTGCGCGCTGGGCCGAAACCGACCGCACCAACGCGGAATTTTACTTCCTCGACTACCCGCGCAACCAGCCCGAGTAATTCTGGACTGAAAAGTGAAGGGTGAGCCGAGAGCCTGTGCGCTCCTCACCTCTGCATTCAATTTTGTCTTTGTATGGACGTATCTAAGAAAAATGCGCCGGTTTTGCTGAACCGCGAGCTAAGCTGGCTGACCTTTAACCGCCGCGTATTGCAAGAAGCCCAGAACCCGGCCGTACCGCTGCTCGAACGGCTGAAGTTTCTGGCAATTTTCTCCTCCAACCTCGACGAGTATTTCAAGGTGCGGGTGGCCACGCTACGGCGCCTAGTGAAACTGAAGAAGAAAACCCGCGCCAAGCTGGGCGAAGACCCGGCCGAGCAGCTTAAAAATCTGCTGGCGGAAGTAGGCCGGCAACAGCAGGAATTCGGCGACACGTTTCGCAACGAGATTTTGCCGGAGATGCGGCGGCAGCACATTCATCTGGTATCGGAGCAGGACCTGAGCCCCACGCAACGAGAGTGGGTGCAGCAGCATTTCCGGGAGAAGGTGCAGGACTTGCTCTCGCCCGTCATTCTCGACGACAATTTGCACCACCTGTTTCTGAAGGACCAAACCGTGTACCTGACCTTCCTGCTGACCCAGCCGGTGAAGGAAAAAAAGCGGGCCGAAGAGGAGCGGGTGCTGGTAATTGAGCTGCCAACGAAGCGCCATGGCGGCCGTTTCGTGGAGCTGCCCGCCGAGGGCGAGGAGCGCTACGTGATGTTCTTGGACGATGTGATACGCTGCTGCGCCGCCGAGCTGTTTCCCAAATACCAGCACGTAGAAGTACACGCCATCAAGATTTCGCGCGACGCGGAGCTGGACATTCAGGAGGAAGTGTCGGGCAACGTGATGGCCAAAATCAAGAGCAGCCTGCAAAAGCGCGAAACCGGCTACCCGGCCCGCCTGCTCTACGACCCCGGCATGCCCAAAGCGGTACTGAGGGCCGTGATGCAAAAAACCGGCATCGGCAAGGAAGAACTGGTGGAAGGCAGCCGCTATCACAATTTCCGCGACTTTTTCGGCTTCCCCGACCTGGGCCTAGCCGACCTCAAGTACCAGGAGCAGCCGCCCCTGGCCCACCCCACGTTGCCGCGCGCGGCGGGCCAGATGCTGGCCGCCATTGCCGAGCGCGACCATCTGCTGCACCCGCCCTACCAGTCGTTCGACTACGTGACGCGCCTCATCACGGAAGCCGGAGCCGACGCGCAGGTGACCAGTATCAGCATTACCCTGTATCGGGTGGCCGCCAAGAGCGAGGTGGCCAAGGCACTGCTGAAAGCGGTGAAGCACGGCAAACAGGTGACAGTGGTGGTGGAGCTTAAAGCACGCTTCGATGAAGAGTCGAATATGTACTGGGCCGAGAAGCTGCAAAAGGCCGGAGCCAACGTCATCTTCGGCATTCCGGAGCTGAAAGTGCACAGCAAGCTGCTGCTGATAACGCGCACCGAGGACGAGCAGAACAAGCTCTACGCCTATTTCAGCACGGGCAACTTCAACGAGGTTACCAGTGGTATCTACGCCGACCACGGCCTGTTTACGGCCGATTCGCGCCTGACCCACGAGGCCGCTGAGGTATTCCGCTATTTCCACGACCGGCAGCCCAAAACCGGCTTTCAGCACCTGCTGGTGGCTCCTTTCGAGTTGCGCGACCAGTTGAACGCGCTGATCGACAAGGAAATTAAGCTGGCCAAGGCCGGCAAGGACGCCTACATCATTCTCAAGCTGAACGCGCTGCAGGATGAGCGTATGATCCGCAAACTCTACGAGGCCAGTGAGGCCGGGGTGCGGGTTGAGCTGCTGATTCGGGGCATTTCGTGCCTGGTGCCTCAAGTGGCCGGCCAGAGCTCCAACATTCAGCAGCGGGGTATGGTGGACCGCTACCTGGAGCATGCCCGGGTATATGTGTTCGGCAACAACGGCGCAGAGAAAGTGTACGTGGCTTCCTCCGACTGGATGGCCCGCAACCTGGACCGCCGCGTGGAAGTGGCCTTTCCCATTTACAACGACGAGCTACGGGCCGAGATACGCCATCTGCTCGACTTGCAGCGCCAGGACAACGTAAAATCGCGCGACTTCGACAACAACTTCATCGGGCAGGATGATCCGAACGCGCCGCAAATCCGGGCGCAGTCGGAAACCTATGAGTACCTCCGCAAGCTGACGAACCGCCGCAAGAAAGCATCGGTGCCGAAGTAGACCCTGCCCCTGCCCACGGGCCACACGAAACTGCCGTAGCAAACCCTCAGCCGTCAGCGGCCGGTGTTTTGCTACGGCAGTTTCGTGCACAATACATTGGGTAGCGGTGCCAAAACTTCGTCTTCACCGGGTACTGATATCGAAGCTGTTTAGGAAGTCTGTCGAACGTCATGCTGAGCGCAGCCGAAGCATGACGTTCGACAGACTTCCTAAACAGCTTCATCACCTACAACGCGTGAAATGGTGCCGCCTTGCAAGAGCAGCCTAGTGACAACAGCGGAGAAACAATCTGTTGCCGTTACTGGTATCTTTCGCGCCTATGACTCCCGCCCTCGACCTACTCTACCGCCCCGACCTGGACCTGCTTATGGTGCGTTGGCTCGCCGATGTATCTTTTACAGAACTACAGGCGCAGTATGAGGCAATACTGATCGAAGGCCAGAGCCACCACACGCTCCGGTGGCTGTTGGACGTGCGCCGCCGCGCGGTGCCGACCCAGGAAGCTGCCCAATGGGTAACGCATAACTGGCTGCCCCGGGCCGCTGCCGCAATCAGCTCGGGCTGGCTACAGCTAGCCTATTTCATTTCGCCGACGCGCGACGAAGTAATGCACTCCGATGTATTGGTGCAGCCTATCGTGCAGGCGGCCTTGGCTCCCACCCAACCCTACGATCTGCGCATGTTTAAAGATGAAGGAGATGCTGTACGCTGGCTTACTACTTAGGCCGGCCCAAAATTGACTTGGCAAGGTTGAAGTTTGGTCGGTTGGCTCTCCAGATCGAGTCCACATAAAACAATTTTGCTCTACAAAGGCCCGCTTGGCAAGGAGTATCCTTACCGAGCGGGCCTTTGTAGAGCAACTACTTGCCGCAGGAGCACATTCAGGAATTGACCTTCTATGAAGCAGAGCTTTATTCCGTTCTGCAGCCAATTACCAATTACCGCTTCAGCAACTTGCGTGGGGGCACAATGAAGAGCTCAAGGCTGGCGTAGGGCGCGCCGGCCAGCTTGCTGTCAATGATTTTGATGCGGTTGTTGTTGGTGCGGTCGAAAGCGTCGAAGGCGTAGTTGTAGCGGTAGCCAGCTTCAGCCCCAAACCAAAGGAAGTCGTAAATCTCCCGCTCCCAGCGGCCGCGCAGCTTCACCTCGGTTTCGCGCAGCTCCAGGGAGTTCAGGTTTGCACCCTCATAGCGCAAGGGTTTGCGCAGCTTCACGATATAGTTGAGGCCATCGACGGAATAGCCGGCGTAGAACAGCGAGCGGGGCGAGGCGTTGTAGCGGGCCGTGACGCGGGCCGGAAACAGCGCCTCCACTCCCCAGCGCTGGTTGAAGGTACGGTTGTAGAGCAAGGCCGGATAGGGGCTAAAGCGCCCAAACGTGTAGCCCAGCTGCACCCCCAGGCCCCAAGAAAACGTGGGGCTGCGCTTCCAGCCATACAGAAACTCAGATGACACGCGCAGGTAGTCGCGCACGCTCAGCTCCTGGGACGTGTAGTCGCCGCTCAACTCGCCCTTCACCCGAAAAATGTACCAGTTCACGGCATTCACGGGCCGGATAACGGCTAGCTGGGCACCCAGAGTTTTCAGGCCTTTGTCCTCAATGTTGTCGTAGAGCTCGTAGCCGGCAGGCCGTTCCCGGAATTTAAACTCCTCCCGCTCGTAGTTCACCCCCAGAATCAGCTTGAGGTGAGGATGGTTGAGCATCGGAATGTAGCCCTTCACCATGAAGCGGGCGTTTTTGGTAGCCTGGGAGCTGTAGTCCGTCAAGCCCACAGCCTGCCCGGAAGACGACACGTTGAACTGAGGCACCCGCTCGTAGCGAAATACAAGGCCCTTGCTGGGACCCATGCCCACCACCGAGGGCGTGGCAAACTGCTGGTTATCGACTGCTCCCGAGGCGGTGGTGTCGCCGGCCTGAGCAGCCGGGGCCGGGAATACGGGCGAAGAAGGCTTGACTTGGGCGGTGGCCGTGAGAGCCAGCGTACTTAGGCTGGCAACAAGCAGTGAGCGATGCCCCCAAGACGAAACCGGCAAAACGAAACGAATCTTCATGAAAATTACCAAAAGCGGGAAGCGTTTCCGACTACAGGAACACCCGGTTCTAAACGGGGTTGGCCGGAAAAAGGATGAACGAAAGATTGGCTTGTCAATCTGAGGTCAGTGCCACCGGAAAGGCCCCGTGCCAGCAGGCCCTCGGGCAAGCGGCGCGGGGCCTTTCCGGTGGCAGCGGGCGGGGCTAAAACAGGAAGTCGAAGCCGACGAAGACCAGCTTTTCCTCGCCCACCGAGTAGGTGGCATTGATAACGGCCTGCTTCAGCACATCGACCCAAACACCCCCGCCAAAGCCGGTGTGAAAGGCATCGATACCCGTGCGCGTATCATAAGACGAGTACACGCGGCCAGCATCGGCCAGCCCCAGGATGCCAAACTTGCCGGGTACGAGGTAGGCATTGAAGGAGAAGAGCTGCAGGCGCGCCTCGGCGTTGGCATACACCGTGCTGCGGCCCGCGTAGCGGGTGCGGCGGTAGCCGCGCAGGTTGGTGGTGCCGCCCAGGGCATTGGCCTGGTAGAAGCGGTAGTCGCCCCAGTTGCGGGCAGCGCCAACGCGGCCGGCCCAGGTGAGCTGGAAGGGGAAATTGGGGCTCAGGTAGAAGCGAAACTCCGACGTGATACGACCATAGCGCAGCTGCTCGGCGTTCAGCTGGTAGTTCTGCTGCACCTCATTATACCAGCGCAAGCCAATGCGCGGATTTTTGGGCGAGCTGGCCGCGTCGATGTTCAGATAAGCCCGGCCCCCGAGGTAGCGGTTGAGCTGAAAGTCGGAGCCCCGAACGCCGAGCCCTGCGCCGCTCACGCCATTTTTGTTGTCATCAAGGCCCTTGGCGATTTCACTGCCGATGGCGCTGCCTTCGACCCGGAACTGGTCGTACTGCGGGCCGACCCCGATTTTGAGGAAGCTGAATACATCCTGCTCCAGCACCGGCGACACGTAGAGGCGCGAGAATCGCACCCGGTATGTATCGTTGATGTCGCGGTTGCGCACCTGCTCGTCGGAGCCAATCAGCTCGTTGCGTGAGTTGTTGCCCTCACCAAAGTAATTGTAGAGCAGCTGCGGGCCATAAAGCTGCGCCGTCATCCGCAGGTCATACTTGCCGATGACGTCCACGAAATGCCCCAGGTAGCGCACATTATACGCGCGCTGCGAAGGCGAATAGTTGGCCGCCAGCGTCTGCTCGGTCGAGTACGGCGACTTGCGGAAGCCGTAGGTGCGGTAGGTAGCGCCGCCGCCCACAAAGACCCGGTCATCAATGTTATAGCCGAAATATAGGGCCGGGCCGAAATAGGTCAGGTTGTAGTCCTTGCGGTCGGTGCGGGGGTGCGTATCGTACTGGCTCACGTCGATGCCGGGTGCCAGGCGTAGGCGCACTTCCTTGCCAGCCTTGATGACGTTGCCGGTGTCGGCGTCATAGATCTGGGTTTTGTGGCCCAGCCCACCCACACTAGAGTTGTCGGTGATGGAGTCCCGATCGGTGCCGCCGATGATGCGCAGCAGCGAGCCGCCGCCAGCCGTACCCGACACGTTGTAGACGTCGTTGCCGGAGAAGCCGTAGAGGCGAATTTCCTTGGTGTCCTTGTCGAAGGTCTTGTCGAAAAGCGTTTTCGACCGCTTCCCTTCCTTGGTGATCTTGGTCACCTTGACGCGGGTTTTGTTGCCGGCCAGGCGCTCTACTTCAAACTGCTCGCGCTTCGAGCTGCCCTTTACTTCCACGATGTTGTTGAGCGTGGCATAGTAGTCGGCGGCCAGCTGGGGCAGCAGGTCGCGGCGGCTTTTCAGCTTGGCAATGATTTCGGGACCGTTCAGGTCAAAGATTTCCTTGGGCCACTGGGTGCGGAAGGCCTTTTCAATCTCCGCATCGGTCAGGTCGGCTTTCATTTTCTCGGCCGTCTTTATCCAGTCCTCCTTGGTTACAGAAGCCAGGAACACCCGGTCGTTGGCCAGCGCCGTCAGGTTGAGGCCTTTGTAGTCGGCGTAGTCGTAGCCGAAGTTCTGGAAGTTGCGGATGGCCCACTTGCGGCTGGCTAGGTAGGGCAGCAGCCCATCACCTTTAAAGAAGGCAATGTCGCGGTCTTCGGGCACGGCCACAAATTTCCGGTCACCGTCCTTGTCCTTGGTTTCGGCCCAGCGCCACTGGTCCTCGTGCCGGTCCCAGTCGCCGATCCACATATCGAAGAGGCGGGAGCGGGCAAAGGCTTTTTCGTTGACCCGGTTGTCGTTGTCTTCCTCCAAGCGCTCCAGCACTTTGTCGGTGCCCACCAGGTTTTTAGCATTGCCCAACGACGCCACGTTGCTCTGGTCGTCCTTGGCGTCCTCCTCAATCATAGCCGGCGTGTTCGAAAACCGCTCGTAGTACTGGCCCAGCAAGGGGTCTTGGGGAATATAGACCGGCCGGGGGTTGGTGTGCAGAATACCGGCCGTGGTACCCAGCGAAGCCACCGGAAAGGCCCCGAACGGGTGCTGGGCCGAAATCTGGTCCTGCAGAATATCCTTGGCCGCGCCCTCGCGCAGGGCTTCCGGCAACACGGCTGCGGGGTCCTTGTTCAGCCCCCGCAGCGTGTAGTTGCGGCCTTCCTCGTTGCGGACTTTCAGCGAAGCCGTTTGCTTGCCGCCCCCGATTTGGTAGGGTTCCAGGCCGCCGCGCTCGGTCGCCAAATCCAGCACCGGCATCTGCACGGCCGTGGCCCACTCCTTGCGGTAATGCTCGCCAAACAGGAAGCGGTGGAACCGGCCCCGCTTGTCGTAGTCCGGGTTTACGGCCAGCGTAATGGTGCTGTCCTGGAAGTTGGGGCGCTTGATGTTTTTCTCCTGCTTAATTTCGGCTACTTCCTTGGTTTCCTTGGCATAGAGCGGCGTGCGGAACACCAGACGGCCGGTTTCGCCCTTGTCGTTCGGAATCCAGTATTCGGTCCAGACCTCGCCGTTGTCATAGTAATTGACGCGGGCAAACCCCTTCTCCTTGTCCGAGAAAACGGCTTCACCGCTGCTGCCGGGGCGCACGTGCTGCGTTTTGCAGCCCGAGCCGCTCACGATTTCATGCGTGGCCCCAATCTTAAAATACTGCAGATTGTGCTCGTGGCCGGCCGCGTAGATGATGTTGGGATACTTATCAAAAATCTCCATCAGGCCCTTTTTGTAGGCCTGGTACAGCGGGTGCGGAATATCCTGGCTTACGCCGCCGTATTTGCGGGCAAAGGGATACACCGAGCCAATGATGGGTAAGGGCAGAAACGCGTATTTATAGACAATCGAGAGCGGGAAGAAATGGTCGGCCAGGGTGAAATAGCCACCGTGAATACCATCCGAAAACAGCGGATGATGCGCAATGACCATGATGTTACGGTTCTGGTTACGCTGAATGATATCTTCGATTTGGGTGAAGAAATCGGTTTCGTTGGCTACGCCGCAGCCGCTGTTCGAGCCATAGGGCCGCTCGCCGCTGGTTTGCAGAAACCACTGCGAGTTGATGGCAATCATCAGAATATCATCCTGCAAGCGCACCTCGAAGGGGCCGGGGCAGGCATTGCGCGGAATGAAAAAGTCGCCGGGGTTGGCGAAAGCCGCCGAATCGCTGGTCAGGTAGTCCTCCACGAAGGTCTGCTCGCGGTTCACCTGCTCCACGCTGCCCGTCAGGCCCTGTTTCCAGTCGTGGTTGCCCGGAATCATGTATTTCTCGCCGGCGTAGCCGCGCAGCACTTCGAGCTGGGCCACCATGCGCTCCTCGGAGGCTTTGCGGTCGTAGGCACCCTGGCGGGGCATGCCATACTCGTAGATATTATCGCCGAGGTATACAGTGGTACTCTTGGAGCCCGCCTTCAGAATCTCGCGCCGCATGAAGTTCAGCGACGGCTCGCCCCCGTCGGCGGTCGGAACAGGCTTGCCGACGTCGCCGATCAGGAAGATGGAATAGCGGATGCGGTTGCTGTCGGGCGGAGTTTTGCTCTCCCAGTTTTCCGCGCCCTTGTTGTAGTTGGGGCGGGTGGTATGGGCAGTTTGAGATTTTTGGGCAAAGGCAGCATCTCGGCCACTTAGCACTAGCAGCAAGCAGCAAAGCAGAAAAGGTATTCTCATGTTAGAAGCAATGAACGTAAAAGCAGCGGGGGAGATATGGAAACAGAGAAGCGGGCGGGGTAGTTAACGCAAAAAAAGCTATACTCTGGTGCATACGGTCCCGCACATCGGGTGATGGTGGGCCGTGCGCAGCCCTACGCAATCTACCCGGTCACGGTTGGGCTTGACCCCGGCAAAAACTTCGCTTCGCGATTCGCGTTCTAAGCCGGTTAGGGGTTGGGTACCTACTGCCGCCTGCTCCATTCTACTTCCCTCCGCATGGAAACCACTGAGACTCTTAAACCGGCCAAAGCCGAAATTCTGAAGAAGGCCAAAGCGCATATTACGACCCTCTTCGAGGAAAAGCTGCCCAAAACCCTCGTTTATCACTCCTTTAAGCATACTGCCGCCACCGCCAAAGAAGCCAAAGCGCTGGGCGAGGCCAGCAGCCTGAGCACCGAAGATCTGGAGGCGCTGGTGCTGGCGGCCTGGTTTCACGACGCGGGCTACACCGAAGTCTACGACGGGCACGAGTACCGCAGCATGGCCCTGGCCGAGCAGTGGCTGCAGGCCCAGGGCTACCCCGCCGACCGGATCGAGGTCATTACGGAAACCATCAAGGCTACGCACCGCGACGAAACAGCGAAAACGGACCTGCAGCAGCTGCTGGTGGATGCCGACATGAGCACCATGGGCCGGGAGGAGTTTTTTGCCAACGGCGAGCTGCTGCGGGCCGAGTGGGAAACGGTGCTGGGCAAGTCGTACGGCAGTGTGGAGTGGGCCGAGAGCCAGCTCAACTTCCTGATGTCGTCCAAGTACCTGACCGATGCCGCCAAAGACCGCTACAAGGAGCAGTTCAAGGAGAACATCAAGGACCAGCGCAAGCTGCTGAAGAAAACCGAGAAGAAGCAGAAAAAGCGCGACCAGGAAGAGAAGGGCAACTTCGCCGAAGGCAAGCGGGGCGTCGAAACCATGTTTCGCACCACCTACAGCAACCACATCAAGCTCTCGGACATGGCCGATAAGAAGGCCAGCATGATGATCAGCCTGAACGCGGTGATTATGTCGGTTATCATTACTTATCTGGGGGCCAAGTCTACCTCCGTGGGGCCGGCTTTCACCCGCAACCCCATTCTGACGGTGCCCATGGGCCTACTGCTGGCCACGGCGCTATGCTCGGTGGTGTCGGCCATTCTTTCAGCTCAGCCCGACGTGACGAGCTTTAAGTGGCTCAAGAAAAGCCCGCAGGTAGCCACCAACCGCCGCGTGAACCTGCTGTTTTTCGGCAACTTCACCAAGCTCAGCCTCGACGACTTCCAGAGTGGCATGACGGGCCTGATGCGCAACAAAGACAACCTCTATACCAACATGGTAACCGATATCTATTACCTGGGCGAGGTGCTTTCGCGCAAGTATCGGCTGCTGCGCGTGAGCTACACCATTTTCATGGTGGGCCTCATCCTGACCGCGCTGTCGTTTGGCATCGTGCTGCTGTATAAGTCTTAGCCGGGAAGCGCCAAGTGGCCAAAAAGCCCCGCCCCGCAAGTAGCTTGTCCTTACCCAACTCTTTCATAGAAGCGCTGGCCGGTTGGCCAGTGCTTTTTTGTGCGTTGTGCCAGGCATAAACCGGAGAACATCAAAAAGTGCGGGGCATTAATAATCATAATCATCAGGCGCTAGGCTTAACTCGATGCCCTACACTTTTTGATGCTTTCCTAATGCACCTTCTTTTATAGTAGGAGTTACGCAGTTGCTGGATGCAAAAGGTAAGTGGGGTTACCCAAATAGGTTAGAATAGCCTCGCGCAGGAGTTGCTTTTTGGCCTCGTACCAGCTGCGGCCGGTTTGCAGGCGCTGGGCTTCGAGGCGCAAAAAGGCCCGCAGGGCGCAGCCGATGTGGTTGCGCTGGGCTTTGGCGGCGCGCACCTGGGCTTTTTCCACCCCGCAGCACTGCTTCAGGCCGCGGTGGTACTGCTCGATGCCCCAGGCCAGGGCCGCCAGTGGGGCGCGCTGGGCTTCGGTCAGATCCGGGTCGCTGCTGGCCCAGTATTCGGCCCCCTCCGTGCCGCCGTCTGGGGCGGCGAACCGGAAGACGCGCACAAAGCCGTAGCCCTGGAGCCAGACGCGCTGCCCGCCCTCGGCCAGGGCACACAGCGGGCGCAGGCCCTGCCCGTCGGGGTTCACCCGCCGGTTGCGCTTCAGGCGCGTGAGCCAGGGCCAGCCGCAGGCGCGCACCTGCTTGAGGTTGGCCAGGCTGGCGTACCAGCTGTCGAACAAGACGCACTCCGGGGCGAAGCCCCGCTGCTGGGCGGCGCGCAGCAGGTGCTGGAAATGGTCGTTTTTGCTCAGTTCGTCGGTGGCCTTGTCGTAGAGGCGATACTCCACCGGCACCAAGGCTTGCTCATCGCTCCACAAGAGCGTGAGCAGGTTGATGCCCTGCACCAGGGCGTGGTGCTTGCCCGACCAGTGGCGCGTGACCAGGCCCATGTGCCGGGCGTAGGGCTTGTCCAGCGTCGTGTCGTCGAGCACCAACACCCCGCTTGTGGGCGCAACCAGGCCCTGCGCTCCCTGCCAGAGTGTGGCCGCGTCCGGCTCCAGCCGGTGCAGCAGGCGCGTGTAGGCGTCGTGGGCCACCAGCGGCCCGGCGTGGACGCGGGCGGCTTCCGTGCCGCTCACCGCCACCGGGCTCGCTACCAAAAACTGGATGTATTCCTCGGCGTTGATCTTTGGCGAATTCATGCCCTAAATTAAAAACCAGCCACCAACTGCGTAACTCCTAATGAGTTTTATATTCTGGCAATTTTTGCACGGCGCGTAAGGTCGTAATCGTGGAATTTATCAACACTTTCTTAATTACTACTTGATTCCAACTTTGTATTTTTTCCTTAAATACTGTGAAAAACTTTGGATTATCAGATACGATTTGTAGGACAATCTTATCCTGCATGTTGATAAATTCACGCATTTTTCCCATACTCTTAATCATTTCCGTAATGGAGGGAGAACTAGTGGTTAACAGTGGCACTTGGTCAGCCACCGTTCCTTGGCCAAAGTAGATGCCCCTATAGAGTGATTCGCCTGAGTATTTAGGGCGTGCTATATCCTTAATAGCCTTCTCACAACCCATTATACATATAGCAGATTCGTGAACGGTGTATCTTACGGCGAGGTTTGGTCGTAAGTCCCAGGATGCAAGCTTATTCACTGGATTTACGCACGCGCGTGGCTGCGGCGTGTCAGCACCCCGGGGCGCGGCAGG
>NZ_SRLD01000099.1 GCF_004745955.1 Hymenobacter elongatus | reverse complement strand
TGCCGCGCCCCGGGGTGCTGACACGCCGCAGCCACGCGCGTGCGTAAATCCAGTGAATAAGCTTGCATCCTGGGACTTACGACCAAACCTCGCCGTAAGATACACCGTTCACGAATCTGCTATAGCGGATAGTCCCCGCTTGGTAGAATCAGATATATCCTTGGCCCCTTTCTGGGCGACAGCCGCCAGGATGTTGATGGTAAACTCGTCGGCATTGGGAATATCGCAGGCTTTGAAGCGCACCCGCTCCTCCATCAGCTTCGAAGTGAAGTAGACGCTACGGGCCAGACGCGACATCTCGGCCACAAGCAGCGTTGCTCCGAGCGTGCGGGTTTCGACAATCGCCTGTGCCATTTCCGGCCGGTTGTTCTTACGCCCGCTCTCTACTTCGATGTACTCCGACACGATCCGGTCGCCGGGCTGCAGGAAGCGGTGGGCAATTAGGCGCTGGCCTTCCAGGCCCAGGCCGCTCTGGCCTTGCCGAAGAGTCGAGGCCCGCAGATACAAAATTATAGTCCATGCCGAATGGTCGAAGCTACTGAATACTGACTGAAACCACGAAGTTACATGCTAAGAACGACCGTTCTTAACTTGTAACCATTGACAAAGAAGCAGAGTTGAGCCTGCCAAGCTGGCGGAGTGGCGGCATTTGCGAATTGAATTGCTGGGAACAGCCCTGCGTTCCATACTCAGCCTCTTATCGGCGACATATTCAAAATCACCGATTCTATTGTCGGGTTGTAGGCAGAAAAGCGAATTCCTTATGACTACCAGAGAACGGGAGCTTGTACCAAGCTCTGATCAGGTTCCCGAATTCCTTAACGTGCGATATTCTCCGTTTCCTGAGAGGGCCCTTTCTACGCCAGCGTTTGCGCGAATTGGCGCAAGTGCGCGTGCGCTACGGCAGTCAACGCCTTTATGTCCTGCTACGCCGGGAAGGCTGGCCGGACAACCACAAGCGTGTCCATCGGCTGTACTGCTTGGAAGGCTTGAACTTGCGTAGCAAGCGGCCGCGCCGTAATCGCGCCGCGGCGCACCGATTAGCACGGCTCCAGCTGGGTCATTTGCACCAGAGCTGGAGCATGGATTTCGTGGCAGATAACCTCTTCGACGGCCGCAAAATCCGCGCCCTAACAATAGTCGATAATTTTAGTCGCCAGTGCCTAGTGCTTAGTCAGGGGAGTTTTTCGAACAAAAAAGCAGATTGGTCGTTGCTTTTGAATGGGAAGACCACTCACAGCATTCGTCCTGTCGTCGGCTGACCGCCTGACCATTGAAGCCTTAACGCGC
>NZ_SRLD01000098.1 GCF_004745955.1 Hymenobacter elongatus | reverse complement strand
GGGCAAACACGATCTGGGCCTCGGTAAACTTCGTCTTTTTCATGGCGCATGTCTCTTGGTTTAAGATACAACAAGGGCCTGATTTCTCTACTTTAGCGTGGACCAGTTTCTTGGGAGGAGGTCATTCATTACCAACCGCTTCTTTGCGGTATGAACTCTTCAGTAAGGATAGTCAATTGGTCGCTACCCGCCTGCAGCCTTTACAGCGTACTGCTACAGATGAATGGCAGCACTTAGAGACGGGCATGATGGCTGATTCAGCTGGCTATGTGCGGGTATCGGTGGTGAATGAAAGTGGCATACCTGCTTATTTTGATGATCTGGCAATACGCCCTATTGATCCCGACCAGTATCAGGAAAATCATTACGATCCGTGGGGTCTAAACTTGGTGGGTATTGAAGAAGAGGGTAAACCAGATTCTAAATTTCAGTTTAATGGCAAGGAAAAGCAGGATGAGTTTGGGTTAAACTGGTTAGACTATGGGGCTAGAATGTATGATCCTGCGATTGGACGGTGGGATAAGATTGACCCTTTAGCGGAGAAGCACTATGTACTTTCTACTTACAATTATTGCCTTAATAATCCTGTCAATGTAATTGACCCCGATGGGTGTGATGCCATTTTCACTGTAGGCCGTGACAAAAGTGGTGAGATTAACAGTATTAATGTTAGCTCTACAATATATATCCGAGGTAGTGGAGCTAGCAGCTCCAGAGCTGCTCAATTAAATAAAGAAGCTTCTTCTACTTTCAAAGGCAAAGCCATTGATGGTGTTAATATAGGCTTTGATGTTAAATATAAATACGATGAAAATATCAATATCAACCAGCTAGGTGTAGTAGAAAATATGTTGACATTTTTAGATACACCCGAAACAACTAATGACACTAGATCGCAGGTTAAAGGAGGTAGTACTGGCGATCCGCTAAATAACACATATGTCAGGACGACCGGTAACACAGGGTTTGTTCGCGAGAGTAGTCGAGAGAGCAAGAAAGTATTTCATGAAACCCTTCATTTTTTTGGTTTATCTGATAGGCACTACCAAGGTAGTGGAGGAAACGACTCCTACTATACAGTAGATGGATTTGAAAATGATATAATGCGGCATTATAATGCTCTAGGCGGCATTAGTAAGACACATTATAATAACTATTTGCAATATGTTAGGGAAAACGAATTTCAAATTAAAATAAGCGGTGATTTTTATGTTAATGATAGAATGGTAGATATTATAGCAGATTCGTGAACGGTGTATCTTACGGCGAGGTTTGGTCGTAAGTCCCAGGATGCAAGCTTATTCACTGGATTTACGCACGCGCGTGGCTGCGGCGTGTCAGCACCCCGGGGCGCGGCAGG
>NZ_SRLD01000097.1 GCF_004745955.1 Hymenobacter elongatus | reverse complement strand
GTAACCGGCGCGTGCTACGGTCATTAACCACCGTGCACTCCACCCCGCAAGTAGGACAGTGCGTCCGCGTGTCGGTCAAGGTACAGGCAATTTCTATCGTCGTTTTCGTGGCCGTGACGCCCGTCAGGGCCACCTGGGGCAAGCCCAGCAGGTCGATGTAAAAAGCCAACTCATTCATGCCCCAAGGTAGGCCAGCACCGCCAATCCATTAAAATTGTCAGACAACCAAGATTTTCAGATTAGTGCACGTGGTAACCACAATGGTAAAACCAGTTTTTAGCGTCGAGTTCGGTTATCCAGTCGGTGGCGGTTTGGATAATGGCCTCCAATGCTTCACGGGTGCGAGCATGGCGTGCGCAGCCAGGTTTTGAGCTTGCTGAAGGCCAATTCGATGGGGTAAAGTCGGGCGAGTAGGGCGGCAGATATAACAGCCGGGCCCCGCGGGCTTCCACGAGTTCGGCCAGTCCTGCCACTGTGTGGGCCAGCAGGTTGTCGAGCACGGCCACGTCGCCCGCACACAGCGTCGGGCCCAGTACCTGGCTCGACAACCTGCTCACGGTCTTCGCCGCTTGCAGCCCGCTCGGGGTAAGCGCGGCCACCAGCGTCACGTTGGGCCCGCTGTGCAGGAGCGTGGCCTGATGAGCCCGCTGCCCGCTGCCCACCTTCGGCGCGGGCGTAGCGGCGGCAGTAGGTGAGATGGGTGCTGGTCTCGTCCACGAACTTGAAACACGAAAAATCTTCTGCTTGCACGGCTTCGATAAAGGCGGCCCGCAAGGCTACGACCCGCTCGGTGTCACGCTCGGCAGCGTGGACACTCTTTTTTTTCGCCGCCAATCCAGCGCCTGCACGGCCCGCCCCATTGTGGCCTGGCTCACGCTCGGCCCGCCCAGGGCGGACAGCCAGATGCGCAACTCGTCGAGCGTAGCGTCGGGCTGCTGGCGCAGGCAGGCGCGCAAGCCGTCCCGGGCCGGCACGTCCAGCAGTGGGCCGGCCCGGGACGGGGGAGCAGCGCGGCCACCGAGCCACTCGTGCGCTGGCGATGCAGTAGCTTTTCCACAAACGAGCACGAGACGCTGAACTGCGCGGCTACTGCCACCACTGTGCGGCCGGGCTGACCACAGGCTGCTGCCACACGTTCGCGCAAATCAAGCGAGTAAGCTTTCATATCAAAACGGTGTACCTAAATCCGTAAACCATCTTGAGAAGCTACTAGAGCTTAGTCAGGAGAATTAGCTGTACAAACCTTTTGGTAGTGGCGGGTGAGTTTCTCCCGCGCCTTATCGAGCGAGAATTGCCAGTTGACGGTCGCTCGCCGGGCGTTGCGTTCCGCCACACAGGCCTCAACGTGCGCGCTCAGTTCGTCCTGCGTGGGAATGCGCTGGTGCAGGCACTGGCGGGCAATGGCCGAGAGTTCGAGTTCGACCATGTTCAGCC
>NZ_SRLD01000096.1 GCF_004745955.1 Hymenobacter elongatus | reverse complement strand
TTTTGGGGGTTGGTAAGGAGGCAAAAAAGAAACCCGCCGGGTAGGGCAGGCTTAGCTTTGGGTAACGACACCGTTCTGCTATGCCCACCTTCCCCCGCGAGTTTCAGACCGTAATAGTACCGTACGCGCACCTATTTTGCCGCCGCGTCTTCGCCCACGTGCAGCTCTTGCTGCTCGGGGCCATCCTAGCCCCAGGCAAACGCACCATTACTTCGGTGCTGCGCATCGTGGGCCTGGGCCAGCAGCCGGCCTGGCACAAGTACCACCGGGTGCTGAGCCGGGGCAAGTGGAGCGCCCGCGCCGCCAGCCGCCTGCTGCTGGGCCAGCTCGTGGCCGCCTTTCTGCCCACCGGCCCGCTGGTGTTCGGCCTGGACGAAACGCTGGAGCGACGCTGGGGACCGCGCATCGCCGCCCGCGGTATTTACCGCGACGCCGTGCGCAGCAGCGACTCCCATCTGGTCAAGTGCAGCGGCCTGCGCTGGCTCAGCGTCTGCCTGCTCACGCCCCTGCCCTGGGCGGCGCGGGTCTGGGCCCTGCCCGTGCTCACCGTGCCAGCCCCCTCGGCGGGCTGGGCCAGGGCGCAGGGCCGCCGCCACAAAAAAGTGACGGACTGGGCCCGGCAAGCCGTGCTGCAGCTGGCCCGCTGGCTGCCCGGCCGCCAGCTTACCTACCTGGGCGACAGCGGCTACGCCGTGCTGACGCTGCTGGCCGCGACGCGCGCCCACGCCACCTGGCTTACGCGCCTGCGCCTGGACGCGGCCCTGTATGAAACGGCTCCGGCCCGCGTGGCCGGCCAGCGGGGCCGGACCCGGGTCAAGGGCGCGCGCCTGCCCAGCCTGGCGCAGGTGGCGGCGGCGGCCAGCACCGCTTGGCAGGCGCTGACACTGCCCGTCGATGCCCGCGGACAGGCCCGGACGGTCGAGCTGGCCACGGGTACGGCCCTGTGGTACTCGGCCGGCACACTCGTGCCCATCCGCTGGGTGCTGGTGCGCCCGGCCGGGGAGGCGGACGGCCCGTTCAGTGCGTTGCTGAGCACGGACCTGACGCTGGAAGCGGCCGCCATCGTGACCACCTACGCCCAGCGCTGGGCCCTGGAAGTGACCTTCGCCCAGGTGCGGGCCCACCTGGGCGTGGAAACCCAACGCCAGTGGAGTGCCTTGGCCATTGCCCGCACCACGCCCGTGCTGCTGGGCCTGTTTTCGCTCGTCACCCTGCTCGCCAATCGCCTCCACGCCCGGGGCTTGTTACGGGCACAGGCCTGCGCCTGGTACCAGAAGCAGGCCCCGACCTTTAGCGATGCCCTGGCTACCGTACGCCGCTATTTATGGGCCGAAACGCTTTTTGACAACTCGCCCAAGGACACCGTCCTGCTCAAAATCCCGCGCCACCAACTCCACATCTGGCAAGAGGCCCTGGCATGGGCCGCGTAGGGCTAAAGTCAAG
>NZ_SRLD01000095.1 GCF_004745955.1 Hymenobacter elongatus | reverse complement strand
CTCAAAGCTATCCGGGCCGAGCTGGACCACGCGCAGGCGCATCTGGGAGCCCTTGCGCAGGTCGAATCCGCGGGCCAGATCGGCCGCCTTCTCCTGGGCCAGGGCCTGGGTCAGCGCCGCGCCGGCCAGGGCCGCGTGGTCCACGAAGCTGAAGCCGCCGCTGACGGTGGGCTGCACCACCTGCAGGGCCCGGCCGCCGTAGTGGTGGGAGAAGCAGGTGCGCAGCACGTCATAACTCTGCACCAGCTGGGCATAGCTCTGCTCGAGCAGCGCCACTTGCAGGTGGCCTTGCAGGCGGTAGGCCACCTGGATGGCGTGGGCCCGCGAGCCCGGGTCCTGCACCCAGTGGTAGTACATGCCCTCCTGCAGCGGCGTGAGGCCGTAGACGTCCTGCACGCCGCCGACCTGGGCGGTGAGCGCCGCCAGCTCCGGTCGCGTGAGCCCGGCGAAGGTCAGATCACTGGGCGTCAGCTGCCGCGCTGTGGTGGCTGCTACCGTGGCGATGAGCCCGGTTAAGTGCTGTTCGTAGTGGGCCAGCACCTGGGTGATGGTCCGCTGCTGGTAGTGCTGCTGGCTGTAGGTGACGCTCACGCGCAGCTGGCCCTCGACAATCAGGGCCGAGACCTCCAGGCTGGTGGGCCTCTCGCGGTGGGCGCTCACGCTGGCCCCGCGCTGCTGGCCCGAGTAGGTGAATACCCCCGTCGCCTCTTGCGAGGTAGCGCCGGCTCCGGAGCCGAAGTCGCCCAGGTAGTTGAACACGATATCACTGGCCGGGGCCGGGGCCAGGGGCTGGGCGGGGTGCAGGTAGCGCAGCAGGCCGTAGCCGATGCCCTTGCCCGGGATGCGGCGCAGGGCTTCTTTGACCTCGATCAGCGCGTCGATGCTATCGGCGGCCGTGCTCAGGTCGAGCACGAGGGGGTACTTGCTGGTGAACCAGCCCACGGTGCGCGTCACGTCCAGCTCGGCCCCGATCCACTCGCGCCCGTGGCCTTCCAGCGTCAGGCACACGGTGTGCAGGCCCCAGTGGGCCTGCAGGGCCTGGGCCAGTGCCGTGAGCAGCAGCTCCTGCACCTCCGTGCCGTAGGCGCGGTGGGTCTGGGTGAGCAGCTGCTCGGTCAGGGCGGCGGGCAGCAGGAAGCTCTGCACCTGGGCATCCTGCACCTGGTTGCGGCCTTCGGGGTGGTCTTTGGGCAGGGCCGCGACCGGGGCCTGGTGCTGGGCCTGCCAGTAGGTCAGCTGGGCCTGCAGCGTCTGGCTGAGGGCGAAGTGCTGCTGCTGGGCCTGCCAGGCCTGCAGCGAATCGGTTTTCGAGGGCAGCGCCAACGCCAGGCCCTGTCGGGCCTGGTTGTAGAGCGTGGAGAGGTCCTCGAGCAGGATGCGCCAGGATACGCCGTCGACGACCAGGTGGTGGGCCACCAGCAGCAGCTCGTCCGTGCCGTCGGCGTGCCGGAACACGGCTGCCTGGAACAAGGGACCCGTGGCCAGCACGAAGCCCGCCTGCACGGACTCGCTCCGCAAGAGCTGCTGGGCCCGCGCTTCC
>NZ_SRLD01000094.1 GCF_004745955.1 Hymenobacter elongatus | reverse complement strand
CACCGGTTCACTTTTGGCGGAATTCGGGGCGGTAGTTTTGGCGCATGGGTCGCGGGTGGCGGTGCGCGGCCGTTCGGGCAGCCGCCTGACGTATGCCGAGCTCGACGCGCAGTCCTCGCAGCTGGCCCACTACCTGCTGGCCCAGGCCGGGGAGGGGCCCCTGTCGCTGGTGGCCCTGCAGCTGGCCCAGACGCCGGCCGTGCTCGTGGCCATGCTGGCCAGCTGGAAAGCCGGGGCGGCCTACCTGCCGCTGGACGCCAGCCTGCCTGAGGCCCGCCAGCACTACATGCTGGGCCACAGCCAGGCCCAGCTCACGCTCACCGACGCCGACTACGCCGCCTTCCAGGCCACGGCGGACCGCTACCCGGCCACGCCCCCCCAGCCCGCGCCCGCGCCCGCGCCCACGGCCTACGTGATTTACACCTCCGGCTCCACCGGCCAGCCCAAGGGCGTGGCCGTGGGCCACGGTGCCCTGCGCAACTACTGCCAGTGGTTTGCCCACGAAGCCCAGCTCGGGCCCCACGACGTGGCGGCGCTGCTGACCAGCTACAGCTTCGATCTGGGCTACACGGTGCTGTTTCCGACGCTGCTCACCGGCGGGCAGCTGTGTGTGAGTGCGCCCGAGGCGGTGCTGGAAGACGCCGGGGCCACGCTCGCCTGGCTGGCGGCCGAGCAGGTCACGGTCCTCAAGCTCACGCCGTCGCTGGTGCAGGGCCTGGTGCTGGCCCTGGGCGTCGCGGCCCTGGCCCAGGTGGGCCGGCTGCGGCTGCTGGTCTGCGGCGGGGCCCCCATGGCGGCCGCCGACATGGCCGCGCTGCTGGCCCACAACGCGGCATTGACGATTTTCAACCACTACGGACCCACCGAAACCACCATCGGCGTGTGCTTCCAGCGGCTGGGGGCCGACACGATTGCCGGGTTTGTGGCCCAGCCCGTGCTGGGCGGTCCCATTGCCAACGTGGAGCTGCTCGTCGTGGACGGCCAGCAGCAGCTCGTGCCCGTGGGCGTAGTGGGCGAGCTGCTGATTGGGGGCCGGGCCCTGGGGCAGGGCTACCTGCACGAGGCGGCCCTGACGCAGCGCCGGTTTGTGGCCCACCCGCTGCGGGCCGGGCAGCGGGTGTACCGCAGCGGCGACCAGGTGGTGCGCCTGCCCGGCGGGCAGCTGCAGTACGTGGGGCGCTTCGATGACCAGGTCAAAGTGCGCGGCTACCGCGTGGAGCTGGGCGAGGTGCAGGCGGCTCTGGAGCAGCTTTCGGGCGTGGCGCAGGCGGCCGTGGTGGCGCGCAGCCAGGGCCAGGGCCAGGGCAGCGAGCTGGTGGCCTACGTGGTGGCATCGGCGGGTGTGGTGCTATCGGAGGCCCAGCTGCGAGCGGCCTTGCAGGCCCAATTGCCGGGCTACATGGTGCCGGGCTGGTGGGTGCAGCTGGCCGCGCTGCCGGTGACGGCCAACGGCAAGCTCGACACGGCGGCGCTGCCCGCGCCGGGGGCCTCGGCGGGGCCGCAGGCGCACTACCAGGCCCCGCGCGGGGAGGTCGAGACCCGGCTGGCCCAGGTGTGGGCCGGCGTGCTGCGCCGCGAGCCCATCGGCCGCCACGACAACTTCTACGACCTCGGCGGCGACTCTATTAA
>NZ_SRLD01000093.1 GCF_004745955.1 Hymenobacter elongatus | reverse complement strand
CGGCCAGCGCTGGTCCAATGGCGGGCTCGACCGCCTCGT
Source organism: Hymenobacter elongatus (assembly GCF_004745955.1). GTDB lineage: Bacteria > Bacteroidota > Bacteroidia > Cytophagales > Hymenobacteraceae > Hymenobacter > Hymenobacter elongatus. Next base: position 1,753 of record NZ_SRLD01000093.1, on the reverse strand, counting down.
ACGCTTACGCTCGGCCCTGAAAAGTCCACAAATGCACTTGCTTACCGACCTGTTTAAAAAATCAACCGCGTAGTTTTGAATTACACCCTATGATAAGTTGGAATGTTATTGACTGGTATGTTATTAATGTCATGATTGCTTACATGATACCAAAGACCAATGTAGTGAATAGGGTAAGTTTCACTCAGCATAGTCCATATGGTCTTGGGTAAGGCAGCCAAACCTAAGCCCTCTGCCAAGAGTGCAGCTTGAAAGCTAGTTTTAAAATCAAGTCTAAAGAGTGATTGAAATACAACTTCATATGACTCCACCACAAATCGATAGTCAGCGCCAATTGCTCGGCTGTCCGTAAGTAGTCCAATTCCCCCACGAGTCTTCAAAATATCATATCGACGATCATGACCTATTGGAGGATAGTCAGCTGCACTTATCGGGATGAAACCGAATGTCTCGTCGCTATTATTGTCTCTTGGATTCTCTGATCCAGCATAAGTCAACCCTAAAATATTGCCATGTAGTGTTTTCTTGTTCACACAAAATCCACACTCGATTTCAGGTCTCAAATTATTTACATCATCAAACCCATGCGCGCTGGGCACATAGTTCCAGAGCGTCTGGTTAGTCCATGGGCCAAACGCTCCATTCCCTACTGCTCCGTGGCCTGCTCTAGTAGTCGATACCCATTCATGCGGCATCACTCTTGGCCTACCATCCACCGTAACTTCTGGACCGCCAAGCTGGTAAGATAGCCAGTCAAGGGTTGACCCTTGCCATTGCCTGTGAGCTCCATTGCTATCAAATACAAAGGGGTTCATATAGCGTCCATGGACAAAAATCATCCGCTCTCCCTCTTGCGGTGGTTCTGCCCCGCTCGGGTCATTGAAGTTAGCCGGATCATTGAAGGCGAAGCCATACACACTCTCGTCGCTGTATTTGTCAGCCAGTGGGTCCACGCCCTGAAAGCGGCCGGTGGTCGGGTCATAGGCCCGGAAGTACGTACTGTAAATACCGGCTTCGCCCAGCAGCTCATCCTGCAGCTCGGAGCCCCCGTTGTAGAGCTCCTGGCTGGGCTGGGCGGCCGGCACGGTATTCACCGCCACGCCGCTCAACGCCAGGCCAAAGGGATAGTAGTGGTTCTCTTGCGACACCAGCACGGCCTCTTTGGGGTGGGTAATGGTCAGGTCGTCGAAATAGACCGGCTGGCTGCCCTCGTTAACGAGCTGAACCACTAAGGAGCCGGTGCGCGACCGGTCCGTACCCGTACCGGGGGCGGGCAGATCCACCGGGATGGTGGCCGTGACCAGGTTCCAACGGTAGTCGCCGGCCGCCGTCGGGGGCACGGGGGTGGTGCCGGAGGAAACCACCTGGTCCTGGTCGTTGTAGAGCGTCCAGGCAATGGCGGCATTCGCTACCCGGGGCACCAGCACCTGGGGAAATATTACTGTGGTTGGCCCCGGCCAGCAGTTGAATGACGGGGCTAGGCTGCAGAACGATAGGGCGGTTCTGTTGAGCTAAGGGCAGGGCAGCCGGTGCAAGGAAAGCATACACGAGTAACGTTTTTCACATGGAATAGAGGGCTAAGGGAGAGAGGATGAAGGCTGGAAATGGTTGAGATTAGGGAAACACTGTAGGCTTCCCCTCGAAGTAGGCCAGTGAAAAGTAGAGGAAAGGGGTATATTTTCTCACCCTTTCCCTACTGCCCCATGAAAAAGAGCCGCTTTAGTGAAGCGCAAATCATCGGCATCCTGCGCCA
>NZ_SRLD01000092.1 GCF_004745955.1 Hymenobacter elongatus | reverse complement strand
CAGGGCAAACAGGCGCAGCAAATAGCGAAATTTAAGGGTCGAAATTTTGCTGCACTTATAGTAGCGGTTAGCAAGCTGCATAACAGGAAGTTACGCCCATTTTCTTGACTCCTTCTTCCTAAGCCCCAAATAGATTACCACATCTGTTTTCCTTTTGGTAATCTATTCTAATCTATTTTAAAATAGATGACAAAGAAGCTGTTTAGAAAGTCAAAGAACGTGATGCTTCGGCTGCGCGGACGCTAGATGAAGCATCACGTTCTAATTGATTTTGGCGACTTCCTGAACAGCTTCAAAAAGAGTGCTTCCAGCGGCGCGGTACCAGCTTGCCGCTGGCGCGGCAGTGGCGATACAATCCCCAGCCGATGGCTGGTCACGAGCTACGGCTGCGCCTAAACTCGCGCCAGTGGGGGGGGGGCGCTGGCACGGCAGGGGAGGTAAAACCTCCACACCGTGCCGCGGCACTAGTTACGCCTCGTTAAACTCGCCCCAGTTGGGGCGAGTCGGGTAACCACGCAACAGCTGCCATTGACGGCAAAGGGGCCGCCTGCAGTAACGCAGGCGGCCCCCCTTTGCCGTCAATGGTAGGATGACACTACGGTTTGCTATTTGGCAACAAAGGTAAAAACGATGTAGCCAGGATTGCTAAACAGTCTGATCTTAAGCGAAGTAGCCGTCAATACGTCAATGGTGCAATTTTCACCCCAAACCCGGATGTTTGCACTAGCGGTAGTAGGGCAATACGATTCCGTGACAGCAGTAAGAGGAGATACGGGCACCTGGGTGCGACTGGTAGTACCAACGGTTTCCCAATTATCGAACGTACACTGCCCGTTTACATTGTAGACATAGTTGATAGTGGAACCAGAAGCGGTAGGCGTATCTTCTCGTATCGCACCAGAGGCTTCATAGGCGGTACGTCCCATAAGCTTCCATGCTTTGGTAGTCCCGTTGGTTAGCAGCTGCTTGTTGGGGCTGGCAATACAGATGGACATCGTGCGGCTTAGCGGTATCACTTTCGTTGTTTCACAGCCACTGGCACTGCGCACCGACACCGGATACGAGCCATCGGCATATGGCCCGTTGAACACCTCACTCGTTTGGTAGGATTGCTTTGCCACGGCATACGTGTAGGGAGCAGTGCCGCCATTTACATTATACACCAGAATGCTGCCGGCACCATCCATGCCTACGTCAAAGGTGAGCGGGGTTGCGCAGGAAGATGAGGAGGAGGGGTCAGCGGACTCCTCTTTTTTGCATCCTCCCAAAAGGAATAGAAAACAGAGTCCTGCGCTTAGCAACAGTCGGTAAGGGGGCATGATCCACAGAATTAGTAAGGTTGCTACTGCCAGAAGTGACGGGACCAACCATTGGGGGGCACTTCAGGAATATAAGGCAAAATTACCTTGCTACTTTTCCGGCCGCAATACCCACTTGTGGGTATTTAGGTTCTGCTGTTACCCCTCTCTACTGGTTCGAATGTAGGCGCAGCCGTATCTCGCGCCCCGCCATGCCGGGAGGCTGCGTCTGCCCCGGTAGAACGAGTACGCCACCCGGATTGCTCCAGGCGGCGCGGTGCCGGCTTGCAGCTGGCGCGGCAGTGGAAGTACAACCTCCACACGATGGCTGGTCACGAGTTACGGCTGCGCCTAAACTCGCGCCAGATGGGCAAGATGGGGCCAGAGGTTGCTATTCCATATTCTGTATAAGCACTTTTAGCCTTTTCAGGAAATCGGCCATATCACCGCCAAAATACCGAGGCTTCTTAAACTCGTCGTACATGATGGCTCGGGAAAAATCATCAGTGCCATTATCACCCGTAAGAAGGTCAAAAGCTTCACTGTTCCGCTCAATTTGAGTGGTAGCTGACAGGATAATATGTTCCACTTCGCGGCGTGCTTTTTCCCTGATGATTTTATTCCGACCGTGTTCATATAGCGGTTTCGCGAACCGTAGACACCCGATGTAGAGACGCGTAGTCGCGTCTCATCGTTGAACGAAACCGTGCAGGCGGCGCGGCCGACAAGACGCGAATACGCGTCTCTACATCAGCCGGGTT
>NZ_SRLD01000091.1 GCF_004745955.1 Hymenobacter elongatus | reverse complement strand
ACATTTATCTTGCATCTGAAAGAATGTGAATTTCGCTTCAACCACCGCTACGAAAACGTGTATAAAGTCTTACTCAAAGAACTTCGCCAACGGCCCCTCTAAGCTCGATGTGCTTCCTAAGCCCCTCAGTTGAAAGATGACACCACCGGCGTGCAGGCCAGCAGCACCGTGGGCCAAACCTACGAAGAAGACGGCCGCCTCTACCAGGCCGATGCCAACGTGGGAATTGGCCTGAACGGGCGCGGCTACCTGGGGCTGAGTGGGCAGTTCAGCAACCGGGGCTATACCAACCGCACGGGCACCGACACGGCACCGCTCATTTACACGGGCGGCAATAGCGGCAACTACCCCGGTGGCACTGCCGCCGACACCGAGCAGAAGCGTCGGGAGCTCAAAGCAAAGGACGATGAGCTGGTGGCCCAAAACGGCTACAACCGCGCCAACCTGCGCCTGGGGCAGTCGGAGGCCCGCAGCTACGGCGGCTTTCTGAATATGGGCTACAAGCTGCTGCCCCGCCTGGGCGTGGAAGCCTACGTGACGGCCGGCGGGTCGCGCCGCACGGGCAAAGCCGCCGGCTTCTACCGCCTGCCCAGCCAGATTACCCAGGTCGATGCCACGCTGTATCCCAATGGCTTCCTGCCGTTTATCAACACCGTAATTGTCGATCAGTCAGTTATTTCGGGCCTGCGGGGACAGGTGCTGGGCTTTGAGGTTGATCTGAGCAATAAGTTTGGCCGCAACGAGCTGCGCTTCGATATCAGCAACACGCTCAGTGCTTCGCTGCCCATTGGCCTGAGCCCTACTACTTTCTACGCCGGCGCTATTGCCTTCCGCCAGAACACGTCGAACCTGAGCTTCACGCGGCGCTTCACGGATGTGGCGGCGCTGAGTACGCTGAATGTGGCCTTCGGGGTCGAATACCGCGACGACAACTACCAGATTCAGGCCGGGGAGCGGGGTTCGTACGCCAACTATGGCCGCGTAATCGCGCCGGGCCCGCCGCCTACGTTCGCTGCCGCTGGGGCCCAGGTGTTTCCTGGCTATCAGCCCTCCGATGCCCTGAACCGCTCCCGTACCAACACGGCGGGCTACGTAGATCTGGAAAGTGACATTACCGAGAAGCTGCTCGTGAGCGTAGCAGGCCGGGCCGAGCGCTACAGCGACTTTGGCAACAACGTGAGCGGCAAAGTGGCGGCGCGCTACAGCGTGCTGCCCGATGTGGCCGTGCGCGGAGCTCTGAGCAATGGTTTTCGGGCCCCGTCGCTGCAGCAGCGCTATTTCACCAACACCAGTACCCAGTTCGTGCAGGGCGCACCCAATCAGGTTCTCACCGTCAACAACGACAACCCCATCGTGCGCAACGGCTTCACGACGGGCGGTAGTGGGCAGCAGGGCTTCGGCATTGCGGCGCTGAAGCAGGAGAAATCGACCAACTACAGCCTGGGCGTGACGGCCCGGATACTGCGCACCGCCAGCCTGACCGTAGACGCGTACCAGATTGATATTCGGGACCGGATAGTGCTGTCGTCGCAGTTTAGCCGCGCCAACGCCACGGTGGCTACCATTCTGGGAACCTTGCCGGTAAGCCAGGTGCAGTTCTTTGCCAACGCCATTGATACCCGCACCCGGGGCGTCGATATCGTGGCCAACAACCGCATGGAGCTGGGGCCGGGCCGCCTGACGCTGACGCTGGCGGCCAACTTCACCGAAACCAAGGTGCGCAAAGTCAACAGCTCGCCCACCATCGACGCCGACCAGACCGGCCTGCAAAATACCCTGTTTGACCGCCAGCAGCGCGGCCGCATCGAGACGGCCCAGCCCCGCAGCAAAATCAACCTGACGGCCGGCTACGCCCTGGGTATGTTCAGCGTGGAAGCTCGCACGGTACGCTTCGGAGCCGTCGAATTCAAAGACGCCCGACTCGATGCTCCCGCTACCAACAACGGCTTCCTGTTCTCCAGCATCGACCAGACTTTTGCGGCCAAATGGGTGACGGACTTCACGCTAAGTGCCCAGCTGAACCCGCAAATCGGGCTGACGGTGGGGGCCAACAACATCTTCGACGTGTACCCCGACAAGTTTCGCGTGAACGAGTTGAACAACGCCCAGAACTTCGCCGTAGGGCCGCTGGCCTATACTTCCTCCCGCGACAACACCAACCGCGGCCGTACCATCTACAACCCCAACCAGTTCGGCTTCAACGGCGGCTTCTATTTCGCCCGCCTGCTGGTGAACCTGCCGACGTCGAAGTGAAACCCAAGAAAGCCACAGCTCTAGATTATAGTGCTGTGGCTTTCTTTTAAGTAAATAGACTTGTTCCTGAATTAGGAACCGATGCTAACATTCGGCTGTCATGCTGAGCTTGTCGAAGCATCTCTACCGCAATGCTAAGTACCACTGCGGTAGAGATGCTTCGACAAGCTCAGCATGACA
>NZ_SRLD01000090.1 GCF_004745955.1 Hymenobacter elongatus | reverse complement strand
CGGGCGGCGGACTGGCATTGACGCTCACGGTGACCTGGTCGGCGGGGCTGGTGGCGCCCAGGTTGTCGGTGACGACCAGGCTGAAGACGTAGCTGCCGGCCACCAGGCCGCTGAGGGTGGGGGCGGCGAGGGTTTTGGAGGAAAACACGGCCGTGTTGGGCCCGCTGGCCTGGCTCCAGGTGAAGCCCGCGACGGTGCCATCGGCATCGGAGCCCGCGCCGGCCAGCGTGGCCGTGCTGGTGGGCAGCGTCAGGCTCTGGTCCGGCCCCGCGTTGGCCACCGGCGCTTGGTTGCCGCTTGCCGGCTGGTCGATGACGACAAAGCTCCGGGTGAGAGGCGTGCCGAGGGTGCCAGTGCCGTTGGTGGCCGAATAGGGGGTAGCCGTCAGAGAATAGCTGCCTACGGACGGGGTCCAGGGATTATAGTTTCCGTTGTTGTCGCTATACAACGCGTACGGGGCCACGCTCTCGGTTTGATTCTTCGTCTCGGCCCCACTCAGGGCAAATACCACGCTGCCCACCGGCGAGCCGGTGCTATTGGCCCGCACATTCAGGTTGCGCGTGGGCAAGGTGGCCAGGTTCAGCGTGGCCCCGTCCGTCAGCAGCTGGATATCCTGCTCCGTGTCGGCATTCACCACCGTAAAGCTGGCAATGGCCGGTCCGTTGCCGGACGGCGGGGCAAAGGTGGCGGCAATGGTCTTGTTGCTGCTCATCGTCACGGTCAGCGGATTGGCCGTGCCCGTAGCGCTGCCGCTCCAGCCCGTGAACTGCTGCCCGCTGCCCGCTGTAGCCGTGAGCGTGACGGTGCTGCCGTTAGCGTACGTAGCCTGATCCGGGCTTTTGCTCACCGTGCCGTTGCCGCTGGTGTTGACCGTCAGCGCAAAAGAACCCGCTGGCTCGAGCAGGGTTTGAAGAGTAGTATACCAGCGCGCCGCCATTTTTTCCTCCCCGTCCGGCGTCAGGTGGACGCCGTCGTAGGTGTCGGTGGCCGGATCAAACCCCGTATTCTGGTCCACGATAATCACCGGCGACTGGGCCGTTGATTTTTGCTGGGCCAGGGCGGGCAGCAACGCATTCAAGGCCGTGATGTTGCTGTTGCCGGGGCTGAGCGCAACGGGCAGCATCTGCGCCAGGATAATCTTTACCGTCGGTTTGCCCAAGCGCAGCTTATCAATAAGCTCTCCTAGCTCGTCCCGCGTGCCGGTGATGCTTTGATCCTGAATCAGGTCATTCGAGCCGGCATGTACCAGCACCACGTCGGGTTGGGAGGTCTCAGCCCAGCTCTGAGCTTCCGCCAGCAGCTCGTCGGCCCGCCACCCCCAGTGGCCTTCATGGTCGAGGTCGAAATCAGGGTTTGGTGGTGGCCCTCCGAAGTTGATGTTTAGCGAGCCCACGAAATCGACACTGTAGCCGCCGGCCTGAAGTTTATGCCACAGCGGCCGGCGGTAGGAATTATGCGTATCATCGCCCTGCGTGGTAGAAGCGCCAAGGGGCATTATTTTTACCTGCGCCACACTAGCGCGAGGTCCGCCTAGCACCAAGGTCAACCCAAAAAGTAACCACCAGGGGACACGGGGATAAAGAAACCAGATTCGGAAAGGGATGACGGGCATAGGTGCGGGGAAATAAAGTGAAGGATCGGGTCCTGGATAGGGGAGCCAATTACTTCCCCACCTGCTGTCGATCCAATGACTCACAGGTTCTGTGTCATTAGCGGAACAATTTGTATTGCACGTGGCGGCGGACGCCGGACAGGCGCAGATAGTACAGGCCAGGGGCTAGCACGGGGTCTGATAAATTCAGCTCTGTATAGGTACTGCCGGGGGCCACCCGCAGGTTGCCCTGGGCCACGGTGCGGCCGAGCGGCGAGACCAGCGTGTAGGTGAGGGCAGTGCCCAGCTCCGCTGGAAACTCCACCGTGTAGCGCCCCGTCGGCGACGGGTTGGGATAGATAGCCGAGTTCGGAGCAAAAATCCGGGTCATGGCGCTGGTAGCAGTAGCTTCAGCATCGGGGAGCGTTGTATTGGGGGCCATAGCCCCGCCCGTAGCCTTCCAGACCTCGATGCCGGAGATATTGGCCGCCCCGCCGGAGGTGGTCAGCTGCAGCTGGCCGGGGGCGGCCAGACTTGTCTCGAAGGGCCCGAGCTTTTTCCAGGTGCCGGCGGGGCCGGAGTTGTAGGTGCTCAGCACGGCTTGTCCGTTGAGGGCCAGGGCGAAGGTTTCGGCGTTGTTGTCCTCCCACACGTAGGCCCAGACCCGGTACTGGCCCGCGGGCACGGCCGAGAGCGTGACGTTGAGGCTGCCGAAGGCATAGACCGAACTGCGGATCATGCCCGTACGGGGCGCATCGGTGGCGGGCAGCAGGGCGATGGTGTTGTTGGCGAAGGCCGTGCCGTTGGTAGAATAGTTGGGGGCCGTGCTGCCCTGCCAGGCATTACCGTCGAGCGTGAGCGCCGCCCCGGCCAGGTCGATGGCCCGGTAGAAGGCATAGGTGCCGGCGGGCGGCGGA
>NZ_SRLD01000008.1 GCF_004745955.1 Hymenobacter elongatus | reverse complement strand
CTTGTCCGTTGAGGGCCAGGGCGAAGGTTTCGGCGTTGTTGTCCTCCCACACGTAGGCCCAGACCCGGTACTGGCCCGCGGGCACGGCCGAGAGCGTGACGTTGAGGCTGCCGAAGGCATAGACCGAGCTGCGGATCATGCCCGTACGGGGCGCATCGGTGGCGGGCAGCAGGGCGATGGTGTTGTTGGCGAAGGCCGTGCCGTTGGTGGAGTAGTTGGGGGCTGTGCTGCCTTGCCAGGCATTACCGTCCAAGGTCAGGGCGCTGCCGGCCAGCTCGATGGCCCGGTAGAAGGCATACGCGGGAGCCGTGCTGCAATCCGGATTCAGGCGAACTTGCTGCGTGGTAGACAGGCCAGCTGCATCGGTTACGGTCAGAACCACTTCGTAGTAATAGGATTCAGCACCACAGCCCAGCGGCAGCGTAGTCAGGCTACCCACGGTTGTGGTCTGCATGGGTTCGGGGTGCATGTGGTCTTCGTGATGCAGGGCCCCCTGCCACTGGTAGCTGAGCTGAGCGCCGCTGTGCTCCTGATCGGTCACAGTGGCTTCTAATGAGAAGGTTGTTTGGGCTGAAACGGAATACAGGGTGTTTACCGCCGGACTGGTAATGGTCACCTGCGGCGGCGTATTGTTAACCGATACCACCAGGGTAGTCTGGTTGGTAAGCCCCTGCGGATCCGTGACGGTGAGCGTAACCGTGAATTTTTTGGGTGCCGAGGTGGCCGTGGTAAAGGTATGCGCCGGGTTGGGAGCCGTGCTGGTGGTGCCATCGCCAAAGTTCCAGAGGTACGTGAGTACCTGTCCCTCCGGATCGGAAGAAGCATTGCCCGTAAACTTTACGGCTAAGGGACTGGGGCCGTATAGTTTGTCAGTAGAAGCTACGGCAACTGGCGCCACGTTGCCGCTGCTGAGGTAGGTGATTTTGCGGATTTCAGATGGAAAGAAATTCACGTAGAACAGCCCGGTTTCGGCCGGACTCACAGCCATGTGTACCACCACGGCCCCGTCGTTCACAAAATCCCGGACAGCGGTCGGCTTGTTGCTGGCATCCAGGGTCATATTCCGAATCCAGCCCTCCGTATAGTCGCCGAGGAAATACGTGTTCTGATATCCGGCCGGAAAATCATTATACGGATAGAATACGCCTCCTACGCTGGCGCTCCCCCCAAATTGCGGCCCCGTTACCGGCGAGCCAGTAGCCCCGATGTTAATCGTGGCTGGCGTTTGGCCGCTGAAGATGCCCGTGCGCGCAGGCCCCGCGCCGTGCCCCCAATCAATAATCGGTCGGGTATGTACGAAGGTAGGAACGGAGGCCGGTAGGGCTTGCCCGCCACAAGGATTCACGAAACTGGCCGTACCGGTGGTCGTAGCCTGCTTTATCAGGTCTTGAAAATAGAAGTACTCCTGCGTGCAGCCATTAATGCCAAACCGGGGGTTGGGAGCATAGAAGTTATAGCGCTTCTGGCCCATGAACGTTGGATTCGCCACCAACCCCTCAAACAGGGGCCAGCCCATATTCTGCCGCGCCTGGCTCACGACATTCATCTCTTCCCAGTTGGAAAAGCCCACGTCGCCGATGTAGAGCACGCCCGGATTACCATCGGCGGGATTGGTGCTGCCCGTACCGGGCTTCAGCGTCATTCGGAAAGGATTACGCAACCCCAGGGCCCAGACTTTGGAGCGGGGCGCCTGCGGGTCGGCCGCGTTGTAGAATGGGTTGCTGGGCACCCCGGCACCGGTAAGCGGATCGAGGCGCAGCACCTTGCCATTGAGGCAGTCAACTAACTGGGACCGAAAAGCCCCCACATTTTCTTTATCCGTGATAATGCCGTCCTGCAGGGCCTGGGCAAAGTAGGAGTCCGGGTTGCTGCCAAAATCTGCAGTACCGCCGGTAGCCCCATCACCGACCGAGGCGAGCAGCATGCCATCGGAGCCAAAGAGCAGGGTGCCGGTAGAGTGGGTACCCTCCAGGCACGCAACGCCCGTGGATTTGGTGGCCCCCAGCAGTATTTTGCGGCTGGCCAGATTCACAGAGTATGTATCGCCGCTTTTGGTGGCAGTGTAGCGCGTCAGCCGGCTGATGGTTGCGTTGAAGTACTCGTTGGTAGTCGGGCTGTACGCGGCTGTTCCGAAGTTCAGCAGGTGGTGGCGGTCCACCAGGTAAAACAGATAAAAATAGCCGTTCGTGTCAAACTGCGGGTGCAAGGCAAATCCCAGCAGCCCGTGGTCGATCCAGGCCCCGACTTCGGGGCTGATATCCAGCAGCAGGCTGCGCTGGCCATTCGTGACAACCCACACCCGGCCGGGCCGCTCCCACACAAACATGTGCGTGCCGGTAGCATTAAAAGTCAGTCCGACGGCTTCGTCCCACTGGCCGGAAACGGTGGTAGAAGTAAAGCCCGTTGGGGGAGCCTGGGCAAATCCGATGCGGTAATTCAGGAGACCCAGCAGTAGGAAAAAGTAAAGTTTGAGTTTCATAAGAAGAGGGGCACTGAGTAAATGGGAAGAGCTCGGTCAGAGCGGGGGCGGAACGGGCACGAGTAGAAAAGGGTGGGCAACGGCTGACTTAGTAGCCACTGTTGGCGGTGTAGGAGCAGCGGGTAAGCCCGGCGTGGGGAACCCCAGCTGGGTCTTATGCGGGACGAAGCCCCTGATTTGGGGCAGTACCTACCTGGCTTGGTGGGCCCGTAAGTACCTTAGAGTGAAGAGCAGGGAGACGGGAGCAGAGGATTAGGGGAAAAGAAGCTCAGCAGCTATAGTCCTAAGGAGTATGGCTACTGTTATAAGGCTTGGTGTGCGGCAAGCCTAAGGTCTAAGTGCCCACCTTCAGCCTGACACCATAAACCCCAGTACATATCACTGTGAGCTGAAGCAATATAAAGTATACTATTAGAATAATTTATATGAATTTAATATTAAATTAAAAATTCAGGGCCTGCTGTTGGCGAGCCATAACAGTTCCAGCCATTTACTCCGGGGTAGTTAGCGGGAGCCTCCGACCATCTGTTTCTTGGCGGAAGGAATGGTGAGTGGCACTCGACAGATAGGCAAGTAGCGACGATGTGCCTGGCACCAGGCCAGCCGGCCAGCTCTCAACTGGTGCGGCAACGCCTGCGCCCACCCAGGGGGCCAACCTCGCGCATACCAAACTATCTTCCCTGGCGTTGTATGGGCTAGCCAAAACTGGGAACAACGCAACCCATTGCGTTTTTTCGCTACTTTTGGCCAATACCGGGCCGGCAGCGCCCTTTTCCCGTAACGCCCCGTTAATGAAGATATTTCCCCGGATTGCGCTGGTCGCCTCGCTCAGCGCCGCGGCTCCCCTGGCCGCTTCGGCCCAGCAAACGCAGGTTTTCGCCTCCGACGAACGTCACTTTCAGGAAGGCCTTGAGCTCTTCGACCGGGCCAAGTACGGGGCCGCCCAGCAGGCTTTCCAGCGCTACCTCGACCTGACCCAGCGCCGCACCGGCGAAACCCGTGACCGGACCACCGACGCTGAATACTACCGGGCCGTGGCGGGCCTCTACCTGTTTCACCCCGATTCGGAAGGGCAGGTGCTGGCCTTCGCCGCCAACAACCCGGCGCACCCCAAAGCGGCTCAGGCATTTTTCGAGCTGGGTAAGTTTTACTTCGACAAGAAAGACTACGCCAAAGCCATCGACTACCTGCAGCGCGTAGGCGCCGACAACCTCAGCAACGAGCAGCGCGCCGAGTCGGAGTTCAAGCTGGCCTACAGCTACTTCTCGCAGAAGGAATTCGACAAGGCCAAGCTGCTCTTCGACCGCAACAAGCAGGGGCAGCACGAGTACCGCTACGCCAGCAGCTACTACGCCGGCTACCTGGCCTTCCGGGCCGGCGACTACGCCGCGGCCCGCCAGGACCTGGGCGTGGCCGAGCAGAACGACGCCTACCGCCTCGTGGTGCCGGCCATCATGAGCCAGATCTACTATAAGGAAGGCAACTTCGACGGCCTGATTGAGTATGGCACCAAAGCCCTGGCCCAGACCCCCCCGCCCCAGGGCGCCGACGAAATTCAGCTGTTGGTGGGCGATGCCTTCTACCAGAAGCAGGACTTCAAGCAGGCAGCCGAGTACTTCGACAAGTATGCCGCCGGCCGCAAGAAGATTGAGCCCCGGGTGCAGTACAAAATCGGGTACTCGAACTACAAGATGGGCGACTATAAGGGCGCTATCGGCAGTCTGAAGGGGGTGGCTGCCCAGCGCGACTCGCTCGGGCAGAACGCGGCCTACCACATGGGCCTGAGCTACCTGCAGACCAACCAGAAGCAGCTGGCCCTGAACTCGTTCGATGCGGCCCGCAAGACTACGTTCGATAAGAATATCAGCGAAAATGCCACGCTCAAGCACGCCCAGATCAACTACGAGCTGGGCAATACGCAGGAGGTAATTGCGGCGCTGAAGGACTTCAACAAACGGTTTCCACGCTCCAAGAACGCCGCCACGGCCGACGACATTCTCAGCGCGAGCTTCCTGACCTCTACCGACTACGTGCAGGCCCTCGCTTACCTCGAAGGCCTCGACGACCGCAGCCCCAAGCTGAACGCCACTTACCAGCGCGTGGCCTATCTGCAGGCCGCTACGCTCTACAACAACAACCAGTTCAACCAGGCGCTGCCGCTGGTCGATAAGTCGCTCAAATACCCGCAGGACGATGCCTTACGGGCGGCCGCGCAGGTGCTGAAGGGCGAAATCTACAGCGTGGGGCAGCGCTACCAGGAAGCCATTCCGAGCTACACGGCCGCCATCCGGACGGCCGCTGCCGGCAGCGCCGCCCAAACCGACTTCGACCAGAAAGCCCGCTACGGCCTGGGCTATGCCTACTACAACACCCAGCAGTATGAGCGGGCGCGCAGCTCGTTTCAGGCCTACCTGAATGACCCGATTGCCAAGCCCACCGACCCTAATTACTACGACGTGACCTTGCGCGTGGCCGACACGTACTACGTGGCCAAAAGCTACGCCCAGGCCCTGGAGCTGTACGATAAGGTGATTGCCGCCAACGCCTCCGACAAGGACTACGCCTACTACCAGAAAAGCGTGACGCTGGGCCTGATGGGCCGCCGCGACGAGGCCACCAAGACCCTCAGCACCCTGCTCAAAACCGCCCCCCAGTCGCGCTACGCCGACGACGCGGTGTACCAGCAGGCCCAGTTCGACTTCGAAGCCGGCGACTTCCAGCCCGCCGTCGATGGCTTCAGCCGCCTGATCGTGAACCGGCCCAACAGCCAGCTCATTCCGCAGGCCCTGCACAAGCGCGGGGTGGCCTACGCCAACCTGGGCCAGCACGACAAGGCCATTACCGACTTCAAGCAGGTGCTCGACCAGCACCCGCGCACCAAGGCCGCCAGCAGCGCCATCTATAGCCTGCAGGAAAGCCTGTCGGCACTGGGCAAAACGGAGGAATTCGACCAGTATCTGGCCCAGTTCAAGCAGCAGAACCCCGAAAGCAAGGCTACCGAAAGCGTCGAGTTTGAAGCCGCCAAGTCGCTGTATCTGGCCGAGAAGTATCCGCAGGCCATTACCCGCCTCGAAACTTACCTGAAGCAGTATCCGGCCACGGTGCTGGCCGCCGACGGCCGCTACTTCCTGGCTGATTCCTACCTCAAGACCGGCAAGAAAACCGACGGGCTGGCCCGGATGCGCGCCGTGGTGACGGAAGGCAAGAGCGAATTCGTGAACCGCGCCGTGGGCCGGGTAGCCGATCTGGAGTTTGAAGCCAAAAACTACCCCGAGGCTATTAAGTACTACACCCGGCTGCGGGAAGTGTCCCAGAACAAGCGCGAGGTGGCCAATGCCGGTATCGGGCTGATGAAAAGCTACTACGAAAGTGCCGACTACGCCGGTACGCGCCGCGTGGCCGAGGAGCTGCGCAGCCAGGGCGGCGCGTCGCTCAACGCTACCAACGCGGCCACTCTGTATTTGGGCAAAGCCAGCTACAAAGCCAGCAACTTCGACCTGGCCCTGCCGGAGCTGACGGCCGCCGCCGCTGCTACCGACGAAACCGGAGCCGAAGCCCAATACCTGCTGGCCGATGTGCTGTTTCAGCAGAAAAAGTACGCTGAGGCACTGGATGCCGCCTACAAAACCAACTCCTCAAATTACGAGCTGTGGCAGGGCCGGGGCTTTTTGCTGATTGCCGACATCTACACGGCCCAGGGCGAAACGTTCCAGGCCAAGGCTACGCTGACGTCCATCATCGAGAACAAGTTTCCGGTGGCCGAAGTCATCGATGGTGCCAAGCAGCGCCTGAGTGCCTTGTCGGCCGAGCCGAGTGGCGGTACGACGGGCGGGGGCAAAACGCCGCCCGCCAAGTCGCCCGCCCCCAAAACGCCGACGGGCAAAACCGGCACTGCGCCCAAAGTGCCCAAAGGCAAAACGCCGGTGCGCAGCTCGCTGCAGCCCATCGAAACCCAGCCCACCGACTCGACGGCCACGCCCGAAGCCGGTACCAACGAAGAGTAGCCGCCGCTGCCTTCCCACCTCTGACCGTCAACCAGGGCCGCTCCTGAACCACGTTTGCGCGTTTCGAAGCCCCCAGACCTTATTCTATGACCCTTCGCTCCCCCCAACTGCTGCCTTTTGCTCTGCTGCTGGCTGCCGCGCCCGCTACCGCGTGGGCCCAGCGCACCGGCAAGACGGGCGGCAAAATTGAAGACGCCGAAATTGAGATTGTAAAGGAGAGGGTCAACCAATTGCCCGAAGCCACTCGCAACTTCGAGAAGATCCGTATTGACCCGCCCGCTAAGGAAGACCGGCAGGTGACCTACACCTACCCGGATTTCCGGCTGCCCGCCGACCGTCTCAATCCTTCGGTGCGCGTGCTTACCATCCGCCAGGAAGACCTGGCCCCGCTCACGGGCAACTACCTGAAGGGCGCAATAGGCAACTACGGCACGCTCTACGGCAAGGCGTACCTGCACAACACGCGCAGCGACGCCGCCGCTTATGGCCTCAATTTCAGCCATATTTCCTCCGCCACGGGGCCCGTCGACAAGAAAAATTCTGGTTCGAGCCAAACCAGCCTCGGCCTGAACGGCGAAACCTACAACGGCCCCATGACGCTGGGAGCCAAGCTCGATCTGGGCCGGGAGCGGTATAATTTCTACGGCTACAACCGCGAAACCCAAACCCTGCCGCCACCCACCGACAGCCTCAAGCAAGTGTTCAGCCGGGCTGCGGTGAAAGTATATGCCCGCAACCAAAGTGCGGACGCCCCTTTTCAGTATGATGTTGGCCTGGGCTTCAACTACTGGAAAGACAACTTCAAGGCCCGGGAAAGCAACTTCAGCGCTTCGCTGCGCTCGGGCTACACGCTGGGTGAGAAAAGCCGCGTGGCCGTGAGCGGCGACCTGTCGCTGATTTCCTACCAGGATTCACTGAAGGTGACCCGGCCGTTTGTGCAGATAACACCAACCTACGAGCTGACGCTGGAGCGGCTGGCTCTTTCGGTGGGCGCCACGCTGGGCTACACCGGCGACACCATTCGCCGGGCCCAGCAGTTCAACGTGTACCCGGCCGTGCGGGTGGGCTACACCGTGGCCGAAGATAAGTTCGTGGTATTTGCCGGCTTGGGCGGCGCCCTGCAGCGCGTCACGATGTACGACCTGACCACCGAAAACCCCTGGCTGGCTCCCAATCAGCGCGTGGCCGACACCCACCGCGGCCCCACGGTGTTCTTCGGCTTCAACTCGACGCCGGCCCGGGCCCTCTCCCTGAATGCCAAGGTGACCTTGTCGAACGACCGGAACCTGTACTTCTACAATAACAATCGTCGCGACTCCACCAAGTTCGACCTCGTGTACGACCGCAAGGCTACCCAGCTGATTAACGTGCACGGCGAAGTTCTCTACAACGCTGCCGAGCAGGTGCGCATTGGTTTCAAGGCCGACTACAACGGCTACAAGACGCCCACGCTGGCGGAGGCATTCCATCGGCCGGCTTTCCAGTCCACGCTGTTTGGTAGCTACAATATGTATGATAAGCTATTGCTGGGCGCTGAGTTATATACCTATAGCTCCAGCTACGGTTCGGGCTACGTGCGCCGCCTTGCCAATGGGGTGCCGGTGGGCGAAGTAGTGCGCCCCACCAACACTGTAGTCGACCTCAACTTGCGGGCCGATTACCGTATTATGGAAAATCTATCCATATTTGCTCTAGGCAATAACCTGCTGGGCCGCAAGTACGAGCGTTTTCTGAACTATCCGGTGAAAGGATTCAACGTGCTGGCGGGCGTAACGTATGATTTTTGAACAGAATTGAGTTGATGCCCGAATCACCTTTCAGCTAGTATCGTCAAGGCCTCCAGGTCGCCGCAACGTAGCCCGCGCCACTCGCGCGGGGAGGCGTTGGAAACGGTCCGGAGGTCTTTTGCATACCGTCTGCTCCCGTTCGGGCTTCTTTCACTTAACCCATTGCCGCCAATGCAGCTCTCCGATCATATCCGCACCTTACTGCGGGACCACGACTGCGTTATTATCCCCGATTTTGGGGGTCTGATTGCTGATTACGCGCCGGCCCAGGTACATCCTGTGCGCCACACGCTGGCTCCACCGGCCAAGCGCGTCGCCTTTAACCAGTCGCTCACCCGCAATGACGGGCTGCTAGTAGATGCCCTCAGTCGCTCCCTGAATCTGACCACGACCCAGGCCCGCCTGCTCGTGCGCGACGCCGTAGCGCGGCTGCAGGCCGAGCTCGTAAGCGGCCAGCGCGCCGAGCTGCCCGGCGTCGGTATCTTCCGGCAGTCGGCTGGCCGGGGCCTGGACTTTGAATACACCGGTAGCCACAACCTGCTGACGGCCAGCTACGGCCTGCCCGAGCTGGTGTCGCGGCCCATCCGCGCCACCGATGCCTTGCTGGCCCGCGACCGGCAGCCGTCCGCTCCCGTCTTAGCTGTCAGCCGTTCCCGCCGCGCCATGAAAACTTTCCGAATTGCTGCCACGCTGGTTATCACTGGCCTGGTTTTGTCGGCTAACTATCAGTTCGCCTCCCAGTTAGGGTATCTGCCCGAAAGCTGGCGGCTAACGACCAGCCAGGAGCAAACGATGGGGCAAGCCACGCCCGCCGAACAAACGGCTCAGCCCATGGCCCGGCAGCAGGCCGCTCTGGCCAACGAAAGCTGGGAAGACGCTGCGCCTGCTACCGCCGAGGTAGTGGCCGCGCCGGAGGCCGTGGCTCCCAAGACCGTTCCGGTACTAGCTGCCAAGCCGGCTGTGGCGCGCAAAGTCGTAGCCGCGAAGCCCACTACGAAGGCTGTGGCCGTGGCTAAACCGGCTCCGGCTGCCGTGGTTGCCAAGCCAGTAGCAACCGTGGTTTCACTTGATGCTGCCAGTACCACAATTAAAGGCCGCACGGGTCGTTCTTTCATCATCGTGGGGGCCTATACCACGCTGGCCCACGCCGAGAAAGGCCGTCAGGCCCTGGTAAAACACGGCCACCGCACTGCCCGTATTGTGCTGCCGGCTCCCGGTAGCCGTAAGTACCGTCTCTCGGCCGTCGACTTTCCAACCAAAGCCGCCGCGCAGCAGCAAATTCCCGCCCTGCGCAAGCACTTAGGTTCTTCTCTCTGGGTACTTAATTACTAGCATGACCGCTTTCCTGTTGCAGATTACCGCCGCCGCTACTACCACCGCCGATACCGCCGCCGTTGCCGCTACCCAGGCTGCTGATGCCGCCGCCGCCGCCGACCTCTCCCTGATTGATCTGATCCTGAAGGGCGGCTGGATCATGGTACCGCTGTTTCTGCTTTCCTTCGTTTCGTTCTATATCATCATTGAGCGCTACCTGACCATCCGTCGCGCGGCCGTGAATCCGGACTCGTTTATGGCCGGCATCCGGGGGCTGATGGTGAAGAGTGACTTGCAGGGAGCCAAAATGCTGTGTGCCCAGAATCCGTCGCCGCTGGCCCGCATGATCGAGAAAGGTATCCGCCGCATTGGGTTGCCCCTGAAAGACATTGAAAGCAGCGTCGAAAACGTCGGTAAAATTGAAATTGCCCGCCTCGAAAAGAACATCAGCATCCTGGGCATCATTGCCGGTATTGCGCCTATGCTGGGCTTCGTGGGTACTATTATTGGGGTAATCAAGATTTTCTACGCCATTTCGACTACCGGTGACTTCGGCATCGCCCAGATTTCGGGCGGTCTGTACACCAAAATGGTTACTTCAGCGGCGGGTCTCATCGTGGGTATCATTGCCCACGTGGGCTACCACTGGCTCAGCATCATGGTCGAGCGACTGATTTTCCGGATGGAAAATTCCGCCATCGAGTTCATGGATATTCTTCAGGATAATTAGGAACCGGTAAGCAGGAATCAACAGGTGGCCGCTCGGCCGATTGAGTTCCTGCTACTTTATTCCTGATTCATTCACTTCTACTTAAGTACAATGGACCTCAGCCGGCGCCGTAAGCTCTCCTCGCACGTCGAGACGTCTTCGATGAACGACATTATGTTTTTTTTGATGCTGTTTTTCCTGATCGTGAGCACCATGGTCAATCCGAACGTCATCAAGCTGATGCTGCCCAATGCCCGCTCGGGCAAGGCCGTCATGAAGCAAACCATCAATGTATCGGTCGATGCGGCGGGGCAGTATTTCCTGGATCAGCAGGCCGTGACGGCCGCCACGCTGGAAACGGCCCTGGCCCAGCGCATCGCCGGTCTGGAAGCGCCCACCGTCGTGCTGCGCGTCGACTCGTCGCTGAACGTGCAGAAGCTGGTCGATATTCTCGAAATCGGCAACCGCCTGAAGGTGAAGATGGTGATGGCCACCCAGGCCCAGCAGGCCGCCGGCAAGGCCTAGCCGCCGCTCCGGGGAACAGACTGCGGTTGGCCCTCGTTACAGTATCAGAACCCAACGTATTGGCTTACGGCGCGGCTTTCTTCGCGCCGTAACGCGTTTCTACCGAGTTGAAGCCATGGCAGTAGAATACCGCGAACAACACCGCCGCGAGGCACTTATCGGCACCGTAGTCGTGCACGCGCTGCTGGCGGCGCTGTTCATTTTTACCGTTTTCAAAGGTCCCGACCCACCGCTGCTCGGCCTGGGCGGCGACGGCGTGGAGCTGAACTACGGCGTGGACGAAGCCGGCTCCGGCGACGTGCAGAGCAAAGCCCTGGCCAACGAGTCGCCGAACCGGGAGGACAGCCGCCCGCCCGCTTCGGCCCCCGACCCGGAGCCGCGCCCCGTGCAGCAGGCGGCGGAACCCGTGCCCCAACAGGCTTCTGAGGATAAGATAGTGACTTCGGAAGCCGAGGAAAGCCCGGTGAGCGTACCGCCCGTAGAAAAGCCCGCGCCCAAGAAAGAGGAAGTGCGGGAAGTGCCCAAGCCCGCTGAAAAGCCCCGTACACTCTACACGCCCAAAGGCAGCGCCAGTGGCGGTGGCAACGGAGAGAATGGCACCAGCAACGCCCCCACCGGCAACAACAACGGCGATAAGCCCGGCTCCGTCGGCGACCAGGGCAACCCCAACGGTTCGCTCGATGCCAAAGCGCTGTACGGCCAGCCCGGCAGCGGGGGCAGCGGCAGCAGCCCCGGCTCGGGTGGGTTGGAAATGGCAGGTTGGGCGTTTGTCTCGAAGCCTGATGCGCCCGCGCTGGATAATACCTCGGGCTTTGTGCGTTTCAAGATTAAAATCAATGCCGATGGTGAGGTGGAAGCCGTAACCAAAGTGGCGGGCAACGTGACGCCAGCCCAGGAGAAGGTGTGCCGTGATGCGCTGGAAAACGCTGATTTCCGGCGTACCAGCTCGGCAGCAGGTGGTGCCACGGGCTTCTACACCTTCAAAATCACCGTGCGCTAACTGCCGGTATCTGTCGCTATTCCGGGCCCGCCGGTCGGATTATTCCGGCCGGCGGGCTTCTTTTGTACTCCGGCTGCCGCACGCTTCCTTTCCATCCGCATTCCTTCCGCATGACCTACCGCGAAACCTTGGCCTACCTCTACGAACAACTTCCGATGTTTCAGCGGGTGGGAGTAGCGGGCTTTAAACCCGGCTTGGGCAATACGGAAGCTCTGGCCGCCGCGATGGGGCATCCGGAGCGGCGTTTCAAAGCTATACACGTGGCTGGCACCAACGGCAAAGGCAGCAGCTCGAACATGCTGGCGGCCGTTTTGCAGGTCGCCGGCTACAACGTGGGGCTGTATACCTCGCCCCACCTGCGCGAATTCACGGAACGCATCAAGCGCAACGGCCAGGATCTGGATCCGGAGTATCTCGTGCAGTGGGTGGCGAAGTGGCGGCCGTTGTTTGAGCAGATTCAGCCATCTTTTTTCGAGATGTGCGTGGCCCTGGCCTACTCGTATTTCGCCGAGCAGCAGGTGGATATAGCCGTGGTAGAAGTAGGGCTGGGCGGGCGGCTTGATTCCACCAACATCATTACCCCTGTGGTGTCGCTGATTACCAATATCAGCTTCGACCACCAGAACCTGCTGGGCGATACGCTCCCGCTGATTGCGGCCGAAAAAGCCGGTATCATCAAGCCCGGCGTGCCCGTTGTTATCAGCCAGACCCAGCTGGCAGTGCAGGCGGTTTTCGAGCAGAAAGCCCGGGAGGTCGGCGCACTGCTTCACTTCGCCGATGCGCGCTATGAAGCGGCGCTGGCTGAGCCGCCGCTGCCGGATGCCACCCGCCAGCTACTGCGCATTACCCAACCCGGCGCGGCCGACCACTTGCTGGAAGTAGACTTGGCCGGCGACTACCAGCGGCTGAACGTACCCGGCGTGCTGGCCGTGCTCGACGAACTGCGGCAGCAGGGCTGGAGCCTGCCCGAGGCGGCGGTGGTGGCAGGCCTGCGCAATGTGCGCCGCCTCACCGGCTTCCGGGGCCGCTGGACGGTGCTGGGCCGCCAGCCGCTGGTGATTTGCGACACGGGCCACAACGAGGCCGGGATTCGCTTTATCACCGCTCAGCTGACGCGCTTATCCTATCAGCGGCTCCACATCGTGTTGGGCGTAGTCAATGATAAGGATGTGACTACTATGCTGGGCTTGCTACCCACGGCGGCCACCTATTACTTTTGTCAGGCAGCCATTCCGCGGGCTTTGGCCGCGCCGGAGCTGGCCGCCCGAGCCGCCGCCGTGGGCTTGCGGGGCCTTGCGCATGGCCCGGTGGCGGCGGCCGTAGCGGCGGCCCGCGCGGTGGCTACGGCCGAAGACGTGATTTTTATCGGGGGCAGCACGTTTGTCGTGGCCGAAATTGAAGAACTATATTCCGAGTAACAACCCAATATGAGTCGAGTAAAACAGAAGCGCTTTGCCAATAACGCCGAGCGGCCGGACATTGTGGAGCCGGGCAAAGCCAACTTCCAGCAGCTGGCTGGCCGCTGGCAAACCGGGTTTTTCGCCCAGTCCAACCCGATAACCCTGGAAGTGGGCTGCGGCAAAGGCGACTACACCGTGGGGCTGGCCGAGCGCTACCCCGACCGTAATTTTCTGGGCCTCGATATCAAGGGTGACCGAATCTGGAAGGGGAGCCACCGGGCCCAGGAGCTGGGCCTGACCAACGTGGGCTTCGTGCGCATGCGGGCTCTCGACCTGCTGCAGCATTTTGGCCACGGTGAGCTGAGCGAAATCTGGATAACCTTCCCCGACCCCCGGCCGCTGCTGGGCGATGCCAAGCGTCGGCTCACCGCGCCGCGCTTTCTGGATCTGTACCAGCATATTCTGCGCCCCGGCGGCTTGGTGCACCTCAAAACCGACGCCGGCGACCTGTTCGACTACTCCCTGGAAATCGTGACCCAGCGGCCCGGCGCTACGGTGCTGGCCCAGACCAAGGATTTGTACGCCTCGGCCGAGCTGCTGCCCCACGCCGAGGATATCCAGACTCACTACGAAAAGCGCTTCCGGGCCGAGGGAATCCCGATTAAGTACCTGCAGTTTACGCTTAGCTAGCTCCGCGCTGCCCATGCAACCACTGCCGCCGCTGCACACGGCCCACCTGTTTCCGGTTCTCAACCAGCTGCTGCTGAAGCTGCTGGCGGGGCTGACGCCCGAACAGTGGGAGCTACCGACGCTGGCCCCGCAGTAGCGGGTGCGCGACGTGGCCCTGCACCTGCTGGATGGTAACCTGCGCAGCCTCTCGATGCTGCGCGACGGCTACTTCGGCCAGCAGCCAGCGGGCGGCTCGTACCCCGAAATCGTGTCGTTTCTCAACCAGCTCAATGCCGACTGGGTAGCGGCAGGTCAGCGGCTGAGTCCGGCGGTTATCCGGTGGCTGCTGGAAGTATCGGGGCCGGCATATACCCGCTACCTGGCTGGGCTCGACCCCGCCGCGCCGGCTACTTTTGCCGTAGGCTGGGCCGGTGAAGCAGCGTCGGCCAACTGGTTTTACGTAGCCCGCGACTACACCGAAAAGTGGCACCATCAGCAGCAAATACGGCAGGCGGTGGGGCAGGAGGCTCCGCTACTGACGCGGGAGCTGTATCAGCCATTTCTGGCTACCTGCCTGAGGGCACTGCCGCACCACTACCGGGCCGTGGATGCTGAAGCGGGGCAGGCAATTGCCTTCGTGATAAGCGGCGAAGCGGGTGGCACGTGGCATATGGTACGAAGCGTCGAGAGCTGGCAGCTCGTGCCTCAGTTTGCGGGAGTTCCAGCAGCAACGGTCGTTATGGATGGCACGGTGGCCTGGCGGCTGTTTACCAAAAGCCTGCCCCGCGCGTTGGCCCAGGCCTCAGTGCAGATTTCCGGGGACGAGCGGCTGGGCGAGCCTGTTTTTGAGCTTACGGCCGTGATAGGCTAGTTTCGGCGCAGGCCGGGAGGGGCTACTCGTCTTCCAGCTGTTCGAAAATGGCTTCCATCTCCGAAAAGTCGCGCAGGCCGGTCTTAATTTCCTCGCCGCCTTCGAGCACGATGCCCGCCGGCTGTATTTCCTGCACGAACTGCCGCACACTCACGGCCGTCGCGAAAGCCGTGCCCAGCCAGAGCTTGTAGGTGCGGGCCTGCTGGGTAAGCTGCGCCCGCTGCATGGCCGAGAGTGGCTCGGGCGGGGCTGTGGCCAGCACGAACCCCGCCACGTGGGCCTGCTGGTCGCGGAACCGCTTTTCAACGTCCTCGGCCAGCATATCCGGAATCCACTTAATTAGCTTCAGCGCCGGCACGGCCAGCTGCGACAATTCCTCGGCGGTGCGTCGGCGGTGCAGTAGCACGTGGTGCAGCCCGCAGGTAGCGGCCAGGGCATTGATTTCCGGAATCGACAGCGTGTCAAATTCTCCTACCAGCTGCACGCCGGCTACCCAGCCGCTTAGCTCCTGCACCAGCGCCGGCTCCAGATAGCCGGGCAAGGCCGGATCGAGGCGGAAGGTGAGGTAGTCGGCACCCATACCGGCGCAGTAGCGCGCGTCCGACAGGTTGTTGATGCCGCGTACAAGCACAGAGGTAATCAGAGGCATGGACGAGAAGCTAAGCGAATTGAACAGGAGAAAAGGAAGATAACGCGGTAATATTCGGCATAAAAACCCAGTGCGTAACTACTGCCCCTGCGGGAAGCCCGTAAAAGCCCGCCGGGAGAAGTCGTGAAAAATGGCCCGCCGGTGGCCCAACACAGGCTGCGCTGGGCAGCTCGGACCACCCGGCGCGGCGGCGTCGGTTCGCAACTCTGGACTGCCTACCTTTGTATCTCACGGCCCGGAAACTTTCAGCGGGCCAAGTGGCTTTTGTACGTTATGAATACTTCAGGGACGAAAGGACGGGTACTGGTCGCTATGAGCGGCGGCATCGACAGCTCCGTGGCCGCAGTGCTGCTGCACGAGCAGGGCTACGAGGTGGTGGGCATGACGATGAAGACCTGGGATTATGCCTCGGCCGGGGGCTCGAAAAAGGAAACCGGCTGCTGCTCGCTCGACTCCATTAACGATGCCCGGCAGATAGCCGTGGAGCTGGGCTTTCCGCACTACATCATCGACATCCGCGACGAATTCGGTGACTTTGTTATCGACAACTTCACGGAGGAATATTTGGCCGGCCGCACCCCCAATCCGTGCGTGCTCTGCAATACGCACATCAAGTGGGACGCCTTGCTGCGCCGGGCCGACCAGCTCGGCTGCCACTACATTGCTACGGGCCACTACGCCAACATCCGGCAGGAAGCGGGCCGTTACGTAATCAGCAAGGGCCTCGACGAGCATAAGGACCAGTCGTACGCGCTGTGGGGCGTGTCGCAGGAGAGCCTGGCGCGCACCATTTTTCCGCTGGGCGGCATGCGCAAAACCGAAATCTACGACGAGGCGCGCCGGCGGGGCTTCACGGAGCTCGTGAACAAGCCCGAGAGCTACGAAATCTGTTTTATTCCGGACAACGACTACCGGGGCTTTCTGCGGCGGCGGGTAGCGGGGCTGGAGGCGCGCGTGGCCGGGGGCGAGTACGTATTGCGCGACGGCACCGTGCTGGGCCACCACGAGGGCTATCCGTTCTACACCATCGGGCAGCGCAAGGGCCTGGGCATAGCGTTGGGCTTCCCGGCCTACGTCACCGAAATTCGCCCCGATAGCAATCAGGTCGTGCTCGGCAATTACGACGAGCTGGCCAGCACGGCCACGCTGGTGGGCAAGCTCAATATGGGCAAGCTAGCCTCCCTGGAAGGCCGGGGCCTGGTGCCGGCTACCACCAAAGTCCGCTACAACCACGATGGCGCACCGGCGTTTCTGGAACAGGTGGGCGACAAGATCCGGGTGTATTTCGAGGAGCCGGTGCACGCCATTACGCCGGGGCAGGCCGCCGTTTTCTACGACGGGCAAGATGTGCTCGGTGGCGGCTGGATTGAGCGCCACACCATTGCGGAGGTGCCCGCCCGTACTTTCGCCCCTTCCGTTACAGCCTAATAGTATACGAGTAAGCTAATGACGCGCTATTTCTCTCGCAGAAAATTATTCCAGCTGGTTCCAGTGGCCGTCCTGGCCCTGGCCGGCTGCCAGAACGAGTCGGTACCGGGCCCCGAGTCGGGCACCGACTACTACCCGCTGGAAGTAGGCCGCTACCGCATTTACGCGGTGTCCGATACGCTGTGGGCAAACTACCAAAGGCAAGTAACGACCTACCAGTTTCGGGAAACGATTACGGACCCAATCACGGGGGCGGCGGGCGTCACGGGCTACCGCCTGGTGCGGGCCAAGCGCCTGTTGCCCACCGATGCCTGGCGCGACGACAGCGTAATGGTGGTTACGCCCACCGAGGGCGCTCTGGTACTGACGCGCAACAACCGCCGCACTGTGGAGCTGGTGTTTCCGGTGCGAAAAGACCGTGCCTGGAACATGACGGCTTTTAGCGCGGTCGATACTGTTATTAAGCAGGAAGATGAAAGCCGGCGCTATGAAAAAGTAGGAGAGCCCTTCCAGGTTACGACGGGGGGCAAAACCTACCGCTACGAGCAGACGCTGACCACGGCTCTGATCGATGACAACATCACCGGCTTCGACGACGAGTATTACCTGTCGAAGTATACCCAGGTGTACGCCAAAGGCATCGGGCCGGTGTACCGGGTGCGGCGGCGCTTCAACTACTGCGACCAGCAGGCCCAGACGTGTTCCCGCACCAACACTCGGATTTATCAGGGGCAGTCGCGGGTAGAGGTTCTGCTTGAGGAAGGAAAGCTGTAGGGCGAAGAGCACCCAGATTAATAGCGGTAGCTGCAACGTAATTCCGGCGACAGGTGTATTTCACCTGTCGCCTTTTTCGTGCCCGGTGTCGGCGATTTCTTCGCCCGGGTCGCAGCGGGCAGCCGGCCGCCGAAAAGCGGACAGTTTAGTATCTTCCCGCAAGCTAACTCCACCCACTACGAATGCGTTTTTCTACTCTGTTGTTCTCGGGCCTGAGCCTGGGTTCCCTGTCGGCCGCTGCGGCGGGCTCCGACGTGCCCTCGCCCGCCGTGCGGGCCGTGCCCACTGTGCGCAAGCACCTCGTATACTTCCGCGACAAAGCCGGCTCGCCCTTCACTGTGGCCCAGCCCCAGGCGTATCTGTCGGCGCGCTCCATTCAGCGCCGTGCCCGCCAAAACATCAGCGTGCTGCCCCGCGACCTGCCGGTGAACCCCAGCTACGTGGCCCAGGTGAAAGCCGTGCCCAAAGCTCAGCTCTGGTACACTTCCCGGTGGTTCAACGCGGCCGTGGTCGAGTGCGACTCCACCACGCTGGCTACGATTCAAACCCTGCCGTTCGTGCGCAGCGTCGTGACGCTCAACCGCGCCCCGCAGACCGCCGGCGCCGACCGTAAGCGGACCCCTGAGCCGGTGCTGCCCCAGGAGCGCGCGGCCGCTCCCGCCGACTACGGCACGGCCTACGGCCAGAACAATATGATTGGGGCCGTGGCCATGCACAGCGCCAATTTCCGGGGGGAGGGCATCCATATTGCCGTTTTCGATGCCGGCTTCCCGGGCGTGAACCAGATTCCGGCTTTCGCGCCCCTGTTTCAGGAGCAGCGCTTGGCCAGCACGTTCAATTTTATCGACAAAAACAAGGATGTGTACCTGCGGAATAACCACGGTACCAATTGCTTGTCAACTATGGCGGCCAATCAGGCGGGCTTCTTCATCGGTACGGCTCCCAAGGCTACCTATCATTTGTGCATCACCGAAGACGTCGTGCCGGAAAGTCCGGTAGAGGAAATGAACTGGCTCATTGCGGCCGAATACTCTGATTCGGTGGGCGTGGACATCATCAGCTCGTCCTTGGGCTACACCACCTTCGACGACCCGACCAAGGACTACAGCTATGCCGATCTGAACGGGCGCACGGCCATTTCGACCCGCGCCGCCGCCGTAGCCGCCCGCGTCGGAATACTGGTCGTGAACAGCGCCGGCAACGAAGGCGGCAGCAGCTGGCGCTACGTAACGGCTCCTGCCGATGCCGACTCCATTCTGACCGTGGGCGCGGTAGATGCTGGGCTGCGGCGGGCGGGCTTCAGCTCCGTAGGCCCCACGGCCGATGGGCGCATCAAGCCCAACGTCGCGGCCCAGGGCTCCCAGGCCGCCATTCTGACGCCTTCGGGCGCGGCTTCGCGGGCCAATGGTACTTCCTTTTCGTGCCCGATTATGGCTGGTATGGCGGCGGGCTTCTGGCAGGCCAACCGCGACCTGACGGCCCAGCAGGTTATCAGCTTCCTGCAGCGTTCCGGCTCCCAGGCCACGGCTCCCGACAACTTGCTCGGCTACGGTATTCCCGATTTTGTGCGGGCCTATGCGCTAGCCAAACCCGGTACTCCCTTGTCGAACGGCACTCCGGAGGCGGGCGTGGAGAATCTGGCGGTATATCCCAATCCTAGTACCGATGAGCTATTCGTGCAGCTTACACCTTCCTTCCAGGGCCAGCCGCTCAGCGTGCGGATAGTGGATGCCCGCGGAGCCATGGTGGCTGAGCAGCAGCTCCCCGCTACTACTGCCGCGCAGGTGCAGCTGCGGCCCGGCCCGTTGGCCAAAGGGATATATACCTGCACCATCAGCAGCAGCAAGGGGCAGCGAACAGTACGGTTCGTGAAATTGTAATTGCTGCTAAAGAAAATAGTTAACGCCGAAACGGTGAATCACTCTATTTGGGGCTTGGTTTGCTGTTTCGGCGTTTTTATGCAATTAAATCCTGCTTTCAGGTGTTGGCTAAAGCCAAGGATATTAGTATCTTTCTGCCTACTTCATACCCCTTTTACTCCTTCCGGCATGTTACAATTAATGGTCACCAAGCGCATTGGGCGCCGCCAGTTTCATTTCACGGTGCAGGGCACGAACTTCCACGACGTGGTGGCGGAGTACGACCGGCTCAGCTTTCCCGATGTAGTGACCTGCGGTCTGTGCGGCTCCGACAATCTGGACTTGTCCTCGCGCGTGGCCCAGGACAAATTCAAGTACACGTCCGTCAAATGCCTCGACTGCCGGGGCGATGTCACTTTCGGCAAAACCCAGAAGGATGATCAGACGGTGTTTCTGCGCAAGCGCGAAGATGGGGGGCTGGACTGGCAGGCCTGGAAAAAAGCCGACAAGTAACCTTTGTTTGGCACCTCGATGTACTACCGCTGGCGGCGGTACACTTTTCCGCACCCTCGCGGTCTGGCTGTAGCAGAGCCGGGCCGAGGGGGTGCTGTATCGTGCGGCACCGGAGCGTAGTAGGTGAAAGAAAAGCGGGGCTGGGCCCGGGGTGCATATACTAAAACCTGCCCCCCAAACCGTTACCTTCGCGCTATGAATTCGTCCCGTCGTATAGTGCCTTTGCTGGCCCCTTCTCTGCTTGCCGCCGATTTTGGCAACCTCCAACACGAAACCGAGCGTCTGGCTGGCAGCGCCGCCGACTGGCTGCATTGCGACGTGATGGACGGCCGCTTCGTGCCCAATATCTCCTTCGGCATTCCGGTGCTGCAGGCCATTCACCGCCACGCCCAGCAGCCGCTGGACGTGCACCTGATGATAGAGGAGCCGCAGCAGTATCTGGCGGCTTTCCGCGACGCGGGAGCGGCCAACATTACGGTGCACTATGAAGCCTGCCCGCATCTGCACCGGGTGGTGCAGCAAATCAAGGCCCTGGGCTGCCGGGCGGGCGTGGCCCTGAATCCGCATACGCCGGTGGCCGTGCTGGAAGACATCATTGCCGACCTCGACCTGGTGTGCATTATGTCGGTGAATCCGGGCTTTGGCGGGCAGTCGTTTATTCCCAACACCCTGCGCAAAGTAGCGGCCCTGAAAGAGTTGATTGTTGACTATAACTCCTCGGCCCTGATTGAAATTGACGGCGGGGTAAGCCTCGATAACGCTGCCGCGCTGGTCGAAGCGGGGGCCGACGTGCTGGTGGCGGGCAGCTTCGTTTTCAACTCGCCCGACCCGGTGGCCACGCTGGCCACCATGCGCCAGCAGCTGAACGCGCTGGTAGCTGAAACCCAGCCGGCCCGCTAATGCAGCGCTATAGTATCTCTCTGCCGTTGCGGGTTTGTCTGCTCTGCGTCCTGTTGGTGCTTACCCCACGTGGCGCGGCCCTGGCCCAGCAAGCCGCCCGGGTGCTCATTACCGGCACCGTGCGCGATGCGGCGGGCACGCCGCTCGAACAAGTAAGCGTGGGAGTGGAAGGCCAGCCTGGGGGCACCAATACGGACGATGCGGGCCGGTTTGCCCTGAGTGTAGTGCGGCCCCTGACGGGCAAGCCGCCCACGCTGGTCACGCGCCGCCTGGGCTACCAGCCGCAGCGCCTGGTCTTGAATCTGGCCGAAAACCGGGAGCTGAGTATTACGTTGGCGCTGGCGCCACGGGCCATGAGCGAAGTAACTGTGCGGGCGCGCAACGACGAAACCAATACCCGCGAGCAGGTCAGCGTAGTGCGCATCGATCCACGCTCGGTTAAGGAACTGCCGTCGGCTTTCGGCGACTTCAACAAGATTCTGACGACGCTGCCGGGCGTGGTCGCTAATAATGAGCTGACGAGCACCTATACCGTGCGGGGCGGCAACTACGACGAAAACCTGGTGTATGTCAATGGTATTGAGGTGTACCGCCCGTTTCTGGTGACCTCGGCCCAGCAGGAAGGCCTGAGCTTTGTGAATCCCGATCTGGTAGACCGCATCGAGTTTTCGTCCGGCGGCTGGCAGCCCAAGTTTGGCGACCGACTTTCCTCGGTGCTGAGCATCGAGTACAAGAAGCCCCAGCGCTTTGGCGGCTCGGCCACGGCCAGCCTGGTGGGAGGCACGATGCACGTGGAGGCTACGTCGCCCAATAAGCGCATCAGCTACCTGGCCGGCATTCGCTACAAAAACGCCACCTACGTGCTCCGCTCCCTGAAGCAGCAGCAGGGCGGCTACAATCCGACCTTCTACGATGGGCAGGCCTACATCAATGCCGCGCTGGGCCCCAAAGACAACCCCGAGCGCACCAGCCTGGGCCTGCTGACGACCTTTGCCCACAACGATTTTCGCTTCAACCCCGAATCGGGTCAGGCCACGTTCAGCACTTCTACCAATCAGTTCACCCGCCTCTTTATTGCCTACAACGGGCGGGAGCGGATGCAGTACGATACCTATCAGGGAGGGCTCAATCTGCGCCACAACTTTTCGGACAACCTGCAGGGCGAGCTGCTGGCCGGGGCTCTCATTTCCCGCGAGTTTGAGTACCGCGACGTGGAGGCTGCCTACAGCTTCGCCGAAATTAACCGCGACCCGAACTCGCCGGATTTCAACCAGGCCGTGCGGCAGCGCGACGTAGGCTCGCGCTTCGACCACTCGCGCAATAACCTGCTGGCCCGCGTGGCCACGCTGGAAGCCCGGGGGCGCTGGACGCCCGGCACCCGGCACACAGTGCGCTGGGGGGCAAAGGTGGGCCGGGAGAAAATCGAAGATCAGCTCAACGAGTATAGTTTCGTCGACTCCGCCGATTTTGTGCCCGACTACCGCCGCACCCGGCTGCTGTCGGACCTGAGCCTGGCCAGCACCCGCTACCAGGGCTACGCCCAGCACACCGTGGAGTTCGACACGCTGCGCACGCTCACCTACGGCGTGCGCACCAGCTACTGGTCGGTGAACCGGCAGCTGACGGTGAGCCCGCGGGTGCAGTATTCCTTCATCACCCGGCGCAACCCCAATCTGTCGTTCAAGTTTGCGACCGGCCTGTACTACCAGCCGCCGTTTTACCGCGAGCTGCGCGACCAGACCCGTGGCACCCAGGCGACGCCTAAGGATGTGCTTGTGCAGCAGGCGGCCCTGAATCCGGAGCTGCGGGCCCAACGCTCCCTGCATTTTATTGCCGGCAACGAGTTGCGTTTCCGGCAGTGGAGCCGGCCTTTCGTGTTCACCAGCGAGCTGTATTTCAAGTACCTGACCGACGTCATTCCCTACGATATCGACAACGTGCGGCTGCGCTATTTTGCCAAAAACAACGCCACGGCCTACGCTGCCGGCCTCGATACGCGCGTGAGCGGCGAGTTTGTGAAAGGTGTAGAATCCTGGTTTAGCCTGGGCCTGCTAACGACCCGTGAAAATATCGAAGGCGACTCGCTCACCCAATATGCGGCCACCGGTGAAGTCGTGGGGCGCACCGCGCAGGGCTACATCCGCCGGCCCTCCGACCAGCGCCTGAACTTCGGTATCTTCTTTCAGGATCAGCTGCCGGGTAACCCTTCAGTGAAGGGCTACGTCAACTTCGTGTTCGGTACCGGTCTGCCCTTCAGTCCGCCCAGCCTGCCCGAGGAGCGCGGCACCACCAAACTGACCCGCTCCTACAAGCGCGTGGATCTGGGTTTCTCCAAGGTGATTTCCCTTTCTACCACCGCCGCTGAAACGCGCCGCGTCGGGCAGCTGGAAAGTCTGTGGCTGGGTCTGGAAATTCTGAACGTACTGGCGGCTAACAACGTGGCCGGCTACAGCTACGTGCAGGATGTAAATGCCCGTACCTACGCCGTTCCGAACTATCTGTCGCAGCGGGTAATTAATCTGCGGGTTATTGCCCGCTTCTGAGGAAAGTAAGCAACGACCAAAAAGAGGGTCGGACAGGATATCCTGTCCGACCCTCTTTTTGGTCGTTGCTTACGGAATTATTACGGGCTTTGCGGCGCCCGATTAATAGGCCTTCGACTGCCACTCGGTGAGTGTGATGCGCATGTTGGGCTGTTTTGACTTGAAGCCGGGGTCATCTTTCTCGCCCAGCTTCAGGGCGCGTCGGCCATAGACGATGGCCGTGCCGTAGTCTTGCTTGGAGGCCAGCAGCCGGGCCTTAATCCAGTTATTGGTGTACACCTCCTTTAGCCGCAGCGACTCGTTGATGTAGCGCAGGGCCAGCTCCGAGTGAATGTTGTTCTGCACGAGGTAGTCGGCGGCCTGGGCCAGCAGCTGCCAGTTGGTGGGGTAGGCCGCCAGTACTTTCTCGATGCCGGCCAGCGCTTTGGTATGTACATCGGTTTCGATGAGCATGCTGACCGTGCGCTTTTCCCAGGACAAATTCAGCCGGCCGCCAGCGGGCTTCATCTCGGAAAACCAGTACACCAGATTTTCATGAAACGGCGAGGCTTCGGGCACCACGGGCAGGCGTAGCTGGTCGTCTTTGGCGTTGTAGCCCTCGCTGCCCCAGTGCGTGGTAACGCGGTTCAGAATCAACTCCCAGTCTTGGTCGGACTTGGGTAGCACGTAAAACGAATACTTGCCGGCGGGCACAGCCTGGCCGTTCAGAGACACGGGGTCGGGGAACGTCAGCACGGTATTCTCATTGGCACCCGCGCGCCACACTTGCTCATAGGGCACTAGCTGGCCCCAGATAGCGCGGCCCTTCACCGAGGGTGTATGATAGTCCACCGTCACGTCCGTCAGGCCGATGGTCTGGATCAGGACGGCGTGGGGGCTGGCCTGGGGCAGGGGCAGCTCCGGGGCGGCGGCGGCCGTTCTTGGCTGGGCAGCTTGTTGGGCCTGGGCCGTGCAACAGCCGCCGGCTAGGGCCAGCAGCAGGCCAACACGACAGGTAGCAGTGGAAAAGATGCGGGCTACAACCATAGGAGCAACAGGTGGAAAGGGCGGGGCGAGGGCGAAAACGAATGACTCCGAAACAATAGTGCCAAAAAGAGGTTGACACCGGGTAAACCACAAAGTTCGGGGTTCGGAATATTTTTTGTCGGAATTATTTTGTTTCGAGCCCGGTGCGCGTACTTTTGCCTCACAATTACCCCGTATGCCCTTCGCCGCGTCCTTTTTTTGCTCCCTCAGCTCCCAGGCCACCCACACGGGTGCCGCTACTGGCTGGCTGCGCGCGGCGCATCATCATCATCATCTGCACGGGCACCATTCCTCTTAAGAGAGGAATGACACAAGCATATCGACCCCGTTGGGCATCTCGTACGCCGAGTGCCTGGCCGCCCCCACAGGCGGCCCCACCCGCTATTGGCGCTATTTGGCCGCCAGCCGGTTTTCTCCCTTCTCGTTTCCACTCCGATGAACAGCATGCCGGCCCGAATGGGTACGTTGCCGCTGCTTCATTCTTACTAACCACTGCTTTATGATTCGTCTGGCCATTCAGAAGTCGGGCCGCCTGAGCGAAGACTCGCTCAACCTGATCCGGGAGTGCGGTATTTCTTTCGTTAGCAGCAGCTACAAACTCAAAACCGAAGCCACCAATTTTCCCCTGGAAATCCTGTTTCTGCGCGACGATGATATTCCCGGCTACGTGCAGGACGGCGTGGCTGACCTGGGTATCGTGGGCCAGAATGTGCTGGTAGAAGCCGGTTTCCCCGATCTGGAAGTGGAAAAGCTGGGCTTCAGCAAATGCCGGCTCTCGCTGGCCATCCTGCGCTCAGAAGGCTACGACTCGGTAGCGGACTTGCAGGGCAAGAACATCGCCACGTCGTATCCCCAGATTCTGGGTCGCTACCTGGCTGGCCAGGGCGTGCAGGCCCAGCTGCACACCATCAGCGGCTCGGTAGAAATTGCCCCCAGCATCGGCCTGGCCGATGCCATCTGCGACATTGTCTCGTCGGGCTCCACGCTGCTCGGCAACGGGCTGCGGGAAGTGGAAACCGTGTTTCGCTCCGAAGCCGTGCTGATTGCCAACCAGCAGCTGTCGGCCGAAAAGCAGGAGTTGCTCAACCAGCTGCAGTTCCGGATGCAGGCCGTGCGCCGGGCCCGCCGCAACAAGTACATTCTGTTGAATGCGCCCGTGGCCGCTCTGGCCGCGGTGAAGGCGCTGCTGCCCGGCATCAAGTCGCCGACGGTGACGCCGCTGGCCGAGGAAGGCTGGGTGTCGGTGCAGTCGGTAGTCAACGAGGACGATTTCTGGCACATCACTGGTCAGCTCAAGGCCGTGGGTGCGGAAGGCATCCTGGTATTGCCGATTGAGAAGATGATTAGCTAGTAAGCCGGCCTACCCGGGGCTGGCGTGCCAGGAAGCAGGCGGTAGTGCCTACACCCTACGGCACTTTCTGAACTTCGCCCCAACAGCCCGGGTCGTTTTCGGTTGGATGCCCGGTATGCCTACCGTCCCGAATCCTGCCCACGCCAGAATCCATCCTACCCCAGACTCAACCAGATGCAAATCTTTCAATATCCCAGCCAGCCGGAATGGGCGGCGCTGCAACAGCGGGCCGCCGCCGGCCAAGCCCAGGACGTGGAGCAGCGCGTGGCGCAGATTTTTGCCGATGTGCGCCAGCGCGGCGACGCGGCCCTGCTGGAATACGCCCAGCAACTCGACGGAGCTGATGTGCGCGCGGGCCTGCGGGTAACGCCCGAAGAAATGCAGGCCTCCCAGGCGCAGGTCCCTGCCGAATTGCAGACCGCCATCCGGCAGGCCCACGCCAACATCCGTCGCTTTCACGAGGCGCAGCGTCCCACCGAAGAACGGGTCGAGACGATGCCGGGCGTGCTGTGCTGGCGCCGGGCGGTGCCGGTGCAGCGGGTGGGGTTATATATTCCCGGTGGTACGGCTCCCTTGTTCAGCACGCTGCTGATGCTGGGTGTACCGGCCCGGCTGGCCGGCTGCCCGGAGGTGGTGCTCTGCACGCCGCCGCAGAAAGACGGCTCGGTTAATCCCGTTATCCTGTTCACGGCCCAGCTGCTCAATATCACGACCATCATCAAGGCCGGGGGCGCGCAGGCCGTGGCCGCGCTGTGCGGCGGTACGGAGTCGGTGCCGGCCGTGGATAAGATTTTCGGGCCCGGCAACCGCTACGTGACGGCCGCCAAGCAGCTGGCTACCCGCTACGGCGTGGCCATTGACATGCCCGCCGGCCCGTCGGAAGTGCTGGTCATTGCCGATGAAACGGCCAATCCGGTGTTTGTGGCCGCTGATCTGCTCAGTCAGGCCGAGCACGGACCCGACTCGCAGGTGATTCTGCTTTCGGATTCGCTGGCAATGCTTGAGGCCACGCAGGTGGAGGTGCAGCGCCAGCTGGCTACGCTGCCCCGCGCCACCGTAGCAGCCCAGGCCCTGGCCGAAAGCCGCGCCATTCTGCTGCGGACGGCCGAGGAAATGCTCTTCTTCTCGAACCAGTACGCGCCCGAGCACTTGATTCTGGCCGTGAAGAACCCCGAGCAGCTAGCCGAGGGCGTCACCAGCGCCGGCTCGGTATTCCTGGGCCACCTCACGCCGGAAGCGGCCGGCGACTACGCCTCGGGCACCAACCACACGCTGCCCACCAACGGCTACGCGCGCAACTACAGTGGCGTGTCGCTCGATTCGTTCCTGAAAAAGATTACGTTTCAGCGCATCACTGCCGAGGGTCTGCACGGTCTGGGTTCCGTGGTCGAGACGATGGCGGAAGCCGAAGGCCTCACTGCCCACGCCCGCGCCATCACGCTTCGGCTGGAAACCCTGGTAAGCCCCACCCAAACCCAAGTCTAGCCTCTATTCACCTCGCCCTGTCCTTGCGCTTCGCCAGGACGGTCCACTGATTCTGTAGTGCATGTTCGAGCTCGAAAAAAATATCCGTCCCAACATCCGGGCCATGCAGCCCTATTCCTCGGCCCGCGACGAATTTCAGGGTGACGCCCGCGTGATGCTGGATGCCAACGAGAACAGCCTCGGCAGCGCCGGTCCGGAGGTGTTCAACCGCTACCCCGACCCGCAGCAGCGGGCCGTAAAAGCCGAGCTGGCTACCCTCAAGGGGCTGGACCCGGCCCAGATTTTTCTTGGCAACGGCTCGGATGAGGCCATCGACCTGCTCGTGCGCCTGACCTGCACGCCCGGCCAGGACAGCATCCTGATTCTGCCGCCCACCTATGGCATGTACGAAGTGGCGGCCAACCTCAACGACGTGCGCCTGGAGCGCATCCCGCTGACGGCCGACTTTCAGCTTTCGGCCGAAGCCGTGGCGCAGATAGTTGCTTCCGCGGCTAAGCTGGTGTTTCTGTGCTCGCCCAATAACCCGACCGGCAACCTGCTGCACGCCCAGGCGCTGGAGCAGGTACTGCGCGGCTTCCGGGGGCTGGTGGTCGTGGATGAAGCGTACGCCGATTTTGCCGCGGCTCCCAGCTGGACTACGCGGCTGGCGGAGTTTCCCAACCTGGTCGTTCTGCAAACCTTCTCCAAGGCCTGGGGCCTGGCGGGCCTGCGGCTGGGAATGGCTTTTGCCTCGCCGGCAGTCATCAGCTTCCTCAATAAGATCAAGCCTCCGTATAATGTGTCGGAGGCCACGCAGCGGCACGCGCTGGCCGCGCTGCACGATGCCCCGCACTTTGAGCAGATGCGGCAGCAGTTGCTGGCAGGCCGCATCTGGCTGCAGGCCCACCTGCCGGCGGTGCGTATCGTAGAGCATATATTTCCTTCCGACGCCAACTTCCTGCTGGTACGCTTCCGTTCCGACGCCACGGCCGTCTATGCCTACCTGCTGAGCCAGGGCATCGTGGTTCGTAATCGGACGACCCAGCCCGGCTGTGCGGGCTGCCTGCGGCTGACCGTGGGTACGGCGGCTGAGAATGAGCAGCTGGTCGCGGCCCTGCGGGAATATTCCGTTTAAGTTTTTGCCTAACCTCCCCGGTTCCTGAGAGCCGGCTAGTATATCCGCATGAAGAAAGTACTGTTCATAGACCGCGACGGCACCATCCTGCTTGAGCCGCCCACCGATTTCCAGGTTGATGCCCTGACCCGGGAGAAATTTCAGTTTGTGCCCGGCGCCATTACCGCTTTGGCCCGCATCGCCCGCGAGCTGGACTACGAGCTGGTGCTGGTCAGCAACCAGGACGGGCTGGGTACGGCCAGCTTCCCGGAAGAAACCTTCTGGCCCGCGCATACGATGATGCTCGACGTGCTGCGCTCGGAAGGAGTGGAGTTTGTCCGGGAGCACATCGACCGCAGTTTCCCCCACGACAATCTGTCCACCCGTAAGCCGGGCATCGGCATGCTGCAGCACTACCTGGCCGAGGGAAGCTATGATTTGCCGAACTCCTTCGTTATCGGCGACCGGCTTACCGACGTGGAGCTGGCCCATAACCTGGGCAGCCAATCTATTCTGATTCGGGAGGAAGCCGACGACCGTGCGGCCCTGACGACGACGAGCTGGGAAAGCATCTACCAGTTTCTGCGCCTGCCCGCCCGCCGCGCCATCGTGCAGCGCGACACGAACGAAACCAAGATCCGCATCGAGCTGAACCTCGACGGAGCGGGGCGTCCTGAGATGCACACCGGCCTGGGCTTCTTCGACCACATGCTCGATCAGCTCAGCAAGCACTCGGGCGTTGATATGAAAATCCAGGTGCAGGGCGACCTGCACATCGATGAGCACCATACCATCGAAGACACGGCCATTGCCCTGGGCGAAGCCTTCACCCAGGCCCTGGGCGACAAGCGCGGCCTGGCCCGCTACGGCTTTCTGCTGCCCATGGACGACGTGCTGGCCCAGGCCGCCATCGACTTTTCCGGCCGGCCCTGGATTGTGTGGGAGGCCGAGTTCAAGCGGGAGCGGGTAGGGGATATGCCCTGCGAATTATTCTACCATTTCTTCAAGAGCTTCTCTGACGCGGCCCGCTGCAACCTCAACATTAAGTGCGAAGGCCAGAACGAACACCACAAGATCGAAGCCATTTTCAAGGCCGTCGCCAAGGCCATCAAGATGGCCTTGGTGCGGGATGCCGGCAAGATGGAAATTCCCAGCACGAAAGGAATTTTGTAGAGTCACCCTCTTTATCCAAATGTTTTAACATTTGGATAAAGAGCTCATGCGTGCCTGTAGTGGGTGGTTTAGCTGGTTAACCCCCTGACTGACACCGCTAGGTTTCTCTTATTATGCAAATGAATAAACGCCTAACATTACTCAAATGAAAATAGCGGTAATAGATTATAAGGGCGGCAACGTGCAGTCGGTGCTGTTTGCCCTGGAGCGGCTGGGTGTGCAGGCCACGCTCACGGCCGATCCGGAGGTTATCCGGCGGGCCGATAAGATTCTGTTTCCGGGCGAGGGTGAGGCTGCTTCCGCCATGCGGGAGCTGCGGGCGCAGGGCCTGGATCAGGTATTGCCCACGCTCACCCAGCCCTTCCTGGGAATCTGTCTGGGCATGCAGCTGCTGGGTACCCACAGCGAGGAAAACGACACCTCGATGCTGGGAATTCTGCCCTTCGAGGTGAAGCGCTTTGCGGCGGCGGCCGAGTTCA
The DNA here is from genome assembly GCF_004745955.1 of Hymenobacter elongatus. GTDB lineage: Bacteria > Bacteroidota > Bacteroidia > Cytophagales > Hymenobacteraceae > Hymenobacter > Hymenobacter elongatus. The sequence goes on along the minus strand of NZ_SRLD01000008.1, from coordinate 95,140 downwards.
AGGTGCCCCACATGGGCTGGAATACATTGCAGCAGCTTCGCTCGCCCTTGTTTGCCGGCTTGCGGGAGCAGGACTTCGTGTACTTCGTGCACAGCTACTATGCTCCCGTCGGCGAGTATACTATTGCTGAGGCCGCCTACCCCATGCCCTTCAGCGCCGCCGTGCAGCACCACAACTTCTACGCCGTGCAGTTTCATACCGAGAAGAGCGGCCCGGTGGGTACGCGTATTCTCGACAACTTCCTGAAGCTTTAATTCTCCCATGGAAATCATTCCCGCTATTGACCTCATCCACGGCCAGTGCGTGCGCCTCACCGAAGGCGACTTTGCCCAGCAAACCACCTACGATGCCGACCCGCTGGCCGTAGCCCAGCGCTTCGAAGCCGCCGGGGTGCGCCGCCTGCACCTGGTAGATCTGGATGGGGCCCGGGCCCGGCAGCCGGTGAACCTGGCCGTGCTGGAAAGCATTGCCCGCCACACCAGTCTCGTGATTGACTTTGGGGGCGGCTTGCAGAGTGAGCAGGCCGTGCGCCAGGCCTTCGACGCGGGTGCTGCCCAGATTACGGCCGGCAGCATTGCGGTGCGGGAGCCCGAAACCGTGGCGCAGTGGCTGCGCACGTTTGGAGCGGCGCGCATCCTGATTGGGGCTGATTTTCGCGACAACCACATTTCTATCAATGCCTGGGCCGAGCAGTCGGAGCGGACGGTGGCCGAGTTTATTGCCGCGTACCTAGCCCAGGGAGCCACCACTTTTGTGTGCACCGATGTCAGCAAGGATGGCAAGCTGCAGGGTCCGGCCCTGGAAACCTACCAGCTCCTGCGCCGCCAGTTGCCCGCCGCCCAGCTCGTGGCCAGCGGCGGCGTCACGACGCTGGCCGACGTGGAAGCCTTGGCCGAAGCCGGGATGCACGGCGCTATTATTGGCAAAGCCATCTACGAGGGCACCATCTCGTTGGCCGACCTGCAGAAGTTCCTCTAGCTCTCTATTCCAGCCCTAGCTGTATGCTCACCAAACGTATTATTCCCTGCCTCGACGTGAAAGATGGCCGCACCGTGAAGGGCGTCCGCTTCGAGGGCCTGCGCGACGCCGGCGACCCGGTGGCCCTGGCGGCCCGCTACGCCCAGGAAGGAGCCGACGAGCTGGTATTTCTCGATATCACGGCTACCAACCAGAAGCGCACCACGCTACTTCATTTGGTGCGCGACGTGGCCCGCGAGCTGGATATTCCTTTTACCGTGGGGGGCGGTATCGGTACCGTGGCTGATGTGGAAGCCTTGCTGCTGAGTGGAGCCGATAAGGTCAGCATCAACTCTGCGGCCCTGCACCGCCCCGAGCTGATCGACGAGCTGGCCCGCCGCTTCGGCAGCCAGTGCATCGTGGTAGCGGCCGATGCGCGCTACACGGCCGAGGCCGGGTGGCAGGTGTATACCCGCGCCGGTACCCATAATACCGAGCGCGACGCCGTGGCCTGGTGCCGGGAGGCCGCCGAGCGTGGGGCCGGCGAGCTGTTGCTGACCTCCATGAGCAACGACGGCACTAAGGATGGCTTTGCCCTGGATATAACCGGCGCCGTGGCCCGGGCCGTATCCATCCCGGTGGTGGCTTCGGGCGGGGCGGGGAGCATGGCGCACTTCACCCAGGTCTTCCAGCAGGCGCAGGCCCACGCCGGTCTGGCCGCCAGCATCTTTCATTTCGGCGAAATCGGCATCCGGGAGCTGAAAGAGCACCTGCAGGCCGAAGGCATTCCGATGCGGCTGTAGCCTGCGGGGCGGCTCTGCTTGCCGTCGGCTCTGTTGGTCGGCAGCCTTTCTTCTTAACCTGATCTGTACGCGTGGAACTCGACTTTAAAAAAATGGATGGGCTGCTGCCCGCCGTAGTACAGGATGCTGCCACGGGGCAGGTACTGATGCTGGGATACATGAATGAGGAAGCCTGGACCAAAACCCAGGCCGAAGGCCGCGTGACGTTCTTCTCCCGCTCCAAAAACCGGCTCTGGACCAAGGGCGAAACCTCCGGCAACTTCCTGACCGTCGTCAGCCTGCACGCCGACTGCGACCAGGATGCCATCCTGGTGCGGGCCCGGCCCGACGGCCCGACCTGCCACCGCGGTACGGTCAGCTGTTTCGAGCAGGTCGACCAAACGGCCCTGCCCACGGCTCCGATCAGCTTTCTGGCCGAGCTGGAGCAGCTGGTGCAGCGCCGCCGCGACTTTCCCGACGAAGATCCGAAGTCCTACACGGCTTCGTTGTTTCGCAAAGGCTTGCCCAAGATTGCCCAGAAAGTAGGGGAGGAAGCCGTCGAAACCGTCATTGATGCCGTGGCCGGCAACAAGCAGGGTCTGCCCGGCGAAGCTGCCGACTTGCTCTATCACCTGCTGGTGCTGCTGGCCGCCTCTGGCTTATCTCTGGACGATGTCCTTGCCGTGTTGCGGCAGCGTCACACGACTATTTCCGGGGGCATCCGGCGCGATTAGTCGTCCCGTTCTGGTATTGTATTCTATCGGAACGGGGCGCTGTCGTGTGTTGCCGGTTTAAGTTGGTAATCGATGTAAAAGCTCGATGAGTTGCATCCTTGCGGAGTAGGTAGTGCTGGACGAGCTGAATAGTCACCTCGCGCAAGGACGTCAAAACCAGGCTCAGGATAATTAGTGCTATTTTACACCCCGCTTGAAGCACTTGTATGTCTGATACCTCTTCTTATTTGGCTCGGCAGCAGCTAACGGTGCTGGTTCCCGTCTACAACGAGGAGGAAAGCCTGGGGCAGTTTGTGGTGGAGATGAACGTCTTTCTGGCCCAGACGCCGCTACCCACCACCGTACTGTTTGTGAACGATGGCAGTACCGACGGCTCGCTGGCGTTGCTACGCGGTATTTGCGGCTCGGATGTGCGCTACGAATATATTTCCCTGGCCCGCAATCAGGGGCTGAGCACGGCCATCAAAGCCGGTATCGACCACTGCCGCGGCACCCTGGTCGGGTATATCGACTCCGACATTCAGACCACGCCGCTCGACTTCCTCCACTTTCTGGCCTTCTTTCCCGAGTACGACATGGTCAATGGTATCCGGGCCCGGCGGCAGGATACGCTGGTTAAAAAGCTGTCTTCCCGGTTGGCCAATACCGTACGCCGGACCCTTATTAATGATGGTATCCAGGATACGGGCTGCCCCCTCAAAATTCTCAAAATAGAATATGCCCGACGGCTGCCGTTATTTCACGGCATGCACCGCTTCCTGGGAGCGTTGGTGCAGCTGCAGGGCGGGCGGGTGAAGCAGCTGCCGGTTCAGCATTTCCCGCGCTTTGCCGGCACGGCCAAATATACCCTCTGGAACCGCGCCTGGAAGCCCCTGGTCGATACGTTCGGCTTCCGCTGGATTCGGAGCCGCTGGAAAAACTACGAAATCGGGGAGGCCCTGCGCGCCGAGTCCCGGTCGTCGTAACGTTCGCTGTTAAGGAAGTATGAGTGGCCATACCCTCGCGCTGGCCATTGGGCTGGTTTCGCAGCTGCTGTTTTCCAGTCGCATCGTGCTGCAATGGGTGCAGAGCGAACGGGCCCGGCGGGTGCTGGTGCCTACGCTATTCTGGAAGATAAGCCTGCTGTCATCCTTTCTGATGATTATATACGGCATGCTGCGCCACGACCCCATCATTCTGGTCGCACAGCTGCTGAGCTATGGTATCTATATCCGCAACCTGCAGCTGCTGGGCGAATGGGGGAAGCTCAGCTCGTGGTTCCGGTTGGTAGCCTACGGATTCCCGCTGGGGATGCTGGGGTGGTTCGGGGTAGGAACTCCGCATTTTGGCCTGCAGCACATGCTGCACACGGCTATTCCCGGCGGCTGGCTGGTGCTGGGGGCGGTGGGGCAGGTCGTATTTCTACTGCGCTTTGTCTACCAGTGGCTGTACTCCGAGCGCCGGGGGACCTCTGTGCTACCCTTGGGCTTCTGGGTGGTCAGCCTAGCCGGTTCCATCCTGATTCTGACCTATGCGCTGCTACGCCTCGATAGTGTACTGATTGTTGGCAACGTGTTTGGTACGGTGGTATATGCTCGCAATATTCTGCTGTTGCGGCGGGAGCAGCGGCCGCAGGTCGGTTTAAACCTGCCTGGGCGTTAGTACGCCGTTTGTTCAAATGGTGTCTACTAGTGTGGGCTGGTCAAGCCAGGCCACAAACTGCTGTAGTCCGTCGTCCAGGGTGGTGCGAGGCGTGTAGCCGAGGAGTTGGTGCGCTTTGCCGATGTCGGCGAAGGTCGTATCGGCATCGCCGGCCTGCATCGGTTGAAAGACTAAATGAGGTTTGCCGGGAATTCCCACCGCTGCCGCTACGGCCCGGATAAGCGTTAGTAGGGGGACGGGATGATGGTTTCCTAGGTTAACGATTTCGTAGACGCATTGCTTGCGCACCAGATACGCCACGCCCTGCAGAATCCCGGCTACGGTATCATCGACGAAAGTGTAGTCGCGGGCCGTCGATCCATCGCCATACACCGGAATTGGCTGCTGCTGGCGCAGGAGCTGCGCGAATTTATAAATGGCCAGGTCGGGGCGCTGGCGCGGGCCATATACCGTAAAAAAACGGCCCACTATGACCGACAATCCGTACAGATGGTGGTACGTATGGGTTAGATGTTCTCCAGCCAGCTTACTGACCGCATACGGCGATAGACAACTGTGCACCAGCGCCATATCTTCCCGGAAGGGCTTTTGAGCAGTATTGCCATACACGGAAGAGGAGGAGGAGAAAAACAGCTTGGTGATGCAGCGCTGCCGCATCCATTCCAGCAGATGCAGTGTGCCCTGCACGTTGTTTTCCAGGTACGCCTGAGGCTCCCGTACCGACAGTCCGACGCCCGCCTTGGCGGCAAGATGCACTACTATGTCGATTTCTTCCGGGGGTAAGTTCTCGTGTAATGCTAGCGAGCCAGCCCGCAAATCAAGCTCGTAAAATACAAAGCCGGGGTGGAGCAGCAGAGCCGCCATATTTACCTCTTTGCGGCGGCGGTCGTAGAATAGATCAAAGTTATCGAGGCCCAGAACCCGGTAGCCTTGGGCCAGGAGCTGCTCGCATACGTGCGACCCAATGAAGCCCGCGCAGCCGGTAACCAGGACAGTATGCATAGAGAGAAGCCAAAATGGTAAAAGCAGCGAATGAAATAAAGGTAAGGGTATCAGGGCAAGCGGCGGGGGGGTACAACAATTTTCTGTTTAACATAATTAATAAACAAGTGCAGAGAATTGCGTTTTTCCCGAGTGGGAGTAGAGCCGACAAAGTGTCAGCGGCTAAGTTGTTTCCGCACCTTTTCCAGCAGGATATTCACAATCTGTAGGTCGTCAATATCCTGAATAGCCAGTTGCGTATCAATCCCTGGCCCGCTAATCCGAATGAAGTAGCCTTCCTGGACAGTTGGGGCCTTACTGTTAGAATCTGTTGCTGTAGATGATTCCGAAGCGTGTGGGGCTTTACGTGCCAGTGGTTCGGGTTGCGTTGGCGCCCAGGTCTCTTTACTTGCTAGCGGTGTTTGCGAGCTGTTGTAAAGCTCTGGCGCAGAACCAATGTCTTCCACCACGTCGTCCATACTTTCTGTATCCAACCCGAATAAGCTTGATACCGCGTCATGGGTCCGTATGGAAGCTGTTGGCGGGCTGGTGGGCGCAGGTACAAATACAAAAGAGGTCACAGCTGCACTACTATTGGAAGCATCAGCAGTAGCTGTTGGCTCGGGCGGAGTTGTTTGGGTTTTGAAAAGGTTCTGTGGTAGTTCCGTGCTAGCCAGCTCCCGGCGTGGCGCTTGTTGAGCTGCCAATTGGTCTATGTCAGCCACTGTGTTGCGTTCATCCATTATCCCGGCCATGCGGGCCCCTTCAACGAATGACTTGGCCACAACCTGCGCATTTATCTCCTCGACGCCAAACTCTCGGATAAGCATCACGTCAAGCATATGCACGGGTAATTCCCTGTTGCGAAACTTGCGGCAGATCTGCGTAAAGAGTGGAGGATGCAGGAAGGCCTCGCGATGGAATACTTTCTCTTCCTGCTTGTCGTAGGCGTGTTTAATGCGGCGAAACAGATTAGTAGTTGTCAGTAGCTCACGCTTGCTGGTAACTAAGCCAAACTTCACTGCCGAACCAATGATGGCCTTGAAAGAGCCACTCACTTTGCGGTTTAACTTCCGGGCACATGTGTCGATAGCGCATTTACCGCCAGTGTCATCAACTACTTCCGCTACTTCCCATGCGCTCATGTAGCTAGTGCGCGGATAGTCTATGGTCTTGGGCATGTAACGAGTAATTCAGACAAGAGATGAAAGTACAAGTATAAGAACAGCAAGTATATAATAGCAGCAAATAGTATAAAAAAGTATAATATTTAAAAGCTTTTTTATACTATTTTATACTTTGATAGACTTGTAATGATTGAATCACTATCGAAGGTAAACCCTTGCTGATACCGCACCCAAAGTGATTAACAAATACCACTCATACATGCTAGGGCCGCGGGGCCGACAGGGAGGGCCAATGCTCTGTTTACAGCTTGTTTACAACCCACAACAGATCTTCACGCATTTAAGTGTTCAACAGATCACATACGGCTAGGTACCACTGAAACGCACATAAACTACCAGGAGCGGGGTACCCTAAAAAAAGAATGAAACGCTATGGAACTGTAGTTAGATTCCAACACACGCGCACACTGAATCGAACACTGATATGACAGTAGATTTAGATTGAAATTCTTTCATCGGCACTTTGCAGAATAAGGAGGCAGCATGAGAACGATAAAACAAAGTTTAAAGGATGCTGCCTAAAATAGCTTCCAAGCTTTCTGGTAGCCGCAGTGACAACTCCAACGAGAATAACCTACAGCTAGCTGATCCTGCGCTTCCACACAAACGCCCTAATTCGGCAGCAAGTCAGTCGTAACCGAGGACTCTATACAATGGAGATTCTGCCCGGAAACGACTGTAAAACCTAGACTGCATTAACTGCTGGCGATTTGTCTTATAATTTATATTATGTTAAGTACGGTTTTTAAAAAAGCGGCTCGTTGTGCAACGAGCCGCTTTTTTAAACATCCCCTGCTGGTGCAGAGATTATCTTATTTTTTATTCAGCGCCTCCAGCTTGGTGTTCATCTTTTCGGCGTCGGCATTACGTCCTAAGCGGACGTATACTTTCTGCAAGGAAGAAACCACCGCCCGATCATTGGGCTGCAACTGCAACGCCTTCTCGAAATACGGCAATGATTCCTGGAAGTATTTCTTGCCATCGGCCTCGAATTTCTTACCCGACTTCTGATACGTAGCCAAGTCCATCTTACTAGCCTTGGTGAACAGATCGGCCGCTTTATTATAGTTGTATACGCCCAGGTTGAATTGCGCATCGAAGTTGCTCGGATCTACTTCCACCGACTTCCGGTAAGCAGCCAGGGCTTTTTCCGGCTGCTTGCCCTGATCATACAGTGAGCCGAGCACCGCGTACAAGTTCCCGTTCGTCGGATCGGCGGCAATAGCTTTTTCCAGCTTGCCGATTGCTTCCGGTCCACGGCCCGCGCTGAGGTACATGTTCAGCTCCTCGAGCATGAAGACCTTGTTGTTGGGGTAAGCAACCAGGGCTTGCTGAACTACTTTCATTGCCTCCGCGTCGTTTTTCTCCTGCCGGGCCATCTGCAGCATCCGACCGTACAAAGCGGGCGACTTGTAGTTCATCGCCAGCAGCTTGCCATACGTGTCTCTGGCGGTGCTGTAATCCTGCTTGGCTTCGGCAGCGTATGCTGCATACAGATACGCCGTCGTATCCTGCGGGCGAATCTGCTGGGCCATCCGATACGACTCGAGTGCGGCATCGTAGTTTTTGCCGTTGTAGCTTTCAACGCCGGCGTTGAAAGCCAGCCCGTAGAGGTTGTCTAGCTTCTGCACGGCCAGCTTGCCGAACTCCCCTGTTTTCCCATCAAGCTCGATGGTTTTGTTATAAGACTCGTAGGCTATTTTCGTGCCTTCACTGGCTTTCAGGTTTTTGCTGTAGATGGGGCTCGCCAATATTCCCTCGTAAATCTCGCCCCGCGTATACCAGGTTTTGGCTTTGGTAGAGGTCTTCTCGTTGAGCACCGCCTTGTCAATATCGACCTGTGCTTTATCGAGCAATCCGCTACGCTGGTTCAGGATAGCATTCGTCACGGCCGATTGTTGGGCCGAAGCAGTATGCAGCGCGGCAGCAGCTACGAGCGTCAGAAAAATCTTCTTCATGGTTTTTGGCTGAAGAATAAAGGATGGATGAGTGGAAGGAATTGGAAAAGAAACGCCCGGGGCCAACACTTGGTTCAGCCGCCCGGCGAGAAAGGAAAAAGGCTTGCATGCCCTCAGTTGGGCATTCTAAACGAATACCGTGCCCGAAAGTACGCAAGCCTTTTTAACTCTTAGTTGTCGCTAAGCGTATCCGGATCGGTTAGGGAAGCTACATCATCCGATGCCAGAGGTGCATCCGACAGATGCTCCGCGGCCCCGTCCGGGCTACCGTTTACCCCGCCTTCACCCTCCAGAGCGTCGGGCTCCTTATCATCGGTGGCCACTTTGGCCACCGATGATATTTCGTCGCCCTCATTGATTTTCAGCAGCCGTACGCCCTGCGTAGCCCGCCCAATGGTGCGCAAATCACTCATGCGCAGCCGGATGGTGATACCGGACTTGTTGATAATCATCAGCTCGTCCGAGTCCTGCACGTCCTTGATGGCTACCAGCGCCCCGGTTTTGTCCGTGATTTTCATGGCGCGCACGCCCTTACCACCCCGGTTGGTGACGCGGTACTCCTCCAGGGAACTGCGCTTGCCATAACCATTCTCCGACACCACCAACAACTCCTGGGTGGTTGGGTCAGAAATGCAGACCATGCCGACTACCCGATCGGTCTTATCGGCCAGGCTGATACCGCGCACCCCGGCGGCGTTGCGGCCCATCGAGCGCACTTTGCCTTCCGGGAAGCGCACAGCCCGGCCTGAGCTCAGGGCCACCACAATCTCACTGGTGCCGGTGGTGAGCTGTACGTCCAGCAGCCGGTCGCCCTCGTTGATGGTAATGGCGTTGATACCAGCCGTACGGGGTCGCGAATACGCTTCGAGCGGCGTTTTCTTCACCGTGCCCTGCTCCGTGCAGAACATCAGGAAGGTATTTTCCAGGTAGTCCGGGTCGCGCAGCCCACGCACGTTCAGCACGGAGCGCACCGAATCCTCGCGCGGAATCTCAATCAGGTTCTGAATCGGCCGGCCTTTGGTGTTCTTCCCTCCTTCCGGAACTTCGTACACCTTGAGCCAAAACACGCGGCCCAGCTCCGTAAAGAATAGCAGGTACTCGTGGGTGGTTGCCACAAACAGGTGCTCCGTGAAGTCGTCCTGCTTGGAGGCTGCTCCTTTGGCACCTACGCCACCGCGTCCCTGCGTCCGGTATTCGTCCAAGGCTGTGCGCTTGATGTAGCCTTCGCGCGAGATGGTGATAACCATGCTCTCGTCGGCAATCATGTCCTCCATTGAGAAGTCGCCGCCGGCGTACTCAATCATGGTGCGGCGCTTATCGCCATACCGTTCCCGGATGTCGATCAACTCATCCTTGATGATCTGGCGCTGGAGCTCATCGGAAGCCAATACCGCCTTCAGATGGTCGACCAGCCGCATGAGCTCTTCGTACTCCTGCACGATTTTGTCGCGCTCCAGGCCCGTGAGGCGCTGCAGACGCATGTCCAGGATAGCGCGGGCCTGCACCTCACTCAGGGCGAAGCGCTCGATCAGCTGGGCCCGGGCGGCATCCCCGTCGCGGGAGCTCCGGATCAGAGCGATTACCTCATCCAGATGATCGAGCGCAATAAGCAAGCCTTCCAGGATGTGGGCCCGCTTCTGAGCTTCGGCCAGCTCGTAGCGCGTACGGCGCACGATAACATCGGCGCGGTGCTCCACGAAATAGTGAATCAGCTCCTTCAGGTTCAACGTCATCGGGCGGCCTTTCACCAGGCACACGTTGTTGACGCCGAAAGAGGATTGCAGCTGCGTATAGCGGTAGAGTTGATTGAGCACCACGTTGGGCATGGCGTCGCGCTTCAAATCATACACGATACGCATCCCGTCGCGGTCGGACTCGTCGCGCAGGTCGGAAATGCCCTCGATCCGCTTCTCGTTAATCAGCGCAGCAGTTTTCTCGATCATCGACGCCTTATTCACCATATAGGGAATTTCGGTGATGACGATTTGCTCCTTGCCGCTGGGCAGCGTTTCGTAGTGGGCTTTGGCCCGCATTACGATGCGGCCCCGGCCGGTTTCAAAAGCCTGCTTCACGCCCTCGTAGCCGTAGATGGTACCACCGGTCGGAAAATCCGGAGCGGTAACGAACTCCATCAGCTCGGGAATGGTGATGTCCTCGTTGTCGAGGTAGGCAATGATGCCGCTAACGACTTCTGTCAGGTTGTGAGGGGCCATGTTGGTAGCCATACCCACGGCAATACCCGTCGTGCCGTTAACCAGCAGGTTCGGGAATTTAGCCGGCATCACGCTGGGCTCTTCCAGCGAATCATCGAAGTTGGGTTGAAAATCGACGGTATCCTTGTCCAGGTCGCCCAGCATTTCGTCGGCCAGGCGCTTGAGGCGGGCTTCGGTGTAGCGCATGGCGGCCGGCGAGTCGCCGTCGATGGAGCCGAAGTTTCCCTGCCCATCCACCAGCGGATAGCGCAGGCTCCAGTCCTGGGCCATGCGCACCATCGTGTCGTAGACCGAGGAGTCGCCGTGGGGGTGGTACTTACCCAGCACCTCGCCCACGATACGGGCACTTTTTTTATAGGATTTGTTGTAGGATACGCCCAGTTCGGACATGCCGTAGAGCACGCGTCGGTGCACGGGCTTCAGGCCGTCGCGCACGTCGGGCAGCGCCCGGGAGATGATGACCGACATCGAATAATCGATGTAAGCGCCACGCATCTCGTCTTCAATGTTAATCGGAATGATCTTTTCGCCTTCCGCCATAGGGAAATCTAAGTCGGCCATGGCTCCTGGAAAGAGGAGCGCTTGGCACCAGTGAATGAGTACTGCGAGAAGCCCGCAAGCTACGAAAAAGGGCCCGTTTTGCCTAATTCAGGCTATTCTTTTGACTTGCTCTTATCGGCTTTGTGCTGGCCGGCTTTGGGATTATAGGTCTTGATTTTTTCCCCCACCGCCGGGTTCTGTTTTTTCCACAACGGCTGCCCCCGATACCGGTTGCCGTTATGGGAATGCATCTTGCGCGTGTGGCAGGAGGTCATGGGACAGGTGCGGCAGGAGGCAGCCCCCACCAGTAGCAGCAGCGGCAGCAGGAGCCGCAGAGAAAGCAAACGAAATGTCATGGGCCAAAGGTAGAAATTCGGGTGCCAGTTACCAGCCCAGAGCTTCAGGCCGACGGAGAGGGTCGTTTAGGCGAGGTCCTCCCCTTCCCACTCGCGCAGAAACTGCGCCAGGAAGGTTTCCAGAAACTGGTGGCGCTCCTCGGCAATGCGGCGGGCAGCGGGCGTGTGCAGCCGCTCGCGCAGGTGCAGCAGCTTTTCGTAAAAGTGGTTGATCGTAGGAGCCGCGTTGCGCTTGTAGCTTTCAAAGGACTCGTGGGCCACGGGCGGCACGGCGGGGTCGTGGAGCGAACGACCTTTGTGGCCGCCGTAGGCAAAAGCCCGCGCCACCCCAATGGCGCCAATGGCATCAAGGCGGTCGGCGTCCTGCACTACTTCCCCTTCCGGCGTGCTCATGGGCGTGGGCACCCCCAGCCCTTTGAAGGAAATCTCCCGAATAATGGTCTCCACGCGGACAATAATAGCCTCGGGCACCGACAGACCCGTTAGCCAGGCGCGGGCGGCGCGGGGTCCGGCTTCCTCATCACCGGCGTGAAACTTCCAGTCGGCCACGTCGTGCAGCAGCGCCGCCAGCTCCGTCACGAGCGGATCGGCAGCGGGCAGCGTGACGGCCAGGGCCCGGCTGGTGTGCCATACCCGGCGAATGTGGGCCCAGTCGTGGCCGGAGCCCTCGCCGAGAAATTTGTCGCGGACGAAGTCGGCGGTTTGGGCAATGATGTGCGGCGCGTTCAGCGTAGTAGTTGACATACGAAAAGAGAGTAGCGGGCCAAAGTAGCAACTTCGAGCCAGTCGCACGGGCAAGACAGGGTGCAACGGCACGTGAATTTATAGTCGCGGAAAATGGTTATTGCGTATATTGCCTTCAAATGACGATTCAAAAATAAGCAAATGACTCTCGTTCGTAGAACCTCCGTGGCCACGATGGTCGATCTGATGGGCGGCGGGGCCGTCATTCCGCAGCTGGTGCACAACGAGCTGGATCTGCTGGCCGTGGCCGTTAAGGGGCTGTCGGTGCAGGCGTTGCGAGCCTTGCAGCTACGGCTGCGCTTTTCCAACAAGGAAATCAGTGTGGTACTGGGAGTATCGGAGAGCACGCTGGCCCGGCGCGAGCAAGCCAAGCGGGCCCTGACGCTGGACGAGGCCGAGAAGACTATTCAACTCTCGGCCGTACTAGCCAAAGGACTGGACGTATTCGAAGATCAGGATGATTTTCACCACTGGCTGGAAACGCCCAACCCGGCCCTGGGCAGCATCAAGCCCAAGGAGCTGCTTTCTTCTGCCATCGGGCGGGAGCAGGTGCGCGAAATTCTGGGCCGCATCGAATACGGAATTTACTCCTGAGGCCTACGATTTTATTCCTGTGCTGCCCGATTCCAGAGCGGCTCCTCCCCTGTTCCTTCCGTTGATCCAGCTCCCCCGGCATGCGCCTCTACCGGCTCGGCAAATCGCCTTATATCAAAGACACTACCGGCCAGGGTGGCCTTTACTACGCGGGCCGGTGGCACGAGAAAGGCACCCCAATTCTGTATACCTCCGAGCATTTGTCGCTGGCCAAGCTAGAGGTGCTCGCCAACTCGCCCTCGCTACCGCGCAACTATTTTGCCCTGACCCTGGAAGTGCCGGACGCTACCCCTATCAGGGAAATAAACATGGCCCAGCTGCCCGCTAACTGGCAGCAGATGCCCTATCCGCTGGAGCTGGCCCAGCTTACCCGCGCCTGGCTGGACGAAGGTAGCCACTGGATTATGAAGGTTCCCTCGGCCCACGCCCCCACGGAATGGAACTACCTGCTCAATCCCCGGCACCCGGCACACGAGCAGCTACGGGTAATTTCGCTGGAGCCGCATCCCTTTGATCCGCGTCTGAAGCCGGACAATAGTGACAAGTAGAATGACCTGATGTAGTAGCTTCCGGACCAACACAGACCGCGGCTGCAGAGCGCTAGCAACGAAAAAGGCACCGGTTATCCGGTGCCTTTTTCGTTGCTAGCGCTGGTGCTGGGAAAGTGAGTTCCTACTTCTGCACGTTCAGGGCCCAGTCGTATTCCATGTAGGACAAAGCAGCGTCCGGATTCACCTTCTGGGTGGCGTAGCGGTTGATGGTCTGCTGAATGGAGCCTTTGTTTTTCTCGAAATCCTTGGGGTAGAAGCTAAAAATAGCCGACACCTTGGGCGAAGCCGGCGGCGTGAGCTGGTTTTTGGTTGGGTCGTTCATAAAGTCCCGGCCCTGCTCGTCGAGCTGGGCGGTGAGGCGCTCGGCCGTGTAGGCTTCGTTGCGCAGCTTGGGGCACGACATAGCCGCGCAGACCAAAGCAAAGTGGATGCGCGGCTCTTCGAACTGCTTGCGCATGATGCGCTGCTCCAGGTCGTTGAGCGTGAACTTCTCGTCGCCGAGCTGGATAAAGCGCTGGTCCCAGACAGTGTTTACCAGCGTTTTGTCGCCCCCCAAGTCCTTGATGCTTTTGATGGGATACGCCCGGATGACGCGCTGGATGGTAAAGGCGTTATAGGCATTAATCCAATAGGCGAGCCGCTGCTGGTCGTTCCACTTGTCGGTGGGCAGGTTGTCGCGCAGTACGGTCAGATAGCCATTCAGGGCGGCGCTGTCGGCCTTAAACCCGGCATAGTTTACCATTCCGCGGCTGTCGACATACTTTTTCAGCAGTCCGTTCCAGGCGGTGTGGTCTACGGGCTGGCCGTTCTTGGAAGTGGGATTGAGGGGAATGAAGTAGCGCACATAGCTACAGGCGCTCTGGCAGGCCGAAGTAAACGCAAGCAGAGCAAACAACAGCAAACGGGGCAAAAACCGCATGGAACGAGGCAAGAAAGTGTATAATTTAAAGAACCGGACAGATGTACGCAACGCATTCTACTTTAGATTTGCACGCCGCTACGCCCAACAAAGTAAGCGGATTTCACCCAGCCAGACCGGTGCTGGAAAAGGCGGCAGACTGGTACTACTCCGCGACGGAGGTAGAACGACCATCCAGTTATACTGTAGACTTGTTCCTGAATAAAGCGAAACGAAAAAAGGACGTCATGCTGAGCCTGTCGAAGCATCTCTACCGCAACAGTACTCTCAACCATGCGAACGAAGCGGGAGAGATGCTTCGACAGGCTCAGCATGACGTCCTTTTTTATGTCACTTCTAATTCAGGAACAAGTGTTGTATATAGCCTATATACAAAAATCCTGCGTACGTCAAACCGCCTGCGCGGCTACCGCGTATTTGCGGGCGGTTTGGGCAACACCTACCGCGCCTTCTTCATTTCCCTTCCTCTCATTTATGCAGCTAACCCCTACTCATTTCCGCCAGTGGCTGCCGGGCCTTGGCCTGGTTTGCGCCACGGCGATGCCCGCTCTGGCCCAGGACACGGGCCGCGTCAGCGGCCAGATTCGTGACGCGCAGGGCCAGCCCCTTGTCGGGGCCACTGTAGTACTTCAGCCTTCGGGCCGCAACACGACTACCAACGCCCAGGGCCAGTTTGAGCTCAGCGGCATAGGCCCCGGCACCTACACGGTTACGACCTCGTTTCTGGGGTATCGCACGGCTACCCAGACCATAACGGTGGATGCCACCCAGAACCCGGTGATGAATGCCGCCCTGGCTGAAGACGCGCTGCTGATGGACGGCGTAGTCGTGACGGGCACCTTCAACCCGCAGAGCAAGCTGGAAAGCTCAACGGCTGTCACGACCCTCAGTGCCCGCCAGATTCAGACCCGCGTGTCGCGGGGCACCGCCGATCTGCTCATGGCCGTGCCCGGCTTCCGGGTAAATTCCGACGGCGGGGAAGCGGCCAACTCCGTGTCGGCCCGCGGCCTGCCAGCCAACGCCGAATCGGGCTTCGGCTTTCTGCAGCTGCTGGAAGACGGCCTGCCCCTGCTGGAAGTCGGCTCTTTAACCTTTGCCAAAAGCGACATTCACATGCGCGTGGATGAGACGCTCGACCGGCTGGAAGTGGTGCGGGGCGGCTCGGCGGCCATTCAGGCCAACAACGCCCCGGGCGGCCTGATCAACTTTCTGAGCAAAACCGGCAACTCGGCCCAGCTCAGCGGCACGCTGAAACTCACTGGCGGCGACCAGGGCTTTTCTTCCGACCGCTCCGGCTTTGCCCAGCTCGGCGGCCTGCAGCGGGTCGATGCCAACCTGGGCGGCCCCATCAAGGGCACGCCGCTACGGTTTAACGTGGGTGGCTTTTACCGCTACGACGTGGGCACCAAGTACGCCGGCTACCCCATGAACCGGGGCGGCCAGGTGAAAGCCAACATGACCTACACCCTGAAAAATGGCTACGTGCGTCTGTATGGCAAATACCTGAATGACCGGGTTGCGTATTTGACCAGCATTCCGTACCAAAATCTGAACAACCCGGAGCAAATTCCGGGCGGGCCCGACCTGCACCGGGGCACGATGTACTCGGAGTATCAGCGCTTCCATAGCCTGCCCAACCCGTTCAATAATGGGCAGGGCACACTCAACCGCGACCTGGCCGATGGGCAGCATACCCGCTACAAATCCATCAGCTCGGAAGTATTCTTCGACCTGGGCAACGGCTTCACCCTACAGGACAATGCCCGCCTGCTCGACGCCAACCTGAGCACTGACGGCGTGTATGACCTGACGCCGCCCATTCCGGGCGTGGGCCTGGCCCAGTCGTACCTCCGCGGCTTTGGCGCCCTGGGAGCCAATGGCTTCGAATTGCGCTACGCCGACAATAATGCCCTGGTGGCCAGCGGCAGCTACACCGCGCCGACCACAGCCAACCCGAACGGCGTGATTACGCCCACCGGCGGCAATTTCAACTTCAATGGCAACGGGCTGGTGAACATTGCCGGTATCTTTCCCGACGAGAAGCCTGCCACCAACGTAATCAACAAGCTGCAGATCAGCAAAACCGTAGGCGGCCACCACCTCAGCGGCGGCTGGTACGCGTCGCGCTACACCATTAAGGAGCAGCTCAGCTACAATCAGATCGTGCAGGAAGTGGCCAATCGGCCCCGTCTGCTCAACCTGACCATTAAGACGGCGCAGGGCCCGGCGGGCTTTTTCTTCGGGGGCCAGGACATCCAGGCCACCCAGAACGGCTTTCTGGCCTACAGCTTCGGCACCAGCGGCGGCGTGCTGGCCAACACCGACGGCACCACCCAGATCAACAGCGTATTTTTGGGCGATGAGTGGGCTATCAGTGAGAAGCTGCACCTCGACCTGGGCGTGCGCTACGAAGCCAGCCACAACTTTGGGCGGGCCGGCAAATCGGCAGCGGTACAGCGGCCCGATACGCGGTTCAACTTCAACTTCACGCCGACCCGCGCCACCAACCCGGTGTACCAGAACGGTGGCCTCGACGGCAACTATCTCACGCAGTACGACAACTCCTACCTGCAGAATACCGGCGAGTTCCGCAGCTGGGATTTCCTGTTTGAGACGGTGAACGGCTCGATAGGCGTCAATTACAAGCTCGACCCGCGCACGGCCTTATATGGTCGCTATTCCAACTCGGGCGTGGTACCGACCAACGACCAATGGGCGTTCGGCTCCGACCCGGAGGACAAAACCGGCAACTCTACCGTCCGCGGCTCCGTGCAGCGGGTGCAGCAGGCCGAAATCGGCGTGAAGGCCAGCACCGACCGCCTGGGCCTGGGTCTGACGACCTTCTACAGCCGCAATACCAACATTCCCTTCACCATTCAGCAGGTAAATCCCGACGGCTCGTTTACCCTGAACCGCCAGCGCGGCTCGGTGCAGAATGCCGGCCTGGAAGCGGAAATTACCTTCCAGCCCGTAACGGGCCTCACTCTGCGCGGTATCGGCACGCTGCAGGCCCCGCGCATCGTGGAGTTCAAGCAGCTGGACGAAACCGGAGCGCTGGTTTCCATCGACGGCAACCGCCTCGAAGACACGCCCGACATCCTGCTCGAAGCCGGCTTTGAGTACAGCCGGGCCGGGTTCGACGTGTTCAGCAATTACCGATTTTTCGGCGACCGGTATGCCAACCGCCGCAACACCATTCTGCTGCCTAGCTACGGGGTGCTCTTCGGCGGCCTGGGCTACAATTTCGCCGGGGCGCTACAGGGCGTCCGGCTATCGGTGCAGGGCTCTAACATTCTCAACACCCTCGGCTACGGCGATGCCGCCGCCCGCAACGGCGAGAACAGCGCCGCCACCAGCCAGAAGTTCGTGGACGACCAGACGCTCAACCCGAGCAATGGCAAGACTCCTTCGCAGTCGGCCTACAATCTGGTGCGCCCTATCCTGCCCCGCAATATCACGGCCAGCGTGGGCTATAGCTTCTAGCAGAGTAGACAGCTAATTGCTGACACTGAAAAAAGGCCGCCTCTATCCAGAGGCGGCCTTTTTTTGGGCATTTCTTCCAGTTATAAGACAACAGATGCCGAGCCTTATTCAATAATTGGGGCGCGGTGGAATTCCTTCTGCCGGTCGAACAGGTAGCGGAACGTGGCGTGCTGCCGCCAGATTTCCCCGCCTATTTTCTCGGCCACCGACATCATTTTGGGGTTGAAGTCGCCAATCCAGTTCATCACAAAGTCCTCGTAGTGCACCTTGTGCTTGTCTTGCACCACTTTGCTGGCGGCCAGAATAAAGCTCATTTCCAGCCCCTTACCCTGGTGCTCGGGCGTGATGCCGAAGGCAATGCCGGTGAGTGTGCGCACGGCCCCGCGCCAGCGGTGGTAGGCAAACTTGAGCTTGCCCAGCCAGTCGAGGCGACCATCAACATAGCGAAACAGCTCGTTGAGCTCGGGCAGGGCAATAAAAAAGCCGATGGGCGCGCCTTGGTAATAGCCAAACCAGCACACTTTCTCGTCGATGATGGGCCGCAGCTTGCGCATGATGTTGGTAGCCTGCTCCGGGGTCATTTCCTTCACGCCGTCGTGCTTCACCCAGGCTTTGTTGTACACCTGGCGGAAGTCTTCGGTGTAGCGGGCCAGATTGCTCAGCCGCAGGTGCTCGAAGCTGTAATCGGGGTCCACGAGCAGCTCCTGCGCCCGCAGCTGATACTCAGGCGACAAGGGCGCGTCCACCTTGCGGAAGTAGGTATACTGCTTGAAGTACAGCGCAAAGCCATACGTTTCGAGCAAGCGCCGATAGTAAGGCGGGTTGTAGTTCTGCCCGTACACGGGGGGGCCAAAGTTCTCGATCAGCAAGCCCCACCACTGGTCCCGGTCACCAAAGTTGATGGGGCCGTCCATGGCCTGCATGCCGCGGGCGGACAACCAGTCGCGACCCGCATCGAGCAGCACGGTGGCCGCCGCCTGGTCGTCGATGCACTCGAAGAAACCCATACCGCCGGTGGGCTGGTCGAAGGTGTGGGCGGTGCGCTCATTCACGAAAGCGGCCACCCGGCCAATGGTAAGCCCCTGCGCGTCGAGCAGCAGCCAGCGGGCCAGGGCCCCGTGCCGAAAGTATTTGTTGCGCTCAGAATTGAACACCTGCTCGATATCTTTGTCGAGTGGACGGATGTAGTTCGGGTCGGGGCGGTACAGGCGCACCGGGAATTCCAGGAATTCGCGCGCCTGCTGCGGATTGTGGACTTCCTGCAGCTGCATGGGGAGAAAAGAATGAGAAAACGGCACCCCCTGAAAAAGGAGGGCTCAGGCAGCAAAGTAGCGGGTTGGCTCCGCATTTCCCGGCCCTGGGCCAACATACGGGATTGAGCCGCTCCGCAGGTTGGGCAACCAACGAGAATCGGCTCTTTTTTCCGCCCGCTCCCCCAGCCCGGCCGCCCAGATGGGAAAGAGCGGACTCTGTCGCGCTAACAACCTGACAGACAGTCTTTTTTTTAGGCAGATACAAAAGCCAGCCCGGCAGGCGGTGGGGAAAGTAATTTCTCTATCTTAGGAATCCGAACTCCGCCGGGCGTGTTAGACGGTATTTCGGAGGGAAACTTAGCATAGTGCCCCAACCCCATTTGTCTCTTACCTTTGCTCCATGCCTCACGAAGTCGCGAACCTAACCCTGGCCGAAGCCACCACCCACGCCCCGTTCGTGGACTATGCCCGCTGCATTGACGCCGGCAGCCGCCCCTTCAACCACATCGGCGACTGGCCCGAAGAAGGTCAGCTCTACCCCGTACGCGTTGTCGAGTCGCACCTGGAGGGTATGCCCCTGATTCACATCCTGGGTTTCCAGGCCGAGGCTCCGTACTACAATGCCTATGCCCCGCACCGGTTCCAGATGCTGCATACCGTGTGGCTAAACTAGCGCCAGGGCAGTATTTTACTCGGGCCACAGGATTTCACTTAAGTATAGTACCTCAGAAGGGACTGCCGTGGCAGTCCCTTCTGGCGTTTGGGCCACTTTGTTTGTTCACCAGCGCCCCCAACAGCTCACACTACGGGCAGCGTGAAGTGAAATATACTGCCGCAGCCGGGCTGGCTTTCGACCCACAGCTGGCCGCCCTGGGAAGTGATAAACTCCCGGGAAATGCTTAGACCCAGTCCGGAACCGCCTTTCTGGCCGTCTTTGGTGGGAATGTGCGCGAAGCGCTTGAACACCCGCTCGTGGTATTCCGGCGCGATGCCGGGGCCACAGTCGCGCACGCTCACCTGCACCAGGTGGGCGTGGTGCACGGCGCTGATAACGATGGTTTCGCCGGCGGGCGAATAGCGGATGGCATTCGCCATCAGGTTGATAACCACCCAGGTAGTCTTCTCCAGGTCGGCCCGCACGGCCGGCAGATCGGCGGGCAGCTCGTAGCGCAGCGTCAGCTCCTTGTCCTCCAGCTGGGCCATAATGGTATCATCGGCGTAGTCCATGACCAGGGCCAGGGCCACCGGCTCGGGGTTCAGCTTGATGCCCACGCCCGCGTCGAGGCGCGACACGTCAATCAGCTCGCCCACCATGCGCAGCAGGCGCTGGGTTTCGAGCCGGATGCCCCCGGCGATGCGCTGCCGCTCCGTGGCATCGGTGCGCTCGTCCTGGAGCAGCTTTAAGCTCAGATTGATGCTGGCCAGCGGCGTTTTGAGCTCGTGCGACACCGTAGCCAGGAAATTGGACTTCACCTGATCCAGCTTTTTGAAGTCGGAAACGTTGCGCAGGGAGAGAATATGGCCCACGAACTCGGTTTGGGCCGTCACGTCATTGAACGACAAAATAGGGCTCACCGACAGCCGGTAGTACGTGTCCTCGCCGTGGCGGGTGATGGTGTATTCGGGGGCGGCCGGGGTTTCCCGCGCCGTGGCGGCGGCTTCGGCGGCCAGCAGCTTCTGCAGAAATTCGTTGTGCTGAGCCACGTCGGCGGCCAGCCGCCCAATGAGGGCCTCGGCGGGCTGGCCCAGCAAGTCGCTGGCGACGGGGTTGACGAGAATAATGCGGCGGTTCTGGTCGATCAGCAACAGACCTTCATCGAGGCCCTGCACGATGCTCGCCATGCGGTTGCGCTGCATCAGGAGCTCGGCGCGGGTAGCCGTACGCAGGTCCTGCATCTGGCCCAGCACGCGGTTGAAGGCCTGGGCTACGGTCCCGACTTCATCCTGCCGCTCTACCGGCAGCCGGGCCCCGGTGGCCGGGTTGGTGGCCAGCGCAATATTGGCGCTGAGTCGCCCCAGGGGCCGCACCACAATACGGGGCAGGCGCAGCACCAGGCTCACTCCCAGCGCGGCGCTGAGCGCCACCACCAGCAGCAGGGTCGTTTGGGCGGCTCCTACCGCCCGGGTAGCCGCCCGGGCCTGCCGGGCAGACGCCCGCAGGTTCAGGGTTAGCAACCGGTGCGTTTGGGCAAGGAGCTGCTGCAGCTCCGCTTGCCGGGCCGTGTTAGCCGCTTGGCTGTCAACCAAGCCTTGGTAGTCGGCCAGATTCTGGGTGAGGCTATCGACCAGCGCAGCCTCGCCGGGCTCGGTGATATTGGAGGCTTCGCGGGTGAGGGCCCGGCGTAACGCGGGCAGCGCCGTGGGGCGGGCGGGCTCCAGGGCCAGGCCGCTCAGGGCCCACAGCATCTGCTGGCCCAATTCCACGGAGTAGATATTGGCCTTTTGCACGTACTGGGCCCGGTGGTCGAGGCGCGTGAGGACGCTGTAGCCATAGCCGCCCACGATGAGCAGCAGCAGCAGCATGCTCAGCACGCTCAGCCGGATTCGATTCTTTAGCGTCATATATACAAGGGGCGGGAATGACGGATCAGGGCGTATTTGACAGTTCACAAACGCAGTACTTCCGTCCTGCTTGCTCCGGCGTGCGCGCCGCCGAAGCATCTCTACGACCAGCGTAAGCAACTACCCGTGCCCGCGGGATTCCTCGGCGGCGCGCGGACTGACAGTCACTGCAACAGGATGTTCTCAACGCCTGTTGCCAACTCCCCTACTCCTGTTCTCAGGCCGACAGACCGTATTCCTGGAGCTTGCGGTAGAGCGTAGTGAGGCCAATGCCGAGCTGGCGGGCGGCTTCGGTTTTGTTGCCGTCTGCCTCGGTCAGCAGCTGCCGGATATGGCGGGCTTCCACGGCCCGCAGGCTCCGGTCGTGGGGGTCGTCGGCGGCGCGAGCGGCTCCGGGCAGGGCGTAAAACTCGGTGGGCAGCAGGTGAGCCGCCACCAGTTCATTGTCGGGGGTGAGAATGGCGGCCCGTTCGAGCACGTTTTTCAGCTCCCGCACATTGCCCGGCCAGTCGTAGGCCTGCAGCAGCCGCAGACACTCGGCATCCAGGCCCGGGAGGCGCTTTTTGAGGCGGGTGGCGAAGTACTGCAGGAAGTGGGAAGCCAACGCGGGCACATCGGTTTCGCGGGCTTTGAGCGGCGGCAAATCGATGGTGAAGACGGAAAGACGGTAGTACAGATCGGGGCGAAACCGGCTTTCGGCCGCTTCCAGCTTGAGGTTGCGGTTGGTGGCGGCCACGATGCGCACGTTCACCTGGCTGGGCTTGGTGTCGCCGAGCTTGGTGAAGGTCTGGGTTTCGAGCACCCGCAGAAACTTGGCCTGTACGTTGAGCTCCAGCTCCCCGATTTCATCCAGAAACAGCGTGCCGCCGTGGGCTTCTTCCAACAGCCCTTTCTTATCGGTGAGCGCCCCGGTAAACGCGCCCTTCTTGTAGCCGAACAGCTCCGATTCGAGCAAATCCTTGGGAAAAGCCGAGCAGTTGACGGCCACGAAGGGCTTGCTCCGGCGCGGGCTGGCCTGGTGAATGGCCTGGGCAAAGAGCTCCTTGCCCGAGCCCGTGGGGCCTTCCAGCAACACCGTGCTGTCGGTGGCGGCTACTTGCCGGGCCAGGTGCTGGGCGGCCCGCAACGCGGGCGAGTGGCCAATCATGGTTTCGAAGCTGTGCTGCTGATGCACCCGGCGTTCCAGCTCGCTCACGCGGCGGCGCAGCTGGGCCTTGTCGGCGGCCCGCTCCACGATGACGAACAGCTGCTCCTCCGAGTCGCCCTTGGTAACGTAGTCGAACGCGCCCTGCTTCATGGCCTGCACCCCGTCGGGAATAGTGCCATAGGCCGTCATGAGCACGATTTCGGCGTCGGGGCACTTGGCGCGCAGCCGGGCAATAAGCTCCACGCCGTGGGCATCGGGCAGCTTCACGTCGGACAACACGACGAGCACCTGCCCGGCGTGCTGGGCCAGCGTGTCGAGGCCCCGGCGGGCGTCGGGGGCTTGCAGAATGGTGTAGCCTTCCCGCTCCAGCACCCGCGCCAGCAGCTGGCGGAAGCTGGTTTCGTCGTCGATGATAAGTAGCGTACCGGTGGGCATAGCAAAACGGAGCGTAAGGAAATGAAGGCAACTGCGAGGCAAAAGTAACCCTTGCCGGACAGCAACCTCAGACCGCGCGAATTTCATTTTTCAGCTCCTCCACGAAGCGGTTGAACTCCGGCTCGGCCTCCACCTGGGGGTGCCAGGCCAGGCCCATGCCGGCCAGATCGTACTGGTGGTCTTTGCTGATGGTGGCCCCGGGCAGCACCTGCCCGGCCGCATCCCGCTCGTAGCCCAGCAGCCACAGCGTATCCGACAGCGCCGTGGTGGTGGCAATATCGTGCGACACGATGACCACTGTGTTGAGCTCGTCCATCGTGGTTACTTCCAGAATAATCTTCTTGACCTCGTCGATCATGGCCACATCGAGGCCCGAAAACGGCTCGTCGAGCAGAATCAGGTGGTCGGAGCACAGCAGCTGCTGGGCAATGGCCGCCCGCTGGCGCTGGCCGCCCGAGAGCTGGGCCGGATACTTCTGGCGGTGCGGCGTGAGCCGAAACCGGTCGAGGAAGGCCGCCACTTCGCGCTGGGCCCTATCGGGGTCGTGCTGGCGGCTGGCGGCCAGCAGCAGGTTGTCGGCCAGCGTGCGGTGGTTGAACAGCGGGTAGCGCTGCTGCACCAGGCCCACGTCGCCGGCCCGCACGGGGCGCTGCTCCTGGCCCACCTTCACCGTGCCGGCGGCCGGGGGCGTGAGGCCGGCAATGATGCGGCACAGCACCGATTTGCCGATGCCCGAGCGGCCGTAGAACCCCACGACCTGGCCCTGGGTCATGTGGGGCCGCACCACGTCGCACACCTGAGCGCTGATGTCGCGCAGCACCACCTCGCCATTGTAGCTCATCGACACGTTATCGAGCGTCAGCAGGGGTTCTTTATGCACATAAGGAGTCATGGACGGGGAAGTAGGATGGGTGGAAAAGGATGATGGCAGGGTATCAGCCGGCTGCTGTTGGCAACGGCGAAGGCTGCCAAAGCTTCTGTCACAACTTTTACTCAGATGAGGAAAAGTGTGACAAGCGGTGTCACACTTTATTTTCTACTAAAAAATTTGTGACACCGCTTGTCACATAGAAGCTGTTTAGAAAGTCAAAAGAACGTCATGCTGAGCTTGTCGAAGCATCTCTACCGCTTCGTAGGTGCCGTTCAAAGAAGCGGTAGAGATGCTTCGACAAGCTCAGCATGACGTGCTGATTACAGTTGGCGACTTTCTAAACAACTTCATAAATAAGCTCGTGCAGAAAAGTTGTGACGGGGCCTATTTCTTTACTGTCCACGCTTTGGGGCATGTGAACGGTGGCCCAAAACATCTATTCTGGCCTATTTACTGAGCGAAGTCGAAGTACCTCGCGAGCATTAGCAGTTTGATTACCATGGCACGCGAGATGCTTCGACTTCGCTCAGCATGACGTTCTTTTTGTTCACTGGCCACCTAGCCGCAGCCGCCTAGCGCGCCGCCGCCAACGCCGCATGGGGAAAAAATACCCGGCGCAGCAGCCCGAACCCATAGTCCTGGGCGGCCCCGGTGGCCAGGATGACGAGCTGAATGGCCAGCACGCCATCGAGGTGCAGGTAGCGGTTCTGCTTGTAGAGCAGCAGACCAATGCCGCCTTCGGACTGGTAGAGGGTTTCGACCAGCGTAATCATGGTCCAGATGATGGCGAAGTTTTGGCGCACCACTTCCAGCATCAAATCGAGCTTGCCCCGCACCACTACTTCGAAAAAGCTGCGCCACTCGCCCAGCCCCAGGGTGCGGGCGTGGTCCATTTCTTCCTGCGTAGTGGTCAGAATCACGCTCGTCATACCCGTGACGAGGTACACCGTGGTGGCAAACACCAGCACCGAGAGCTTCACCTGGTGGCCCGAATTGAGCAGCAGCGCCATAAAAAACGTGAGGCCGGTGAGCGTGAGGTAGCGCATCTTGGTGGCGGCGTAGGCAATGGGCCGAAAAAAAGGCAGCGCCGTGAGGTAGGAAATCAGCAGGGCCAGCCCCGTGCCGATGGCCAGGGCCTGCAACGCCGTGGTCATGCTGGCCCACAGCTCCTGCAGCAGGCCCTGGCTGGTGGTCAGGCTGCCCAGGGCCCGCAGCACGTCGCCGAGGCTGGGAAACAATTGCAGCGGGTAGAAGGCCCACAGCAGCCCCAGCACGAACACCTGCGCGGCCACCATGCCGGCAAACACCGGCCGGCTGGGGTGGGCATTGGGGGCAAACAGCTCTTTCATATACATACGCTTTAGGCAACAGGAGTAGCACTGCTTCGACACGCACCGCAGGGCGCGCTTTCACCCGTTCTGCGGCGCCTGATCGAGGAGCTTGCTTACTTACCCAGCACGATTTCCACGCGGCGGTTTTTGGCCCGGCCGGCGGGGGCCGTGTTGCTGACCAGCGGCTCGGTGGCCCCGTGGGCGTACACCTGCACGCGGCCGGCGGGGAAAGCGCTGGTGCTTTTGCGGGCCAGCCACTGCTGCACGGCCAGGGCGCGGTCCTCGGAAAGCTGCTGGTTGCGCTGCGGGTCGCCCTGGTTATCGGTGTGGCCGTGCACGGCTACCTTCAGGCGGCCGGCCACCACCAGGTCATCAAAGAGCTGGGTCAGCTCCTGCTCGGCGGCGGGCGTGAAGGTGCTTTTGCCGGTTGCAAACTCGATGTTCCAGGCCCGCTTGCTCACGCTCTGGCGGATTTCATCGTCGGCGGCAAACTGCTGCTTCTCGGCCGGGGCAATAGCCTTGCCCTTGTACTGACTTTGCAGCTTTTTGAGCGGCGTGAGGTCCAGCATCTGGTCGAGGGGCACGTAGCTGGGCAGCTCCTTGGGGTAGAGCTTGCTTTGCACGTCACCGAAGGTTTTGTACACCGAGGCATAGATGTTGGTGCCGCCTTCTTCGAGGCCAAACAGCGCCAGGTTATCACTGAAGTTGAAGACCTTGCTGCCGCCCAGCTCCACCACCTGCCCGGTGCGGTCGGCTTCGCTCACGCCTTTGTAGTAGCGTAGCCAGTAGGCCCCCGGCTTGTCCTTCTCGCCGTACACGGCGGCCGAAATATCGGCGGCATGGCGCAGCGCCTCGGGGTGAGTTTTCACCTGGTCGCCGGCCACGGCCAGCGCCGTCATGATACCTTCTACTTCCTTAAGGTGGGCGTCGTACCAGAGCTTGGTGGTCACCATAATGTTGGGCATCTGGTTCGAGTAGTCCTTGGTCGAAACGATGTTCACCAAGCCGCCTTTTTGCTGGGCAATGTTCACGTCGCCGGGCGTCCAGGTGGCCACGCCGTCGGCCACTACGTCCACTTTCACGCCGGTATCCCGGCCTTTCACCACTTTGGTGCGTTGCTCGGGCTTGCCGACGATGTACTTTTCGGCGGCTACCAGAAAATCGGTGGCGGCCATAAAGTTCACGGCCTCGGGGTCGTAGGTAGTTTCGTCGGGGTTTACTTTCAGGCCGTTGTCGGCGCACCATTTCAGGGCAATATTCTGGTCGCCGTCGCGCAAGTAGCAGGCAATGGTTTTGCCCAGGGCCAGCTTGGGGTCATCGAGCCACTCCTTGGGGCCCATCAGCTTGTCTTCGCCGAAGGACTTGCCGGGGCTATAGGGCAGAATCTGCAGGCCCGTACCCGCCTTTTCCAGCTGACTCTGCACGGCCGAGAAGGCGGGCAGCCCGTCGCCCATAATGCTGACGATGAGGCCGGGCGCGGCGGGGTTGTTGTGCAGGTCCAGGGCATTTTTCACCAGGTCGGCCTGCATCTTGGCCACGTCGTCCTGCCGCACGATCTGCATATCGAGGCCGTTGGCCGCCATGCTGGAGCCCTGCGTGGTGCGGGGGCCGCCGTTGGCCAGCATGCCGGCCATCTGCGAGTTCCAGGCCATTACCTCCCAGGTCACGGCCGCGCCTTTTTCGGTGGGCGTGCTGCCCGGCAGCGGCGCCAGCGGCACGGCAGTGTTGGGGCGGCCGCTGCCGGTTTGGGTGGGCAGTTCGATGGAGTTGAGCAGCACCGACTCGGTGGTGGCCTTTTTGAAGAGAATACCGCTGCCGATGAGCTTGTTGATGCCGAAATAGAGCAAGGTCACAATTAGGGCACCGATTACGATTTTACCGCGAGTTGTCATGGTATTAGTTGAAAAAAGGGAAGTTTTGGAGAAGGTTGTTTGAGTTCCTCTTCTTTTTTAAGGAGGGGTGGCCGAAGGCCGGGGTGGTTTGTCGGCCGCGCCTTTGGCGGGCACTTCCGGGGCAGCAAGAAATTTGATGTAGTCAGCAGGCAAATTCCAGTCGTCGTTCAACGGCTTCACCACCCTGCCCTTCGGGCACCCCTCCTTAAAAAAGGAGGGGAATTTTTCCCGCTAGCTCTTTAGTCCAGCAGGCTGGAATAGGCGTCGTTGGTGGCTTTGGCGGTGGCAGCCGTGCTTCGGGTGCCGGGTTTTTCGTTGAGCAGCGTGTTGAAGTCGCCTTTCTGGTATTTCTCCAGCAGGCGCTGGCCCTTCTCGCTCATCACGCCGTTCTGGATGTCCATTTCCTTCACGAACTCCTGCGAGTAGCGCATGGCCTGCTTGATCTGCCCCAGCTGCTGGGCCATATCCTGGGCCACGCGGTCGGTGGCCATATCGAAGAAGTACTTCTTGTCGGGGTCGCCGCGCAGGATGTTCATGGCGGCCCGCATGCCGGAGCTGGTGCGCTTCACCAGCTCGTACTCATCCTTGAGCAGGTTGACTTTGAACTTCGAGTTGTCGATCTGGCGCAGGGCCGCTTTCAGAATCTGGCGCATGACCAGCGTCACGTTGGCCGTGGTCGAGAGCATGGGCTGCAGGCGGTTGTTGTAGTCGTCGAGCTGCGCGGCCCGCGAGGCATACGACTCCGCGAAGTCCTTCTCGCCCTTGCGGGCAGCCGAGTCGGCCAGGCGCAGGTAATCCTGCTGCTGCTGCTTGTTGCCGGCCATCTTCTTCTTCACCAACTCGTGGGCGCCATCTATGTGGCCCACTTCGGCCTCCATGTTGCGGGCTTCCTTCTCCGTGTTGCGGATGTAGTCCTGCATGATGCCAATCGGGTCCGTTTCGACGAAAATGCCCGCTGCGGTGCGAAAGATGCGCTGCCCCGCGTACCAGAGGCCGGCTTTGATGCGCTTGCTGGTCAGGATAAGAAACAGCAGAAACAGCGCCCCCAGGCCGATACCCAGCTTCACCGTGTCGAAGACGATGTCGACCAGATAGGGCACGATGGCTCCCCAGAAGTAGAGGCCCGCACCGGCGGCGGCGGCCAGAAAAACCCAGCCCGCTACCTTTTCGGGCTGTTGCCATTTGGGCAAACCCGTTGGCTGGTCGTCAGGAAGGAACGTATTCATAGAGAAAAGGTGAAGGAGTGAGAGAATGCGGGAAATGGGGCGGAATGGCGCGTAGTGAGGCGGCGAAACGGGAGTAGTGATAAGCGGCCTACTTCACCAGGCCCAGCAGGAAGGAGTGCGCGGCCTGGCGGTGGGCCTGCAAATCGGCGGCGGCGGCATTGCTGGCCAGCTCGTAGGACGCCAGCGCGGCCTGGGCTTTCTGGCGCTCGGCCACCAGCTGCTGCTGGGTGGCCTGCAGCTGCTGACTTTTCGCTTCCAGCTGCCGCGTCAACTCGGCCAGATCGGCCTGGAGCTGCTGCTCCTGCCCCGCCAGCTGCACAATGGCGCTGGGCTTGGCATTCAGGATCTTGATTTCGCCGAGCTTTTCCTGGTGGCGCTCCAGCACTTTGTTGCGGTCGGAGGCGAGCTTGTGCTCGAATTGCTCAGCCGAGGCCAGCAGCGTGGGCGCGTCGAGGCCCGTGACGGCAGCAAAGGCGTGAAAGGCCGTTTGGTAGAGCACCGGCCCGGCCAGCCCACTGGCCGCCATACTCTTTACCATTTTGGTGTAGGCCACGAAATCCTTGCCGTCGCCGGCCAGCAGGGCCGCGACGTGGTCGAGGTGGCGCTGCTCGGGCGGGCTCGTCAGCGGCTGGCTCAGGGCAAAGGAGCCGGGGCCGGGCGAAACCGGCAGCTGCTGAGGTACTGGCGGGACCAGCGGGGCGTTGGCGCCGGGCCGGGCCGGCGTGGGCACGGTGGAGTCGTTGCCTTCGACGAAGAAATCTTTGGCGGCTTTGGTCAGATTGTCGAAAAGGTCCATGGGGGCGGCATTCAGGTGACTGGTGATAGGGCCCTAGTGCCAAGACCAATGCCGCCGCGCGCGGCCCGCCCGCTTACCACTTGTAATACATTGATTATTAGACACTAAAAATTATAATACGCGCATATACCGGTTAACCTTGCAAGAAAACCCTTCCGTTTTGGCAGGGTATTTTTTCATAACAGCGTGCTTTTGGCGCGGTGTTGGGGCGCAGGCCGGGCCGCTTCACCCTCACCTTATCGAGTCACGCGAGTCGAGCCGCTCTGGCCCAGCCGGGGCGTTGTGCCGCCGTCTGGCGTTCTTTGCGCTTCCGCTCCCAGCTGCCTCACTCCTATTTGCCGCTCATTATGCCTACTGCCACCCCTGCGTTTTCCGTTGCCGCTCTCTTGCTGCTGGGCCTGCTGGCCGGCTCCTGCGACACGGAGAAAGACGTAGCACCGCCCGCTCCCGACACTGCCCTGCCGGAGCACCTCACGCTGGGCAACCCCAGCGGGGCTACCACCGATGCGCAGCAGCCCACCAATTATCTGCTGCTCAAACCCCAGTATGCGCTTTCCTACCACCGCGACAAAGGAATTCCCAATTGGGTAAGCTGGCACCTGAGCCCAGAGTGGCTGGGCACCGCCGCCCGGCAGGATGACTTCCGTGCCGACGCGGCGCTACCCGCGAGCTGGTACGCGGTGGGCAGCAGCAGCTACGTGAGCTCGGGCTTCGACCGGGGCCATAACTGCCCCTCGGCCGACCGTACCAGCACTACAGCCGATAACTCCGCTACTTTCCTGATGACCAACATGGTACCCCAGGCCCCCACTAACAACCAGCGCACCTGGGCCAGCCTCGAAGACTACTGCCGCACGCTGGTGGGTGGGGGCAATGAGCTCTATATCCTTATGGGCAACTATGGCAAAGGCGGCACGGGCTCGAACGGCTACCAGGAAACGCTGGATAACGGTCGTATCACAGTGCCCCGGCGGATCTGGAAGGTCATTGTGGTGCTACCCACCGGCACCAACGACGCGGCCCGCGTGCTGAGCACGACCCGCATTATTGCCGTCGATACGCCCAACGACAACGCGGTGAGCACCAGCTGGGGCGGCTACCGCACCTCCGTGGATGCCATTGAGCAGGCCACCGGCTATGATATCATGAGCCGGGTGCCCACGGCCGTGCAGGCCACTCTGGAAGCCCGCGTCGATACCGGCCCGACGCAGTAGCGCCCAGTTGTCTACCCGTTAGAAGCTGTTTGAGTGCGCATCCGGGTCTGGACGTGCGCCGCGAGGATATTGAGCCCCTGGCCCGGCACTTCGTGCAGCTCTACGCTGCCAAGCTGCGCAAGCGGCTGCGGGGCATGGAGCCCGTTGCGCTACCCAACCCCCCTACAACCGGCGGGGCAATGTGCGGGAGCTGAAAAACGTGCTGGAGCGGGCCGTAATCCTGGCCGACCACGACCTGCTGACCGTCGACGACCTGCCCGCCGAGCTGCACTACCTGTCCGCTACGCCAACCATCACCCCCAACGCCTCCCACGACCGCCCCCTGCGTACGGCCGAGCTGCACCACATCCGTCAGGTGCTGGCCGAAGCCCACGGCAATAAGGCCAAGGCCGCCCGCATGCTGAACGTGGCCGTGACCACGCTCTACCGCAAGAGGCAGGAGTACGGGCTAGAGGAGTAGGGTACTCCACCGGCAACCGGCAGGCATCGGGGGCCGGAGCCGACTCCATTTCCGTCGGGAGGTGACCACCCAATCTGCAAGAAACCGGGCGGCGGACCAGAGCCACACAGAACGGGCAGCCGTTCAGCCGTACTGGTAGTTTGCCCGCCAGGAGCGTACTTGCCGGTCTAATCCGCCGTTCATGCTCCGCTCTACGACTCTGACCTTTCTCAGCGGCCTCCAGGCCAACAACAGCAAACCGTGGTTCGACGCGCAACGGCCGGCCTATGAGGCGGCCCGCGCCGATTTCCTGGCGCTGGTAACCGACCTGCTGGCCGACGCTGAAGCTGCCGACCCGGCCATTGCGGAGTCTCACCTCCAGCCCAAAAAGTGCGTGTTCCGCATCAACCGCGACGTGCGGTTCTCGGCCGACAAGTCGCCCTACAAATCCAACTTCGGGGCCTGGTTCAACGCCGGGGGCAAGGGCGCGCCCACGGCCGGCTACTACCTGAACCTGGAGCCGGGCGGCTCCTTCGTGGCCGGCGGCCTGTATATGCCTGACGCTCCCGCGCTGGCCGCCATCCGGCAGGAAATCGACTACGACCTGCCCGCCTTCGAGCGGCGGCTGGCCGGGCCGGAATTCAGCCGCTACTTCAGCGGCCTGAGCCAGGAGAACACCTTAAAGCGCCCCCCGAAAGGCTACGAGGCCGATAACCCCGCTTTGCCCTACCTCAAGCTGAAAAGCTTTACCGCCGCGCATCCGCTCACTGATGCCAACGTGCTGGCCCCCGGTTTCCGTACCCACGTAACGGACGCTTTCCGGGGGCTGCAGCCTTTGGTCGAATTCCTGAACCGCGGCCTGAGCTAGCATGAGTACCCGGCGGCCACTTGCCGGCGACCAGGAAAGCTGAGTTTGATTCCGCCGCTTACGGGCCGGGGCTAGCATGAGTAGCCCTCAATAGCAGGTAGCCCACCATGCCCGACACCAGCGAGGCCAGCAGGATGGCCAGCTTGGCCACGGCTTCGCCCGGGGAATGCTCGCCCAGGGCCAGCAGGGTGATGAACAGCGACATCGTGAAGCCGATGCCGCCCAGCACGCCGGCTCCCCACAGGTGCCGCCACGTCACGCCGGGCGGGAGCGTGGCCCAGCCCAGGCGCACGGCAAGCCAGGCCAGCAGCCCGATGCCCAGGGGCTTGCCTACCAGCAGCCCCACCATAATGCCCAGGCCCAGCGGGGAGAATAGCTCGCCAAACACCGAGGCATCAATAACGAGGCTGGTATTGGCGAAGGCAAACAGCGGGACAATCCCGAAAGCGACCACCGAGTGCAGCCGCTGCTCCAGCTTTTGCGCCGGCGAGCTGATGGTTTCGGCCAGCTCTTCCAGCTCCTCGCTGATGGTGCGCGGGTCGGCGTCGGCCCCGTGTACCTCGTCGTTGAGAAAGCGCAGCCGCGCTTCCAGCAGGCGCAGCAGGGCCGGTCGTTCGTGGCCGATGCGAGTCGGAATGGCCACGGCCAGCAGCACGCCGGCCAGGGTGGCATGGATGCCCGATTGCAGCGTGAAGTACCACAGCAGTACTCCTAATGTAAGATACAGCCACAGGCTCCGTACCCCTAGCCCATTGAGGCCCAGCAACCCGGCCCAGGTGGCTAGGGCCAGGTAGAGAAAGTTCAGGTGCAGCTCGTGGGTGTAGAACCCGGCAATGACGAGCACCGCCCCCAGGTCATCGGCAATGGCCAGGGCGGTGAGAAACACCTTGAGGCCCAGCGGCACCCGCGGGCCCAGCAGCTGGAGCACGGCCAGGGCAAACGCAATGTCGGTGGCCATTGGGATGCCCCAGCCCCCGGCCGTGGGCGTGCCGCGGTTGAAGAGCGTGAAAAGCAGGGCCGGCATCAGCATTCCGCCCAGCGCAGCCGCCAGCGGCAAGGCCGCTTGCCGCACGGTAGCCAGCTCGCCATCCAGCACCTCCCGCTTGATTTCCAGGCCCACGATCAGGAAAAACACCGTCATCAGTCCGTCGTTGATCCAGTGCAGCAGGCTTTTGTCCAGCACCAGGCCGTTGAAGGCGATGCGCAGATGCTCATCCCACAACGCCGGGAAATACCGGGCCGGACCCCAGCTGGTATTGGCCAGCACCAGGGCCAGCACGGCACTCAGCAGCAGCACGATGCTTCCCGCCGCCTCGCGACGAAAGAACTCGGTAAAGGGCCGCACCAGTGGGCGGACGAATTGGGTAACAGCCATCAGACAGAATATAGTAGCAAAAGTACGGCTCAGTGCCGGTCCGGTTCGAAACAAAGGTTATGAATTTCCGGCGGTAGCCTCCTTCAGGGTGGTGCCACGAATCGGCCGCCGGCCGGCCAGAACATTGCCCTAGCCCTCACTCCATGGCCATGGTATTTGCGCTGAGCTTTTACCTGAAGTGCCGCCAGCTGACCTGCATGATTTTCGGGGTGATGACCGTGGGCTTCGGGGCTCTGCTGGCCCCGGCACGGCAACCCAGCCAGTTGGGCGTCAGTCAGGCGCTGGGGGCCATGGAAGGCAAGGGAATCCGGTTCGGGGCGGCGGCTTCAGCTTACCGGAGCATCACCAACACCGTCATCGGCTGAGGGTCGGTCAACTCCATGCACGACTCACTTATGCCGCTGTCGGGTCTCGTGCAGTTGCTGGGCATGATGACCAACGCCTTTTACGGGGCGGCGGCGTGGGACTCCTCAACTTTTTCACCCACCTCATCATTGCCATGTTTATTGCCGGGCTGCACGCCCGAGCTACTGGGGAAGAAAATCGAGGCCCGGGAAATGAAAATCACCGTCATCGTGACGCTGCCGCACCCGCTGCTGATTCTGGCCGGCACGGCCCTAACGGCCCACCTCTACGTGGGCAATCCTCAGGAATACAGTAGACTTGTTCCTAAATTAGGAACCGATGCTAAAATTTGGCTGTCATGCTGAGCGCAGTCGAAGCATCTCTACCGCTTCGTCCAAGTCGTGCAACGAAGCGGTGGAGATGCTTCGACTGCGCTCAGCATGACGTTCTTTTTTCGTTTCGCTTTATTCAGGAACAAGTCTAGTGGCTAGCTGGCTGGCTAACCCCGGCTACCACGGCTTCTCGGAAATACTCTACGAGTTCACCTCCGCCTCAGCCAGCAACGGCTCGGCCTTCGAGGGCCTCGGCGACAACCCGCCTTGGTGGAACAGCAGTACCGGCGTGATGATGCTACTCTGGCGCTTCCTGCCCATCATCGGCCCGGTAGCCATTGCCGGGGTGCTGGCCCGCAAGAAGTACGTGCCCGAAGGCGGCGGCACGCTGCCCGCCGACACGGCCAGTTTCGGGGTGATGGTACTCTGGCCGTCATCGTCATCATTGCCGCCCTGGCCTTTTTCCCGGCCCTGACCCTGAGCCTCATTGCCGAGCATTGCAGCCTGTATTACACCTCGTCGTCTGGCACGCCGAGCACAGTCGAAGCATCTCCACCGCTTCGTTGCAAGAGCAAATAATTGGTTGCGCGGTAGAGATGCTTCGACTGCACTCAGCATGCCTGTTCTTATTGACCTTCCTGTATGCTAAATCCCAATTCCTTGTCCAGCCCGCGCTGGTTTCCGAAGCCGTGAACCAGGCTTTCGAGAAGCTCGCCCCGCGCATCATGTTCCGCAACCCGGTGATGTTCACCGTGGAAATCGGCAGGCAGCTGCTCATCACGCGGGTGACTTTGACTATATTCTCCATCACCAACGACATGGCCAAGTACTTCGCCATCATCCCGGCGCTGTTCATGGTGGCCGGCCCGGCCCTGGGCGCTTTGAACGTAATGGATCTGAAGTCGCCGCAGTCGGCCATTCTCTCGGCCGTGATTTCCAACGCCCTCATCATCCCGGCGCTGGTGCCGCTGGCGTTGCGCGGCGTGGCCTACAAGCCCATCGGCACCTCGGCCCTGCTGCGCCGCAACCTGCTCATCTACGGCCTGGGCGGCGGCGGCGGCCCCTTCATCGGCATCCAGGTCATCGACCTGCTGGTCGGGCTGTTTTTGTAGCGAATCGACGAATATAACAACAAGCACGTCATGCTGAGCGCAGCAGAATCGACGCATCTCTACCGCTTCGTTGCCAAAGTAAATGGATTACCACTGCAAGGACAGGGCGAAACCCTGAGCCAAAGGGGTCGCGTGGCAGGCTACGCCAACGTGAGCCAGAAATTCGATGCGCCCGGCTACTTCCAGGGCTGCCCTTCGGCCGTGGACTACAACACCGCCGGCTCGGCAGGCTCCGACAAGGGGGGCAGCAACCCCGAACCTGGCCACCATGCAGGCCCGCCTCGACACGTCTTGGCTCCAGAACCCGGGCGTGACCAAAGCCTGGGGGCCCGCTGAGCTGCTCCCCGCCTCCGGCTCCGGCCTCGACCCGTATCTGTCGCCCAAGGCCGCCGCTGTTCAGGTGGCGCATGGGGCAAAGGTCTGCCGCCTTGCCGTAGCGAAAATGCAGGCGTTGGTGGCACAGCACACGAACAACGGCCTGCCGGGCCCCTGACCGCGTGAGCGTGCTGCGCCCGGACCTGGCGCTGGATGAGGCGAGCTGCCAGTAGGCCAAGCTTTTTCTCCGGCGTTTCCGTTGCTTTGGGTAGCATTTGAGCCCCAGAATTCACTTCTCCCGACTCTTTTTTTAGCGCCCACCCGGCTTTTTCCCGGCGCGCACTTGCTTATGAAAGCTATTTCGCTACTTGCCCTCAGTCTGCTGGGGGCCTTTACCACCTGGGCCCAAACTGCGCCCGCAGCCGATTCGGTGGTGACGCCCGCCCAGGCCCCGGCCACGCCGGCCACCGCTGGCCCGCTTACGCCCTACGGCTTCGTGGATGCCTATTACGGCTACGATTTCAAGCACAACGACACCCAGGACCGGCCCGGCTTTCTGTACTCGCACGACCGCCAGAACGAGTTTACGGTCAACAACGCGCTGATCGGGCTGCGTTACCAAGATGAAAAGGTGCGGGGCGCTCTTGGCCTGCACGCCGGCTCCTACGTGTCGGCCAACTATGCGGCCGAAGACCAGGTGTTTAAGCACATTTATGAGGCTTACGCCGGCTTCCGGCCCTTTCAGAAAGCCTGGCTCGATGCCGGCATTTTTGGGGCCCACATCGGGTTCGAGTCGGCCGTCAGCAAGGACAACTGGACGCTGAGCCGCTCGCTCATGGCCGAAAACTCGCCCTACTACGAATCGGGAGTGCGCTTTACCTATGAGCTGCCCCCCCGGCTGACGCTGACGGTGCTGGGACTGAATGGCTGGCAGAATATCCGCGAAACCAACCAGGCCAAGGCCTTGGGCACCCAGCTTCAGTGGAAGCCCACCGACAAGCTGCTCCTCAACAGCAGCGGCTTTTTTGGCAACGAGCAGCCCCAGGACTCGGTGAAGCGCCGGCGCTATTTTCATAACTTCTACGCCAGCTACACTGCCACCGACCGCCTCTCGCTGGCGCTGGTTTTCGACGTGGGCAAGCAGGAGCAGGCCGCCCGGGGCCACAGGTCCGACACCTGGCACACCGGCGCGGCCTTCGTGCGCTACCAGCTGGCCGATAAGTGGACCGCGGCCCTGCGCGGGGAGTACTACAACGCCGACCACGGGGTTATCATCAACTCCAGTATGCCCAACGTGACGGATGCCGATTTCCAGGTAAAAGGCGCGTCGCTCAACCTCGACTACGCCCCCACCGGCAACGTGCTGCTCCGGGTGGAAGGCCGCGTGCTGAACGCGGAGGAGAAGGTCTTCGAGCACAAAGACGGCCGGACCTCCGACAGCTACGGCAACGTGACGTCCAGCATTGCCATTTCGTTTTAACGCCTCCTCCTTCCCATGACGCCCGCCGCCGACCAGCCGTGCGACCAACTCGCCGAGCGGTTTCTGCGCCTAGTGCAGGACCGCCGCCGCGGCCGGCTCAAGGTCTGCAAGGTCTACAAGGTCTGCATCGGGCTGGCAGCCAGCAAAACCCACCGCATGCTCCAGGAAGCCCACAACCTGGTGCCAGGCTTCCTGGAGACGAGCAGGAACAGATCCAATTTTGCAGCACGCACTTCCGTAGTATACTGCGCCACCTCGCCCGTTTCGCATGAACATTCTTTCTCCCAGCTGCCTGGCCATGCTACTCCTCTTGCCGGTACCCACGTATGCGCAGCAGCCCGCCAGTGCGTTGAGCCACAGGGTTACGACCGTGGCGGGGGCCGCCCGACAGCCGGGCAGTAGCGACGGAACCGGCCGCGCCGCGCGCTTCAACCGGCCGACGGGCATTGCCGTCGCAACAGACGGCGCGGTGTATATAGCCGATACAGACAATCATACCATTCGCCGAATCACGCCGCTGGGCGCGGTAACAACCCTGGCCGGCACAGCGGGTAGCAAAGGCCACCTCGATGGCCAGGGTACAGCGGCCCGCTTCAACCGTCCCGTGGGCCTGGCTATCGATGCATCTGGCACTCTATATGTGGCAGATGGCGAGAATCACATAATCCGAAAAATCACGCTCGCCGGTAGCGTGACAACCCTGGCGGGCAAAGCCGGTCGGAAAGGCAGCACAAACGGGCAGGGAGACGAAGCCCGCTTCAACTATCCGCACGCTCTTGCGGTGGACACAAAAGGCATCGTGTACGTAGCCGACACCGAGAGCCATACGATTCGGTGCATTACGGCGGCGGGCGTGGTGACGACCCTCGCCGGCGCGGCGGGCCAGAAAGGCGCTATCGATGGAGAAAACGCCATGGCGCGGTTTTCTCACCCTTCGGGCATCGCCGTAGATTCCGCAGGAATAGTCTATGTGGCTGAAAACGGTACGCATACCATCCGGAAAATTACGCCCGCCGGCCACGTAGCTACGCTGGCCGGCATGGCTGGGCAGAATGGTGCTGCCGATGGCACGGGCGCAGCCGCTCGTTTTGATACCCCAAATGGCATTGCGGCAGATGCCAGGGGCACTATGTATGTGGCAGATTATGTGAGTTCAACCATTCGCCGCATCACGCCGGCTGGCGAAGTGACAACTATTGCCGGTAGCGTACGCGGCTGGGGAAGCCAGGATGGCGTCGGGAAAGAGGCTCGCTTCAATTTGCCGTTCGGGGTAGCCGTGGGTGCTGGCGGCAGAGTGGTGTATGTGACGGATACCCAAAACGGGCTCATTCGTTGTATCCAGTGAGAAGCCGCAGCTCTTTTTAACGCAGCCTCAGGGGCATTGAGGGCACAAAGAGCCAGGTGGGCCAGAGTAGGCAACGCATGTCCTGCGGTACCCAACCGCCGAGCCTCCGCTGCTAAACCGGAGGATTGGCGGTAAACAGCCGGGCAAAGTGCGGCGCGCTTGCGTACTTTCGTTCTTTCGTATTCCCGCTTTCCCCGTTTATGAAGGTTTTGCTGACGCTGGTACTGGCGGTATGCTGGTTCAGGCTATCGGCACAGAAGGCCTCGGCCCCCAAAGAGGTGTATACCGATGTCCGGGCCCACATCCGACTCACGTACCCGGAGTCGTGGCAGCGCCAGCGCACCGAAAGCCGGACGCAGGTGACCTTCTACGCCACGGCGAAGCGGCCCGCCCCGGCCAGCGTCATGCTAATCATCAGCCCGTTGCCGACCGCCCAGCAAGACTTGCCCGATCTGCTTGCCCACGGCCAGCCCGATTCGCTGTGGCGCAGCTTCCGGGGCCTGCCCCGGGTTCAGGTGCTGGGGCTCGACCAGCTCGATGCCGGCAGCTACCAGGAAGTGCGCTACCACTACACCTTCGCTTCCGCGCCGGGCGCGGCCGGCCGCACCCGCGTGGTGGGGCGGCGGGTGTGGCGCGGCGGCTACGAGTATCGGCTGGAATACCGGGCCGCCACCAGCCAGGACAGCCGCTACCTGGGCCAGGGCCAGCAGGTGGTGGCCTCCTTTGCCTTCACCGGCGC
Source organism: Hymenobacter elongatus (assembly GCF_004745955.1). GTDB lineage: Bacteria > Bacteroidota > Bacteroidia > Cytophagales > Hymenobacteraceae > Hymenobacter > Hymenobacter elongatus. Next base: position 56,423 of record NZ_SRLD01000008.1, on the reverse strand, counting down.
GGCCCCCAGCCGCCGCTACGCCGACCAGCGCTGCGACGATAAAATGTACGGCATCGCGGCCCTGCGCTACCTCGACGAGCACTGGGAAGATGACTGCCGCACGATTCATGAGTTTTCCGTTTCCGACCCTACCGCGCCGCCCAAAATCCACCGGCGGGTGCTGCCCTTTCAGTCCTACGCGCTGGCCAAAGGCTTCGACAACTGTCTGTATTCGGTGACCAAAGCGCCCACCGATACGCTCGAGTACGTGTACCGCTACGACCCGGCCACCCGCCAGGGCCGCTACACCGCCTGGCAGTTGCCGGCCCAGGGCCCCGAAAACGTCTGGATTTCGGCCGCCACCGACGACCGGGGCGACCTGTACTTCATGACTTCCGACGCCGGGCAGTTGGTGAAAGTCAGCCCCCACGACGGCAAGGTGACAGTCGTTTGGACCACCGACCCGGTGCGGCAGGCCCCCTATTATCCGAGCATCGGCTTTGCCGGAGCAGGCTCCCACAGCAACTTCTGCCTCGACGATGCCGGCACGCTGTACCAAGTCTACAGCACCAACGGCTCGTTGCTGAAAGTGGACCTCACGACCCGCCAGCCCTTGCCCGAGCTAACGCCACTGGCGGGGTTGCCCAAGCGCGGCGGCTACAGCGACCTGCTGTTTCAGAACGATGAAGCCGGCCGCCGCCGCCTCTACTTGGCCGGCCCCACCGCCTTGTATCGGGTAGATATGGCTCGTAACGAAGCCAGCCTGGTGCGCCGGGGCACCTACACCGACCTGGCCGGCTGCAACCTGTTTCGTGTGGCGGCCCAGGCCGCACCCGCGCCGCCGCCGCCGCCCACCACGGCCACCTGGCGGGGCCGGGTGCTCGATGCCGTTACCTTTCAGCCACTGCCCCAGGCCCAGCTTCGGCTGGTGGCCAGCGGCCAGGAAACCCCGGTGCCCCTCACCCCCGACGGCGCTTTCACCTTTTCGGCCGCGCCGGGCCGATCCTACACGGTGCGCACCCTGCTGGCCGGCTACCTGTCCTCCGACAGCACCCACACGACCCAAGCCGGGCCTTACGTGCAGGATATTCTGGTGAAGCCGCTGGCCATCGGTACCACGCTGCGGCTGGATAAAGTGCAGTTTTCCCAGGGCCAGGCCGTGTTGCTGGCTTCCTCCTTCGCGGCCCTCGATGAGCTGGCAGCCCTACTAACGAAAAACCCGGCCCTAACCATCGAGCTACGCGGCCACACGGACAATATTGGGGTCTGGGAGAAAAACATCGTGCTCAGCGAGCAGCGGGTAGCCGCCGTAAAAGCCTACCTCGTCGGCCATGGTATTGCGGCCCCGCGCATCACCAGCATCGGGCTGGGCGGCGCGGAGCCCCGCGCCAGCAACCTGCAGGAAAATACCCGCAAGCTCAACCGTCGGGTAGAATTTCGGGTGACGGGCGTGCAGTAGGCCCCAAGCTCCGGGCAAAGAAGGGCAGCGGTGCGGGCAGTAAGCCCAGGAACCGTGCTGCGGCGCATATCGAAGCATCCCGCGTGCGTTGGTAGCGGGCCTGCTTGCTCGGGCGTCCGTGCAGCCGAAGCAGGACGGTCAACGGGACAACTACCTCTAACAAGCGCTACTTTCGACACGCTCCAGGCAACGCGTGCCACCGCCGGCCGGCGTCACTTCACCTGCATCGACTGCTCAATGTCGGCGAAGGGAATGATGGTTTTCACCCCGTAGTCGGCTACGGGCCACGACTGGATGACGGTTTCGACGTCCAGGTTCAGCGCCTTTACGGCCTTATACAGGCCCGCCTGGCGGGCGCTGGCTTTTTTGCTCCCTCCCTCCCGCTTAATCCAGACCAGGTCATCTTCAAACAACAGCTTTTCGCTCGGAAAATAATAGATCAAATAGTCGTTGGTGTGCGCTGAGGCATTGCCAATGAAGTAAATCTGCATCGTGAACTGCCCATCGGTAATGGTTTTGCTGGTCGCAATTTCTTCGAGCTGCAACGGGCGCGGGGCGCGCTGCTGGCTGTCGGGCCGCAGGGTGTGCGGGGCGGCAGCCAGGTAGCGCACGTAGGCTTCGTCGCCGGGGCCGCACAGCACCGTGGCCCCTTGCTGCACAAAGGGACGCAGGCCGCCCAGGTAATGCGGATGATAGTGGCCGAAAACAAAGTATCTGACGGGCTTGCCGGGGGCAATTTGACGGGCGGCGGCCAGAATGGATTCGCCGTTCTGGCTGTTCAAAGGTGCTTCTGCCACCAGCAGAAAATCCTGGAACTCCACCACCATCACCCGGTCATCGGTGTGCTTGAGCTCCAGCAGATGAATATTGGGGCGGTAGTGCTGCACCACCGGGGCCGGGGCCGCTGGCGGGGCCGGCATCTGGTAGCCGGCCGGCCGCTGGAGCAGCGGCGCGGACTGCGCCACCACGCGCAGCCCCGAAATCAGGACTGCATCCTGCAGCTTGCCGTTCAGCTTGCTGATGGCAACCGTGGTCGGCACGCTGACCTTCCCGATGCTCTCGTAGTTGCCATACGTACAGGTAGTCAGCACGTCGCCGAACAGGTCGTCGTGGCTCAGGATTTCGGCCCGGTCGAGCAGCTGGCTGGCCTTGCGGATAAAGAGCGTGACCCGGGAGCCTTGCACTTGGGTCTGATAGACGGCAAATTCCGTGGCGGCGGGCGCGGTGGCGGCTACCTGCTGCCGCACAAAATAGTGCAGCAGCAACAGGGGCGAGTAGCGTGCCGAGTGCACCAGCTGCCCAGCAAAGAGGTCGGGCGTCACGGCAAACAGATCCTTGTCGCCGTAGTCCAGAAACAGCAGCTCACTGGGGCTGAGCTGCGTTTTGGAGGATAGCGTGCGGCTGCCCTGAGTCAGGGAGTCGTGCTTGAGGAAGTTTTCCGCATTCATCGCCACGCTGCCTTGCTTGGCATAGCTGGTTTGCTGCCACGGATACAGGCTGTGTTCCAGCTCGTTGGCTTTCTCCTGAAAAGAGAAGCTAACGTAGCCGCCCTGCAGGGCCTGCCCCTGCTTACGCCAGCATTGTTGCAAGTAGTTGGTGGGGGCGGCACACACCCAAATGGGCAACCACAACAGCACACACAAGCAGACCAACTTTGATGGAATTTGCATACAGAATGATGAAAGAAGCCCTACTGCACCTCGTATGGTGATAAAATCGACTGGTGGCCCGGACTCTTTCCCTCCCCTGACCGCCTACCCGCCACCTAGTGCCCGATAGTTTCTGATTCCACTACTCCGGCTTCGCTGGGGCAAATCGCTCCTCATGGGCCAGCCCCGCCAGAAACAACTGAAACGTGGCGGCCAGCGGCGTAATTTCGGGCTCGTCTCCCGTTTCCACATCCACATGCACCACCTGTGGCTCGCCCTGTGGGGAGCACTGCCGGTAATCGAGCATCACGGCGTCGTGGCCCGCCGACGGGCACTGCCCCACCACAATGCCGATGGCCGGGTAGCCCCGTTCTTCCAGCATAAACCGGCTCCCCAGCTCCGGCGAGTCGATTCCCCACTCTCCGCCAATGCCGCAGATACCACTGACGGCAATATAGGTCGTTGGCCCAGGAAGTAGCAGTAGCGGTGGGGAAACACGTGTTGATGGGCGTGCCGCCGTTTTTGCCCCGCAGCAGCTCGGTGTAAGCGGCGGGCAGCTTGTAGCCCAAGGCCGTTTCGGCCCGGCTAATGATGGCCGGCGTGAGGAGCTCCGGACTGGTAAAATGGTCTGAATCATCCCAAAAGGGCTGGGTAGCGGCGGGAAAGCTGGTCATCGCTAGGGAAGTGAAAGTGGACACCATCGGGTGTAACGAATACTTGCAGCGCCGGAACACCGACCTGCGCCGGCGAATCGGCCCGCTTAGTCGGCCTCATCACAATCGGTGCGCACCGCGCCAACGAATAGCTGCTCAAACTGCTGGTGGAGCTGCTCGCCGGGCTGCGGGCGGGCCATGTTGGTATTCACGCAGTTCCACCACCCGTAGGTCAGCAGGTCGATTTTGGCGTAGAGCAGCCAGTCGGCCGAGGCGTACTGCTCGTCGAACCGTGCCATATAGCTTTCCGGGATGCCGCTCTGCTTTTTGTGCTCCTCGGCCAGGCGTTGCCAGTCGCGCCGGATGAGACTATCGTTTTGCGCCGCCAGGCCCTGCGTATACCGCTCGCAACCCGCCGCATACGCCGTCGTAAACGATGCGCCCGAAGAAATAAAGGCGTTGAGAATGATTTTAGAGGCCTGATATTCCGCTTCCAACTCCCGCAGCCGGGCGCGTTTGAGCTTCTGCCAGGCCGGCTGCGGCACCACCGCCAACCGCAGATACTGGGTCCGCAGTCGGGCATAGTCAGCTTCCAGGCTATCCAGGTTCAGCCGCTCAATATCAGCCGGTTGGGCCGGCAGTGTGCGGTAATGCAGCAGCGGCGTTTGACTCAGCACCTGCCAGGTGCCATCGAGCTGCGCCCGGGTGTAGCGGCGTGGGTTATAGCGCCCCGCATACCGGCACGCGTCCGACTCCCAGGTGTAGGTCGGGAGCGTATCGGCGACGGGCGCAGCAGAAACCGGTAGCGGGCTCTGGGGCACGGCTGCCGCTTGGGCCGGTTGCCGGGCGGGCGTATCGGGCGAGCAGGAAGCCCATAGCAAGCTCCCCAGAAGCAGATAGCGGGTCGAAATAGCGGGCAAGTGACTAGCGGATTAGGTGGGGCACAACAGGATAGACTGCCTAAATATACGCGGCGGTGGTCTGCTGGCAGCAGCCACTGGTATAAACCGGCTTGGCCAGATACACGGGCGCACCGCCGCACCGCCCCGCTGACCACTATTTACAGCCGGCTGCGGGAGCCGCCGGCTTTTCGGGCCAGAAACCTGGGGGCCTGGAGCCAGCGCACCGGGCGGTAGTGCCGGGCTCCCCGGTAGAGTTTGTAGTTGGGCCGGTGCACGTACACGCGGCCCTTAGATTTGGCCCGGGCGTAGGCGCTGGGCCGGGCGGCGGCAGCCTCGCCGCCCAGGAAAAAAAGTAGCACGCCCCACAACAACAGCACTTTCTTCATCACCTTAGGAGGGTTGGTGGAGGAAGAACAACGGTTTTCTGACCCGAAATATTTCTTTTCAGGCATATTCTTTCGCTACTCTGGTGTCAGTAGCCCGGCCGGGGCTTTTCCGGCCTGCTTTGCACCCCAACGCTTGGTGGTAGCGCACCCGGCCTTGTATCTTCGTCGCGCATCGTCTCCGCCGCTCTATGTCCACCTCTGCCCCTCCCGATTCTCTTGCCGCTCAGCTTCAGCAGGAACAGGTTCGTCGCCAGCAGGCCGAGGCCCGGGTAACGGCCCTGGAGCAGCAGCTGGCCGATACCCAGGCCGACGCCCAACGCTACCATACGCGGCTGGCATCGCTGGTGCAAAACCTGCGCATGGGGTTTATGCTGGTCGACGACAACGGCATGGTGGAGCTGGTCAATCAACGCTACTGCGAGCTGTTTGGCATCGAGGATATTTCCGCCGACACAACCCCAATAACGGGCATGACCGTGGCGGCCCGCATCCGGCACAACTTCCTGGACCCGGAGGCCTACCTGGCCCGGGCGGGCGCAATTCGCCGGGCGGGCCAGTCGGTCATAAATGAGGAAATGGTGCTGGCCAACGGGCGCGTGCTGGAGCGCGACTACCTCGTGCTCGACAACGTAATGGCCGGCCGCCTGGTGTGCTACCGCGACGTGACAGAGCGCCACCAGCGGGAAGCCCAGCTGCACACCGTGTCACTGATTGTGGAGCAGAACCCCAACCCCGTACTGCGCCTTACTGTGGGCGGCGAGCTTATCTATGCCAATCCGACCGCCGAACAGCTAGTACAAGCCCAGGCCGCCGCGCCCGCGCTGCGGGCCCAGCTGCTGGCCCTGGTGGCGGCGGCCCTGGCCACCGCCGATAATCAGCAGCAGGAAATCAGCGTGGGCGACCAGCATTTTCTGCTCCAGGTGACGCCCGTGCCCCAGGAGCAGTATGCTACCCTCTACCTGGTCGACATCACGGGTCGCCGCCAGGCCGAGCAGCAGCTCGTCGAGCAGCAGGCATTCTACGAATCCATTCTGGAAGAGCTGCCCGTGGGCGTGGCCGTCTTCGATGCCCAGCACCGCTATTTGTTCGCCAACCCCAGCACCGTCACCGATGCGGCGACCCGGCAGTGGATGATCGGCAAAGACAACTTCGAAGCTACCGCGTACCGCCAGCGGCCCCGGGCGCTGGCCGAGCGGCGGCAGGAGCTGTTTGAGCTGGCCCTGCGGGAACGGCGCGACGTGCAGTGGGAAGAAACCATCGAGAGCCCCACCAGCTCGGTGCACATGCTGCGCAGCTTCCGGCCCGTGTTCGGCGCCGACGGCAGCCTGAGCATGATGGTAGCCTATGGCCTGGATACGACTGAAAGCTACCGGGCCGAGCAAAAGCTGGCCGAGCAGCGCGAATTCTACGAAACCATTCTCAACGAGCTGCCCGCCGATATCGGCGTGTTTGACGCCCAGCACCGGTATTTGTTCGTGAACCCGGTCGGCATCAAAAACCCCGAGGTGCGGGCCTGGATTATTGGCAAAGACCACTTCGAGTACTGCGCCCACCGCCAGCGGCCCATTGCGCTGGCCGAGCAGCGCAAGCAGCTGTTCGATGAGGTAATTCAGAAGCGGCAGCAAGTGACGACAGAAGAAACCGTGCAGACCCCGGACGGGCCGCGCCACCTGCTGCGCCTGATGCAGCCCGTGTTCAACCCCGATGGCTCCGTGCGGATGATCGTAGCCTACGGTCTCGACATCACCGACCGCTACCTGGCCGAATTACGCCTCACTGAGCAGCAGGAATTTATCCGGCAGGTGGTCGATACTTCCCCCAATTTCCTCTACGTCACGGAGCGATTTGGCGAGCCGATTTTCAGCAATGCCAGCTTCAACGAGCTGCTGGGCCTCAGCCACCACCACCAGGCCCCGCTCGATGGCGACTCGCCCGAGTCGGCCGAAATGCGGCAGCTGGCGGCCTGGCACGACGTGGTAATGGCCACGCGCGAGGAAGTATCGGGCGAGATGCCCTTCACGCTGGCCACCGGCGAAGTGCGGCAGCTGCAGGTAGTCAAGCGTCCGTTGCTGCGCCCCCACGGCATGATGGAGGTGCTGACCGTGTGCACCGACATCACGGAGCTTAAGCGCGCCAAGCGCGAGGCCGAAGCCGCCGCCATGGCCCGGGAGAACTTCCTGGCCAACATGAGCCACGAGATTCGCACGCCTATGAACGGGGTGCTGGGCATGGCCGGCCTGCTAACACGCACCGCGCTGAGCGCGCAGCAGCAGGAGTACGTGGCTATTATCCGCAACTCGGGCAACCACTTGCTCGGCTTGCTGAACGATATTCTGGACGTGGCCAAAATCACGTCGGGTAAGCTGGAGCTGGAGCGGATTCCGTTCGATCTGAATCAGACGCTACAGGCCGTGGGCCAAACTATAGGCTACCAGGCCGATAGCAAAGGACTGCGCTTCACTACTGAACCCGTGGTCCAGCCACACCCCGTGGTGCTGAGCGATTCGCAGCGCCTGAGCCAAGTGCTGCTCAATCTGCTCAGCAACAGCCTCAAGTTTACCGAGTCAGGCAGCATTACGCTCACGGGCAAGCTGCTCAGCGAAACCGATACTACACTCACCATCAACTTCCTGGTCAGCGACACGGGCCTGGGCGTGGCCCTTGACAAGCAGGAAGCCATCTTCTCGACCTTCACCCAGGCCTACGCCGATACCAGCCGGCGCTTTGGCGGCTCGGGCCTGGGCCTCTCCATCAGCGGCAGCCTGGTAGAGCAGCTGGGCGGCCACTTGCTCATGTGCAGTGAGCCCGGCCAGGGCACTTCCTTCGGCTTCACGCTCACGTTTGCCAAGGCTCCGGCCGATGCCATCAGCGCCACCGCCCCGGTCGAAAATGAGGACGACCTGGTGCAGGCGGCCGAAACGCTACGGGGGCTGCGTGTGCTGCTGGTAGAAGACCACGACGTGAACCGGCAGCTGGCGCAGCTGGTGCTCGAAAGCTACGCGGTGCAGGTCGAAACCGCCACCGACGGAGCTTCGGCCCTCGCTTTGTTTGAGCACGCCGTCTACGATGTTATTCTGATGGACATTCAGATGCCGGGCATGAACGGCCTGGAAGCCACCACCCGCATCCGGCAGCACCCCGATACGGCCCGCGCCCAAACGCCCATTATTGCCCTGACGGCCAACGCCTTTCTGGCTGATAATGAGAAGTACCTGGCCGCTGGCATGAACGACTGCCTCGCCAAACCGTTCGAAGCCACGGAACTGATACGCAAGATGTTGGTGCTGCACCGCGCCGATATCCGGCCCGCCCCACCCTTGTTTGCCCTGGCCGATCTGCGGCGCACGGCCCGCGACAACCCGGCGTTTATCCGGCGCATTCTGGACTCATTTCTGACCCATACCCCTGCGAGCATCACGCATCTGCAGGAGGCCGCCGCTGCTGCCGACTGGCCGCGGGTAGCTGCTCTGGCCCACCGCATCAAGCCCTCGCTGAAGCTGCTGATGACTTATACGCTGCTGCCCTTCGTGGAAACGCTGGAAGATGCCAAGGCCCCGGTAGAAGCACGAACCGCCGCCGCGCAGCAGCTTACCCAACTTCTGTCGCAGCTCGTGTGGCAAGTGCAACAGCACGCTTCCAATATTCCCTCCGACCGAACTTAGATCAGCCGCACACAAAGGCTGGCTCGCCGCCTGGGCTGGCGTAGCAACTCCCTCAGGTAGTCAGCGGGCGAGATGGTAGCAGTTCAGGCAGGCACTTTAGGACCGGCCGTGGCTGTCGAGCGGCTTGGGGCCTGGGGCCTGGGTGCGGTGGCCAACTAGCCGGCGCGGCCCGCTACGACCAGCTCGCTTACCCGCGCCACGGCCTGCATAAACCGCTCATACTCGAAGGGCTTCACCAGGTAATCGGCTACCCGCAGCTCGAAGGCTTCCCAGGCGAAGCTCTCGTGGACCGTAGTCAGCACCACCTGGGGCGGCTCGGGCAACAGGCGCAGCATATCCAACCCGTTCAGATCCGGCATTTCCACGTCCAGAAACAGGATGTCGACCCGGCGGCCCATGCTGAAGAAATCCAGGCCCTCAACGCTGCCTGAAAGCGACACCACTAGTTGCAGGGAGCCGCTAAGGGCAATATAATGCGCCAGCGTCAGCCGGTTTATTTCGTCGTCATCCAGAATAGCACAAGTTAACGGAGCCGATCCGGCGGGAAAATTTGGAATCATAGCGGAGCGTAAACAGAGGCGGCGGCACTGCGGCTACGTGTGGCACTCAGGACCAGAAGCGCGTGGTGAGCCAACGAATTCAACCCTTCATACATCAGGCAGCATTACAAAGATATGAGAATAATAAAACCCCGAAACCGCCCCAGCTATTTCTTTTTTTGCTTGTCTTCCGCAGCCCTCTTCAGTCAAAACCACTTATCTGGCATGCTCTTACCACGGCTCATTGTGGCAGGGGCGCGGTTGGTTGGGCGATAGGGCCGCCCATTTTCTTTCTGTTACCTCTTCTCAGGTTGCGTCGTATACACTCGCAACACCAATTGCGCAAGCTGATGGATCCTACCTATTTTAAACCTATTTCCGCTGACTTACCCGAACAGGAAGTGGCTGCCCGCCTCAAGCGGCAGCGGCACGCCGAGTGGGGTATTGCGGTGGCCTCCATGGGTGGTGCCGGCCCCAAGCCGGAATTACTGCTTGAGTTGCAACGCTACGTAGATGGCGAACTGACCATTCAACAGATTGCCCAGCTTCCCCACCTCCCCAATGACCAAGGCTCGCCTGCCATCCAGGCGATTCTGACCCGTGAGCGACTAAGCGACGCGGCCTAAAGCACAAAAAAACCGACTCCTGAGTCGGTTTTTTTGTGGCCGATCAATTCCTGCGGCTGTTCTGGCGGCAGGGGGCAGCAGATTTTCTTTAACTATCTTTTCTCTTGCCCCCTACGTGGCCTTCTGTGCTTGCAAAAGCTGGCAAGCTTCTTCATTGCCTTGCTGCAAGGCAACGTCCAATATCATCAGGGCGCACACGTTGCTCTAGCTGGCATCAGCTCCGATGATGAGTACCTTTTCACCAGCGCACCGCGGCCAAACAAGGCAGCAAACAGCAGGGCGGTGCCGCCGGTACCAGGTTACAGATCAAGCTGCGCTCCGTGCTAAATCGGCAGCCTGGCCATATCGAGTAGCCTTTAAAATACCTCCATCAGGGTGCGTCAGCACGTTTAATAAACTTGGGGTTAATGACGGGCGCGCTGACAAAGAGTGATTATTTGTCTGAGCGTCCTATGCACCCTATCAACAACTTATAGCGGTTTCGTGAACGGTGGAACCCGGCTGATGTAGAGACGCGTATTCGCGTCTCATCGTTCGTGCCGCCTGCCCGGTTTCGTTCAACGACGAGACGCGAATACGCGTCTCTACATCGGGTGTCTACGGTTTGCAAAACCGCTATAAGGTAGAATAGTACGCATTTCATTTTAATCCTTCCTCTATCGTTTTACTGCGCCGGGTATGTATACGCTCTTGTAGCTAGCGTTGTATTTCAACTCCTGTACCTGGCCTAAATTGTTTTTTTGTCAACCATCACTACCCTAGTCTTTTAAGTACGCACTTAATTAGTATACTGCTGCATCTACAGACGCATTGCTACCGCTCTGCTCGAATTGTATAGCGATGACGCAACGGCCTTAGTGAAGTGAACTGCTCAGCAATACGATGATGATGCTTACGCAAGAGCATGGATTTGCTCTGTAGGACGAGTTCCTTTTACCTTATGGCAGACATTCTCCTAGGGCGTATGGGCAAATCGAAAAATCACTCCTGAATACTTTTTGAACGTCATGCGGAGCGCCGCGAAGCATCTCGTGTGCTGACATAGGAGTCGTAATCCAACGACTGCACGCGAGATGCTTCGCGGCGCTCCGCATGACGTTATTTTTTCTTACTGTCCACACAGCCTAACTCGCTTACTATTTCTTCAGAATCCAGGAACTGGATGTACCCGCCCAATACAAGCTATTTTTGGGCGCATCACCAGCGAGTATGCACAATAAGCGGCACCTTTTGGCCGGGCAGCTTTTAGCTTTCCCAGGCACGTTGGCTTGAACACTTACGCTACGATTTGCAGCAGCATAGATAGTGAGGGCCTGCGCAGCAGCATCGAAAAACACACAAAAAAAGGCTCCTACTACTAGGAGCCTTTTCCACAGAAAGCAAAGCTGAGCATTACTCCGCAGCAGCCACCTTGGGCTTGCGCCCCCGCTTAGCGCCATTTGGGTTTGCTACGCGGGGCTTCCGCACTTTAGCTACTGGCTGGTAGTCATCTGCCAATACAGCTTCCATGTCGGCTACGGCTTGGTTGAGAGCAGTAATAGCCGAAGACACGCCCCGCAGCGCCTTACGCAGATCTTTCTTAACAACATCGCTACTTTTAGCAGCCTTGAGTACCTCTTCGAATTGGCTGAAATCTAATGCCATGCTGAATTTTTTTTAGTGTGGATGAAGAACAAGCATTAATCCTTGCTTAACGCTGTTACAAACGTAGCATATTCATTTTCGTTTACAATTACTTTCGATGATGCTTTTAAACAAAATTTAACAACAGTTAATAATTCTGATTCTATCCGAGTTGGTTTTCAATCAAGCATTACGATAAACTTGAAAGCAATATGTCAACTTTGCCTTTTCACTACTGTTGTGCCTTGCTACCGAAAGGCGTAAGATGCAAGCTCGTTTATGATATTTTATTGGGTTTACCTACTTAGGGAGGTAAACCCATGGTCGAGCCAGCGTGGATGCCAGAGCACCTACGACCTAAGCTCTCATAAGCATTACCAAATACAGTTTTGCCCGTTCAGCTTGTTTCGCAAGTGGCCGAAATATTGATTTTTCTTGTTGAACACTGCGGTAAAAAATCATCTTTACCCAACGCCTCTTCCTCAAGGATTACTACGGTCATCCATGTTGCCAGGCATTGTCAGTAGCCTGGCGGCCGTACCTGCGTGGGCCAGATTGTGATTTTTGCGTAGGTTAGAATTACCATCACCTCAATCTTATTTCACAGATGCTGCTAGCCATACTCATCCCTGGCCTCTCCATGATGCTTAACGGGCACTTTCTTAAAGGAATAGTGTGCTTTATCCTGCAGTTCACCATCCTTGGCTGGATACCAGCCGCCATTTGGGGCGTCGCCTCTCGTAGCCAAGATTTAGCACGCAAACGCCACGATGAAATGCTAGCGACTATGCAAGCAGGCCGCCGCACGGCATAATGAGCTGAGGTGTGGCCAAGTGACAGTGGTAGTGTACAAAGCACAGCCCGATAGAATACCCGGCCGCTTCCCATGCCTATACCAGTTGGCTCCAGATGATGCTTCCTATTTCTTTCGTCATGTAGTGGCGTAACCGAAGCATCTCGCCTGCTGACGTTGTTGAAAAAGACCGTCATGCCTGGTATAAAATCAGCTTACCAGCTTTGCTGAGTGGATCGTCCCGGTATTTTATATTCGTATAACCAGTAGACGATGAGCGCCGAGGCGTTGTTTAGGCTGTGTTTATGAGCTTGGAACCAACAAAAAAGCCCCCATAGAGCTTCAGGGCGTTTTTCTTATCCGGGACATTCTAAAGATCACCGTCGCATGCACCGCAGGTATAAGTCACGCCCCTGCTTTGCGGGCATAACAGTCGTTGGCATACTTTACGTCATTGCTACACACTAGCTCCTACACGTCCTGGCACTAAGAGGCTATCCGAATAGGTAGTCATGCTGAGCTTGTCGAAGCATCTCTACCGCTTCGTTGCCAATCGTCAGGCGAAGCGGTAGAGATGCTTCGACAAGCTCAGCATGACTACCTATTCGGATAGGCACCTATAGCGGTTTCGTGAACTATATAGGCCATATGGTGGGAACTACGTAAGGACCCCTATGCAACCCTATTCTCTTGATTTACGCACCCGTGTGGCGGCGGCCTTGGGCCAGCCTGGCTCCCGCCAGGCCGCCGTCGCCGAGCGTTTCGGCGTGAGCGTGGCCTTTATCAAAAAACTGCTGCGCCACGAGCGCGAAACCGGCTCGCTGGCGCCAAAACCGGCCAGTGGGGGGGCGGGCGCGCTATCTGGATACGGCGGCCCAGGCGTGGCTGGTAGCCTATGTGGGCCAGCATGCCGATGTCACCCTGGCCGAGTTGAACCAGGCCTGGCAGGCCCAGGGCGGGCGGCCCATCGGCCAGCCCTGCCTCTGGCGGGTGCTGGACGAGCACCACCTACGGCGAAAAAAAGTTATCACGCCAGCGAACGTGATACGCCCCGCGTCGTGGCCCTGCGCCACGATTTTGTTGAAACAGTCGCCCAGCACTACGATACGCGCCGGTTTCACTTTCTGGACGAAACCGGCTTGCGTCTGGATGCGAGCCGCCGCTACGCCCACGCCGTAGGGGGGCAGTGGGTGGGGCAAGCCGTCCCGCTCAAGCGCGGGGGCTCGCTCACGCTCATTGGGCTGCTCTCGTGCCAGACACTGGAAGCCGTGCAACTCTTTGAGGGGGCGCTCAACTACCAGCGCTTTGCCCTGTATGTGGGCTATTGTCTGGCCCCTGTTCTGCGGCGGGGCGATGTGCTGGTGCTCGACAACCTGCCCGTGCACAAAATAGGGGGCCTACGGGAGTGGTTGGCCGAGCGGGGCGTGCAGGTGCTGTTTTTGCCGCCCTACTCGCCCGATTTTGCCCCGATTGAGCAGGCCTGGAGCAAGCTCAAAACGGCCTTACGCACAGCCCAGGCACCGAGCCGGCAGGCCCTACAAGAAGCGGTGCAGGCCGCCGTGGACTGGATTACCAGTGCCGATGCCCAGCACTGGTTTAACCACTGTGGCTACCATGTCCAGATAGCCTGAAAAAAGGATAAACGGTTCACGAAACCGCTATAGTAGTGTCGATAGTAGCGGTGGAGCTAGCCTGAACATGGACCGCGAGGTGCTCAGTCATGTCTGGGCAGTGCAATAGGCAGAGTTGATCTGAGATGAGTACTAGCCAGCGAAACAGGAATGCGCCTGGAATGGCTTAAAACAGCAATAGCCACCCGATGTGGGTGGCTATTGTTGGCTATCAGAGCCTCCTGCCGGGATCGAACCAGCGACCTACTGATTACAAGTCAGTTGCTCTACCAGCTGAGCTAAGGAGGCGAATTGTGGTGCAAAACTAGTGCTTCCACCACAATTCCCAAACTATGAGCGAATAATTTTCAACTGTTTTTTTAGTCCCTCGATGCGAGCCTTCGCTTCCTCGATGCGCCCCTGGTACTCCTCGCGCAGTTGGTTGGCATTCTTGGAGCGCGCAAAGAACTCAAGGTTAGTCTGTAAGGTCGCGATGTCGTTTTCCAGCTCGTTAATATCCCGGCGCAAGCCCTGCTCCTTGCGGTATAGTACCTGCTGCGAATCGGGATTCGATTTGAGGCGTTCCACCTGGAGTTGGAATAGCATATCGGTGCGCTCGGCATACGAAATGCCCGGTACCGCATCCAGATACTTGCTCATCAAGGCCTGAAATTTCTCCTCGGCCCGCTCAGCAGACCCGCGCGGCCCGGTGGTCGAGCCATCGAAGGCCCGCCACTCCTCCACGTGCTGGCGGAATCCCTCCAGCGTGCCGGGGGCATCGGCCGAAAGGGCCGTTACGGCTTCGGCGATATGGTCGAGGCGGGTGGCCTGCTCCTGCGACACCTGCTGGGCCTGCTGCACCCGCTGCTTGGCTTCCTCGTTCTTGCGCTCGAAGAAAGAGTCGCAGGCCGTACGGAAGCGGTTCCAAACTTTGTCGGACTGCTTCTCGGGCACGCGGCCCACAAGCTTCCACTCCTTCTGCAGCCGGATTACTATTTCGCGGCCTTCCTCCCAGTTTGGGTTTTGCAACGCTGCTTCCGCCTGGTCGCAAAGCTCCAGCTTGCGTTGCAGGTTGGTATTTTTCTCCTCGTCCAGCGACTTGAAGAACTGATTCTTGCGCTGGAAAAATCCCTTGTAAGCACCCCAGAACTGCTTATTGAGCTGTTCGGCTTTGTCGCGGGGCACCAGGCCGGCACCATCCCATTCCTCTTTCAGCTTTTGCAGCTCATCGGTTTTGGCGCGCCACTCGTTCACCCGCTCCGTCTGGAATTCAGCAAAGCTCTTGATCTGTTCCATCAGCGCCGTTTTGCGCGTCAGATTCGCGTTTTCCTGGGTGGAGCGCACGTTTAGGAATTCCTTTTTCCGGTCGTGTACTTTCTCGGAAGCCTGCAGAAACCGGTTCCAGATAGCATCGCGCTGCTCATTGGAAACCGGCCCGATATGCTTCCACTCCTCGTGCAGCTGGCGCAGCTCCTGCAGGGCCTTGTTGATGCTGGGCTGCTGCACCAGCGCCTCAGCGCGCACGATCAGCGCTTCCTTGGCTTCCAGGTTGCGCCGCCGGTCCAGCTCTTTCATCTCGAAGAACAGGCCGCGGTTGTTATAGTAAATATCGAGCAGGGCGTGGTAGCTGTTCCAGATTTCCTGGGCCTCCTTCTGCGGCACGGCCCCGGTAGCTTTCCAGTCGTTTTGCAGGGCTTTGATGCGCACCGAGCTGTCCTTGGTTTCAGCCGATTCGACCAGCTGCCGCAATTGCGAGAGCAGGTATTGCTTGTGGGCCAGATTTTTGGCGCGCTGCTCATCTTCGGCGCGGGCATCACGGGCTCGGCTGTCACGGAAGTCCTGCAGCGCCTTGCTTAAGTCTGCGTGTCCTTCCGGGCCGCTGTAAGCAAAGTCATCGGCTTCGCTGCCGCCTTCAGTAAAGCGCTGCCGGGCTGCGGTGCGGTCGGCGGCAATGCTGGTTTCGTAGTGCCGATGAAGGTCAAAAATCTGTTTGCGATTCTGGCGCGCATCGGGGCGACGCAGCAAGGCCAGCAGGTGAGAAGCCTGAGCGGGCAGGTCCAGTGTTGAGAAATCGGGTCCTGCAACTTCCGGCACGTACTCTTCTTCCTCTTCGGGGGCCGCGTGGCTGTGCGCGGCGGCCTCTGCTGCTTCGGCGGCCGTGTCGTTGGCCGAAGTTGGCAATGCCGCCACTGCCGCCGGAGCATCCTCAATATCGGCGGCGGTAGCCAGCACTACTACCGGCTCATTCACGGCCGTTACCGGCGCCGAATCGGCTGTTTCCGGCTGTGAGGGCGTAGGCCCAACGGCGGCATCTTCCGGCGTTGAGCCAGCAGTAGCTTCGATACTTGCGGGCAAGGAGCCGACGGCAGGCGCGGGCGCGGGTTCTGCCGCTGAGCCAACGGCGGCTTCGGACTGGGCGGCTTCCGCCGATTGGACGCCGGGGTTGGCGTGGCCGTAGTGGTCCTCAGCGCGAGCCAGCGAATCGGAAATAGCCGGGGCTTCGGCGGCGGAAAGTGGCGCGGCGGCTTCAGCGGCTCCCTCAGTAGTAGCGGCAGTAGGCTCGGCGGTGCCGGCCCCCGCCGAAGCATCAGCTACGGGTGGAGTGCCTTGTGCGGGCCGCTCGGTTAGTTCTTCAGCAGTGGTAGAAGCTGCCTCTGACGTGGCAGTAGTGTCGGCGTCCGAGGTTTGCTTGGACTGGATTTCGGCCAGCCGGCGCTCCAGAATGCTCATCGGCGACTCCGAAGCAGCGTCGGAGCTGTTGGGGGCGGGATTCTCGTTTTCAGGTAACATAAGGTCAAAGGAAAAGGCCGGACACGGGGCTAAGAAAGGGTGGTCCGGCAGCGAAGAAAGCAAAAGCTAGTTGAGGCGGGGGTCGAGTGGATAGTTGGACAGAACCCGGAAGCGGCCGCCTTTTTCCCGCAAAATGGCTTGCCAGAAGGCATCAGTATCCAAAGTAAATACTTTCCCGGCAGCATTGGGGTGCACTATCCAAACATTTTCCTTCACTTCCTCCTCCAGTTGGCCGGCCGTCCAGCCAGAATAGCCGACGTACAAGCGCACGTCGGCAGCTTGCAGCTCACCACTCGTCAGCAGGCCCAAAAAGATTTTGAAGTCGCCGCCCCAATAGATACCCTGCCCCAGACTGACGGCTTTGGGAATATCGGCGCGGTGATGCAGGTAGTGTAAGGTATCGGGGTGCACGGGGCCGCCAAGGCCGAGCGGCAAGCGGGCGGCGGGCGAGGCATCCCCGCCGGGCAGTTCCAGCACGTCGCCGAAATGCAGAGTGGAGGGGCGGTTGAGCACCAGCCCGAAGGAGCCTTCCTCCTCCGAATGACGACAGATCAGCACTACCGCACGCTCGAAATTCGGGTCGCCCAGAAAGGGCTGGGAAATCAATAAGCTGCTGTCGCGTAGCCGGGGCATGGGAATGACATTGATGGGTGAGCACTACACGGAAAGCCACTGGCGAAGCCTGTTGGACCACGTACTAGCGGCTCGGCCCAAGTTGAACAAACAGTCGGGCAAGTTGTACAAGCTAGCGGCAGGTTTTCACTTTTATTCTTACGCGAACCAGGCACTGCTAGGTTCCCAAGGGGACGGTCAATGTACTACCTTGCGGCACCAAAGCCACCACAAGTATCTGGTTTGAGGTTTTTACACACATGACGGATCAACAACTAGCCGACCTGCGCCAGACCTACGCGCAACGCACCCTGTCGGAAGCCGATGTGCAGGCCGACGCCGTGCTCCAGTTTCGGCAGTGGCTCGACGAAGCCCTCAGCGCCCACCTCGACGAGCCCACGGCCATGACGATTTCGACGGTCGATGCGGCCGGTCACCCCTCGGCGCGGGTGGTGCTGCTCAAAGGCTTACCCGACGACGCGGGCTTTCTGTTTTACACGAACTACGACAGCCGCAAAGGGCAGGATCTGGCCGCGCGACCTGTGGCCGCCCTCACCTTTTTCTGGCCCGGCCTCGAGCGGCAGGTGCGCGTAGAAGGCCGGGTAGAAAAAGCCCCGGCAGCCTTGTCGGATGCTTATTTTCAGAGCCGGCCGCGCAGCAGCCAGGTAGGGGCCTGGGCCTCGCCCCAAAGTCAGGCTATCGGCAGCCGGGAAGAGCTGGAAGCGCAGGAACGGCAAGTAGAGCAACGCTTTGCCGGCCAAGACCCGCTGCCGCGCCCCGAGCACTGGGGTGGCTTCATTGTGCGGCCCCACCGCGTGGAGTTCTGGCAGGGCCGCCCGTCCCGCCTCCACGACCGAATCGTGTACGAGCGCCAGGGGGAAAGCTGGACGCTAGCCCGGCTGGCCCCGTAGCGCTTCGCGCGACTGAGACTTAAGAAGTAGGAAGTAGAAATGGGCCTATAGACATAAGACTTGTCCGGGCAGAGACTCTGCTTGCCCGGCTATGGTATGGCAGCTTACCCCCTACTTCTTACTTCTTACTACCTGCTCTTACTTCCTAATTTCTTTCTTCCTTGGCCGAAATTCAACCCGTCCGCGGCTGGCGCTACAACGCCATGCTGAGTGCCAACATCGACGATTATGTTTCTCC
Source organism: Hymenobacter elongatus (assembly GCF_004745955.1). Lineage (GTDB taxonomy): Bacteria > Bacteroidota > Bacteroidia > Cytophagales > Hymenobacteraceae > Hymenobacter > Hymenobacter elongatus. The sequence continues at coordinate 37,991 of NZ_SRLD01000008.1, read as the reverse complement.
GCTCTTCGACGTGGTGTCGGCCAAGCAGCGTGAGGCATTGTACCGCAACCCCCTGAACAGCATTCACCTCTCGGTACCCCGGGGCACCGACCCGGCCGGCGAGGCCGGGCAGCGCCTGGCAGAGTGGCAACAGACTGGCGTGCTGCGCCAGGATGAAATGCCGGGCATTTACGTGTACTATCAGTATTTCCGACTCCCGGGCAGCCACCACGAGTATTGCCGCAAGGGCTTCATGTGCCACATCAGGGCCGCCGCCTGGGCCGATAACGTGGTGCTGCGCCACGAGAACACCCTGCCCGCCGCCGTCAATGACCGCGCCGAGCTGCTGGCCCGCACCCAGTTTCAGAGCAGCGCCACCCACGGCCTCTACCGCGACGAAGACTTCGAGCTGGAACGCTACCTGGACGAGGCCATTGCGGATCCGCTGTACCAGACGGAGGAAGACTACCAGGGCGCGCGCGACGTGCTGGCCGTTATTCAGGACGCGGCCGTCATCGAGCGGTTTCGGGCGGTACTGGCTGAGCGGCAGGTTATTCTGGCCGATGGGCACCACCGCTACGAAGGCTCGCTGGCCTACCGCCAGGCCCGAATGGCCGCCGACCCGCAGCATACGGGCCGCGAGCCGTGGAACTTCCACCTGATGTACCTCACAAACGCGGCCGCCGACGATTTGCGCATTCTGCCCACCCACCGGCTGTTGCTGGAGCTGCCCGGCGCCCTCACGGATGCGGAGTTTCTGGCCCGGCTGGAGCCGTATTTCACCGTGCTGCCGCAGGAGGATGCCTACGGTTTGCCCGAGTTGATTGCGGGTAAGCAATGGGCGTTTGGTCTGTATATCGGGGGGCAGGCCTACAAGCTGCGCCTGCGGCCCGCCGCCCACGAGCAGCTCGACTGGGATACGACATCCGAAGTAAAGGCCCTGGACCTCACGGTGCTCCATTTCTTCGTGCTGGAAAAGGCGTTGGGCATCATTGGCCCCGATGCGCAGCGGACGTGGCCGGGGGTTGCGTACGTGCGTACTTTCTCCGAGTGCCTCACCCGCGTAGACCGCCAGGAGGCCCGCGCCGCCCTTATCGTGAATGAAGTAACGATGGAAGAAGTGGAGCGCGTATGCCACTCGGGGGCCGTAATGCCGCCCAAATCCACGTTTTTCTACCCCAAAACTATCGGTGGATTCCTTTTCACCTCCATCGGCGACGCTGAACACGACAATTCTTTCTATGCCCCGTTTAATTCTGGCCTCTAACTCGCCGCGCCGCCGGCAGCTGCTCACCGACCTGGGACTACCCTACGAAGTGCGCCTGCGGGAAGTAGACGAAAGCTACCCGCCCCACCTGCACCGGGCCGAAGTGGCCGAATACCTGGCCGCGCACAAGGCCGACGCCTACCGGGCCGACCTGGCCCCCGACGAAGTGGTGCTGACGGCCGATACCATCGTGTGCCTCGACGATGACGTGCTCAACAAACCTGCCGACGCGGCCGAAGCCGTAGCCATGCTCACCCGCTTGCAGGGCCGCGCCCACGACGTGTATACCGGCGTGTGCCTGCTGGGCGGCGACGGACGGCGCACGGTTTTCTCCGACCAGACCCGCGTGTATTTCCGGGCCCTCTCCGCCGCAGAAATTAAGTTTTACGTGCGTACCTATCTACCCATGGACAAGGCGGGAGCATACGGCGCACAGGATTGGATTGGCATGGTGGCCGTAACCAAGTTGGAAGGCTCTTACTTTAACGTGATGGGCCTGCCCGTGCATCGCGTATGGGAGGAGTTGGAGAAGCTGGATTTGACCACCCTGGCGCGTACTAAGTAAACCACTGGTTTATTGAATTTTAGAAGGACTCCCCCATTGGCTACCTGCCCGTCGATATTGCTGAGGTCCAGACGGAAGAGGGCCGCCAGTACCGCCCAAATGCTTGAAACGCATTTTTGTGGCCATCGACCGCACGAGCAAGGTGGCCTTCGCCGAGCTGTATTCCTGTGCCAAGCGCGTGGTCGCCGCCGAATTCCTGCGCCGTGTACTCAACAGGCTGCCTTATAAAGTAGAGTTGTTCCTGAATAAAGCGAAACGAAAAAAGAACGTCATGCTGAGCTTGTCGAAGCATCTCTACCGCAATACTACTTAACATGGCGGTAGAGATGCTTCGACAAGCGGACGTCAGATGAGCATGACAGCCGAATGTTAGCATCGGTTCCTAATTCAGGAACAAGTCTAGTATCTACCGTTCTGACTGACAACGGGGTGCAGTTCACCCCGCAAGCGCATCAGTTCCTGCCGGGCGGGCACCGCTTTGACCGCATCTGTTGTGAGTACGGGTGTGGAGCATCGCCTCACCAAGCTAGCCCACCCGTGGACCAACGGCCAAGTGGAACGCATCAACAGCACCATCAAAGAAGCCACCACCCAGCTCTTTCATTGCCAAACGACGCAGGAGCTAAGCGAACATTTATAAGCCTTTTTGCTAGCCTATAACCGCGCCAAGCGGCCTGCGGCCTCACTCCACACGAATTTGTCTGCGCTCAGTAGCAGAAAAACCCCGTTAATTTCAACCAAGACCCGACCAACCTTACGCTAGGATTGTACAGCTACTGGCTTACTCTACCGGCCCGGCAACTAGTACTACACCTTAGCGCGGCTGGCTACAATAGTGATGCACAGGCCCATAATGGCAATAATGGCAAAGGACAGCCGCAGACTCACCACGCCCGCTACCAGCCCAATCAGCTGCGGGCCAATCAGGAACCCCAGAAAGCCAACCGTAGAGACGGCCGCCAGCGCCACGCCCGGCGACATGGTAGACGCCCGCCCCGCCGCGCTGTATACCAACGGCACCACCGACGACACGCCAAAGCCGACGAGCAGGAATCCCAGAATAGCCATCGGCAGCGCGGGCAGCAGCACAGCCAGCAGCAGCCCCGAAGCGGTGAGTACTCCACTGAGTCGCAGCACATTTTTCATTCCAAACCGGTGGACTATCTGGTCGGCCACGAAGCGACTACCGGCCATGGTGCCCATAAAAGCGGTGTAGCCCGCGCCCACCCAGGCGTCCTGGGCCAGCACTACTTTCTTAAAGTAAATGCCGCTCCAATCGAACATCGCTCCTTCACAAACCATGCAGCAGAAGGCAATAATGCCCAGGGTGAGCAGTGCTTTGTCGGGGCGGGCAAAGATGGGGGCGCGGGTTTCGGCGGTTCGGTCTTCGCGCAGCGTAAAGGGCCAGCACACTAGCAGCCCGAGCAAAACAACGCCCCCGATCAACAGGAAATGGGCCACTGGATCGAAACCCTGCCCCAGCATAACAGTGCCGATGGCCGCGCCGGTAAAGCCCGCCAAACTCCAAACACCGTGAAACGCGGCCATGATAGAGCGTTGGTAAGCGCCCCCACTCCTACGGCCTGGGTGTTTACTGCAATATTCATCAGGTTGCCGGCCACTCCGTACAGAAATAGAAAGCCCACCGATTGCGGCAGGTTCTGGGCCCAACCAATGCAGATCAGCGTACCAATGTAGCACAGAGCGCCAATAAGCGCAATTCGGCGGCTACCCTGCGTGGCCACGAGCCAGCCCGACAACGGCAAAGACAGCATCAGCCCTACTGGCAGCGCAAATAGCACCGCCCCCAGCTCCGCATCCGACAAGCCCATTTTCTGCTGGATGCTTGGAATACGGGCGGCCCAGCTGGCAAAACACAAGCCCTGCAGAAAAAACAAGGCACTCACAGCCAGCCGATGAGTGGCTTTAGCAGGACCTGAAGACAAGGAAATCACAAGCATAACTCGCTGACTTTCTCCATCATTGTGCATATCACCTATAGTGATACTAGAAGTAGTGTAACTCGCGATACAAGAGGGTTGAGTGGCGCGCTCTGCCACAAGATCTTCTACCTGCGCTGAACTGCACCTGTTTCGCCAACCCAAGGCAGGGTGCCGAAGAAGACCCTTGGCAAGTGAACAGCACTACTACTGGGCACAACAAAATTTTCAGAAGCTACTCCTATTCCAAGCGGCTTGAAAGCACTTGCGCGCACACTGATTCGTTGTGCCCGTATGGGCCGGCCACATAGCTTTTTCCTTGCGCCGACTCGCAAAAAATATTTTTAAGTCACTCACAAACAAAAACTTGCTTTCGGATAAGCGCGGCTTTAAACACCCGCTGACACTCACCGTTTGCTGCGTACCGACGTGTGCCACAACAATCGCGCTAATAATTATCCGGCCATTGGAACGAATCAGGAAAGCTCGACCTTTGTACGGGCACCTACCTAGCCGAAGTTTTCAGCGAGGGGGTTGGACCAGCATCTGCGGTGAATATGAAAAAATTGTTACAGTTTAAAAAAGTCCGAAAGCTAGACCGGCTTAACCAAAAGATTCAAACCGAGCTTGAAAAGCAGCTTTTGCTGGTTGGCACGCTGTCCACTTCCTGCCAGCAAATAACCCAGGCGCAACTACAGGAATGCTTGCCGCTGCTGCTGAACTATGCGCCCCGTAGCGTACGAGGCTGGCAAGACAACGAGCACCACGGGGCCGCCCTTAGCCTCACGTTCGGCAGTGGCTACGAGTTGGTGCTCACCATCTTCTGCCCGCCCAACGATACCGTGCCTTGGTATCCCGATACCAAGATTTTCGTGTACAAGGGCGACCTGCTTAGAACCTACGTAGCCTGTCATCATATCCAGCTGGGGGCCGCTTTGCGCCGCAGCCTGCAAGCATTGCGGCAGCCGCAGCACGCGGTAGTATTGGCGTAAGCCACCAGTTAGTGGCCGCGCGCCAGCAGTGCGATGCCCACCACGATGCTGACCAGCCCCAGCGCCTGGGGCCACGACAGTGCCTCGCGCAGCACCACCAGCCCCAGCACAGCTGTCAGCAGCACCGAGCCGCCTACAATGACGGGCGTCCCCACCGATGAGGGCACCCCCCGGCTGAATACCACAAACGTCAGAATTTCGGCGGCGCCCACGCCCAGCCCGGCCAGTGTGGCCAGCAGCAGGCCTTTGGTAGTAATGGGCAGCGGCTGGCCCTGGAGCTTCAGTTTCAGCAGCCACACCGCGCCCAGGGCCGCCGCTACCAGCTGTAACACTACTGCGCCTACCGCCGCCGGAATATGGTCGGCGGCGAGCTTAATGAAAAAGTTGTAGAAAGCCAGGCACAGCGCCGTGAGCAGAGCAAGCAGAAGCCAAGGCACGCTATTTCAACCGTTCGAGCAAGTCGTGCTGCAGCTGCTGCCAGTTGGCGTAGTCGTCCTTGCCGGCCCACAGCTCCTGCAGCTCCGACTTTCTGACCACGGCTTCTACGGCGGCGGTGGCCAGCTCGCGCAGGTCTTCGCTCTCGGCCGCGTCGAGCTTCACAATTACCGGAATCAGGTCAGCGGGAAAGTCTTTGGCGGGCTTGCCCAGAATGGCGGCCACGATTTCGGCGGCGGCCAGGGCCTCACTGGCTTCAGCAGCTTCCAAAGCGCCTTCTTCCTCGGCGGCGGTAGCCAAGGCTTCGTAGAGCATGGCCTCGCTGTGGTCGTCGCGAAAATCTCCGGCGAAGTCGGCCGCCGCGTCGTTATCGAAGTTGTAATAGCCCCAGGTGCCCATAGGTGTCAGTTTTTAGAAGTAGCTAACGTAAATGAGCTACAAAATGGTTGGCTGTACTCGTATTGTCGGTAGCTCCACCAAGAGGGGAAGTTACCAGAGCCTCTGCGTTCATTCTTATCCGGGGGCCCCAACTACTCCATGGGATTAGTCAGGGAATCCTCCCGCATTTGTGCTGACGAGCCAGATTCTAAGATCTCGTCAGGCCCACCTGTTTCCTTTTCCAACAGATATTCCTCCAGGACTTCGCTCTGTTGCTGCGGCTCCTTCCACTGGGTTGCCATGCCCGTCAGATGGATAGCGCACGGCACCAACAGCAGCGGCACTACAATCTTGAGCCTACTTGCCGCCTTTTCCTGGTTGGGCCTAAAAACCAGTGAAAGAAGCCCGGACAGCCAGCATACCAGGGCAACTACCGATGCAATACCAGCTCCCCACAACAGGCCCGTATAGGTATAATGTTCCTGTGTGGTAGGCCCTACCGATGCAGGAATTGCCTGCGGCAGTGCAGAAAGCGGTGGATAAATGGTCCAGCCAATAGCCTGGTCATACGTCCACGGCGGCTTAGGCACTACATAATGGCACCCTAGTATGACAGCCACCGATACTATTGCTGAACCGTTTGCCAGCAGCAGCAAATTCTTCCCCCACTGCATCTACCTGAACTTCTCCTTCAGAATCTCCAGCTCTACGGCCGGCGAAATCTTCTCGTAAAGAATATGATACGCGGCCGAAGTGATGGGCATGTGCACATTCAGCTTCTTGTTGAGTTCGTGAATGCTCTTGACGGCGTAGTAGCCTTCGGCCACCATGTTCATCTCCATCTGCGCCGACTTCACCGAGTAGCCGCGCCCGATCATGCTGCCGAAAGTGCGGTTGCGCGAAAACTGCGAGTAGGCCGTTACCAGCAAGTCGCCCAGGTAGGCCGAGGCCGACAGGTCGCGGGGCTGCGGGTTCATGGCGTGCACGAAGCGCCGCATCTCCTGCACCGCATTACTCACCAGCACCGCCTGAAAATTGTCGCCGTAGCCCAGGCCGTGGGCAATGCCGCAGGTCAGGGCAATGATATTTTTCATGACGGCGAAGTACTCAATGCCGTCGAGGTCCTCCATGGCATGGGCCTTCACGAAGCGGTTGCGTAGCAGCAGGCTGAAGTCGTCGGCCAGCGTCAGGCTGGGCGAGCCGATGGTGAGGTAGCTCTGCTTTTCCAGGGCCACTTCCTCGGCGTGGCACGGTCCGGCCACCACGCCTATCTGCTCGCGCGGCAGCCGAAACCGCTCGGCTACGTAGTCGGTCACCAGCACGTTTTTGCCCGGCACCATGCCTTTGATGGCCGAAATAACGCGCTTGTGTTTCAGCGCGTCGCGGTCCAGCTTTTCCAGCGTGCTTTGCACGAAAGCCGCCGGCACAGCCAGCACCAGCCAGTCGGCCTCCCGCACCACATCGTCGAGGTCGGTGGCGGGAAACACGCGGTTCAGGTCGAAGGCCACCGACGAGAGGTAGCGCCGGTTGTGGCGGGTACGGAGCAGGTGCTGCACGTCGTCTTTGTTGCGCATCCACCAGTCGACGCGGGCACCGTTTTCTGATAGTATTTTGGTTAGCGCGGTAGCCCAGGAGCCGCCGCCAAGCATGGCTATTTTATCCACCAGGGAAAGGAAATAGTGAGGTCAGGGAGCCGAGTTTAGGCAAAAAAAACGAGAGGCCAGAAGCGCTTACCGCCCCTGGCCTCCCAACTAGCCGAAAATGCGCCTGTTAGCTCAGGCAGCGTTATGGGCTTACTTGTCTGCTTCCGGCTCTTCCTCCAGGGCGGCCTTGTTGATGGTTTTGGCATCTTTCACGACTACCAGTCCCCCATCCTTCAGCGTTTTGGCCACGGCCCGGAACGGGCCATTCACGACCTCATCCCCGGCCTGCAGCCCGCTCTTGATTTCGATATTGGAGAAGTCGCTGATACCGGTTTTCACGGGCGTCAGCACCGCCTTGCCGTTGCGCACCACGAACACGACCTCCTGAATCTCGGTTTTAGGTCCGGCCTTATCGGTGGCTTCGGCCGGGGCCGAGCTGCCACGCCGCTCCACCATGCCCTTTCCGCCCGTGCTGGCTTCCGTGGTGGCGCTGTCGGAGCGGGTGGTTACAGAGGCCAGCGGCACGCTCATCACGTTGCTTTTCCGGTCGGTGATGACGTCCACGGAGGCCGTCATGCCGGGACGGAAAGGCACGATGGAGCGGCCTTTCACGGTGCGCACCAAATGACGGTACGATTCGGGCAGCAGACGAATGCGCACCTCGAACTCCGTTACGGCCTCGGCCGTGAGAGCGTCTTTGGCCGTGTTGGCAATGCTGGTCACCAGGCCCCGGAACTTCTCATCCTTGCTGGCGTAGCTGTCCACTTCCACTTCCACCGAGTCGCCGAGGTCCACGTTGATGATGTCGTTTTCATTCACGCTCACCCGTACCTCCATCGAGTTGAGGTTGGCGATACGCATGATTTCGGTGCCGGCCATTTGGGTGGTACCCACTACCCGCTCGCCCTTCTTCACGTTGAGCTTGCTCACCGTGCCGCTTACGGGCGCGTAAATCGTGGTTTTGTTCAGGTTTTTGCGCGCTTCTTCCAGGCTGGCCTGGGCGCTGGCCACGTTGCTCTGCGCGGCCTTGATGCTCTGGCGGGCGCTGTTGATTTCCTCCTGCGACGCTTCATAGGCGGCTTTGCTGGCTTCAAAATCGGCCTGCGAAATCACCTTTTGCTTGTAGAGCGAGGCCGTCCGGCGGTAGGTCAGCTCGGTTTGGCGGGCATTGGCCATCAGCTGCTGCAGGCGGGCCTGGGTCTGGCCCACGTTGGCCCGCTGGGTGCCCACCGTCGCCGACTGCATGTTCACCATCGCCTGGTAGTTATCGGGCCGGATGCGGAGCAGCAGCTGGCCTTTTTTCACGGAGTCGCCCTCGGCGACATACAGCTCCGTTATTTCGCCGGATACGTCGGGCGAGATTTTCACTTCGGTTTCGGGCTGAATCTTTCCCGAGGCACTCACTTTCTCCACAATGGTCGTGGGCGCGGCCTTAGCCGTCATTACCTCCGTGCCGGCGGGCTGGCCCACCCAGCCTTGTTTTTTGGCTACCACAAAGCCGGCCACCATCAGGATGACGACTGCCAATAAAATGTACAGTAAGCGGTTGTTTTTCATGTTCGATAGAAAGGCGGATCGACGGTAGGGTTGGGGCGAAACGGTGGAAAGTTGGGGCAAAAAAAGCAGGAAGCCAGTAGCGCGAAGCAAATATTCGCGCTACTGGCTTTCGCTCCACAGGTCAGGCGTTACAAACTGAGGCCACGACCTTCATAAAAGTCCAGCACTTTGCGCCGGAAGATAAACTCGTATTTGGCCTGAATCATGCTCGATTCGGCCCCGTAGAGGTTGTTTTTGGCGATGTTGAAATCCGTGCCATTCAGCAGGCCGTTGTTGAAGCGGATTTCCGCGTTGCGGTAGGCTGTGGTCAGGGCTTCGGTCTGGCGCTTGGCGGCCGAGTAGCGGCGCTGGGCGGCAATGGCATCGGCGTAGGCCTGCTGAATGCTCTGGCGCAGCTGCAAGCGCGTCTGTTCGGCGCGCAATTCGTTCTGCTTCACCCCGATTTCGGAGCGCTGCACGTTGGTGCGCACCTGAAAGCCGTTGAGAATCGGAACGTTCAGCGTGAACTGCAGCTGCTTGCCGTAGTTGTTTTTCACCTGGTTGAAGAATCCTTCGGGCAGGCTTTTGAAGCCGGGCTGCAGCGCAACGGCGAAGGTATTCGGCACCAGCGTGCGCTGCTTGGTCACCGGATCAATCAGGAACAGGGGAAACTGCCCGGCTTCCTCCAGCTCGCCGGTAAACACTGGCGTGGTGCGCGACGAGGAATAGCCCGAGAACAGGCCGCCCCCAAACGTGAAGCGCGGATAGTAGGCACCCCGCGCTATTTCTACGGTGCGCAGCGAGCTTTGCACCCGCAGCTCGGCGGCTTTCACCTCCGGCATAATACCCTGAGCCGTCTGGTAAGTGCCGTCGGGGTCGGCCGTGAGCAGCACCACATCATCCGGGTCGGGCAGGGCGGGCACCTCAATTTCGAAGCCGGTGGCCGAGCTCAGGTTCAGCAGCTGGGCCAGCTGCAGCTTGTAGAAAGCCACCTGATTCTGGGCCGTAATAACGTTCAGCTCGTCGGAGGCCAGCTGGGCCTGACTGTCGAGCACGTTGCTTTCGGCCACGCTGCCGGCTTTCAGCAGCTTCTGGGCTCGGCCCACCTGCTGCTGGCTGGTATTCACGCGCGTATCGTTGGCCCGCACGATTTCCTGGGCCAGCACCAGCTGCAGGTACGACGAGGCTACGTTCAGGGCAATGTCGTTGCGCGACTTCTCAATGTCGCTCAGGCCAGCCTGGTAATCGAGCTGGTTGCGCTTGATGGTGTTGCGCAGCTGGAAGCCCGAAAACAGCGTGACCTGGGAATTAAGCGAGAAGTTGTTGGTCCGGATGGTCTGGTCCTGAAACTGGAACGTGAGCGGATCGACGCTGGTACCGTAGTTCCAGTTTTGGGTGGCGCTGGCGTTGGCCGAGGGCAGCAGCGCCGCCCGGCTCTGACGCAGCACCAGATTGGTGTTTTCGGTGGTGAGCTGCTGCTGCCGGATGGTCAGGTTATTCTGCAGCGCCACATCAATGGCCCGCTGCAGCGTGTAGGGGCCGCTGGGGGCGGCCGCTGGCAGCGTGCCGGCCGGGGGCTGGGCGGGCGGCGCGGTCTGGGCCACAGCCGGCAGCGCGGCGGCGCTCAGCAGCACGGCCCCGATGCCCGACGTGGCCAACTGGTGCAAAAACTGGGTACGAAGTGTTTTCATGGCTTCAGCGGGTAGCTTGGAATTTCGGGAGCAAATGTAATTATTCAATATTGGGAATATAGATCACCCGGTGCACCCAGCTGAGCTGGCGCAGGTAGGCCAGCGTAATATCCTTGATGCCCGAGTCGATTTCGATAAACTGCCGGGCCGCGTCGTTCTTGCCTTTGCGCGAAACGAACATGGTGGCAATGTTGCAGTCGTCGTGGGCAATGACGGAAGCAATGAAGGCAATGGAGCCCGTGCGGTCGTCGGCGTCCACGATGAGCGTGTGCAGGGAAGCCGAGAAGTCGGACGGAAACCCGTCGACTTCCACGATGCGGATAACGCCGCCGCCCCGGCTCTGCCCGATTACCTCCACGCCGTGGCCCGTGCGCTCGTCGCGTAGCTGCAACCGGATGGTGTTGGGGTGCATCGTTGAGGCGTTGCCGACGCTTTGAAACGTGTATTCCAGGCCCGCCGCGGCGGCGTGGTCGAAGGCTTCGCGGATGCGCTTGTCGTCGGTGGCCATGCCCAGCAGCCCGGCCACGATGGCGCGGTCGGAGCCGTGCCCCTCGTAGGTGCGGGCAAAGGAGTTGTAGAACGTGATGGTAGCATGCGTGGGCAAGGAGCCCAGAATGCGGATGGCGGCGCTGGCAATACGCACCACGCCCGCCGTGTGGGAGCTGCTGGGCCCAATCATCACGGGACCTATCATATCAAAAATACTGCTCTTTTCGGCCATAAGTGGGCTAAAAGTAGGGGTTTCCGGCCGGATACCAACCAGCCGGATTTGCAGCTGGCGTACCGGCCGGTCAACTCGTAGCCCGGTAGATGCCGGCCGACCGCCGGGGGTTGCCTGCACTTGGCGTATTCGGTGGCTTTTTTGTTCCTTGTGCGGCCGTTGCCACCCACACGGCCTCCCTCACCCGCCCCAAACCACCCTTTCCATGTCTTCCACCCAAGACGAATTTTCGCCGGCCGTACTGGCACAGCTGCGCCTGTTGCAGCAGAAATACGCGCCAGACGGCCAGGATTTGGCCGCCTACCTCGAAGGCCTGTATTACGCCGACTACGTCAATTACTGGGACTACATCGAGCTCGATACGCTGCTCTCGCTTCAGCGCCCGCTCACCCAGATTCCCGACGAGCGGATTTTCATCATGTACCACCAGATTACGGAGCTCTACTTCAAGCTCTGCCTCTGCGAATACGAGCAGATCGGGCAGCTGCGCGAGCCCACGGTGGGCGAGCTGGTGCTGCGCCTGGGCCGCATCAACCGCTACTTCGAGAATCTGATTGACTCGTTCGACGTGATGGTCGACGGCATGGACAAGAACCAGTTTCTGCAGTTTCGCATGGCCCTGATGCCCGCCTCGGGCTTCCAGAGCGTGCAGTACCGCATGATTGAAATTGCCTCGACCTCACTCGACAACCTGCTCAATAAGGAGAAGCGGCGCCTGCTGGGCGAAGCCGCCGCCCACGACGAGCTGATGGGCTGCATCTACTGGAAAGCCGGGGCCACCATCCAAGAAACCGGCGCCAAAGCCCTCACCCTGATTCAGTTCGAGAAGAAATACACCCAGCAGCTCAGCCAGCACGCCACCCACTACCAGGACCGCAACGTGTGGACCGTGGTGCAGCGCCTGCCCGAAGCTGACCGCCAGCACCCGCGCCTGTTGCGCCAGCTCAAGCTGCTCGATTCCAACGTGAACATCAACTGGCCCCTGATGCACTTTAAGTCGGCGGTGCGGTATCTGGAGCGCGACCCTACGGCCCTGGCCGCTACGGGCGGCACCAACTGGAAGCAGTACCTGCCTCCCAAGTTCCAGAAACGCATTTTCTACCCCCAGCTCTGGACCGCGCAGGAGTTAGAGGACTGGGGTAAAAATTGGGTGGAAAGCATCTTAGAAGAAGCCCGCAGCTAGCGAAGCTGTTTAGAAAGTCGCCAACCGTAATCAGCATGACGTTCTTTTGACTTTCCAAACAGCTTCTATTTCTCGCTGAATCAATACTATACACTATGCTAAAAATATATAGTATTCTGGTCTTGGGACTGTTTAGCTGCTCAACGGCCGGGGCGCAGACCCGGAGTGGCACGGCACCCCGCTACGCGCAAAGTGATGCGCTGCGTGCGCCGAATTACATTAATGAGCGGCCCCGCTACGGCGGGCTTCTCAAGTCTCCGCAGCAGTTGGAGGCCGACAAGCAGTTCGTGGCGGAAGCGGTGCAACGCTATGGCAATCCTCAGGCCGCCGCCCGCGCCCACGTTACTTTTGGCTGGCACTATCTGGCTACCGGCCACCCTCCTACGGCCATCAAGTGCTTCAACCAGGCATGGCTGCTGGATTCGACGGCGGCTGGCGTCTACTACGGCTTCAGCGCCTACCTGCGCCAGGCGAGCCGGCCGGCCGAAGCCACCCAGTACGAACAGATGGCCCGGCGGCACGATACCGGCCACGTGGCGCTGCTGGAGTACTACGCCAGCCTGGCCTACGGGCAGTCGTTGCGCCGCGACTACGCCGGGGCCATTGCTACCAACGAGCAGATACTGGCCCTGGATGCCAATAACACGTTTGCCAACGGCCGAATGGGCTTTTGGTATATGCAGCAGCAGGACACAGCCCGCGCCAGCCATTACCTCAGCCGGGCCGTGGCCCTGAACCCGCAGGATTCAGTGTCCTACCTGAACCGGGGCTGGGTGCGCTACGGGCAGAAATGCTACTCGCAGGCCGTGGCCGACTTCACGCAGGCCATCAGCATCAACGCGCACTACATCAGCGCCTACGCCAATCGGGCGCTGGTCTACTCTGATACCGGAAATCACGGGGCAGCCATAGCCGACTGGCAAACGTGCCTGGGACTGGTACCGTCCCACGACAAGCCCCAGTTCTACGACCTTATAGCACAGGCTCGGCTAAAGACCAACGACCCGGTCGGCGCCTGTGAAGCGTGGCGCCGACCGGGTCGTTGGTCGCAACGCCCGCCGCAGAAAAGGAAATTCGCCGTCTGATGAAAAGTAACTGCCGGTAGAACCAGCCGCTGGGCTTCAATCAGCCCGACGGAATAATCCCAGACGGGAAAACCGGCGCAACTAGTATCCTGCTACGGGCACGAACGTAGTAGGCGGGTACTTCTCCCCTTCCAGTCGCGCTTCCTATGAGAAAGGCACTACTCGTTCTGATGCTTTTTTGCCTTGCCACTCCCCGGCTCACCCACGCCCAGAACAGAGACGCGGTCGAAAAGCCGCGCTACGCCGGTCGGCCCCATACGGCGGCGCAGCGCCAAGCCGACCAGGAGTTCGTGGCCCAGGCTCTGAAGAAATATAAAACCCGCGCCGCCGCTTCCGAAACGTACGTCGATGCGGGCTGGGGGGCCTTTTACCAGGAGAAATTCGGGCAGGCGCTGCAGGCTTACAACCAGGCGTGGCTGCTCGACTCGGCCAGTGCCAACGTGTATTACGGCTTTAGCGCCTACCTGAGCCGGCGCGGCACGCCGGCCGAGGCCGAGCGGTATTTTGAGCTGGGTCAGCAGCATGACCCCAAAAACCGGGGTGCGCTGACGTACTATACCCGCCTGGCCGACTTGCAGGAAAAACTGGGCGAACACGCCGGCGTACTGGCCTCCTACCAGCAGGTGCTCAAGCTCGACCCCAATAATGCAGCGGCCTACCGGACACTGGGCTCGACCTACCTGGCCCTGCAGGATAGTGCCAAAGCCCGGCAACACCTGAAAAAGGCCCTGACGCTGAATGCCACGGATTCGGTGGTGTATCTGGGTCTGGGGCAGTTGGCCTACGCCCGCCAGGACTATGGCCGGGCCGTGGCCGCCTACAGCCAGGCCCTGCGCGTCAATGCGCGCTACCTGGACGCCTATGCCGCGCGCGGCCTGGCCTACGAGCAGCAGGGCAGCCTGAAAGAAGCCGTGGCCGACTACAGCAAATGCCTGGAAATGGCCGATTTTCTCGACAAAGGCCAGTTTCACCGCATGATCGGCATTGCCCAGATCAAGCTGGAAGACCCCGGCGCCTGCGAGTCGTTGAAGCAGGCCCTGCGCTGGGGCGACGCGGCCGTGGGCGAGAAAGAACTGAAGCGCATCATCAAGGAGCACTGCCGCTGAGGTAGTCGAAGTCAGGACAAGGTATACTCGTGCCCTGCGGCGGTCTGAGGTTTCCGCCCGAAGCGAATGGCCTGCTGCACCGCGGTTCGGGCGCGGTTGCCGCGGACCCGGCGACTTGTGAAAATGGCTAGGTTGGTGCCCGGCAATGCTGTTTCTTCGGGCCAACTACTATAGCTACCCGATGAGATGATTCTACTGGATTACCGGCCTGCTGCTGTTGCTGAACCCTTTTTCCGGCAAAGCCTAGCAGCAGCAGCTGATGGTGGTTGATAGGGTAAGCTACCGCGACGGCCGCGTAGCTAGTACAGCGCACAACACAGGATTTGTCCCCGCTACCGCCTTTCTCAACGCCACGCTGGTAAAGATGGTGAGCGACGTTAGCTTACCGGCCAAAATCGTGGTTTTTCCGACCAAAAAGCCCCGCGTGTTGGCCCACCTCACGCCTACCGGCCCCGGCTTTTCCTTTCAGTATACCTTCGATGACCAGATGGGTATCTGCAATGGCCGGCTACCCGACACCACGTTTGTGTACCGCCTGCCTTTTGCGCCTTCCCAGCCCAGCACCATACTCTACCCCGCTACGCACAAGAGGCCGAAAAGCGGGCAGATGCCAATCAGGTTTGCCCTGCCCGGAAGCCCGCCCGCACGGGCCGCACGGGCGGGTATGGTAGCCAACATCAAGCAGGACTCGAATAAAGGCAGCCGGCGAGTCAACTACAAGGATTCTAACTGGATAGTAATTTTCCACGAGGATGGCACGTATGCCTGGTACAACCACCTGCGCCAAAATGGAGCGGCTGTGCAGATAGGTCAGTATGTTGGGGCGGGCCAGCGGCTGGGCTATTCCGGGCGCACGAGCAAGTCATGGGAACCGCTGCGTGGCTTCTGCGTGGCTTACCCCAGTGAGCCAAAGGCCCTGGAGCATTCCGTGCTGTCTCAAACCGACTCTCTGCAAACCGGCTACCTCACAACCGGGCAGATACTACCGGCGAAATAGACTGGCTCACCCGTCCATCCGGCTAATCTTCTGGGTGTCGGGCATACGCCAGTAGACCAGCAGAGAAATAGCCGCGCACAGCGTGACATACCAATAGTACCACGACTCGACATCCAACTGCTTGGCTTGCAAAGCAATGTATTCGGCCGTGCCGCCGAATAGAGCTACCGTGAGGGCATAGGGCAGCCCCACGCCCAGGGCCCGGATGGCCGTAGGAAACAGCTCGGCCTTCACCACGGCATTAATCGAGGTGTAGCCGCTCATGATAAGCATAGCCACGGCCAGCAAGCCCAGCGCCGTCCACTCATTGTCGGCGCGGCCCAGCAGCGTGAGCAGCGGCACGGTGCTCAGCGTGGCTCCGATGCCGAAAAACAGTAGCACCGGCCGCCGCCCTACCCTATCTGACACCGCCCCGAACAGCGGCTGCAGCACCAGCGCAAAGGCCAGCATCAGGAAGGAAACCAGCGAGGCCTGAGCTTTGCTGAAGCCGGCCGTGTTGACCAGAAACTTCTGGGCGTAGGTCGTGAAGGTGTAGAAAACGATGGTGCCACCCAGCGTGAGGCCCACCACGGTCAGGATTTCGCGCGGGTAGCGCAACAGCAGGCGCAGCTTGCCGGGGGCAGCAGAAGCAGTAGTAAGGTCGGTAGCGGCCTGCTGTTCCTGCCGCACAAACGAGTCCGTTTCCTCCATGTGGCGGCGCAGATACAAGGCTACCAGCGCGGCCCCCGCGCCCAGCCCGAACGGCACGCGCCAGCCCCAGGCGTACATTTCCGGCTCGCTCAGTACCCGCTGCAGCCCCAGCTGCACCGACAGGGCCAGCAGCTGCCCGGCCAGCAGCGTCACGTACTGAAAGCTGGAAAAGAAGCCCCGGTTTTTCTGGTCGGCCATTTCGCTGAGGTAGGTGGCCGAGGTGCCATACTCGCCGCCCACGCTCAGGCCCTGCAGCAGGCGGGCCAGCACCAGCAGCACCGGGGCGGCCACCCCAATCTGGTCGTAGCCGGGCGTGAGGGCAATCAGCAGCGAGCCGCCGCACATCAGTAGCACCGAGGCGACCAGGGCCGCCTTGCGGCCCTGGCGGTCGGCGTAGATACCCATCAGCCACCCACCCAGGGGCCGCATCAGAAAGCCCACGGCAAACACGGCCGCCGAGTTGAGGAGCTGGGCCGTCAGGTCGCCTTTAGGAAAGAAAGCCGGGGCGAAATACAGAGAGAAGGCCGAGTACACGTACCAGTCGTACCACTCCACCAGGTTGCCGATGGAGCCGCTGACGATGGACCGGATGCGGGAAGCCATGCTGCGGGCGGGCGGCGCGGCAGAAAGTTGGGAGGACATAGACAGCACCAGGATGAACGAGCGGCTAGTAGCTGCGCCACCGATACAGTGCGCCCTGCTACTAGCCGCCAAGGTAGCGGCCCACGCCGAAACTCCTACCTTTGGCGCAGTTGTTCTTGGTTTGATTTCGGTCAGACGGCACAAGGTTTCCGGGTAATACCGGGATTAATAGGGAACCGGGTGCGAATCCCGGACAGACGCGCTACTGTAAGTACCGAGTTGGTTTTCACCACGCTACAGCCCATTCTTCCGGCCCGAAACCGGAGGGAGAAGGGCGGTGAAACTGGTATAAGTCAGGAGACCTGCCTTGCGCCGATTGGATAAGGTTGCCTTCGCGCTATGAGGCTCTTGTCGGGTACGAGTGGGGTGTTTGTTGGCGCGGGCGCGTTTGGGCGTCGGCGCTGGGCAGCCGCGTTTCCTCCCGACGGTTGGGGTAGTGCGTGGGAGCCGGAAATCAGCAACGGATGTTTCTTTCCTCCTTTTCCTCCCTTCCATGCTTGCTCTCGACGAGAAGATTGCCCGCGCCGAAACCCGTATTTTCAAAGCGGTATTCCCCAACACCACCAACCACTACGACACGCTCTTTGGCGGCACTACGCTGCACATGATGGACGAGGTAGCCTTCATCACGGCCACCCGCTTCAGCCGCCTCAAGATGGTAACCGTATCGTCCGACAAAGTCGATTTCACCCACCCCATTCCCGGTGGCACGCTCGTCGAGCTGATCGGCAACGTGGTGCGCGTGGGCAACACCAGCCTGCAGGTGCGCGTCGATTTGTTCGTGGAACAGATGTATTCTGAGGAGCGCACCAAGGCCGTCACGGGCCTGTTTACGTTCGTCGCCATCGATGCCCAGAAGCGTCCCGTGCGGATTATGACCGAGTAAGGGCGGTCTTCTACCCTTTCCGTCTGTCATCCTGAATGGCGCGAAGCACAGCGAAGGACCTTCCTCACCTGCCCCACTTCAGCTCTTGCCAACGCCCAAAATCCCTGTACTGCGCCGGCAGTACAGGGATTTTGGGCGTTGCTGTACGTTTGCCACTAACAGAGGAAGATCCTTCGCCGGCTCAGGATGACCGATGGGGAGCAACGAACTTCCGTATCTTTGCGCCACAAAAAGCTCCTTTTACCAAGGTCTAAAGGCTAAACACCTTTCACCCATTATGTCCGAAAAACAGGAAATTGAGGCCCTGCTTCCCCCCGAAGTAGCCTACGACGAATATGCGCGCTACCGCGCCCTGCTGGCCGCCGCCGGGCTGCAGCCCGGCGACGCCGACTTTGTCCACCTGCGTAAGCGCTCCATCGATGCCCGGGGCCGACAGCCGCTCGTGCGCCTGCGGGCCGATATCTGGCGCACCCCGCCCCCGGCCGACTTATTTGGCCCCTGGTTTCAGTATCCCGATGTGTGCCGGGCGCGGCGCACGGTGCTCATCGTGGGCGCGGGTCCGGCGGGCCTGTTCGCGGCGCTACGAGCCATCGAGCTGGGTATCAGGCCCATTGTGCTGGAGCGCGGCAAGGACGTGCGTACCCGCCGCCGCGACCTGGCCGCCCTCAACAAGGAGCACATCGTGAATCCCGACTCCAACTACTGCTTCGGCGAAGGCGGCGCGGGCACGTATTCCGACGGCAAGCTCTACACCCGCTCCACCAAGCGCGGCGACATTCAGCGCATCCTTAAGCTGCTGGTGCAGCACGGCGCTACCCCCGATATTCTGGTGGACGCCCATCCCCACATCGGCACCAATAAGCTGCCCGGCGTGGTGGCGGCCCTGCGCGAATCGATTCGGCAGGCCGGCGGCGAAGTACGCTTCGAGACGCGGGTGACGGAATTGATGCTGGACCACAATCACCTGCGCGGCGTGGTTACAGCTACGGGCGAGGCCCTGGAGGCCGACGCCGTTATTCTGGCCACCGGCCACTCAG
The DNA here is from genome assembly GCF_004745955.1 of Hymenobacter elongatus. Lineage (GTDB taxonomy): Bacteria > Bacteroidota > Bacteroidia > Cytophagales > Hymenobacteraceae > Hymenobacter > Hymenobacter elongatus. The sequence goes on along the minus strand of NZ_SRLD01000008.1, from coordinate 19,218 downwards.
CCCGCGACATCTACGAGCTGCTGCACCGGCGCGGGGTGCGCATCGAGGCCAAGCCCTTTGCCCTGGGCGTGCGCGTCGAGCACCAGCAGGAGCTCATCGACCAGGCCCAGTACCGCCGCGCCGACCGGGGCCCGCTGCCGGCAGCCTCCTACTCGCTGGTGCACCAAACACAGTGGCAGGGCAAGCAGCGGGGCGTGTTTTCGTTCTGCATGTGCCCGGGCGGCTTCATTGTGCCGGCTGCCACGGCGCCCGGCGAGGTGGTGGTGAACGGGATGAGCCCCAGCCGCCGCGACTCGCGCTACGCCAACTCGGGCATTGTAACGGCTATTGAGCTGGAGGACATGGACCTGAAGCGTTACGGCCCGCTGGCTGGCCTGCAGTTGCAGCAGGAAGTGGAGCAGCGCGCCTGCGCCCTGGCCGGCAACACCCAGCTGGCCCCGGCCCAGCGCCTCGGCGACTTCCTGAAAGGAAAAGTATCGTCCGACTTGCTCGAAACGTCTTACCAACCCGGCCTGGTGTCGGTGAATATGGACCAGGTGCTGGGCGCGGGTCTGGCCGAGCGGCTGCGCCAGGGCTTCGAGAACTTTGGGCGCAAAATCCCCGGCTACGCCACCAACGCGGCCCAGATTGTGGGCGTAGAAAGCCGCACCTCGGCCCCGGTGCGCATTCCGCGCGACCCGGCCACGCTGCAGCACCCCGAAACCACCGGGCTGTTTCCCTGTGGCGAAGGCGCCGGTTTTGCCGGCGGCATCGTGTCGGCGGCCATGGATGGCGAACGGTGCGCGGAGGCAGTAGCAGCCGTAGTAGCCACCTTTTCCGGGAAATAATCGTTTGTTGGTTGTGGATGGTCCGAAGGATTGACTTCGCTTCTGGTCCGTACCCATATTTTCTGTTTTGCGCAGGCAAACAGTTCTACCGCATCATCTTATGAAAAAGACTCTCGTTCTCGGGGCCAGCGATAATCCGGCCCGCTACTCCTACCGCGCCGTGCACCAGCTCAAGCAGCACGGCCACCACGTGGTGCCCGTGGGCATCCGCAAGGGCCAGGTAGCCGGCCTCGATATTCACACCGACCGGCCCGAGGAAGGCGACATTGATACTGTGACGCTCTACGTGGGCCCGCAAAACCAGCCCGCCTGGTACGACTATATTCTGGACCTGCAGCCCAAGCGGATCATCTTCAACCCCGGCACCGAAAACGAGGAGCTGGAGCGCTTGGCCCAGGAGCGCGGCATCCGCACCGAGGAAGCCTGCACGTTGGTGATGCTGTCGGTGGGCAATTATTAAGGCTGCTGCCTATACTTTCAGAAAAAAAGCGACTCCGGCAGAGTCGCTTTTTTTCTGAAAGCAGTTTTTATATCTACCAGCTAGTGTGGACAGTAAACAGAAGAAACGTCATGCTGCACAGACCCAAACAGCTGTTTTCGGTCACTGTCTACACAGCCTGGCTGGCAGGCTACATAGATGTCCTGTAATTGGTCGTGAAACACGCTTCTACGAATCAATAACTTACTGATATACAAATATATATTTCAAAATACACTTCTCTTCCGCAAAAAATCATACAGAATAAGTATCCCAGAGGCAACCGCCGCCCAATAGGTTGCATCTACCTCCCCAAACGCCTTACATCTGCCGAAAACCTTACCTTCTACCCGTGACTGACGCCGACCTCATCGCCGCGTGCCGCCAAGGCAATGGCCGCGCCCAGAAACTGCTCTACGAGCGGTTTGCGGGCATGATGCTGGGTGTATGCATCCGGTATCTGCGCCGCCGCGAAGATGCGGAGGAGGCGATGCTGGGCGGGTTTGCCAAAGTGTTCCGGGCCCTGGACCAGTACCGGCACGAGGGCAGCTTTGAGGGTTGGATTCGCCGTATCATGGTGAACGAAGCCCTGGGCCAGCTGCGGCGCAAAGAGCCCCTGCACCTGGCCATCGACGACTCGCACACCGATTTAGCTGTAACCCCCGCCGACGCCGAGAGCCAGCTGAATACGGCCGATTTGCTGGCGCTGCTGGCCGACCTGCCCGCCGGCTACCGTACTGTCTTTAACCTCTACGCCCTGGAAGGCTTTTCCCACCCCGAAATTGCCGAGCTGCTGGGCATCTCGGAGGGCACTTCCAAATCGCAGCTCAGCAAGGCCCGCGCCATGCTGCAGCGCCGCCTGGCAGCCGCCAGCATGAGCGCTTCCACTTCCTCACCGAAAGAATATTATGCAACCGGAAGATATTGACAAGCTGTTTCGCAACCAGCTGCAGCACCACGCTCCTACGCCCCCGGCCTACCTCTGGGAGCAGCTGGAAGCCGAAATTCAGCCCGCCCGCAAGCGCCCGGCCATGTGGCTCTATGCCGCAGCGGCCATGGTAGCGCTGCTGATTGTGGCGGGCGGCGCCTGGCTGTTGCACACTCCGGCTTTCGCGCCTACCACCGGCACGCTGGCTACCAGCAGTCCGCTGAAGCCTTCGCGCAACCAGCAGCCAACGGCGGTCGGCACCCCAAAAAATCCCGCTGGGACCCAGGCAACCGCCGACAACGGGTTTTCATCTAGCCCTTCAGTAGCCCAGGTTGCCAGCCCGAAAAAAGCGCCTTCGGCCATGCCTGCTCCAGCACCTGCAGTTGCTGCCAGCAAACAAGAGCCGCTCGTTGCCGGCATCATCTCGCCGGAGCCGAAACCGGCACGAACGGCTCACCTCAATAGCCACCCGACGAAAGCCACTACCCCGGCTTCGGTAGCTACCCTGGCTATGGCTGCTGCTTCCTCTGCTGCTACGGCGCGTCCGGAGCGCCCCGCAGCACCGGCCGTAGCCGCCGTGGTACCGCCGCTGCCATCAGCGGCCCAGGCAGGCGCTATTGAAGTGGAAGTACACCGGGGCCCGGAGGCGGCACCTGCCGTAGCTGCCGTGGACGCGCCGCAGCTGTATGAGTCGCACTCGCACCTCAAGAACCTGTTTCACAAAGCGAAGTCGGCGGTGAAAGAGGGCCGCGTGGGTATTCCCAAAGTCGATTTACCGGAAACGGTAACGGTTCAGGTCAATGTGTTCAATCACTCGGCCACCAAAGTCATTCAACTCTAAGATTTCAACTTCCTACTATCATGAAACGTCTTTCCTCACTGCTGGCGGTACTGCTGCTGACAGTACTGGCCGCGCCTTGCCGCACCCAGGCAGCCACCACACCGGCTTCCAACGACGATACCATCGTGGTGAAACTGCCAAACCAGGCCACCATGACGCTGCACACCAAAAATAAGGAGCAGCTGCGTGAGCTCCGCACCTACCGCCTCGACACGCTGATGGCGCTGCTCGATAAATACATTCGACAGGCCGAAGTAGCCAGCAAAAACGCGAATAACAGCTCCGTCACGATGGAGTTTTATCCGGCCAAGGAGCGCCCCGGCACCCAGGCTCCCGAGCAAATCAGGGTGACGGTGCGCAACGAGGAGCCTAGCGCGAAAAAAGTGGCGGTGAAGGGCTACAAGTTCGGGCAGGTATTCAGCGTGACGGTGAAAGAAAGCGCCAAGGAACCCGGCAAAGACGGTGAGAATAAGGATACTAACGATGAAATATCGATTAACATCGGCCGCGACACCCGGCAAAACAGCGACTCTCTTCGCAACGCGGCCCGGGCCCGCAAGCGGGAAGAACATGACCGCCGCGCCGTGCACAGCAACTTTTCCCTCGACCTGGGCCTGAATGCGCTGGCCAACCGCTCGAGCCTCGCCGAGGAGCAGTTTGACTTGAAACCCACCGGCTCGCGCTACCTGAGCCTGAACTGGCACTATGATATCCGGGTGGGCGGCCGGCGCAGCCCCTTCTTTCTGGTGCTGGGGCCGGAGCTGGCCTTCAACAACTACATGTTTGACAACAACCGCCGCATCCTGGCCGCCGATACCCGTACCTTTATCCAGCATGAGCCCGAGCTAAGCCTGGAGAAAAGCAAGCTGGCTACCACCGTGCTGAACCTGCCCCTGATGGCCAAACTCAACTTCCAGGACAAAACCGGGCACGACGCGTTTCGCATCGGCGCGGGCGGCTTCGCCGGCTACCGCCTGGCCAGCCATTCCAAAATAAAGTACGAAAACGAGGGTAACACCCGCAAAGACAAGGACCGCAACAGCTTCAACCTGGAAGAATTCCAGTACGGCGTGCAAGGCATCATCGGGGTGCGCGGCATCGACTTGTTCGTGAAATACAACATGAATGAGCTATTCAAGAACAACCGCGGCCCCCAGGCCCAGTCCGTCAGCTTCGGCATCTCTATTCTGGATTAAAGGCAGGGTTAGCTCCTTCCCGCCGGTCATCTTGAGCAGCGCATTCCGCGCATCAAGAGGCGTGACCTTCCTTTCCTAACTGAGAAAGCTTGTCCTAGCGTAGAAAAGCCCTTTACCATGGCGTGGTGAAGGGCTTTTCGCATTTAAGAACACGTAGCACTTATTAGAGGAAGGTCCTTCGCAAGCTCAGGATGACAGATGAGGAAAAGCAACGCCGGCCCCGCTCCTACAGCTCCCGATGAAAATTATCGAGCAGAATAGCGGCCGATACCGCCACGTTCAGGCTTTCGGCCCCGCCGGCACCGGGAATGTAGAGCCGCTGGGTGAGGCGGGCCAGCACCTCGGGGCGTGGCCCGTGCGACTCACTACCCATGATGAGCACGCCGCCGGGCCGCAGCGCGAGACGGTGCACATTGTCGCCCTCGAGGTGGGCGCCGTAGCGCGGCAGCGCGGCGGGCAGCGTATCGAGCCACTCGGGCAGCTCGCGCTGCCAGATGGCCACGCGGGTGAAGGACCCCATGGTGGCGGCAATGGTTTTGGGCGCCCACGGGTCGGCGCAGGTTTCGGAGCACACCACCCCGTGCAGGCCATACCAGTCGGCCAGCCGAATGAGCGTGCCCAGGTTGCCGGGGTCGCGCACTTCATCGAGGGCCAGCAGCAGCCGGTTGGGTGCTGGCGCTAAGGCCGTTGGCTCGGGCAGGCGGGCAATGGCCAGGGCCGTGGTGTTGTTGGCCAGCGTGCCAAGTTTGGTTAATTCTTCTTCCGTCACGATTTCAACCGGTACCTTCGCGGGCAGCGGCGGGATTTTTGCGGCAAACTCAGCCGTCAGGAACACCCGTTCCGTTTGAAGCCCGGAGCTTAGCAGCTCCTGTACACTCTTACCGCCTTCCACCAGAAAGGCCTGGTGGCGGAGCCGGTATTTCTTCAGGTGCAGCGCGTGCACGTATTTCGCTACTGCTTTTGAAACCATATTCTTTGTTTATCAACCGCCACGGGCGGCTTACGGTAGAATGGATGACCCGCGCGGCGCTGGCCGGAGCCTTGCTGCTCCTGGCTGGCTGCTCGCCGCTGCGGCTGCTGGAGCCCCGCCAGAAGTTGCTCAGCCGCATCCGCCTGGAAGGCGTGCAAGAAGCCGATGCGGCCCGCATCGAGGCGCTCTACCAGCAACAGCCCAACAGCCGCTTTCCGCTGCCAAAGCTAGCAATCTACCAGCTCGGAAACCGCTTTTATGATAAGCAGCGCCTGCAGCTCAAGCTGCAGCGCATCCGCACCGAGTTTGATGAGCGCACCCAGGCCGCCCGCCCCGACTCGGTGAAAGTAGGCAAGCTGCTGGTACGACGCGAGAAGCGCACCCGCCGCCTGCTGCTGGCCCTCGACAAAGGCAACGCCATTATGCGCCTGGGCGAGCCGCCGGTTATCTACGACTCCACCCTCACGACCAAGACCGTGGAGCAGATTGCGACGTTCCTGAAGTCGGAGGGCTTTTTCCGCAGCGGCGTCACGGCCACCGACACTGTGGTGGACCGGCGCTTTTCCCTGGTTCATATTTTTGAAGGCCCCGACACAGTACACAACCGCCGGGTGACGGTAACTTACCGCGTAACCGAAAACCAGCCGTACCACTACTCCCAGCTCGATTATGACATTGCCGACTCGGCAGTGGCCCGGGTGGTGCTGGCGGGCCAGCCGGCCTCGTTGCTGCGCGTGAATGACCGCTACAACGAGTCGGTTATCGGGCAGGAACGCTCGCGCCTGGAAACACTGCTGAAGAACGCGGGCTACTACGATTTTCGGCAGCAGTACGTGTCGCTGGAAGCCGACACAAGCTTTGCGCCCGCCACCGTGCGGCTGCGCACCATTATTACGAACCCGGCCGCCGGCGAGCAGCACCAGGTGTATACCGTGCGGCGCGTGCGCTTTATTACCGATGCGGGCACGACCCGCTTTGGCGTGAAGCGCGACACCATCGTGCGCGACTCGGTGTACTACCTGTCCTTCAAACACCGCATCAGCCCCAAAGTACTGGACCGCAAGCTCACGGTGCGCCCCGGCGAGCGGTATAGCCTGCAAAATACGCTGCTCACCCAGCGCCAGCTCAGCGACCTGGATATGTTCCGCTTCAACACGGTGAGCTACAACAAAGTGCGACCTACCAGCGGCGACAGTGTTCGGGGCGAGCTGGTAGCTACCGTCAACGCCTCGCCCACCAAGAAGTACCAGGAAACCATCGAATTTGGTGGCACCTACGTGGCGGCGCTGCCGGGCCCCTTCCTGAATTTCCGGCTGAAGGTGCGCAATATCTTCGGGGGGGCCGAAGTGCTGGAGCTGGGCCTGCGGGGCGGCTTCGAAGGCCAGCTGAGTCGCATTGAAGACCGCAGCGTGCTCACGACCCAGCTGGGAGCCAACGTCAACTTAGTATTGCCACAGTTTCTGGTGCCGTGGCGCACCAACCGCTTCCTGACGCGCTACAACCCCAAAACCCGCATCAGCGGTAGCTACACCTACGTGCAGCGGCCCGAGTACACGCGCACCAACCTGGAGGCTACCTACGATTATATCTGGCAGCGCTCTGCCTTCCACCAGTACGTTTTCACGCCCTTCGATCTGAGCGTGATTTATACGCCCATCAAAGACCCCACCTTTGAGGCGGAGCTCCAGAAGCTGCTCACCACGCAGGGCTCACCGCTGTTTCGCAGCTTTGGCAACCTGTTCGTGCCCAGCATCAACGCCACGTCGCTCTTCAACTCCAACGACTTCACCCAAACCCGCGACGCCCGCTACCTGCGCCTGTTTGTGGAGGTTGGGGGCCTCACCCGCTCGCTCTACCAGAACAGCATCAACCTGAACGTCTACGACTTCGCCAAAATAAGCGGCGATTTTCGGCGCTACCACAAGCTGAGCCCAAAGTCGTTCTTCGTGTATCGTCTCAATGGCGGCGTAGCGCACGCGCTGACCAAAACCGACGGCCAGTTCAGCATTCCCTACGACAAGTATTTTTTCGCCGGCGGTAGCTCCAGCATTCGGGCCTGGCGGCCGCGCCGCCTGGGCAGCGGCTCCTACACCACCTACAAGCTCAATGCCGACGGTTCGCCGCGCATAGAAAACGGCCTGGCCGTGCGCGACTACGACCTGGAGCAGCCGGGCGAAGTGCTGCTGGAAGGCAACCTGGAATACCGGTTTCCGCTCTATAGCTTTATCAACGGGGCCTTGTTCACAGATTTTGGCAACGTGTGGACGCTCCAAAACGAGAGCAACCGCGAGGAAGCCGTGTTTCGGCTGAACCGGTTTTACCGGCAGCTGGCCGTGGGTTCCGGCATCGGCATCCGCTTCGACTTCACCTTCCTGATCCTACGTCTCGACGTAGCCACCAAGGTATATGACCCTACCGCGCCGGGCAATAAATTCGTGCTGCCCAATTTCCGCTTTAGTCAATCGCCCAACCAAACGGCTTTCAACCTGGGTATCGGCTATCCATTCTAGCAATGAGCTTATGAATGAATTACCGTTGTTCTGCCTGTCATTCTAAGCAACGCGCAGGACTTGCCTCACCCAGGCTGTGTGGCCAGTAGCGCCTCAGGGAATATTTATCTTCTTTGAACGTCAATATCGAGCCTTAGCGAGACATCTCGCGTGCCATGGCAATCAGATTACCATGGCACGCGAGATGTCTCGCTAAGGCTCGATATTGACACACACGAAAATTGAAGTTCCGAACCCGTTCTTTACCACTCCAGCAGCTCGGCCAAAGCGGCGGCTACTTTCTCGGCGCTGGGCAGCATTTGCTTTTCCAGCTCCACGTTCAGGGCAATGGCGGGCAGATCGGCGGCTCCCAGCGTGAATATTGGTGCGTCGAGCTGCGCGAAGCAGCTGCGCTGAATACGGCCAGCCAACGACTCGGCGAAAGAGTTCATCAGCGGCTCCTCGGTGAGTACCAGAGCTTTGCCGTGGCGGCGTACGGCGGCTTCCACGGCCTCAAAATCGAGCGGATTGAGCGTGCGCAAATCCAGGATTTCTACCTGCCCGGCGAATTGCCGACTAGCCGTTTTGGCCCAATGCACCCCCATGCCGTAGGTAATAACCACGCAGGTAGCACCCAGGCGCAGCTGTTCGGCATCGGCTTGCTGCGCAATGGCTGCTTTGCCCAGCGGAATCACGTAGCCGGCAGCAGGCTCCACGGTTTTGGCCTCTTCGGTGCCGGGCACTTTGCTCCAGTACAAGCCTTTGTGCTCCAGCAGCACCACGGGGTTGGGGTCCAGGAAGGCGGCGCGCAGCAGGCCTTTCATGTCGGCGGCATTGCTCGGGTACACCACTTTTATGCCCCGAATGGTGAGCAGCGTACTCTCGATGGACCCCGAATGATAGGGCCCACCGCCACCATAGGCCCCAATGGGCACCCGAATCAGGCTTTGCACCGGAAACTTGCCGTTGGACAAATAGCACGATTTGCTGAGCTCTTCCACCAGCTGGTTCAGACTGGGCCAGATGTAGTCGGCAAACTGAATTTCGACGATAGGCTTGGCTCCTACCGCCGACATGCCGGCCGTGGATCCCACGATGTAGGCTTCCTGAATCGGGGTATTGAAGACACGGGTATCGCCGTACTTTTTGGCCAGCAGGGCTGCTTCGCGAAACACGCCCCCCAGCTCCCCGCCCACATCCTGACCGTAGAACAAAGCCTCCGGAAATTCGCGCAGAATATCATCCACGGCGTGCAGAGCGGCATCTACCATCAGCGCCTTGTCGGCCCCGGCGGGAGCCCGCTCGCCGCTTTCCTCGGTTACGGCCGGCGGCGCGAATTCGTGGTCGGCAAAGGTGGCCGGGTCCGGATTGGGGGCAGCCAGGGCGCGCTGGTAGTCGGCCTGCACCAGAGTTTGGGCCTGCTCGCCCAGCTCGGCCAGCTCGGCTTCCGTGCTGCCCAGGTCCAGCAGCTGCTGGTGCAGACGCGGCAAGGGGTCCTGGGTGTTGTGCTCGGCCAGGTTGTCGCCGCGGTACCACTCGCGGCGCACCCCGCTGGTGTGGTGGCCCAGCAGCGGGCATTTGGCATGCACCAGAATGGGCCCGCGGGTGCGGCGCACGTAGTCGAAGGCAGTGGCCATGCCGGCGTAGGAATCCGGGAAGTCGGCTCCGTTCACGCGCAGGCGCTGCAAGCCTTTGAAGCCGGCGGCAAACTCGTAGGCATCCATGGCGCGCATCTCGCGGCCGGTGGCCGAAATACCCCAGTCGTTGTCCTGCACCAGATAAATGATGGGCAGCTGGTGCAGCACGGCCATTTGCAGCGCTTCCGCTACTTCGCCCTCCGTCATGGCGCCATCGCCGATAGAGCACACCACCACCGGCTGCGCATCGGCAGAGGCGAGCAGGCCCTGGCTTTCCAGGTAGTGCAGGCCGTGGGCCAGGCCAGTGGCCGGAATAGCCTGCATGCCGGTGGCCGAACTTTGGTGAGGAATGACCGGAAACCCGGCCCGGCGCAGTGACGGATGGCTATAATACGTACGGCCGCCGCTGAATGGGTCGTCGCGCTTGGCCAGCAGCTGCAGCATCAGCTCGTAGGGCTCCAGGCCCAGGCCCAGCAGCATGGCGTCGTCGCGGTAGTAGGGCGTGACGTAGTCGGTGGCTTTGAGGTGAAACGCGGCGGCCAGCTGAATGGCTTCGTGGCCCCGAGCCGTAGCGTGCACGTATTTGGCCGTTACGGCCTTATTCTCCTCGTAGAGGCGAGCCAGCGCGTCGGCCGTGCGCATAAAGGAATACGCCCGCAGCAGCGTGGCCTGGCTGGGCTGGGTAGCGGTAAGATGAGTGGAAAACTCCGGTTCGATGACGGGGGTGGTTTGCGAGGGCATGAAGGAGTAGCAGGTGGAAAGGCGAAATTACGACTTCGCAACGACAGCAACATCGTTGCCCGGCCGTGGGCAGCGCGGGCGGCGCCCGATTCCGGGCAACGGCGTTATCGGGCTCAGTCGTTACTGGTTCCCAGTAAGGTTTCGGGACTCACCTGTCCCCTGTTTTCCCGCCAGGCAAACCCGCCCGGGCGGCTCTGGTGACGTTGTGGGAGGCAACCGTCCCGCGAGCGGCATATTCAGTATTTTTAATATTGATAATCAGCTCATTATAGAAGCAGACAGTAGGGAATTAATCTTATTATGATATAATTAAATATACTTTCATTATAACTTTTTATATACAATATTGATTCCACTTACCTAACAAGGTCACTTGCAGGGCCAGCATCATCCACTTTTTCTATTTCCTTTTTATGAAATCAACCGGAATCCTTTTTGCGGCTATGGCCGTGAGCGGCGCGGCGGCAGCGCAGCAGAATACGCAACTTTCTACCAGTTATGGGAATAACAACCAAGTGACGGTAACGCAGAGCGGCCGGGCCAACACCGCCACCACGCGCCAGAACGATGCGGCCGTGAATGGCGGCTCGGCCAGCGGCAACAACAACCATAGCACCCAAATCCAGCAGGGCATCACCCAAAGGGCTACGGTGAACCAGATGGGCAACGACCAGACGGCCATTCAGAACCAGCGCTCCGATGAAACCCGGGGCAGCAACGGAGCCAGCATTACGCAGGGCTCTACCCAGGCGGGCAGCCAGGGCAACTATGCCACCCAGAACCAGAGCGGCTTTAGCTTGGGAGCTTCTATTCAGCAGCTCAGCGGCCTCAACTATGCTGCCCAGAGCCAATCGGGCCGTAACCTCAGCGCCGACATCGTGCAAAGCCTGGGCAACCGCAACGTGGCCACGCAAGAGCAGGGTGGGGTCACGCTGACGGCCACAGCCATGCAGCTGGGCAGCGCCAACACCTCGTCTCAGGAGCAAGGCGGTGGCAGCGTGACGACAGGACAGCGTGTTACAGTATATCAGCTCGGCAACAACAACAGTGCCGCTCAGGACCAGAGCGGCCTGAGAGGACAGGCCAGCATCAGCCAGCAGGGCGACTTCAATACGGCCAGTCAGCTCCAAAACGGCGTGGAGACGCGGGCTACCATTACCCAGCTGGGGCAGCGCAATACCGGCTCCCAGGGCCAGAGTACCTCGTTCGACGGTATGTTGAATGCTACACTGACCCAGACCGGCAACGACAACCGCAGCACGCAGCAGCAAACCCTGAATACTATAAGTAACCAAACAACTACCCAAACCGGCAACAGCAACCAAGCCACCCAGACCCAACTCCAGATCCGGAACGAGGGGGACTACCTGAACGCCCGGGCCACGCAAACCGGCAACAGCAACCAGGCCACCCAGAACCAACAGGGCAGATTTCAAGCGGTTACTGCCACCCAGACGGGCAACAGCAACCAGACTACCCAAACGCAGGCTGACAGGTACCAAAGCGCCCAGATTTCGCAGACCGGCAACGGAAGCACCGCTATTCAGGCACAGAGCCTGGGCGACGTTATAGCCACCGGACCACGCTATAAAGGCAATGACGCCCTTATCGAGCAGCAGGGCAATGGCCACTACGCCCGGCAGCGGCAGACCGGCAACGAAAACGACGCCCAAACCTTCCAGGGCGCGGCCGGCAACCAGAGCGACGTGCTGCAGCACGGCAACGCCAACACCGCGCTGGTGCAGCAAAACCACTAGCGTTTTCTCCCCTGCAAGGCCCCAACGCCCGCTTCCTGCCGGAGGCGGGCGTTGTTGTGCTCTACCTCAGCCGGCCGGCTAACCTTTGCCGGCACCAAAACGCCGAAACGCCTACCTTTGCGGCTTACAACTTCCTCCGCCGCCAGGCGGTTTTCTGTTTCTGCACGAGTCAGCTGCGTAGTTGCCTGGTTCAGACCTGGCCGCTTTCCCCTCTATGCTGACTGCTTCTCCTTCTCCCGCGCCACCGGCGGCCTCTACCTTCCGCGACACCGTGGCCGACTGGCTTCGCGACTTCCAACGGCGCCTGTGCGAGCAGCTGGAAGCTGCCGAAGGCCACGCTACTTTCCAGCAGGATGCCTGGACGCACGGCAGCGGCGGCGGCGGATTGTCGCGCGTGATTCAGGGCGGGCGGGTGCTGGAGAAAGGCGGCGTGAACTTCTCAGCCGTGTGGGGCGAAATGAGCGAGCAGGCCGCCCGCGTGCTGCTGATGCCCAACGCCAACTACTTCGCTACCGGCGTGAGCGTGGTGCAGCACCCGCGCAGCCCCCGGGTACCCATTGCCCACATGAACGTGCGCTACTTCGAGGCCGGCAACGGCGAGGCCTGGTTCGGCGGCGGCATCGACCTGACCCCGATTTACGTGGATGAGAGCCAAGCCCGCTGGTTTCACCAGCAGCTCAAGGACGTGTGTGATGCGCACAACCCGGCGTACTACGCGCGCTTTCGGCAGTGGGCCGACGACTACTTCTACTTGCCCCACCGCCAGGAAACCCGGGGCGTGGGCGGCATTTTCTTCGACCGCCTCACGGTGGGCAAAGATGGTAGCCGCGAGGAGCTATTCGCCTTCATGCAGGCCGTGGGAAATGTATTTGGGCCCACCTACACCGCCCTGATGCACCAGAACCGCGACCTGCCCTACGGTGAGCGGGAAGTGCAGTGGCACATGCTGCGCCGGGCCCGCTACGCCGAGTTTAACCTGGCCTTCGACCGGGGCACCCGCTTCGGCCTCGAAACCGGGGGCCGCACCGAAAGCATTCTGATGAGCCTGCCCCCGCGCTGCGAATGGCACTACGACCAGCGCCCCGAGCCCAACTCGGCGGAAGCCGCCACCCAGGCCTGGCTGCGCAAAGGCGTGCAGTGGCTCGCAACCCCCGACGCACTGTGATTGAGCAGCTGCAAGCCCTGGACCGCTGGCTGCTGCTGGCCGCCAACAACAACCATTCGGACACGCTGGACGCGTGGATGATTTTCTTCTCGGAGCGCTTCGTCTGGTTTCCGGCCTACCTGGTTATCCTGCTCGCGCTGAGTTACCTGTTTGGCCGGCGGGCCACGCTGCTGCTGCCGTTGCTGGGGCTGAGCGTGGCGCTGGCCGATGGTATTTCCAGCCGGTTTTTCAAGCCCTATTTTGCCCGGCTGCGCCCCTGCCACGACGCCCAGCTCTCGGCCACGCTCAACCTGGTGAATGGCTGCGGCGGGCGCTTTGGCTTCATGTCGTCGCACGCGGCCAATGCCTTCGCGCTCGTCGTTTTTCTGTGCCTGGTGCTGCCCCGGCGCTACTGGCTGGTGAAGGTGCTGGTGGTCATCTGGGCCATTCTGGTGTCGTATAGCCGCATGTATCTGGGGGCTCACTACCCTTCCGACGTGCTGGCTGGCGCCACGCTCGGCAGCTTGCTGGCCTGGGGCTGCGTGCGGCTCTATCAGCTCGGCGTGGCCCGCTGGTGGCCCAATGATAACGCCGCAAGCCCTGCCTGAAGAACGCAGGAAGCCCCCGTTGCACGCGCAGCGGGGGCTTCCTGCTTGATGAGGTGGTCTAGGAAAGACGGACAGAAGAAGGACGTATATTTCTTCTATTATGGCAACCAAAACCAGCGGGGCGTCGCCCGACAAACGGCGCAAATACGACGAGGCGTTTAAGGCGGAAGCCTTGCGCCTGGCTTCGGAGAGCCGCAGCACGCAAGCCGCGGCACGGCAACTGGGCATCAGTCCCAAGCTGCTCTACCGCTGGCAGCAAGCGCAGCTCGTGGCCGAAGTGGGCAGCGTGGAAGTGGCCCGCGACCCGGAAGTGCGCGCCCTGCGCGCGGCCAACAAGCGGCTGGCGCAGGAGCTCGACATTTTAAAAAAAGCCTTGGTCATCTTCGGCCAGCTGACCCCGTGAGTACCTACCAGCACATCACCCAACGGGCCGGCCAAGTGCCGGTGCGTCAGCTCTGCCAGGCACTGCGGGTGGCCCCAGCGGCCTATTACGCCTGGCACCGCCGCCGGCAGATGCTGGTGGGCGAGCCGGCCTGGCAAGTCGCGGTGCGCGAAGCGTTTGCGTATCACAGCCAGCGTTATGGTACCCGCCGACTGCGGGTAGAAGTGCAGGCCCAAGGCCATCCGGTGGGCCGCTGGCGCATCCGCCGGGTGCTCCATGCCCACGGCCTGCGCGCGCAGCAGCTGCGCTCGTTTGTGCCCCGCACCACCGCTTCCGACCCGGCCGTACGCGCGGCCCCCAACCGCTTGCTGGGCCAGGCGGCCCCTATAGCCCCCAACCGGGTCTGGGTCGGCGACATCACGTACCTGCCCCGGCAGGGCGGCGGCTGGCTCTACCTGGCGGTTTGGCTGGACCGCTGCTCGCGCAAAGTCGTCGGCTGGGACGTGCGCGACACGATGCCCCAAGACTTGGTCAGTGAGGCGCTACGCCGCGCGCTGGCCGTACGCCGGCCCGCGGCCGGGCTCATCGTGCATTCCGACCAGGGCAGCCAGTACACGGCCACCCGATTCAAGAACTTACTCGCGCAACATGGTGCCCTGCAAAGCATGAGCCGGCGCGGCAACTGCTACGACAATGCCCACGCCGAATCGTTTTGGAGCCGCTTCAAGGCCGAACTGCTCGACGGCGGAAGTTTCCCCGGCCTTGCGGAAGCCAAGCTCGAAATCAGCCACCATATCGCCTATTACAACGCCGAACGCCGCCACTCAGCCCTGGGCTACCACTCGCCCAACCACTTCGAAACACAACTTCTAACCACGTCCCAGTTGTGTCCGGCTTAGCTAGACCACCTCAAAGAGTCCTCATTTCCTAAATAAAATCCCTCCGTTATAGGTCTGGTAATATGTCCCTTTGTCTGGTGATAACGAGCCCCAGTTATAGGCATTCCCACCTCTCCAGTGCAGTAAAATAAAGCCTTTGGGGAAAGGTACGGTGAAATGGGAGGGGTACACTTGGTCAGTTTCTGAATAACCCATTACGTGTAGATCTCCTGCTTGTTTATCTTCGGTTGGTGGATAATACGGTGTGCTTTTAGATTTTAAACTCAAAGTAAACGAAGCGCTTTTAAGGGTGGCTGTTCCACTTATCCACTCAACACCGTTACTTGTGATGCCGGGCACTGGTTCACCACCGACGGCAGTAAGGTCGTAGGTATTACGCAGGTCCACTACTTTTACCAACATTGGCTTGCTGAACACGCCTTGGTAACGGGCCCGAACCCGCATTTCGCCTTCTGTCAACCCCTTTATTTCGCCATAAGTGCCGTTATAAAGTTGGGTACTAAATGGGATATTGTACTGCCCTTGTCGGGTAGTAACGGACGCCACGGTTGGGCGCGACACCACCCACTCCAGCGGTCCTTGCATTTGCTGCTCGTTACCGTTTTCATCCACCAAACGCGGGAACAAACCAAGCGTTTGACCCAGGCCAACGGCGGTGATGGTGTCCGAGGTAGTAGCGTACGGGCCAGCGTACTTAATTTCCATCAGCTTCATGGTACTCATGAGTACTAATTGAGAAAAAGGAGTAACTGTCAGATTTAGAGTACCCTTCTTCCCGCCGCAAGTGCCCGTAATATCCACCTTGCCTACTTTGATGCCCGTTACGACCCCTTGCGCGTTAACTGTAGCCAGTGCGGGGTTACTGGATTGCCACGTGATGGTGTGGGAAGAGGTTAAGTCTGTGCCATCCTCGCCAATTACAGTGCCCGAAAGGCTGAGAGTTGTGCCCACGGGCAACGCATTGGATGCAGTAGGGTCACTGATATTTACTCGGTCCACACATTCGCTGACAGTGCCGTTGTTTTTACATAAAGTAACCGAAGCCGTGTGATTATAATAGTAGAAAAACTGGTAAGCAAATCCTGCCGTAGCGCTAAACGATATCGTAACTTGCATTTTCGTCCACGCACGTGATAATAATTTGGCGAACTTCCGTTTGGCAGGTAAATCCTCAATCCCAGGCAAATTTTTCCCTTGGCATTGGTTCATGTACTCGTATATCCAAAACTTGCCACTATCTGTCACCCCCATCAATTTATCCATTATCTCGAGTAGGTATTGTCTGGCAGATTGACCGTCGGCCTGGGTAATCAAGCCAGACAGTTCTTTATTGACGATTACGGGCGCCAACGCATTTACACAGGCAGCTACCTTTTCTGGATCCCGCTTAGGGTCACCAGCCCACTCTAACAACGTTAAAATCGCGGATTGTATTAAAAAAGCTGCGTGTCGACCACGAAGCTGAGTATTTTGGCCAATGGTAACCGTGAATTTCTCGGGGTGGCCCTGCAAAATGGCGGTTTCAGGCGGGTTTACAAACGGCAAAAATTCAAAAAATTTAAAGGGTTCCCACTTGACCTCCTGCTTTTGAATCTGCTGTCCTTGTTCGTTCGAAGTAACAACCTCCCAGTAGAGCCGGGTGTCGTTAAACATTTTAACGTTGGCCGATGCCTTCTCGTCCTCCAGCCAAATATTATTTCCTTTAAAGGCCGTTTTAATAAGAAAATAAGGCAATGCTGTGGCCTGATTCACACTCGCCCCCGCCACTCCTCGATTTGGCACAAAGCCTCCATATGCTTTGACCACTTCTGCAGCTACGGCTCCCGCTTTTGCAATGGCATCGTCGGAATCTAAAGACGACTCGCCTTTGCTTAAGGCTTGGTTAATGGCTTGCCGTAGCAAGGAAAACGCAGGTGCTTTCCGGATGGCCTCCTTCAGTTGCGCGGGCGTTAAGCTGCCCGTACCCAATGGATTAATGGCGAATCGTACCAAGGCCACGCCTGTGTTTTCAATGCTCAGCTCTGCTGGTTCTCCTTCCGTGAACCCCATCAGTAGTACTTGTTCTTTTCCCCCTAAAGCAAAAAAGAGGTCCTCCTTCCGGCCAATTGCCACCGGCAACATGGCATCATCCGTGGGGGCCGTTGATTCTAATGCAGAGTAGAACCCTTCTACTTCCTGCCTGCCAGCCGCGCTTACATCCGCTCCGAACGTCACGGGGACATATTTAACATCGGGCTGGGCATACGCCGCCTTGAGGTCGGAGTAGGTGGGTACGCATCCGGCCTCGCTCACCTTCGCCCGGTAATAAGTAGTTTGCGTAGGGGTGACGGACAAAGAGGCTACGTTCCCATTGGGCACATCTGACCAGTTCTTGGCATCGGCAGATTGCTCCCATTGTATGTTGCCTCGGAAGCCGTCAAGGTGCAGTTTGAACGGCTTGGATGCTTGCGCATAGACAGTTGTTGAACAAAGACACCACAATGCGAGGAGCAACCAGCGCAGTAGCGGACGCATGTATAAATAGGACATGGCGTAAAAGGAAAAGAATGGGAGCCTATTGCACCTGCAGGCGGAAGACACGGTTCACGTCCTGACCTGTGATTTGAACGAAGTAGAGACCAGCGGCTTGCGGCGGCAATTGAATTAATTGCTCCAGCTTGTGGGAGCCAGCTAAAATGCTTTCGGCGTACACCCGCTGGCCCAAGACAGAGTACACTGCCAGCAGCAAAATCTTCGTGCCCATGGGGTGCTCGGATGCGAGCGTGAATACGCCGTGGGTAGGGTTGGGGAACAGGTGCAGTCCCCAAGGGTCCCAAGCAGCGGCCATGGCTGTGGGGGTGGGGGTGGACACCGTTACCGTGACCCGGGCTTCTTTTTGGCAGCTGCCGGGGTCGGTCACGGTCAGCGTGTAAGTGGTTGTCTGGTTAGGGGAAGCCGTTGGATGAGGTACGTCTGACCGGTCCAAGCCCGTGGCCGGGGTCCATGCGTAGGCGAACGTACCTGAGCCGCCTGAGGCAGGCAAGGCTCCCCCCAGCACCACGCGTCCCCCTTGCGGAATAGTCTGATCCGCTCCGGCATCTACAACCAAGAGCGGGGATTGGCGCAGCGTAAAACGTAGAGTGGACTGGGCAGCGCAGCGCAACGTTCCGGGAAGCAATAAGAACGGCAGCAAGTAGTAGCACTTCATATGCAGCATGAATAGTACGGGCACAGCCGGAGCTGCTTGCGTGGGAGAAGAAAACGCGCCCAGGATTCCATTGACTACTCTATGCTGATGTGTTGTGGCAATCACAGCCAAAACAGGGGTAGCACAAGTCAAGGCTTCGGGCCTTTTTATCAATTTAATACAATTAAATATAGTAAATATTTAAATAAAATAAAAACACGTCAAATGCTTTTTTGATTTGACAGTTCTGCAACGGGCAAGCCAATGAAATGGACTCGTTTGTTCAGACATGTTGTACTGCAGCGCGGAGCGCGACGAAATCCAATGGAGCGCGATATTTAAAAAAAGTTGTGACCAGTGCCCGCTTTAAGCGCGGGCTCTCCCAACCGCCTCAGTCATGAGCCGCTATGCATTTATCCACGCCTGCGCGGAACCGTGGCCCGTGCGCGTGCTGTGCCGCCTGTTAGCCGTCAGTTCAGTTGGCTATTA
Source organism: Hymenobacter elongatus (assembly GCF_004745955.1). Taxonomy (GTDB): domain Bacteria; phylum Bacteroidota; class Bacteroidia; order Cytophagales; family Hymenobacteraceae; genus Hymenobacter; species Hymenobacter elongatus. The sequence continues at coordinate 666 of NZ_SRLD01000008.1, read as the reverse complement.
TCAGTGGTGTCAGCGCCCGGCCCCTCCATCTGCGGCGTAGCAACCGGCGGCGCAGGCAGCCTTTGTGCGCCATGCCCGCCGTCACGGCACCCGCTGGTTACGAACCGAATTGCATGCCGAAGGGCACGCCGTGGGGCGTTATGCACTGCGCACCTGGCTGCACCGCAACGGCTTGCGGGCGCTGAACACCCGCCCGCAACGCCCCCTACTACGGTAGCCGATCCGACCGACGTAGTCGCCGAAAACCGGCTGCTCGGCCAGCCGGCCCCCACCGCCCCGGACCAAGTATGGGTGGACGACATCATGTATCTGCCGCTGGTGGGCGGGCGCTGGTGTTACCTGGCCACCTGGCGCGACACCTGCTCGCGCCAGGTCGTGGGCTGGCACCTAGCCGAGCAGATGCACATCGAACTAGTGCTTAGTCAGGCAAGTTGATTAACAGAATACAGGTTCTTGCGGTTAGGGTGCTATGGCCCGACCAATCATCCCTTTTGCCTTACCGGCCGCCGCCCAGGCCGCCCTGGAAGCCTTCACCCGCACGGGCCGCCGCCCGGTGCGGGCCGTACGCCGCGCTCAGGCCCTGCTGGCGCTAGCCACGGGTATCGGCCAGCAGGCGGCCGGTAAGGCTGTGGGCCTGAGCCGGCAGGCCGTCAGTCAGCTGCGCCG
>NZ_SRLD01000089.1 GCF_004745955.1 Hymenobacter elongatus | reverse complement strand
CACCAGCAGCAGCTCGTCCGTGCCGTCGGCGTGCCGGAACACGGCTGCCTGGAACAAGGGACCCGTGGCCAGCACGAAGCCCGCCTGCACGGACTCGCTCCGCAAGAGCTGCTGGGCCCGCGCTTCCGGCGCAGGCAAAGCCGTCAAATCGTGCACGTGCAGCACCACCGGCGTTTCGGCTACCGAAGCGTAGTGCTGGCACCAGCCACCGGCTGCATCCGACGCGAAGCGCAGGCGCAACGCGTCGTGGTGGGCCAGCAGCTGGGCCAGGCTTTGCCGCAACAATTCCTCCTCCAAAACACTGGAGCTGGTGAGTAATACTGCTTGATTAAAGAAATGGCGGTCTACATTGACTTCGCCTAAGAATTCGTGTTGAATGGGGCTCAGTTCGACCGCGCCGGTTGGTGTGGCCTGCGAAATCTGACGGGTGAGCTTGGTAGCACGTTGCGCCAGCTCGGCCAGTACGGGGTAGCCCAGAATGTCGGCTACTTCCACCGAATAGCCCTGCTGCCGCAGGCGCGACACCACCAGAATCGACTTAATAGAGTCGCCGCCGAGGTCGTAGAAGTTGTCGTGGCGGCCCACATATTCGCGGCGCAGCACGCTGGCCCACACCTCAGCCAGCTTGGTTTCTACTTCGCCCTGGGGAACCTGGTACTGCGTGGCGCGGCTGCTGAGCTGGTGCTGGCCCGGCTCGGGCAGGGCTTTGCGGTCGAGCTTGCCGTTGGCCGTCAGGGGCAGCGCGGCGAGGGCCACGAAATAGCTGGGCACCATGTAAGCCGGCAATTGGGCCTGCAATGCGGTGCGCAGCGTTTCTACATTGAGGGACTGCCCCGCCGCCGGTACGATGTAGGCTACCAACGCGGCGTCGCCGTCGGCATGTTTGGTGGCCAGCACGGCGGTTTGGGCCACGGTGGCATCGGAGAGCAAGGCACTTTCAATTTCACCCAACTCGATGCGGTAGCCGCGGATTTTCACCTGGAAGTCGGTACGACCCAGGTATTCCACGTTGCCATCGGACAGCCAGCGGCCCAGGTCGCCGGTGCGGTAGAGACGGGCCCCGGCCTGGTAGGGATGAGCCACGAATTTCTCCTGCGTCAGCTCTTCACGGTTCCAGTAGCCCCGGGCCAGCTGAATACCGCCGATGTAAATTTCCCCGACTACGCCCAGCGGTACGAGGCGCTGCTGGCTATCCAGAATCAGGATTTGGGTATTAGCCACCGGTTTGCCGATGGGCACTTTGGTACTTTCCGGCGTGGTGTTATAATAGGTAACGTCGATGGAAGCCTCAGTGGGACCATAAAGGTTATAGATAGGCACTGATAGCTCGCTATACCACTTTTTTACGCTTTCCAGGGCCAGGGCTTCGCCGCTGGTCATGACGCAACGCAGGCCGGCCACCACTTGCAGGTCTGCCTTCGAATCCCAGAGGCCGCCGATGAAGGCATTCAGCATGCTGGGCACAAAGTGCAGGCACGTAACGCCGTAGCGGGCAATAAGGGCCGCGATGCGCGTAGGCGAGTAAATGTCGTCTTTCTCGCAGAGCACCATTTCGCAACCCCAGCCCAGCGGTAGCAGCAACTCCCACACCGACACGTCGAAGGTGAAGGTGGTTTTTTGCAGAATCACGTCGGCGCTGGTAAACTTATACGCCTTCCACATCCATTCCAGGCGGTTCACCACCCCGCGATGCTCCAGCATGCAGCCCTTGGGCTTGCCCGTCGAGCCGGAGGTATAGAGCACATAGGCCAGGTTGGAGGGCGTAAGCACGGTGGGCACAGTGGCCGTCGAATACTGCGCCTGCACCAGCGTGAAGAGGTCAATCTGCTGAGCATCGAGGCAGACTTTGCACTGGCTGTCCTCTACGAGGTAGGCAATGCGGTCGGCGGGATACGCCGGGTCGATGGGCACGTAGGCACCACCGGCTTTGAGAGTAGCCAGAATAGCAATAACCATCCAGGGGCCACGCTCCAGCTCAATGGCCACGCGGTCTTCGAGCTGTACATCGTGCTGCTGGCGCAGGTAGTGGCTCAACTGGTTGGAAGCCTCATCGAGCTGCTGGTAAGTCAGCGTCGAGTCGCCAAACCGCAGGGCCACGGCCTGAGGCCGCAGGGCCACTTGCGCGGCAAACATATCCACGATGGTCTTATCGGCCGGGAAGTCCACGGCCGTATCGTTCAGGCCAGCCAGCAGGTAAGTGCTTTCGGCCGCGCTCAGGTACTCAATGGCGGCTACTTGCTGGTTCACATTGGCGCAGAAGCTTCCAACGATTTCCTTGAAATGCGCTTCCAGACCCGTAATTATAAAGTCCTCGTAGCACTGGGCATTGTAGGTGAAGTGAAAGTCGAGGCTGGCTTCGCGCGGCACAACAGTAATGTGCAGGTCGTAGCTGGTGTGCTCGTTCACTTCACTCTGGGTCAGGCGCAATTCGTTGTCGCCCGCTCCCATTTCGCCTTCATGCTCGGTCAGATTTTCAAACACCAGAATGTGGTCGAATAGCTGGCGGCCGAGTGCGCTCTGGGCCTGCACTTCGGCCAACTGCCGGTAGTGGTGAGCCTGGCCAGCCAGCTGGTGCTGGTGCTGTTGGGCAATAAGCTCCCGCACGGCCTGCTGCGCCCCATACTGCACGCGCACCGGAACGGTATTGATGAACAAGCCCACCATTTCTTCCACGCCCACCAGGTCGCCGGGGCGGCCCGATACGACGGTGCCAAACACGACATCCTGGGTGCCGGCGTAGCGGCCGAGCAGCACGCCCCAGGCGCTCTGCA
>NZ_SRLD01000088.1 GCF_004745955.1 Hymenobacter elongatus | reverse complement strand
TGCAAAGGTAACACCCTTCGTCGCCACTTTCCAAACACTACAGCTGAAAAAGTTTCGCCGACTGGCAGCTCCCTCGCCTCCTCTCGATTCGGGAGGACAAAGGTAACGCCACACCCCGCTTTTCCAAGATATGCCGCCTATATTTTTCAGCTTTATTCGCCTTGAAAACGAAAAGAGCTTGACAAACAAATGTTTGCCTTCTATCAGTCCGATTCCTTCTTCCTAATTAAAGCGGTGGTGGTAAAATAGCAGGTGATATTAGGTTGGCGTTAGGCGGCGATTATGCTCGTCGATGACGAGTTGGATGCGGACGTGATGCATGGCGAGGGAGCGGCTGAAGGAACAGGTCCTGCGCACGAGTACGGCGCACTTTTGGCGTAGCGAGCAATTAATGGCTTCCACGATGCTGGTTTGCCCACTGCCTTTGGGACTGGGGCGATGCGCCCCTTGGGGTAGGACGTGGCCATAGGCCTCCCACTCATCGGTAAAGTACCAGGTGCCCGTGCGGTACTGCTCGGGTAAGGCCTCCCACAAGAGCCGGGCCGTCGCCGCGCCCCGACAGCCCAACACCCAGGCCACGATGCGGCGCGTGTGCCGCTCCACAGCCAGCCAGAGCCATACTTTTGCGCTTTTTGCGCCCGACAAAGGTCCACATTTCATCGAGTTCAAGTACGCGTGGGCGACTTGGTTTCGGCCGCAGCTGCGGCGTGGCCGCCACTTTTTTTGCCAGGCGCACAATCGTCGGGCGCGAGACACCGGTCAGGCGCACAATCGCGCGTTGCGAGACCCGCTCAAGCAGCAACTGGGCCACGTGCGGGCTTTGCCGGGGGCAGCGGGCGAAAACACGGCCTGGTAACGACAGGCCGTGCACTGATACTTGGCTTGCCCTTTCAGGCTCCCATTTTTGCGCACGGCCGTACTGCCGCACTTGCCACACGTTAGCGTTGTCTGAAGCATCCGCCCAAGATTAAGAATCACCTACTACTTTACCACCGCCATTAAAGTGGGGTAGTCGAGTAAAGACGGACAGGGAGCTAAGGTAAGTTAGTTTTCAAGTCGTGTTCAAATTGGTGGGGCGGACGCTGCCGCCACTGAGAGGAGCCGGCCGAGCTCACGGCCAACTGGCGGCAAAAGCACCTTCCCCGGCCAGTGCTCGCTGCACGCTCGAAACAACTGGTAGCGGCTCATCCCGGAGACGGTTGGGAGATAATGTACCTGCCGCAGGTACTGGGTACGACTTTTTTAAAATGTCGCGCTCCATTTCCACGCGCTTTAGGTCGGCGCGCTCGGCGCTGCCGGGCACCGGCCGCCACCTGGCATACGCACTTGGCCTTGAACACCGGCGTGTATTTCTTGCCAGTGGCGAGCAACCTGCCAGCATCCTGTTTCTCAGTCATGGCCCGTGGATGATAAGACTTCACACTGGCCATGTTAGCTAGGGGGTGTTCTCAGTTAAGGTATAGCGTGGCGATACGTGCGCAGAGAAAGTCCTCAAAGGAAGCATCGAGTTTATCGTAGCGGGTAGCTAGGTGTCGATGCTGTTTTAGTTTGCTCACTGTCTGTTCTATGTGGTGGCGCTGGGCGTAAGCGCAGGGGGCAAAATGAGGAACACGACGCCTGGGGTGGGTGGAATAACGGCCTGGGCCTCGGCGGCAGCGATGAACGACAAGGGCGTGGCCGTTGCGGAGGTCTGCCGGAAGATGGGCATTAGCGAGGCCACCTGCTATAACTGGCAGAAGAAGTATGGTGGGCTGGGTGTTCCCGAGACGCGCTGCCTCAAGCAATTGCAGGAGGAGAACCAGCAGCTCAAACAGCTAGTGGCGGACCTGAGCCTGGACAAGCAGATGCTGCCGCACGTGCTCAAACAACTTTCTAAAGCCCATGCAGCGTCGGCACGCGGCTCACCATCTGATCGACGCCTACCATTTCGGCTCGATGGGCCTGCCAGGTCGTGTCGCTGCAGCGTTCGAGCTGGTACTACCGGCCACACGGGCGGGATGACGCGGTGTTGCGCCGCCGGTTGCGGGAACTGGTGCAGGTGCGCGTGCGCTACGGTTGCCAACGCCTGTTTACGCTCTTGCGCTGGGAAAGCTTGCCCGACAAGCACAAGCGCGTACATTGCCTCTACTGCCTGGGAGGGCTGCATGTCCGCAGAAAGCAGCCCAAACGCAGCCGGGGCCGCCGCCCACTGGCTGGAGCGGGTGGAACTGTAACGGCCGCATCAGAGCTGGGGTATGGATTTCGTGGCTGATGTGCTCTTCGACGGACGTAAGATTCGTGCCTTAACGATAGTCGATAAGCTGTAGTCGCCAGTGCCTGGCCATCCACGTCGGGCAGTCGCTCAAAGGCGCGGATGTGGTGGCAGTGGGGAACAGGTTGCAGCAAGCGCTGGGTGTAGCACCTGAGCGCATACAGGTTGACAACGGCAGCGAGGTCCTCCGCAAAGCCCGGGACAAACGGGCCTACGAGCAGCAGGTCACGCTGGACTTCTCGCGGCCCGGCAAACCGACTGACAACTCGTATAGTAAGCCCTTTCAACGGCAGCTTCCAGCAGGAGTGTTTGAACGTGCACTGATTTTTGTCGCTGACCGATGCGCAGTCAACAATCGAGCAGTGGCGGCAGGAATACAACGGCTTCCGGCCCCATCGCTCGCTGGATAATGTAACGCCCGATCAGGTAACGGCCGCCACTACCGTCGAGCTTCAGAATGACCTCCTCCCAAGAAACTGGTCCACGCTAAAGTAGAGAAATCAGGCCCTTGTTGTATCTTAAACCAAGAGACATGCGCCATGAAAAAGACGAAGTTTACCGAGGCCCAGATCGTGTTTGCCCTGC
>NZ_SRLD01000087.1 GCF_004745955.1 Hymenobacter elongatus | reverse complement strand
CACATTTATCTTGCATCTGAAAGAATGTGAATTTCGCTTCAACCACCGCTACGAAAACGTGTATAAAGTCTTACTCAAAGAACTTCGCCAACGGCCCCTCTAAGCTCGATGTGCTTCCTAAGCCCCAAAATTTATATTTAGCAGCGTCACTTCCTTCCGTTTCACCCTAACCCCGCGTTGGCGTATGAGCTTCGTATCTGAGTTTAAAGAATTCATTTCCAAAGGAAATGTACTCGACCTGGCCGTGGGCGTTATTATTGGGGCCGCTTTTGGAAAAATTGTAGCTTCCCTCACCGACGATATCATCATGCCCTTCGTGAGCTTGGCTACCGGCGGAGTTGACCTGAAGGAGTGGTTTTTGGCCCTTGATGGGAAGTCGTACGCCAACTTTGAAGCCGCCAAAGCCGCTAAAGTCGCTACCGTCAACTACGGCCTGTTTCTGAACGCCATTGTTTACTTCTTCATCATTGCCTTCTGCGTATTCCTGATCGTCAAGTTTGCCAACCGCTTTAAGAAGCCAACGGTAGTAGTGGCCGTGGTTGATCCAGCCCCTACGAAAGACCAGTTGCTACTACAGGAAATCCGGGACGCGCTGCGCAGCCGCTAACCCTCATCTTATGGCCCCGACTGGGCTTGTAAACGACCAGAACGTGTCGCTCTTTCTTCGACGTTAACACATAGCACTATGAATCCTTCTGTACAGTGGCGGTACCAGCAGCTTTTTTGGATGGTACTGGCGCTGGGTTGGCTGGCACTACCCGGCGTAGCTCTGGCCCAAACGTCCGAGAGTAGCGCTGCGGCCCCCGATACCGTGCAGGGCTGGCGGCGCGGTGGGGTGGGCACGCTCAACTTTAGCCAGGTGAGTCTGAGCAACTGGGCACCCGGCGGACAAAGCTCCCTGTCGTTGCTGGCCATCGGAAACGTGTTTTTGCACAACCGACGCGGCCAGAATACCTTCGATACCTCCTTGGATGTGGTGTACGGCAGCCTCAAGGCGGGGAAGGCGAAAATCCGCAAAAGTGACGACCGGCTGGAATTCAATGCCAAGTACGGTCGCCAGTTCACGAAAGTGCTGTATTATGCTTTTCAGGTTAACCTCAAAACCCAGCTCACGCCCACCAGAGACATCGAGCGGCCCGATTCCCTGCTTTCCCGGTTTTTCGCTCCGGCCTTCATTCTGGCTTCTGTTGGTATCGATTACAAGCCCAACGACCAGCTTTCGGTGTTCGTGTCGCCCCTCACAGGCAAGTTCACGGTCGTAGCCGACCAAACCCTGGCCGATGCCGGCGCTTTTGGGGTAGAGGCCGCCCGCCGCGACGCGGCGGGCCAGCTGGTGCGCGGCAGCGGGCAGCAATTCCGGCAGGAGCTAGGGGCATACATGAACGTGAAGTACCGGCGGCCAGTTTGGGAAAATATTACATTTCAAAGTAAGTTGGATCTGTTCAGCAACTACCTGCACTCCCCTGGCAACGTGGACGTAAACTGGGAAACGCTGATCAGCTTCAAGGTGAATAAATTCATCAGCAGCAGCCTGGCTACTACGCTTGTGTACGATGATGACGTTTTGGTGCCCATCGACCGCAACGACGACGGCGTGCCCGACAGCCGGGGCCGCCGAATTCAATTCAAAGAAATTCTGGGTATTGGGCTGACTTATAGGTTCTAACAGAATTGAACTATCTTTGTAGCCCGCCGGTTTTCTGACTTGTATAAACGTGGTGCGCAAGTTGCTCGGTGTGGCTTAGCTGAGTGTCTTTTCCCCTCTTCCTCTTCGCATGAAAAAGCTGATTGCCACCGTACTATTGGCTGGCACCACCCTGGTTGCTTCTCAGGTACAGGCCCAGATTGCCCCGCGTCCGGATGCCCCCACCAAGTCCCGCAAGTCTTCCCGGAAAGCTTCCGGCGAAGATATCGCCCGCATGCAGCGCCGTATGAGCATGAACCCCGGCGACGTGAAGCGCGACCAGCAGATTGAGGTCCTGGAAGCTCGTTCGGGTGGCGGTGCCAATACCAGCTTTGGCCGTGCTTCGGGTTCGTCCCGGCAATACGAGAAAAGCAACTCCGGCTTTACCGTGCGTAAGTTTAAGGACAAGCGCGGCACGGCCCAGCAGCAGCGCGGCCAGAGTCGCAAAGCGCCGGGCGTCGACCCTAAAGGCAAGCCGCTGACCCATAAGAAAAAACACCGCTTCCTATTCTTTTAGGCAGCAGATATAGGCCCAAAAAAAGCCCCGTAGCAGTGCTGCGGGGCTTTTTGCATCTTCAGCCGCCTCGAGGCCACCGTTCGCCCCCGACGCCACTGAAGAAGTATCAGTCTGTTGTCAGAACCAGCGGTAAGGTCTTACTACGATTTTTATTCGCAGGTAGGTAACCGCTACCTAGAAAAAGACCTTACAGCCCAATCTGCGCGTCAGTGCGCTACTATTTCTCATCAGCCTGTCACTGGTAAACAGCGCGTCCTTTTACCTACGGGTTCTGGTTGCGCTGCCGTTGGTACAGCTTATCTGATTTGTTCCTAAAACTTGGCTGTCACACCAAGCTTCAGGTAGTTCATGTCGTACCCCAGCTCCGTGAAAGCACCGATGTTCTTGGTGAAGAAGTAGCGGGTACCTACGAAAATGCCCGTGGTGACATATGACGTGCTGGTAGCATAGCCGCGTAGCTCGGGTTTATCATCGTAGTAGGTGTCGTTCCATTTCTGTATCCGTACCCCCAGGCTTATTCCCGCGTAGGTATCCAGCTTCGGATTGGCAAGAATGTTATAGTGGTACGTGCCCCGGGCGGCCACAATGATATTGGTCCAGGTTGACTTGTACTGCGAGCCTGGGTAGTCATAATGATAAGCCTTATAGCCCACCAAGCCGCCAATACCGATAGTGCCCGGCCCGACGCCCTCTACAAAGCCACGTTCCACTGATAAGCTCAGGGCCGGCGTCGACTTCAGAGTGCCATAATACCCGTAGCCCAAACCCAGCCCGACTCCCAGATTCACCATCGTAGTGCCTTTGCGGAATAGCTCCTCCGTAGCGTTTTCGGTTCCTAAAGGCTTCGTGGCGGCTACCGTGGGCTCGGAAACTGGGGTGGGGGCCGGAGCCGTCGCCGGCACCGGTTTTGGCGTGGGCTTCGCCGTCGATACTGGCTTCGCTGTGGGTTTAACCGCTGATTTTGTCGTGGTGGCTTTAGTGGTTGTCGTTGTTATTGTAGCCGGCCGTACAGCAGGTGTCGCTCTTGGGCTAGCAGGCTTGACGGTGCGCGCTAGTGCTTTCGTTTGGCCCATTGCCGGGGCGCAGCTGAAAACAACGGAGCATAGCAAAGTGGTAGTAAGAGTTTTCATAAGAGTTGGACAAGACCGGATGAATACGTATGACTACTAGAGTGCAAATGTTTCTAGTGCCGATACAAAAGTAGCGTCTTCTGTAAGCTTCCCCGTCAGGTAGGCCAGTGAAAAGTAGAGGTCAGGCGGCTTGGCGGAACTCGGTTGGGGTCATAAAATCGAGGGCCTGATGGGGCCGTAGATGGTTGTAGTCGTACTGCCACAAGCGGCAGTGCTCGCGCACCTGCTGCAAGGTAGCAAAGAGGTAGCCGTTGAGCAGCTCGCGACGAAACGAGCCGTTGAAGCGTTCCAC
>NZ_SRLD01000086.1 GCF_004745955.1 Hymenobacter elongatus | reverse complement strand
GTGTAGGCGCGGGCGAAAGCAGGTGGCGTAACTGGCCACGTAGGCCTCCACTTTTTTTCAGTAATCGGCAAGTCCATTCCCTGAATTTATGCCCTTGCTCCCTACCGCACAACCTGCCAAAGTAGAGTTAGGAACCACATAAAAAAGAACGTCATGCTTTATCTGGCGTCCGCTTGTCGAAGCATTTCTACCGCGCAGGCAATCTAATTTACTGCTGCGGTGAGATGCTTCGACAAGCGGATGCCAGATAAAGCATGACGGCCAAATACACTTTTTCTGTATTTGGGAACAAGTCTGTCGGGTAAACGGCCGGCAGTTGCGGGCGGATGCGCGCCTACAGCGGCCGGTCGTCCCAGGTGCCTTCGGTACCCAGCACCCGGAAGCGGGCAAACATTTCCTCGCCGTACCAGGCTTCCTGGCGCGTCAGCCGGATTACTTCCCGGTGCTTTTCGCTGCGGTAGGCGTAGTCCTGCATGGCCTGCGCCGAGTCCCAGAGGCTCACGGTGGCCTGGCGCACCACCGGCAGCTCGCCCAGCCCGATGGCGGCCCGCACGCCCGGCGCGTGGGCAATAGTAGCGCTGACCGGGGCCACGTAGCGCCAGAAGCGCCGGGCTTTGGTCAGGCGGATGGAGGCGCGGGTGAGCACCGCCACGGGGCCGTCGGCGGCCGGGCTTTCGGTGGCGTAGTCGAATGGATTGGTCCCGTCCCACAGGCCGTGCGACTTGAGCGGGGCCAGCCGGGCCGTCCAGATTTCGGCGGCCCGCTGCTGGTACTGCTGCCAGAGCGGGTGGGTGGCAAAAAACGCCGCCGCCGCTTCTTCCGACTCCCACACAGCCATAAAACCGTAGCGGTGCAGGTTGGGCAGCGCCCCGAAGCCGCCCGCGCCGCTGCCCAGCAGCTTCTGAAACCGCAGCCCCGGCACCCGTTGTAGGGGCTGCTGCGCCGTGCCCATCTGGGCCAGCCCCCAACGAATGTTGCCGGGCCGCAGGGTGATGATGGAAAGGGTAGTGAGCAAGTGAGAATTAAGAATTAAAGATATAAGAACATCCTGCTTCATCTGGCGTCCGCGCTGCCGAAGCATCCCGCGTGCTGACGCTGGCCTACCAATCAGACGTCAGCACGCGAGATGCTTCGGCTTCGCTCAGCATGACCGCCGATTGGCTAACTGCCAAAACAACAGAAAAGGGCCGGAATTGCTTCCGGCCCTTTTCAAAAATTGCTACGCGGAGCTTACTTCACGTTCACTTTGGCGTGCTCGTTCACGTCGTCGGAAGTGGCCCGCTCGCCGGTGGTCAGGGCTTTCACGTAGGCTGCAGCCCGGGAAAGAACTCCGCTGGGGGTATCCCAGTATTCGCCCTTCTCGATTTCAACTTTGAGAATCATGATGTTTGGGTCGTCTTTGCCTTTGGCAAACCAGGCCCGCAGCGGCTCGCTCCAGAGCTGGTCGATTTCGGCCTGGTCGCGGTAGGCGTTGGCGCGGCCTGATACGGATACGTACACGTTATCTTCGGGCTTGCCGTAGCTCAGGTTTACGTGGCTGTCCTTTTTTACTTCGTAGACTTTGGCCGAATCCTTATCGGTCAGGAAGACCAGAGCGTTGGTCCCGTCGGGCGTCTGGGTGTACATGGGGCGGCTGCGCAGGCTGCCGTCCGTATCCTGGGTGGTGAGCATGGCAATGCGCACATCCTTGATTTTCTCGAGCAGCTTGGACAGGTCGTTGGTTACGGGCGATTTATCGGACATGGGTAGGGGTGTTTGGGAAGAACGGAAAGAATAGAAGCCGCCGAAAAAGCCGGTGGCTTGTTGGTCTGTACGGTTGAGCGGCCCGCCGGGTTAGCGCAACCACTAGCCCACCGCCCCGATTTTACCGTACTTTCCGCTCCCGATGAATTTTCTGGCCCACCTACTGCTCTCCGGCTCGCCCGCCACCACGCCCGACTACGCGGATATCGTCGTCGGCAATTTCGCCGCCGAGGCCGTGCGGGGCCGGGCGCAGGTGCTGGCCTATCCCGCAGCGGTGCAGCGCGGCATCCGCCTCCACCGCTTCATCGATTCCTTCACCGACGCGCACCCCATCGTGCGCCGCAGCACCGCCCGCCTGCGCGAAGCCGGCCTGGGCAAGTGGGCCGGCGTGGTAGCCGACATGGGCTACGACCACCTGCTGGCCCGCGACTTTGCCGGGTTTCACCCCGCCGAGCCGCTGCCCGCCTTCGCCCAGCGCCACTACGCGCTGCTGCAGGCCCGCCGCCACGAGCTGCCCGAGCGCCTCCAGCACATGTTCCAGTACATGCGCCGCGACGACTGGCTGACGGGTTACGCCCAACCCGCAGGTCTGCACCGTGCCCTGCTGGGCCTCAGCCGCCGCGTGCCCAGCGGGGCCGTGCTGGCCACCGGGGCGGCGGCGTTTCTGGGGGAAGCGGAGGCATACGAGGCCGATTTTCGGGAGTTTTGGCCGGAGCTAAGGGAGGGGGTGGAGGAAAATATGTTTACAGATATGTAAACCTTTTTGTATCGTTGCAGCGTCTTTTCTGTTGACTAACGGGTTGCTCCATGCAAAAGCCGATTGCCGTTGCCCTGACTGATGAAGCTGACGCCTTTGTGCGGGCGCTGACTCCGGAAGTGCGGAAACGGTTTGCTAAGGCTTTCGAGAAAACCGAGCTGGGCTTCAAGGGCGACTGGTTTCAGAAAATGACGGGTACGGCCGATATCTGGGAGTTTCGTGTCGATGGGCCAAACCACACCTACCGGCTGTTTGCCTTCTGGGATACTACGGGCGCTGCCGATACGCTTATTATCTGCACTCACGGCCTGGATAAGAAAACCCAGAAGACACCCGCCGCCGATATTGCCCGCGCCGAGCGTACCCGGCAAGCCTGGTTTGCGGGCCGCCGCTAACTTTCTATCAACCACCTAAATAATGAACCCGCTCATGGCCACCAACAGCAACCAGCCCGGCACCGAAACCCAGCCCATGCAGCTCAAGCGGTTTCAGGAAGTAAAAAGCAGCTACGTAGGGGCCGAGGGCACGCCCGAGCGCCACACCTACGAAGCCGAGCTGCGGGCCGAAATCATTGCCGAGAAAATAAAGGAGCTGCGCAAAGCCCGCCACATGACCCAGCAGGAGCTGGGCGACAAAATCGGGGTGAAGAAAGCCCAGGTTTCCCGCCTGGAAAGCAGCACCGCCAACATCACCCTCGACACGCTGCAAAAAGTGTTTCTGGCGCTGGGCGCGCGGGTTACTTTTGGGATTGAGCCGCTGGGAGAGTAGGCGAGTGAGGCGGATTTTCGGAAGTTCTGGCCGGAGCTAAGGAAGGGGGTGGAGGGAAATTTGGGTAGCCAAGTGGAATGTATTGGCTGAGATTTTCGGCTTTTCACTGACCCACTGGCCGGGGAAGCTTACAGGGAATCAGTCAATTCTTTGGTGAAATACTATTCAGTAAAAAAGGAATCACGTATAGCTTTTACCTCACTACTTATTTGTTGATGATTTCCCATTTCAATTTTATCCAAGAGCATTATTGAACATTCTAGTATTGCACGAGCAATAGTATAGAATATCTTCACTTGACCATCAACTCCATCATAAATCATTCCCTTGCTAAATACGGAAACGTGTGCTTGCTGAGATAGAATAGGGTAGATTAGATAAAGAGCGTCGAATAGCTGATTATTCATTTTCTCCTTGACATATTTATTGACTTCTTCAGCACTAGGGCAATTTATTTTAATTACCTCAAGGTTTTCGTTGATCGTTCTGAAGTTCTCTGGAACTATTGCTGCCCAACTCTTATAGCTAACCTGTAGGCGCTCAGTGCCTGACATGTTCATTATTTTCTTGCCATTCTTATAGGGTGCAACCCAAATTGTCGCTACGCCGCCCTGGCCGTGTTGAAGGGTTCAATGTGTTGGCGTACCAGCTGCCATCGGTTACTCATCGCGCAGACGCGCAAGGTCAAGACCCGCTGTGCGCCGTTG
>NZ_SRLD01000085.1 GCF_004745955.1 Hymenobacter elongatus | reverse complement strand
TTTTGGCTTCATAATCAACATATTAAAACCCAAAAAGGACGAGTTTTATTTAGAGATGACCAAGTGCTTAGAGTACACCCAGTACAAGCACCCTAAAGACGTGCTTTCTGGCCTTTCCAATCTGATTGAATGCGGCATAATTGCGCGTAGTGATAGTCATTTTAAGTACTTTATCAACCCTCTAGTTGTGTTTAACGGCGACCGAGTTACGTTTGCCAAAACCTATATCAAGAAGAAAAAAGAGGCTAATAAGGCCCAGCTTGACCTTTTTCATAAAGAATTGAACCCAAGTGAGGCAACGAGCTAACCCACCGTCAAAAAGTGTTTAGTCTAACCGGGATTGCACTAGAATTGGAACATAAAACCCCGCTAAGCGCCTAGCCAGCAGTCACCATCGCCTACCTTGTACCTCCTTCGCCAACTCGTGCCCACTATGTGCTCCCGCAAGCTTTTGCTCCTGCTAGCCGCCCTTGGCAGCGCTGGTTCCGTACTGGCCCAGCGCCCTACTATTGCACCGCTGACCCCGGTAGCTCCTCAGGTAGTCCTGCCGGCGCCGCTAGGCACTGACATTACCGAGCAGCCTAATGCCCGGCAGACCGTACCAGTGCCTGACCAGCCGTCCCGGACTATTCGGCCGCAACCAGTGTTCCTTATCAACTCCTGCATTATTGTGGGAAGGAGCCTGGCGCAGATAAATCCGCAGGACATTGCCAACATTAACGTGTATAAAGGCCCTGATGCGCCCACCAAGTGGCGTAGCCTGACCGCGCACGGCATTATCGCCATTACGCTCAAACCCCATGTAAAGTCGAAACTTAAAACCGAGTCGCTGGCGGCCATTGGGCGGGGCCTAGAACTGCGCGGGCCAGTCAGCTACCAGCTCGAAGGCCTGCCACTCGAAGACCTTGCCCTACGCGTAGTAACTGCTGACATCGCTGGGCTCGATACGCAGCAGACGGCCAGCGGCACGGTACTCAATATCCACCTGGCGGTACCCCTGCCCGCCGTGCACCCACCCGGCACCATCCTCATTCGGGGTGCATCAGGCTCACAGTATAGATGGACAGGCAGCTTAGCCCATGCCTTTTTATCCATGCCCGGAACGGGCAAGCTGAGGTGAGCAGATTAATGTCCAATCTATGGGGGTCACCATCCACCGAATAGAACTCCGAGAAGCAAACTTGCTCTTACAAGCTAAGATAAGCAGGAAGGCTGATTTTGCACTTTTACAGGAGATTTTCCGAGATTGTGTAAGTTCTAGATTATGCGTTGAAACCTACTTTGGTCTTGATGAGAATTACAAGGCCAAAGCAGGTTTTGACTATCCTTGTGGTGTGCTGTTGAGCTTAATTTATGACGGGGATAGTAACCGGGTAGGGCTAACTTTCACTAAGAAGGCGCCTCCTACTATCCCTATTAAGCCACCAGAACCAGAAGTTCTAAAGTTTGAGTTGGCCGAGATAGTAAGGGGCAGTAGGGGAGGAAAGAGGCCCGCAGCTCGACAGAAAACAAAAGGGAAAAAAGAACCCCCGACTGAACAGTAGAGGGCGAACCTTCAACACTGTTAACCGGGGGCTCCAGGCATTTTTAGCACTGCCGTATTCCTTCCTGATAGTGTCCCCACTGGTCAGGTCCGCTTCGGGCGAGCAGGACGAAGGTAAGGCAAAGTTTCGGTATCTTTCGGGTGTCGTGCGGCCATTGTTCAAATGGTGTAACACACTAGACCAAATTAGGGCAAGGGGGCTTTAGCCCCCTTGCCCTAATTTGGTCGTGCGCCCCTTCGGGGGCATCTTCTCTCCCAGCTTGCCCGTTCCGGGCATGGATAAAAAAGGCATAAGGCTAAGCTGCCTGCTGGTTCCCTTTCTTCCCCACCGCCCCCTTTATGGCCTACGCTATCATCCGCATTGCCAAGCTCACGAGCCAGGTACACGCCCACAACGCGACCACCCACAACTACCGCCAGCACGAGGTGAGCAACGCCGACCCGGCCCCGCAGCACCCCAATAAGGAATACCTCAACCACGAGAAAACGGACTACTGGACGTTGGCGGAGGCCCGCATTGGTGAGGTCGTTACGCGCAAGGTGCGAGTTGACCAGGTGCGCGCCGTGGAGGTCATCATGACCGGCAGCCCGGAGGCGTTTATTCGTGGCCAGGATGGGCGCCCCGCCGACTACTCTAACAGCAAATGGGCGCAGGACAATTTGAATTTTTTGAAGGAGAAGTTTGGGGAGAAAAATGTGGTTTCGTTCACCCTGCACCAGGACGAAAAGACCCCGCACGTTCACGCCGTCATCGTGCCCATTACCCAGGATGGGCGGCTGAGCGCGAAGGATATTTTCACCCGTCAAACTTTGCGCGAGCTGCAAACCGACTACGCCCAGGCCATGCAGCCCTACGGCATGAGCCGGGGCATCGAGCACAGCCAGGCCGAGCACCAGCCCATGCGCCGGCAGTACGGCCAGGAGGCGGAGAACGCCCGCCAGGTGGCCGAGCTGAGCAGGCCCGCAGCGGCGACCGTGCGCGAACCGTTCAAACTGGACGACGTGCCTCTGATGGGCCGCGACACCTGGAAGGCCGAACAGGAGGCCCGCATCAACGCCGAAATTGCCCAACGGGTAGCGCAGGTGCAGGCCCAGGAGCGGCAACGGGTGGAAAAGCTCGCAGAATTGGCCCAGAAGAACACCGCCGCCGCTGAGCAGGTCAAGACCTTACAAAAGCAATTGGGTACGTCAGAGGGGCTAAAACAGGGCCATTTCACCGGCTTGCAGGAGCGTGATACGCAGGTGGATTGGCTGTACAACCAGCGGGAACGCCTGGCCGTGCAGCTCGCCCAGGGTGGCGGCACGCTGAGCAAACAGTTGGAGGGAGAGGGCAAGCTACGGACGGAAAAGATTCGGCATGAGTTGGTTAGCGTGGTAGAAAAGGCACTAACCAAGCCGATACGCGACCAGGCGATGTTCGTCGAGGAGCTTAAAAAAGCGGGTTGGGCGGTAGGGAGAGAGGGGCTAGTAAATGAAAAAAATGGTGCTGTTTTCAATAGCAAAGACTTAAAGCCCAACGGATTAGATTTAGCTCCGCAGCTCACAGCAACTTATGAGCGCACGAGGGCCGCCGAGTTCGCGCAGTCGGTCGCCGGCAAGCTGGCTGCCGAGCAGACCGAGCGCCAGGTGCGTGGCCAGCAGTCCCACGAGGGCCGCGCCATGCTGGAAATGGAGTCTAAAGACTTGGAAACCATCAAAAAGCACTTTTTGGACGTGCGGGCCGGTGTCCGGCCGGGCCAGGTGCAGGCCGATGGGCGGGTGCAGGTCGAAATTGTGTACCAGCACACCCAGCCGACCATCCCCAGCATAAACGAGCTGCTGAACAAGGCGCAGAAGTGGACCGGGGTAACGGTGCAGGAGGACAGCCACGACCGGGAGCACCGGCAGGCCGGGGCCGAGCGTCGAGGCCAGGAGCTGAAGGCCGAGAAAGGACAGAGCAAGGGCCGGGATAAGGGGCCGAGCATAGGGGGGTAAAGTCACCCCGCTAAAAGCTCAAAAGTTCGGCTCAAAAGTTCGGCTTATTGACCATCGAGAAAAACACCAAAAAACACCCGTTTTTACCGCCTTTTAAGAGTCTAAGAAGCAAACACGTCTAACTAACTGATACTCAGTAGGGGTCATTTACCACCTTGGTAAAAATGATTTACCAACCTGGTAAATAGAGTTTTCCAGATATTAGTCTTTTTTGGTAAATAAAATTTACCAAAAATATGTGCTGTTTGGTAAATGCTTTGTACGTTTGTGGTAAATAAAATTTACCATCATGGCCTATAAATCGGTAAAAAAGTACGAGGCTTTTAAAGAAAATCCCTTTATCGAAAAGGCTATTGAGGACATCAAAGTAATCCGCAAAACCCAGGTCATGCGGTCAAAAAACCGGGATGAAATCCAGATGATAGTGAACTCCGATAGCGAGGTAGTAGGGCATACTGCCTTTATGAAGTTTGTTGAGGTAGACGAGGAGAAATTCGCCAAGCTGTACCTAAGCCAATTCACCGCATTTTGGGAACTTCCAAAGTCTGCTATTCGGGTTTTTGGCTTCATAATCAACATATTAAAACCCAAAAAGGACGAGTTTTATTTAGAGATGACCAAGTGCTTAGAGTACACCCAGTACAAGCACCCTAAAGACGTGCTTTCTGGCCTTTCCAATCTGATT
>NZ_SRLD01000084.1 GCF_004745955.1 Hymenobacter elongatus | reverse complement strand
GGTCTGAAACTCGCGGGGGAAGGTGGGCATAGCAGAACGGTGTCGTTACCCAAAGCTAAGCCTGCCCTACCCGGCGGGTTTCTTTTTTGCCTCCTTACCAACCCCCAAAAGGCTAAAGTCAAGCTAACATGGTATAGAACTGCTTAGATATAGGTAACTGCCTAAGTATTGGGCCAATTAATATTTGCGGGCAACAACTGAAATAATGTGGCTGTGCTTCATGCTGCCGTCGGGTTGTGGCTGGTCTTTTTCGACTCCGTTGAGCATTTCCACCTCAAACCCGGCCAATAAAGCGTAGATGTCGACCAGGGAATGGAGCGTCGTATTGAATTCGGCACGCGCGGTGTGGCTCAGTCCGAAGAAGTGCCCGCAGAAGCGTCCGTTGCGCCGAATCAGCTGGCCTACATTGGCCCAAAACCCATTGAAATCGGCTGGTGGGCAGTAGGGCAGGCTGAAGCTGGCATTGACTAAATCGAACGTTGCCATCCGGGCTGCCGACAGCTCCTCGAAAGCCAGCAGCCGGGTAGTCAGCCGGGACATGTGGTGGGCTGGCATCTGGGTCAGCAGCGTGGCCAGCGCCTCCGGGTCGGAGTCTACCGCCACAACGTTCCAGCTACGGTTCAGCAGCTCTAGCGTATCGGCGCCGACGCCGCAGCCCAGGTCGAGGGCTAGGCCAGGGGCCGCAGGGGCATCAAAGAGTTGCAGGGCCGCAACCAGCGTTTTCCGGGGGGCAGCCAGCGCACCGTTCCCGGTTTGCGGACCAGGATGCCCCTGGCTAGCAATCATAGTTTTAGCCAACGTGTTCATATAATGAATATTTACATAATTCGATACAGATAACTTACCCGGCAAGCCGGTTTCTATTCGCTTGCCTTTTATTGCTACAACCCGGTAGCAAGGCTTCTTATAGCAGGCTGCTAACTGCTGCCCGAGGTGCTCGGTCCGTTATGGTCTGGCTAGCCGCTTCGTCTTCGGCCGTCAGAACCGCGCTGAAAAACCAGTTATGGTAGGTTTTGTAGGCAAGAGAAGCGGGCCTTAACAGATGGCTGGTCGTAACTTCCTGTTCCTGCACCACCCGAAATCCGTAGGATTCAAATACGCTACGCACTTCCTCGGCCGACAGGTGCGCGCTGATATCGGTAAAATGGTATTCGAGAGGGCCGAAATTGATGAATACGCCGCCCGGCCGCAGCACCCGCTTCACTTCGCCCAGATACTCGTGCAGAGGTACTGTATCGGTAAAATACACCGATACTACCGCCGCCACCGAGTTAGTAGGCAGGGGGATTTGTTTAACATCCGCCACCCAGTACTGCAACGAGTCCGGCGCAAGATTGGGCACCAGGTTGGCCGTGGCCCAGTGCTCAGTGGCTTGCTCGGCCAGGCTGCGGGCGTTTTTCGACTGAATGTCGTAAAATCGTACAGCGCCCTGCTCAGCTAAATTGTGGTATTGCCAGGCCATTGTCAGCGACAAATCAATGGCGTACACCTGCTCGAAGTCATCCTTGAGCATGGCGGCCACGCGGGCGGTGCCTGCGCCCAGCACTAGTGCCTGCCCCGGCTGGCTGGTGGTAGGTAGCCCGGCCCGTACGGCCCCGATGATAGTCTGGAGCTCTTGTTCATCCTCCGGCAATCCACACCAGTCCCTTTTCAGGTAGGAGAAGCTGCTGAGGTATGCCAGAGAGCGAAGCTTATCGGCTGGCCGCGCCAACAATAGCTCCGGCGGTAAGGAAGCCGCCAGCTGCTGCTGAATCCGGGCAATGTACACGGCATTAGTTGTCAGGGCCTCCCGCAGATACTGGGCCCGGGCCGCAGCCCACGGCTGCGCCGAGTTCTGCCGCAGTTTGGCCAGGGTTGCTTCAGTCTCCCGCAGGTACTTGTTGTACTGCCAATAGGTATTTACCCGGTACGAAACCGAGTCCGGAAGTATAAGCGGAATTCGGCCCGCAAAAACAATATAAGGCTGACAGCATCCTGCGCAAGTCAGCTCAGCCGCTTCGCTCGGGTGCTGAAGCAACTCTGCATGACAAATTGCGCACACTAGCTGGCCATACGTAAGGCTAGACATATACAATAGAGATAATTACTACAGATAACAATAGCGTATAGCAGCACACGCTCCTACTACCTTATACTGGGGTTGGCTTCCTTAAAAAGCGAGTAGGTAAACATAAAGGGTTGGTTGCTGACGTTGTAGTCTCTGACCACTGAGTCGAGGCGGCGGTACACAGCGGCGCAGCTGGAGTCCAGATGCTCGTACAATTCCAGGCCTTGGGGAGTGAGTACCCGGTCGTGCTCTATTCTTTCAATACCCGTGCGGAAACGCCTTCTGTTATCAGCCAGCCGGGCCACTATCTCACGTTGTTCGTCTCCCTCAAAAACGTTACTGTGGTAAAGCACTTCCAGGCATTCCGCAATTTTGGTCGTGGTAAACAACCCATGAAATGCAGAGAAAATCGTGCGCCGTTCCCGCGGGTTATAATTGAAAGCGGCAAGCGGGGCCATGGGATCAACCAGAAAATACTCTTTTTGATCGGCCATAATGGCGTAGAGCATATTATGCCCAAACTGATGAATCAGCTCTACGATAAAATAAATGACGCTATCAGTGGGAGTAGTGCTAATGAAAGAAATTCCGAGAGCAAAACCCGTTGCAAAAGGGCGCACAGCCGGGTTCTCAAATACCATTAGCCCTTTCGCTACCATCAGCAACTGGTGATGATATTCCGGGAGGTAGGTGCGGATAATGGCAAATGCTTTTTCAATGTCAGGGAGGCGCTTCGGTAATACGGTAGTAATATTTGCCTCCGGGAAGCTTGTTTCTGCTTGTACTTCTTCTGGCCCCTCCAGCTTATTAAACAGCTGATTTAATAATGTAGGGTTGCACTGATATAAATTGATACCAGTGCCTGCTACAGTCTGAAGCGGCTCAAGACGGGCCGAAATGGGCTGTCCATCCTGCGTAATAGACAATGAGTGAGTAGCCTGGCAATACGTCAAACTCAAAACAGTATTTTTACACGTGGTCTTGAAATACCCGAGGTTGGGCAGGTATACCCACCCCTTCCCGTCGCTGATTGCCGTGATGGTAGCCGGCCGATTTTCCGGCTTGATATACCCGTAGAGTATTTGTCGCAGCGGCATGGCCAGTGCATCGTCAGCAGTATGGCGGCCATTGTTGATGTAGGTAGCGCGACGATGTGCATTTACCATAGGCTCCAAGAAGATAGGGTCAGCCTCGAAGTTCAATAGATCAAAAAGCGCCGGGTCTTGCCTATGCACGTACAGCTTAATACGGTCGGCAACAAGTCCCAGCCCTGACTCTATTAAAGCCGTTTCGTTTATAACAGTGTAGTTCATGCTCATAACTTAACTTTACATGGAATAAATAAATTATATAGACAATAAAATAGCTATTGAAGTCTATAGCAAATAGCAGGATCTGTAATAATATACACTAAATCTAGTAGATACCATTACAAATCCTGCTTTTCCACTGTTAGCAAACCTAAAGTCTAGCTATACTTATTCGTGACAATCATTATAGCAGTTGTCCCACCAGCAATCTTTTTGTTCCACCGGAGTTTGACCACCATTTATTTGGTCCAGATTTAGGGTCAGATCATCTTTTTTCTGCTTGAAATCTTCCAAAGTCAAGCGATTTTTGTCTTCTTTCATTGTAGTAAGAATTTAAAATTATTTCATTTGGTCAGACAGGGTAAAGTCCTATCTGTACTTAAAACCGCTACTAGCATTATTCGTGGCAGTCTGCCTCTAAATCACAGATGATATAGTAACTAGTGCACTGATGTGCCATAGTTAGCCCGCCATTTACGTGCTCTAGTGCTTGTGTCATTAGGTTCTTTTTCTGCTTAAAATCTTCCAAAGCCAAGCGCGTCTGGGAAGTCTTGCTCAGGGAATACTTTATACGGAAACGCAGAAATTGAACTGAGCTTTCGCGCTCACATAACCGAGTTAAAAGGATTGCTTTTTAATTCATAATGAATAGGGTTAAAGTGAATAAATGAAATAACTAACGGCAACACT
The DNA here is from genome assembly GCF_004745955.1 of Hymenobacter elongatus. Taxonomy (GTDB): domain Bacteria; phylum Bacteroidota; class Bacteroidia; order Cytophagales; family Hymenobacteraceae; genus Hymenobacter; species Hymenobacter elongatus. The sequence goes on along the minus strand of NZ_SRLD01000084.1, from coordinate 462 downwards.
GAGCCCTCCAGTACCAAATCTGATTCGGTTACCGGGTGCGGAATAGTAAAGGACCAGGAGGGAGGGTTGGGTTAATTATAAAGAAGTGGCGTGCTAACGTTCGGTAGTGGGGTAATTGCTTAGCTATAAACTCAGGTATGATAGTTAATGTAATCCTAAATCTAGATGTTTTATTGATTATCACAAACATTACACAGGTTTTTTTGCGGCTTTTTTCGCTGATTTCTATTTGCTTATATATTAACTATTTGAATAGCAGAGTGTTGTTGCTGTTTATTGTCTGGTGCGAGGGCCTTCCGGAGCATATTACACTTACGGCTTAGCTCTGGACAGGGTGCTATAGCAGATTCGTGAACCATGTATCCTTATCGTTTGCCGGCTTGTGTGTGATAGCCGCAGTGGTCAAACCAGTTCCGGGCGTCCCGGCTGGTAATGCAGTCGATAGCCTGAGAGAGGGCCTGT
>NZ_SRLD01000083.1 GCF_004745955.1 Hymenobacter elongatus | reverse complement strand
TCTTCAGCCGGCTCAAGCAGTTCCGCCGCCTGGCCACGCGCTACGACAAGACGGCCAGCAGCTTTTTGGGAATGCTGCATTTCGTTTCTGCCTTACTCTGGCTCCGGTAATTGTCCGTACAACCTAGTGCTGGGGCAAAATCCGCTGCTCGATTTTAAAGCTGCCGTGCGCGATATTCGGTGGCGGATGAAGCAGGGCGAAGTGCTGACCGCACCTGCCCGTCCGGTGGGGGCTACCGGGGCTGCACGGCAGCACAGCGTCGACCGTAATCGGGGCAATGAGGAACTGCCCGCCAAGTTGGCTACCTTGTTTTCTGCGGCTGAGTAAGCCGGCAGCCGGCCTGCAGCAACTCATCCGGCTCAACTCAAAAGGCTCAACTCAAAAGGATCAACTCAAAAGGATTAACTGACGGTGCCTACTTCCGACCACAGAGCTGCCGCCCACTTTGCGCCGGAGCCCCGGCCGCGCCTCACGGCGCGGGGCCTGGCGGGTATGGCCGTCTTATACCTGGTGTTTGCCTGGTTTTATGCCTGGGTTATTGCCTACGCCGTGCGCGGGTTTCAGCCCAATGCCCTGCCGGACTACCTGGGGCGGGTGCTGCTGCTCGACTATCCGCTGAAAGTCCTCTGGACCCTGCCCGTATGGTGGCTGCTGTTTCGGGGGCCGCTGCTGCGTGTGCGCGGCTCCCGACGGCTGCTGGCGCATCTGGGGCTGGCACCACTGTGGGTGGGCGCGTGGTTTGGGAGCTACTACGCGCTCCTGAGCGGCCTGGGGCTGGGCGGCATCGGTGGCGACGGCCGCATCTGGGACGTCTACATTCCGACGCTGTTCTACGGGGTGCAGTTTGGCGTATTTCATGTAGTGGAGTCCACCCAGCGGCTGCGCTGGCAAGCGGGCCGGGAGCAGCGGCTGCGCGAGCAGGCCCACCACAGCGAAGTGGCCGCCCTCAAAGCCCAAATCAACCCGCACTTTCTCTTCAACACCCTCAACGCCATCAGTGCCTCGGTGCCGCCCGAGCTGGAAGCCACGCGCGGGCTCATTGCGCGCCTGGCCCACACGTTCCGCTTTGCCCTGGAAGCCTCCCGGCAGGAGCTATTGCCGCTGGCCGATGAACTTACGTTCCTGCGGGCCTACCTGGAGCTGGAGCAGTTTCGCTTCGGGGAGCGGCTGCACACGGAATTTGCCGTGCAAGAGACGCTGCTGGCCGTGCGTGTTCCGCCCATGCTGATTCAGCCGCTCGTGGAAAATGCCGTGCGCCACGGCCTGGCCCCCAGCGTCGGTGGCGGCACGGTGCGGCTGCTGATTGAGCCGCACGGCACGGCCGCCATCCGGGTGGTGGTAGCCGACACGGGCGTGGGGCTGCGCGGCCAGCTACCGGCGGGGTTGCTGCTGAGCCAGGCGGGCCTGGGGCTGCGCAACACCCACGCCCGGCTGCTGGCGCTGGGTAGCTCGGGGCTGGAAATCAGTACCAATCTGCCCCAGGGCCTGCGCGTCAGCTTCGTGCTTCCTCTCCGCCATCCGCTGCCCGCTGCCCCGCCGGTAGCCGCCGTACTTACTACCACTACTGCCTCCGCATGACCGTTCTGCTCATCGACGACGAAGCGCCCGCCCGCACCATCATGCGGCAATACCTGGCAGACTTCCCGCAGCTCGTTATCGTGGGGGAGTGTGCCGATGGGCTGGCCGCCGTCGAGGCCATTCGACGGCTACAGCCCGAGCTGGTTTTCCTCGATATTCAGATGCCCGGGCTAACAGGGTTTGAGGTGCTGACCCAGCTCGACCAGGTGCCCCGAGTTATTTTTTCCACGGCCTACGACCAGTACGCGCTGCATGCCTTTGAAGCCGGAGCCATCGATTACCTGCTGAAGCCTTACGACCGGCCCCGGTTCCGGCAGGCTGTGGAGCGGGTGCTGGCCCAGGCGGCCACTCCGGATGCGGCACTCCAGCAATTGTTGCAGCGGCTGGAAGAAAAAGGCCCCGGCCCACGGGTACCCGGTGCTTTCCCCACCCGTTTGTTCGTGCCCCACGGCCCGCGCCTGCTGGCGGTGCCCGTGCGCGAAATCCGGTACGTGGAAGCTGCCGGCGACTACACCACGCTGCACACCGCCACCGGTCAGTTTCTGAGCAACCTCGGTATCTCGCAGCTGGCCCAGCGTCTCGATCCGCAGCAGTTTCTCCGCATTCACCGCTCCGTGCTGGTCGCACTCGATGCCGTGCAGGCCCTGGAGCGCGACGGCTCCGGGGGCTACTACGCCACGCTGGCCGGCGGCCACACCGTGCGCGTCAGTCGGTCGTATGCGGAGGTGCTACGGCCTTTGCTGGGTTGAAGTATTTGACCATTAATGCTTTGCCTTCTTCGAACGTCATGTCGAGCAAAGCGAGACATCTCGCGTGCCATAGTAATCAGATACCGTTGCGGTAGAGATGCTTCGACTGCGTGGACGCCAGGTAAAGCAGGACGTTTCCTTTCCTTACTGTCAATACCGCCTGGCAGAAGGCATGGTCCGTGCTGCCATTAAGAACCGCAGGAGCCGCATACAGAAAGAATATTCGAAACGATGAATGATTATCTACGAAAAATTTCGTTGTTTGAGGCAGCGCTTTCGGTGTAGCCTGCATCTATGCTGCACATCACTCTTCACTTTCTTTCTCATCATCTATGAAAACTCTGACTTCTCTGCTGCTGTTCGGCCTGACTGCTTACTCGGCCGTGGCCCAAACCGCGCCGGTCTTCACCTCTACCTGCGACGAGCGTAACTACGGCAACACCACCAACAAGCGCTACTGCGAAACCCGCGACCTGACCATGACCAGCCCCGGCAGCCAGACGCTCACCATCGACGGCCAAACCAACGGCGGCATTTCGGTGCAGGGCTGGGATGGCAACGACGTGCGGGTGCGGGCCAAAATATCGACCTGGGCCAAAACCGATGCCGATGCCACCGGGCTGGCCAAGGGCGTTACCATCAGCACCAGCGGCAACGTGCTGCGCGCCACCGGCGCCAAAGACCTGCTCGAAGGCTGGGCCGTGAGCTACGAGGTATTCGTGCCCCGCAAAACGGCGTTGGCCCTGAACACCGTCAACGGCGGCATTAGCCTGAACAATCTGGAGTCGAGTATCCGCTTTGAAACCGTGAACGGCGGTATTGCCCTCAGCAACGTGGCCGGCAAGGTGAAAGGGCAGACCACCAATGGCGGCGTCACCATCAAGCTCACCGGCAGCAAGTGGGAAGGAGAGGGGCTCGATGTGCAAACGACCAACGGCGGTATCAACTGGAACCTGCCCAAAGACTACTCCGCCCAGCTCTACACCAGCACCAATGCGGGGGGCATTTCCGCATCGGGCCTGCCAGTTACCAAGTCCGGCCTCATGCACAAGGAAATTACGGCCACGTTGGGCCAGGGCGGGGCTTCGGTGAAGGCCGTGACAACTAACGGAGGTATCAAGGTGAGTCGGGACTAGCCTGTTTTGGCCGTGCCAGCAACAAGCAGCGTGGGCTCGGCTCGCGCTGCTTGTTGCTTATTAACCCTTGGGCAGCCGCTCCGGCAACTATTAGGCAGCATTTGTGCTTGTGGGCAATACCCAGGCGCTGCTTCGCGCCTGTTCCCGTGCTGCCTTCTATGAAAATCCTGTTTTTCGGCCTGCTGCTCAGTCTGGCTGCCTATTCTTGTCCGGCCCAGGTGGCGGCCCCCGTCTTCACCACCACCTGCGGCGACGGCACCTTCACGAGCAGCAGCAGCAAGCGCTACTGCGAAACCCGCGACAAAATACTGCCCGCGCCGGCCGGGCAGGGCATCACCATCGACGGCCGCTCGAATGGGGGCATTACGGTGAAGGGCTGGGACGGTGCCGACGTGCGGGTGCGGGCCAAAATTCTGGCCTGGGGCAAAACCGAAGCCGAATCCCAGCAGCTGGGCAAGAGCATTACCATCATGGCCAAAGACTACACCCTGCGCGCCGAAAGCACCGCCGACGGCGAGCTGGGCTGGGCCGTGAGCTACGAGGTGTTCGTGCCCCGCAAAATGACCCTGACGCTGCGCACGCTCAACGGCGGCATCAACCTCAGCGACCTGCAAGGTACCGTGACCTTTGCGGCGGCCAATGGCGCGGTTTCTCTGCTCAACGTGAACGGCAACGTACAAGGCCGCACCGTCAATGGCGGGGTGCGCATCAAGCTGGCCGGGCCCAAATGGGTGGGCGAGGGCCTCGATGTGCAAACCACCAACGGCAGCATCACCTGGGATGTGCCCAAGGCTTATTCGGCCAAAATATACGCTGCCACTACCGTCGGCACCATCAGCGCCGGCAAGCTGCCCGTGACGAATTCGGAAACGCTGCAAAAAGTGGTGGCTGCCACGCTGGGCCAGGGTGGCGCTCCGCTGAAAGCTGTGACTACCAAAGGCAGCATCAAGATTACTCAACTGCCCTAATGCCTTGTTTCAGGCTATGTGCAGCGTTTTTGTCTTAGAGCGTGTTTGGGAATTGTCATGCTGAGCCTGCCGAAGCATCTCTACTGCAGTGGTAATCAAATTACCATTGCAACGAAGCGGGAGAGATGCTTCGGCAAGCTCAGCATGACACAAACGAGATTTTGCTAATGCCCAAACCCGCTCTTAGAGCCTATCCAAATAGGCAGTTATACCAGGTGATTCGAGCGCAAGCAAAATGGAGCATGGCCAGATAGTTTTCGGGTTTTTTGGCCCAACGAATCAGCAGGTGGCGGAAGCGGTTGAGCCAGG
>NZ_SRLD01000082.1:0-2500 GCF_004745955.1 Hymenobacter elongatus | reverse complement strand
TACTCCTCTCTGGCAAGGTTAAATGACTGAAGTCGTGGAGCCGCAGCGAAAGCGAGTCTGAATAGGGCGCAGAGTCAGAGGGGGTAGACGCGAAACTTTGTGATCTACCCTTGAGCAGGATGAAGGTTGGGTAAAACCAACTGGAGGTCCGAACCAGTTTCCGTTGAAAAGGATTTGGATGACTTGAGGGTAGGGGTGAAAGGCCAATCAAACTGAGAAATAGCTCGTACTCCCCGAAATGTATTTAGGTACAGCGTCGGCGTTGAGTTATATGGAGGTAGAGCTACCAATAGGACTAGGGGGTGTCAAAGCCTACCGAATCCTGATGAACTCCGAATGCCATATAATATAGCCGGCAGTGAGGCTTGGGGTGCTAAGGTCCCAGGCCGAGAGGGAAAGAACCCAGACCATCTGCTAAGGTCCCTAAATTCGGACTAAGTTGAACAAAGGAGGTCCACTTGCTTTGACAGCCAGGAGGTTGGCTTGGAAGCAGCCATTCCTTTAAAGAGTGCGTAACAGCTCACTGGTCGAGCGAGAGGGCATCGATAATACGCGGGCATCAAGTCCGGTACCGAAGCAATGGATTCAACCTATGGTTGAGTGGTAGGGGAGCATTCCAGCAGCGGTGAAGGTGTCCTGTCAGGGATGCTGGAGCGGCTGGAAAAGCAAATGTAGGCATGAGTAACGATAAGGCGGGTGAGAAACCCGCCCACCGATAGACTAAGGTTTCCTGATCAACGCTAATCGGATCAGGGTTAGTCGGGACCTAAGGCTACGCCGAGAGGCTACGTCGATGGACAGCTGGTTGATATTCCAGCACTTACTCTTTTAAGTGATGCAGTGACGCAGAAGTGAAAGTACCGCGGGCGGACGGAAGTGCCCGTTGAAGGGCGTAGGTATAGGAGGAGTAGGTAAATCCGCTCTTTTTGCTGAAACCTGATAGTACCTGGCGGCTTCGGCCAACGGGATAGTGTACCTAATCAGACTGCCAAGAAAACCTGCTAAGCGTTTAAATGAAAGAGTGACCCGTACCGCAAACCGACACAGGTAGTCAAGGAGAGAATCCTGAGGTGCTCGAGTGAATCACGGCCAAGGAACTCGGCAAAATGGACCTGTAACTTCGGGAGAAGGGTCGCTTCCTTGTCAGCAATGACAAGAAGCCGCAGTGAAAAGGCCCAGGCGACTGTTTAACAAAAACACATGGCTTTGCGAACTCGTAAGAGGAAGTATAAGGCCTGACACCTGCCCGGTGCCGGAAGGTTAAGAGGGGAACTTAGTCGCAAGGCGAAGGTTTGAATCGAAGCCCCGGTAAACGGCGGCCGTAACTATAACGGTCCTAAGGTAGCGAAATTCCTTGTCGGGTAAGTTCCGACCTGCACGAATGGTGTAACGATCTGGGCGCTGTCTCAGCCGTGAGCTCGGTGAAATTGTAGTCTCGGTGAAGATGCCGAGTACCCGCCACGGGACGGAAAGACCCCGTGCACCTTTACTATAGCTTGACATTGACGCTGGGTAACACATGTGTAGGATAGGTGGGAGACTATGAAGCGGTGCCGCTAGGTATCGTGGAGTCAACGTTGAAATACCACCCTTGTGTTGCTTGGCGCCTAATCTCTAACCGGGAAACAGTGTCTGGTGGGTAGTTTGACTGGGGTGGTCGCCTCCAAAAAAGTATCGGAGGCTTTCAAAGGTCCGCTCAGTACGCTTGGTAACCGTACGCAGAGCGCAATAGCAGAAGCGGGCTTGACTGTGAGGCCTACAAGCCGAGCAGGGTCGAAAGACGGATATAGTGATCCGGTGGTTCCGCATGGAAGGGCCATCGCTCAAAGGATAAAAGGTACGCCGGGGATAACAGGCTGATCTCCCCCAAGAGCTCATATCGACGGGGAGGTTTGGCACCTCGATGTCGGCTCGTCACGTCCTGGGGCTGGAGAAGGTCCCAAGGGTTCGGCTGTTCGCCGATTAAAGTGGCACGCGAGCTGGGTTCAGAACGTCGTGAGACAGTTCGGTCCCTATCTGTGGTGGGCGTTGGATATTTGAGAGGACCTGACTTTAGTACGAGAGGACCGAGTTGGACCAGCCGCTCGTGCACCGGTTGTGGCGCCAGCTGCAGCGCCGGGTAGCGACGCTGGGATGAGATAAGCGCTGAAAGCATCTAAGTGCGAAACTCACCTCAAGATGAGATATCCCATACTAAGAGTCGTCGTAGACTACGACGTGGATAGGCGGTAGGTGGAAGGTCCGAAATGGCCGAGCTGAGCCGTACTAATGACTCGAAAGCTTCTTTAACACAAGCTCCGCGCTTGCTTCTTCTTACTCGTTTCCTTGCGTCAACGATTTTATCAGTGCTCGTTGTAAAACGTGAAACTGACACCAGTAATGGTGGCTTTAGCACGGGTGTTCACCTCTTCCCATTCCGAACAGAGTCGTTAAGCCCCGTAGCGCCTATGGTACTGCCTTCACCGGCGGGAGAGTCGGTCGCCGCCAACTTTATTTATAC
>NZ_SRLD01000081.1 GCF_004745955.1 Hymenobacter elongatus | reverse complement strand
GCGTACGGTACTATTACGGTCTGAAACTCGCGGGGGAAGGTGGGCATAGCAGAACGGTGTCGTTACCCAAAGCTAAGCCTGCCCTACCCGGCGGGTTTCTTTTTTGCCTCCTTACCAACCCCCAAAAAGCTAAAGTCAAGCTCAGACATTCTACCATAAAAGCCCCGCTGCCTATTCTGGCAGTGGGGCTTTTTGTTGAGCGAACAGGCCGTGATTCGCGGAGGGCCAATTCGTCTTGGCTTCTTCTAATGACTTAGGTAGAAACTACCACTCTATTGCCGGCTGGCCGTGCTGCTGCAAATAGCTGTTGGTCTTGCTGAAGGGCCGGGAGCCAAAGAAGCCCCGGTCGGCGGCGTAGGGAGAAGGGTGGGCCGAACGGATGACGAAGTGCTTTTTCTCATCAATAATTTCGCCCTTCTTCTGGGCGTATGCACCCCAGAGCACAAATACGACGTGTTCTTTCTGCTCCGAAATATGTTGGATTACGGCATCCGTGAACTGCTCCCAGCCTTTTTTCTGGTGGGAGCCGGGCTCCTTGGCCCGCACGGTCAGCGTGGCGTTCAGTAGCAGGACTCCCTGGCGGGCCCAGCGGTCCAGATTGCCGTTGGTGGGCGGAGCAGCTGCCGGAATATCATCCTGCAACTCCTTGAAAATATTCTGGAGCGAGGGTGGCACCCGCACGTCTTCGGCCACGGAAAAGGACAACCCGTTGGCCTGCCCCTTGCCGTGGTAGGGGTCCTGGCCCAGAATAACGACCTTGACCTGCTCGAAAGGACAGGCATCGAAGGCGTGGAAAATAGCGGGACCCGGCGGGTAGATAGTAGCCGTAGCGTATTCGCCCCGGACAAAGGCAATAAGATGCTGAAAATATGGTTTATCAAACTCACTGGCGAGTACCTTGCGCCAGCTTTCTTCTATCTTTACAGACATAAGGGAAGAGATTTTTTGGGTTGTGGCTGGCCTTTCGGGCTTGCCGCTGCGTAGATAAACCAATTTCCGGACCCGGTTGTTAGTCCTTCACTGAACCGAACAGGAGCCATGAATACGACGACTACGCAGGGCGTTACCGTTAGCGTAACGACCAATTACTTGCCCGACTATTCCAGCCCGGCTCAAGAGCATTACGTGTTTGCCTACAAGATCGATATTCTTAATGGCAGTGAATACACCGTTAAACTCCTGCGTCGGCACTGGTACATCTACGATGCCAACGGAGTAGTGCGTGAGGTGGAAGGCGAAGGCGTGGTGGGGCAGCAGCCGGTGCTGGAGCCCGGCGAGTCGCACCAGTACGTGTCGGGGTGCAACCTGAAGTCGGGCTTGGGCAAGATGCGCGGCTCCTACCAGATGGAGCGCCTCGCGGATGGCCGCGAGTTTAGCGTTGAGATTCCGGAATTTACGCTCGTCGTCCCCTATCGTCTGAACTAAGTTTAGTGCTTCGAGCTGAGCGCCTGGTGCTCAGCCCGACCCGAAGTGTTTCCGCACTGAAGCACGCAATACCAGATCCACGCATTGCCCTTTGTTTTTTCAGGCGCTTAGCTACCTACGATTTTTGTTCCGCTCGGGGAATGCACATGGGTTGCATTCCCCGTTCGTTTTTGGACTCTATGCGCACGTCATCGGCCACGATGGCGCTTTTGCGGCCTACGCACCCATCGAAGCCCGGCGGCGGCAGCTCCTCCAGGACCCAACCACCATTACGGTGCGTGACTTTGGCGCGGGCTCGCACACCGGAGCCGGGCGGCAGCGCCGCCTGCGCGACATTGCCCGCGCGGCCGCCAAGCCCCGGCCATTCGGGCAGCTGCTGTTTCGGCTGGTCAATCATTTTCAGCCCCGCGTGATTTTGGAGCTAGGCACTTCGCTGGGCCTCACTACGGCCTACCTGGCGGCCCCCAGTGCCCAGGCGCACATCGTCACGTTCGAAGGCTGCCCGCAAACGGCCGCCGTGGCCCGGCACACCTTCGCGCAATTGGCCCTGACGAACATCCAGGTGGTGGAAGGCAACCTGGACGAAACGCTGGTGCCGGCCCTGGCCGCGCTGCCCGGCCCGCTCGACTTCGCCTTTTTCGACGGCAACCACCGCTACGAGCCCACGGTGCGCTACTTCGAGCAGTGCCTGCCCTACCGCACCGACCGGAGCGTTTTTGTACTGGACGATATCCATTGGTCGGCGGAAATGGAGCAGGCCTGGACCACCATCAAAGCCCATCCGGAAGTACGCCTCACGATTGACATGTTTTTCATCGGCCTAGTCTTTTTCCGGCAAAACCAGCCCAAGCAGCACTTCACACTCCGCTTCGATAATGCGGTGGATAAGCTGCTAAACCGGGTGAAGCAGCTGGCGCCCTGATGCTGCCAGTAACTACTGGGCTAAACACGTCATCTGTCTCACCAGGGAAGCAGGTGACGTGTTGCGGAAAACGCCGTCGGTTAGTCTCGCTTTACTCTAGCACTACCCGGCGCGTGGTTACGCCGCTGGCCGTTTGCAGCTGTAACAAATGGAGTCCCCGGGGCACATCCGTTACGTCCAGAGTCGCGCCCGGCTTATTCCACTGCCGCACAGAGCGGCCTAGCACATCGCGCAAGGTCACGGCCGTGACGGCTTCCCCCTACGTTGAGCGCACGTACAGGATGGTGCGGGCCGGATTAGGATACACGGATATAGTTTCCTGGGTGGTAGCCATTTTTGCTGCCAGCACTACGCTTTGGTTGTAAAACAGATGCACCGTGTTGTCGCCGGCACAGGCCACGGCCAGGTCGAGCTGGCCGTCGGCGTTGATGTCGGCCAGGCGCAGATACGCCGGGCGGCTGCCGGTGGCCAGCAAAATGGGTGCGTCAAACAAAGCCGACCCGTTCTGGCCCGTATTACGAAACACCTCTACCAGGCCCGTGGTCAGCAGCACCACCTGCCGGGGCGGGCCCAGCAGCGGATAGGTGATGCGCGTCGGAAACAACAGGTCATATTGGTTCTGAGGGGCAGCGTCCCGTAGTTGGATGACCACGTTGGGGTTGGTTTCGTGGGCGGCTACCAAGTCGGTAGCGCCGTCGCCGTTGATATCCGCGCCCGCTGCGGCGACGGGGCGCGTGCCCCCCGAGGCGGCTTTGGTCTGGTAGCCGGATTGCCACCACCCATTGCTGGGGTTGCTCTTGCCGCCCGTCGTCACGATAACGACTTCGTTGGTAGTGGGCGAAGCGAGCAGAGCATTGTACTCGCCCGGCGTGTAGATGCAGGCCAGGCTTACATCCACGGGACGGGACGGGGACTGGTAAAAAAGTGTAGGGGCGATATTGTCGGGTGGGGCATTGCGGAACAGAATCCCGTGGCCCCCGAGCCCGGCCATCGTCGTGCCGGTGGGATTATACAAGTAGGCAATGTCGGGGTAGTCGTCGCCGTTGAGCGGGGCCGTCAGCAGGCGGGGGTCGGTGGGAGGACTGCCCCCGTTGGGGCCCCAGCGCAATACCGGGCGCGCCACCAGGGACAGCTCGCCGGGTGCGGTGCCCGTATTGTCCAGCAGATACAGCTGAGTTGACTGCCGGGCCCCCAGCACCAGATCATCGGCAGTGGGCACCGGGGAACCGGCCGGCCCGTAGCCGTTCAGAGCCAGCGGGACAATGCTGTAGGGACCACGGCTGAAATAGTAGCGAGCCGAAGCCTTGGCCGGAAAGCCGCCATTGGCGTTCTGCACGAAGATGGCCAGCGTATCCAGGGCCCGCTCGGGAATGGCCAGATCGGGCCGCCCGTCGTGGTCTAGGTCGGCAACGGCCACGTCGTTGACGTCAGCCCCGACGGGCAGTTGGATAACGGGGCCGTAACCGAGGGTGAGCGGTGGTACGGATTGGGCGTGGGCAAATCTGGATAGGGCTAAAAAAACGAGTAGATGTATCGTTTTTACTTTTCGTAGACAATCGAGCATTTAGAACAAGGAGCTAAGGATGCGACCCAAAGGAATAAACATGGTAAAAAATCCAACTATCACAGTAATACTGATATATATTACTGCTTTGAATTGAGTTAAAGGCTTAATGGGATTTTCCTGTAATGCTTTTCTCCATTTGCCTTTTGCAATAAGAAAAGGATAATCTGCGGCGCATATCAAAATCCAAGTTCCTACCACAGCAATTGGGGATGGCTGAAAGCCAAATACATACTTAAAAACATCAAAAATTGGAACGAGCAGAAAAAAGAAAAGAAAATTCAGCGCTAAAAAGCTGGATTCAATTGTCTTAACATCTGTATCCGAAGGCCTTATTACTTTGAGGCAGTGGAAAATAGCGGCGAGAAGCCAGCGTAAGAAACCAAGCATGTGAAAAAATTAAGGTTAAAATCCTGGTTTCCAATTACTCCATTGCCTCACTCCATTATGATATACAGAATTCACAATTTCAGCTTGTTCTACAGTACCATTTAAAACGTAGTCAACTCCACCATAATAGTCGGCTATGCCATAAGCAAATCCAACTACAGCAAGTGTAGGACCACCGATAATTACCCCTGCTACCCCCAACCCTATACCCAGTACGGCCTTAGTCCCTGTTACAAATGTAAGTCCTTTAGATTGAATCTCGTATGCGGCTGATATGCCGCCAAGCAATGTTCCCGCTACCCCTAGTACCCTTCCACCAACTCTTAATACTGTTGGTTCCTCTTGAGCAATATGCATGATTAACGCTGCATTCTTATCAAACCAGCCCTGGGTAAGAGTCGAAGTAAGTCCCCATTCTCCAATTCCAAACTTTGACTCAGTAGTTTCTGATGAAAGATAAGAATTATAATACATATTATTCTTATCACCAGCACTTACATAGCCTTCATATAACTTGTAAGTATTGCCATTGTAGGTCACCGATTTATCAAAAGCATTGTATAGTTGAGGGTTCAGTGTTATACCTGCAACTTCAAATCCTTTCATAAATGATTGATATTGCTGTTTGTCCAAAAAGCCCATATCCTCGTCCATATGTCTCTTGCCATCCATACCTCTCGGGTTAGCCAAACGTCCATTTATCTTGGTCTGCTCGTCTCCATTAGGATCATTATAGTTAATAGGATCATTTCCGGCAAAGTTAAACGGGCTGTTATTGGAGTACTCTCCTGCCAATGGATCGACTGCCAGAAAGGGGTGCAACCCAAATTGTCGCTGCGTATTCGTAACTTAGGTCATGACTACAGCCCCCTCCACCGCCATGAGTAAGGCCGAATACCTAGCGTTGGCCGAGCAAAAATACACCGAGTTGCAGGCCCT
>NZ_SRLD01000080.1 GCF_004745955.1 Hymenobacter elongatus | reverse complement strand
TCCTGGCTCAACCGCTTCCGCCACCTGCTGATTCGTTGGGCCAAAAAACCCGAAAACTATCTGGCCATGCTCCATTTTGCTTGCGCTCGAATCACCTGGTATAACTGCCTATTTGGATAGGCTCTTAATCCTCTATTATTCTGACGGCACGAACTACCGCGTAAACAGACGGTAGAGCACCACGCACAAGCCTACCAGGAACATGGCCATGCTCAGCTTATTGATGAAGTGCATCGTGCGCAGGTTGAAATTAGTTTTGCGGCTGGGGTCGTTTTTGCGGAAGAAATATCCGAAAGCGGGACCGAAGTTAAACAGGTTGCGGCCTTGCATAGTGACGGGCGTTTGGTACAGGAATAGAACACCCAAACGGGCGGAAAGATTTGGCGGCAAGGTAAATAGATTGGGGAAGTTACGGGCCGTTTTCTCGGTCTCGGGTGGGACCTGCAACTCCGGTTTAGCGCCCGTGTCGTTAGCCCTACCGCATTTCACGACCTTATTTCATAAAAAAACTGCTCCTTTCCCTGCTGCTTTTCGTCACCGGCTCCGCTTTTTTTGCCCAGACCAGCGCTGAGGAAACGGCAGCCGTGCAAAAGACCATTACCACTTTTTTCGACGGCATGCGGCGGGGCGACAGCACGCTGGTGCGCAGCACGCTGGTGCGCAGCACGCTGGTGCGCAGCACGCTGGCACCCGGCGTAGTGTTCCAGACCATCACAACAACCAAGGAGGGCACGACGCGCGTGGGCCTGGAAAACCCGAATGGCTTCCTGAAATCCGTCGGTACGCCGCACAAGGAAGTGTACGATGAGCGCATCCGCTTCGAGCGGGTGCTGTTAGATGCCAACCTGGCCAGCGTCTGGACGCCCTACCAGTTTTACGTGGGTCCCAAGTTCAGCCACTGCGGCTACAACTCGTTTCAGCTGGTGAAGTACGCCCAGGGCTGGCGCATCGTCCACGTCATCGACACGCGCCGCCAGGACGGCTGCCAATAGCCTACTCCGGCTTACGGCGCCAGACTGCCGGAAACCCGTCTTTGCGATAAGACACCTGCGATAAGTCGGCGGAGTAGCGGACAGAATCCAGCTGTTTGGCCTTAGCCAGCTGCTGAAACGTGTTGGCAGTCAGATTCAACTCTACTAGCTTGTAGCGGCGGGGTTTGACGTAGCCATCGGAAACGGCTAGAAAGAGCAGGTGCTTGTCGGAGTAGGCCAGCAGCTGCACCGGTGGGCCCCCATCCTTCCCGGCATACCCTGACTTGGCGGGCAACTGCTGCCCCGGCGGATACACGAAGATTTCCCCCGCCCCAGTCAGCGCCAGTCGGTAGCCGTCAAGGATGGTATAATCGGTGGGGATGTTCTGTCGGTTCGGAGCCGCGGCGGAGTCGAGAACAATAGTGTACGGCGAAATTTTTACGCGCAACCAGCCTTGCCGGATAGTAAACCGGGTTTGCACCGGAGGCTGGGCCCCAACGGTAGTAGCAAGCCCGATAGCCAGGGCAGTAAAAAAAGTGGCGGCGACCCTCATACGCTCCGCTTTAGGTAGGCAACGCTTAAAATGCCAGCAGCTGCGCCACACTCAGCTGGCCGAGGTGGGACACCACGTGGTCGGCGTGATGCAGGTCCTGGCCTTCGGAATGCTCACTCCGGTAGCCCACGCAGTACATACCGGCGGCTTTGGCGGCCGTCACGCCGTTGGCCGAATCCTCAATCACCAGGCATTCGGCGGGCGGAGTGCCGGTCAGCTGTGCCGCGTGCAGGAAGATGGCGGGGTCGGGTTTGGAGCGCGGGAAATCCTCGCCGCTCACCAGATTATCGAAGTACGGATACAAACCGAAGCGCGTGAAAACGCGGGCAATGGTTTCCTTGGAGGCCGAAGAAGCCAGCTGCAGCGGCACGCCGGCCCGGTGCAGGTCTTCAATCAGCGCCCGGGCTCCGGGCAACAGATCCAGCGTTGCGTCTTCGTCGAAGGACGTGCCGAACAGCTCCCGCTTGCGGTGGATCAGGGCTTCCACTTCTCCGGCCAGGCCAAACTGCTGCTTGAGCTGCTGGTACACGTTGCGGGTGGAGGAGCCGAGAAAAGTGGCGTATTCCGTCCGCGACATGGCAATACCCAGCTCGGCGAAGTGGCGGAAGAAGGCGTCGTGGTGGAGCGGCTCGGTGTCGACGAGCACGCCGTCCATGTCGAAGATGATGGTGCGGATCATGCGGGCGGAGTGGGTTCCGGGCAAAGGTAGCAAACCCGCGAACGGGACGTCGGGCGTCTTTCCCGGGGGGATAATGGTAGTAGGTGGCGCGGCGGCCGATAGCCCCTGGCTCGACGGAAGCGTTGCCGGCCGAATTTTAGGCGAAACAGGCGCGTAGGTCAGCTGATACGTGCTTTGCTAACTAACTCTGACCGGGGCCTGCGCCGGTTTTTTTCTTGCCCTTCCGACGCATCGAACCCTGGAAATCACCGCTTCCCCGGCCGTCACCGAGTCGCTGTGCCGGCAGCTGACCGCCCTGGAAGAAGTTGTGGGCCTGAGCATGCAGCCCGGCGCTTCCCGTAAGCCGGCCGGCGACGTGCTGATTGTGCACGTGCTCAACCGTGGGGCCGACGAAGTGCTGCGCCGCACCCGCGCCGCCGTGCCCACCGACGACGACCTGAGCATGGTGACCAGCGAAGCCACCAGCTTTATTGCCCCGGCCGCGCACAAAATCATTGTCGATGACCGGGACGAGGCCATTTGGGAGGAAATGGAAAGCGGCCTGCGCCACCAGGGCGCTATCACGACCAACTACCTGCTGCTCATGGCCCTGGGCGGGCTGATCTGGGCTATTGGGCTGGTGTCGGAGCCCGTACCACAGGCCGTAGCCTTCACGGCCGCGGCTATCATCGCGCCCGGCTTCGACCCCATGACCAAAGTGCCCCTTGGTTTGGTGCTGCGCCGCTGGATTGTGGTCTGGCGCGGTTTGCAGTCGACGCTGGCCGGCTACGCCGTGCTGGTTGGCACCGCCGCCCTGACCATGTATGGGCTGGTAGCTGCCGGCGAAACCACCGGGGCGCTCCTGGCGGCCAACTCCGAAGTAAAGCATCTGGCCCACCCCGGCCTGATGGAGCTGCTGCCCTCGGCAGCCGGGGCGCTGGCCGGGGTGGTGATGCTGGCCGCATTCCGCCGCAGCTCCCAGGCCGGACCGCTCATTGCCATGGCATTCATTCCGGCCGCCGCCCTCATCGGGGCGGGGCTGGCCGTGGAGGGACTGGAACGGTTTGGGGCCGACTGGGGCTTTATCGTGGGCCTGGGCGTGCCGTTGCTGTGGCTCAAGCAGCAGTTTCTGCACCGGCGCAAGCCTATCGTGTAAGCCAAGCGGACCGGGGCTTACTGCTTCGCCAGCGCCACGATGTCCCTGACTTCCAGCACCGGCTTGGTGTAGCCCAGGCGGGCGGCGTTGATCATGGCCAGTCCCATTTCCCGCAGCGTGGAGACGTACTGGGGCAGAAACCGCCGGAAGGCCGGGTATAGCCAGTTGAAATACTTGTAGTACGGCAGCGTATTGCGCAGCCCCGGCGTGGGCTGCAGGAAGCCGGGACGGAACATGTAGGCGCTCCGGAAGCCCAACCTCAGCAGGTCGTTTTCGGTCCGGCCCTTCACGCGGGCCCACATCTGCCGGCCCTGCTCGGTGCCATCGGTGCCGGCCCCCGACACGAAGCAGAACGTGAGGCCGGGATTCCGCGGGAGCAACGTTTCGGCAAAGTGCAAGGTCAAATCGTGAGTGAGGCGGCGGTACTCGGGCTCCTTCAGGCCCATCGACGATACGCCCAGGCAGAAAAAGCAGGCGTTGTAGCCCGTGAGCTGGTCCTGGATGAGCGTCAGGTTCTGGAAGTCGGCGTGGAGGATTTCGCGCAGCTTGGGATGGGTCACGCCGCTGGGCCTGCGGCTGATGGATAGCACCTGCTCCACGTCGGGGTGGTTCAGGCATTCATGTAGCACGCCCTCGCCCACCATGCCGGTAGCCCCGGTCAGTATTGCTTTGATCTTCATGGGGTGGGAGACGGGTGAAACAGAAAAATATTCGAAAAAGCAGCGCGAAACAGTGCCGGAATGGTCGCCCGGCACGTAGCCGGCGGCTTCTCTGGTGGCTTAGGAAACGAAACAATGCTACCTGCATGGCCATTCACGCTCATCATCCGCCAAGGGAGAACGCAACTAATCGGGTAGCTCAAGGCGCTCGGCGTGCTCCCACAGGGCAGCACGGTGGCCGAGGTGAAAGATAACATCCGCGACGCGCTGGCCTTGTATCCGGAAGACATGCGGGAAGACAGCGTAGATGATGTCGACATCATCGCGCAGGAAGAGCTGGAATTCGTGGAGCAGGCCGCATGAAGCGCGGCACATTCATCAAACATCTGGAAGCCCACGACTGCCCGCTACACCACCACGGCGGCCACCACGCTACGCACAAGAACGAGCACACCGGCAAGCGCCCCAGCGCCCCCGCCACGCGGATATTGACGAGGAGCTGCGCAAGGAAATCTGCAGGCAGCTAAGTGTTCCGAAGGTGTAAGTAGAAGCCAAGGCTGGCAAGAATAATCTGTGTGGCGCAATAATTCTTGTCAGTCTTGGCATCGGAACTGAGGCTTTGGATATTTTGTGCGTGGCAGCCGGTACCGGCGGGCCGCCGCGCACAAACCTGAAGCGCAGCCCTTTTTTCAACGGACCGGGGGCGGCTGCTCCACGCCGGGGTGGCTCAGAGCCGGGCGGCATGCCCTCGCCTACCATGCCGGTTTTCCGAGCTGTATTGCGTGGTGCTTCAAGGAAAAGACCGTTGGCTAGGGCGAGGCTATTCTTCTTACGACCTGCTATTTAGGAGGCTACCGTCAATGGGCTGCAGGGTAAATTTTGCGCAATCTATTTTTAATGGATTCAGATGATCGATAATCAAGGACAAATAAATATTCTCCGGTTTTGATACAGGCTGTTACCGGTAAGCAAATCGTTCTATGCGGTAGCCCAACTCTGCCCACCGCCCTTTTGTCGTAATACTATTTATTACTGCTTGAATCAGCTGTATTTCCTCTTGATTTCTGATACCGGAAATAACAAGCTGTGTCCAGGAAATTATTTCCCCTTGCTTACCCCAAACAAGTATCACGAGGTGGTTACGGATGGGTGTAATTCAAAACTACGCGGTTGATTTTTTAAACAGGTCGGTAAGCAAGTGCATTTGTGGACTTTTCAGGGCCGAGCGTAAGCGTACGAGGCGGTCGAGCCCGCCATTGGACCAGCGCTGGCCG
>NZ_SRLD01000007.1 GCF_004745955.1 Hymenobacter elongatus | reverse complement strand
GCAAGGCTTCGTCCCAGAGCCGGGCAAAGACGCCGGCCTGCACCCACGCTTGAAACCGGCTGTGCGCCGTGGAGCCCTTGCACAAGCCCGTCGCATCCAGGGCCTTCCATTGGCAGCCCGTGCGCAGTACAAAGAAAATGGCGTTCAGCGCGTCGCGGTCTGGCACCCGCGGCCGATGGCAGCCAAGGGGATGAGCCTTCGGGGTATGCACCGGCAGCAGCGGCCGCAGACGCTCCCACAAGGCATCGGAAATGATGAATTCTTGAGTCGTTGCCATACCCGAAAATAATGCCTATTTGGATAGGCTCTTAGTGTCAGGCTTAATCTGTGGACGCCAGATCAGGCAGGACGTTCAACAAGCATTCAGCACTACTTTTTCGATTACTGTCCACGCGCCTAGTCGCCCACGCCACCTTTGCGCCACTCCGGGCGGCTTGGGCCGGGCCCTACCACGGTGCCGTCTTCCCGCGTGCCGTAGCCGGTGGTGTAGTCGTCATCCTCATAAGCAGCCTGCCGGGCAGCTTTGGAGTGTTGCTTTTTACGGCCCGAGAAAATAGCGGCCGCCGTTACGGCCAGCGCTACGCCCGCGCCAATCATGGCGGCCCGGGTGGGCAGCGTGTCGATGGGCGCTACGGGAATATAGACCACGCCATTCTCGTCGGTGCGGGCGGGCTCCAGCACGTAGCGGCCGTGGGTGGGCATGGGGAAGTTATTCGCCAGCGCCGACAGCCCTTCAGCCGCCGCCGCGCCCTGAATAACGGGGCCGTGTCCGCAGCCGATGGCCTGGGGCAGCAGGGCCGCCAGCTTTTCCACCGACTCGCGCACCTGCTGCCAGTTGTAGTTGAAGGGCGCGCCGGCTACGCTGATTTTGGGCAGCATCAGCAGCAGACTAGGCACCGACTCGTGGTTGGCCGTGGCGAAGGCGTCGCCGCCCAGCAGCGTGCGGTCCGACTCGCGGAACAGGGCAATCTGGCCGGGGGCGTGGCCGGGCACGTGCAGCACGCGCCAGCCGGGCAGGTAGGGCGGCTCCTCCGCGTCGTGGGGCAGCGCCTGGGCAATATCGGAGAACTGAAATGACTGAGGCGGGAAAAACCGGGCTACGAAGGCCAGAGAGCCGCCTTTGTCTACCGTGGGGTCGGCGGGTGGATACACGGCTTTGCCCGTCAGAAACGGCATTTCCAGCGCGTGCGCCACCACTGGCACCTTCCAGTGCTCGGCCAGCTCGCGGGCGTTGCCGGCGTGGTCCATGTGGCCGTGGGTTAGAATAATGGCTTCCGGATGCGTGCCGGGATAGAACAGCGCATCGGCGGCGGCAATGATATCCTGGGCCGCGCCCGGCAAGCCGGTATCGACCAGCACCCACTCGCCCGATTTGCCGGTTTCGACGATATACAGATTAACAAAGCGTTGGATCGTGAGCTGGTAGACGCCCTTGGCAACTTGTTTCATAGCTTCGGTAACATTGGTTGGAGCTAGTGCTTACGCGCAAGTAGCACGCCGGGGTGCACATTATTCCACTTTCGCGCCCGGCGAGTGTTGGCCGCCCTGGTTCAGGATTACTTTCTCCACTGCGCCGCCAGCGTTTTTCACGAATTCCAACTCGGCCTGAATGGAAGCTACCGTGAAGCGGTCGGGGGCCGTGGGTACCAGCGTGAAGCGCGGCTGCCCGGTGGCTTGGGCGTAGAGCTGGCCGTTGTCCGTCGTCACGGTCAGGATGAAGGTAGGAGCCAGGGCGTATTTACCCGTGTACGTGCTGAGCGTGGCGGCACTCACGGCAATGGCCTTGGGCGCGGCCGGCGCGGCTTTGGGGCCCGTGGCGGGGCGGCCGTAGAGCACGCGCATCAGATCCATCGTCATATCCTCCACGTGCGCGCCGCCTTCGTTGTCGAGCAGCACCACCAGGTTGCGGTCCTTGGGGGCACGCATCAGGTTGGCCCCGAAGCCGTTGACGCGGCCGTTGTGCCAGAGCAGGCTCACCGTATCCTTATCCATCACGCCTTTGGTCGTAATCCAGCCGTAGCCGTAGCCGTTCTTCACCGGCTCGAACATCGTCGTCTTACCCGCTTCCGACAGTAGCTGAGTGGTGTAGAGCGCCTGGTCCCACTTGTAGAGGTCCTGCACGGTGGAGTAGAGCGCGCCGGCCGCGTAGGGCACACTCATGTCGATATAGGGGGTGTTGGCATACTCCTGCCCGCTGCGGGCGTAGCCGGCGGCGCGCTTGGGCAGCACGGTGCCGGGCAGGTCGTAGCCGGTGTTCTGCATGCGCAGGGGCTGCAAAATCTGCTCGCTCAGCACCTGGGCGTAGGGCTTGCCGGTTACCTTCTCGATGATGGTGCCCAGCAGGAAGTAGCCCGAGTTGGAGTAGTGGTAGGCGGCACCGGGCTCAAACTCCAGCGGCAGCGTGGCAAAGCTGCTCACGAAGGCCGTCGGCGTGGCCGGCTGAATGCTGGCCGCTTTAAAGGCGGGCTGGGCCGTGTAGTTCGGGATGCCGGCGGTATGCGTGAGCAGGTGGTGCAGCGTGATTCGGTCGCCGCCGGGCTTGGGGTAGTCGGGCAGATAGGTGCTGATGGGGGCGTCGAGCTTCAGCTGGCCTTTTTCCACCAGCTGCATCACCAGCATGGCCGTGAACTGCTTGGTGAGGGAGCCGATGCGGAACCTGGTATCGGCGGCGTTGGGCTGGCTCCACTCGCGGTTGGCCAGGCCGTAGCCCTTGCTGAACACCACCTTGCCGTGCTCGGCCACCAGCACGGTGCCGTTGAACTGCCCGGCCTTGGCATATTGACCGACTACCGCGTCGAACTGCTTGGTCTTGGTCTTGGTCTTGGTCTTGTGCTGGGCTGGGCTGGTAAAGGAGAGCCCGAGCAGGCCCAGCAGGAAAAGGGAGGAAGAGAGGCGCTGTAACATGATTATGGCGATAAAAAAGGTGAGAAAAATGGGCAATAAAGAGCCGGCTGCCGGTTTTCGGCAGAGCGTGAGTAAGTCAGTAGAGCAAGGAAAAAGGCTAGCCGGCCGGCGGCGGCGGGCTGTCGTCGGGCACGTATTCGAGCAGGTCGCCGGGCTGGCACTGCAGGGCCTGGCAGATGGCTTCCAGGGTAGTGAAGCGGATGGCCTTGGCCTTGTCGCTTTTCAGAATAGACAGATTGGCCAGGGTAATATCCACGGCGGCAGCCAGGGTGCTGAGCGACATCTTGCGCCGGGCCAGCATCACATCAAGTCGGACGATGATTGCCATGATTCAGACGGTTAGTTCAGCTTCCTCCGTCAGTTCCACGCCCCGCTCATACCCCGCCGCGATGATAAGCAGCATCAGGCCAATCAGCCAATTAGCTACCAGCGAGGAGTTGAAGTGCGTGTCGGGCACCAGGTTGGCGGCCAGGTTGGGCACCAGCTGCGCCAGGTGCTGGCGCATCCACCAGGTTGCTGTCAGCTTATACAGGTCGCAGGCGGCGAACAGCAGGCCCAGCCAGCGCAGCCGCTGCACGTTGGCCGGCGTGAAGGGTATTCCGGGCCGGATGTCGCGCAGAATCCGGTAGAGCAGGATGCAGAACAGCAGCGTCGCCAGCACGTAGGGGACCGGTTGGGGCTGCGAGTTCATCAGCCGCAGCACGAAGCGCCGGACCGCGTTGGGCTCGCGGTACACCAGCCGGCTGGTAGTGGCCTGCTGCACCAGTTGCGTTGGGTTCCCGTTGGCTACCTGCAATTCGGCGGTCCGCAGCGGCGCGCCATCCCAGGGCATAGTATTCTGGCGCACATTCAGGGTAACCACATCGGCTGGCTGTTTCGGGTCGAACAAAGCCAGGTAGAGGTAGTAGATGAAGGCAATGGTGGCCGCGACGCTCACCAACAGGAATATGTAGCGCAGCGCCGTGATGACCAGGTTGGTGTAGCGTTGTCGGGTAGTTAGCGGACTCATGATGATGGGGGAAACGGGTGAACGAATGAGTGAATCAAAGGAAAGGATATTTATTGATAAACAATAAATTTTATCTGTTTTTAGGAAAATATTTATTGCCGAACGCTTGCAGCCTGCCTGCCCGGCCGGGAGTAAAACCTGCCGTGGAACAGGATGTAGTGGCCGTCATTGAGCAGCAGGTCGGGGTAGGAGAAGTCTACCAGCACGCCGTCGAGCGTATGGTTGCCGTCGATGACAATGAAGTCGAAGCGGCGGCCGTCCTTCACCAGTCGGGGCAGCACATTGTGGGAGAAGGGGCGCTACTGGCTCGGGTTCAGCTGCTCCCCGTTTTTCAGGCCCCAATTGCCGCAGTGCTTCTGAAACGGGTCGATGGCAATGTGCGGGGCACCGGTGGCCGATATGATGGGCAAGGCCCAGTGGGCGCGGGCAAAGCCGCATTCCAGGGGCGGGTGAATCTTGTGCTGCCGCAGAAAATCCAGATAAATGGTGCCTCACTCAATTTGACAGGCGTGGCTTTATCTTCGGAGCTGCTGAAAGCGGTTCGCAGGTTGCCGTATCGTAGCGCGAGCGTTGTAGTTCGCCTACCAGAGCGATACTCGTTGGGGCAACTCGTTCAGACACGCGAACTACAACGTCCGTGCTACTGCTTCAGCCCATACACCAACCTGAAATCTGCTCCGGGAAGTCTGGCGAAGGTCAGATGCGCATGAGATTTCGAATTGATTAGACCGACTTCCCACACAGATTCTCCCACAGGAATATGAATCTGTGAATTGATTTCCAGCGGGGGCATCAGCAAATGGCGGAGTGAAAACATGATTGTCGGGTAAAATGGCTGAATTCACCGCCAACCACCCCTGTAGCCCCACCCCTGGCCCGCGGCCCGGGCACTGCGGAAAACTAATATCTTCGCCCTTCCCCCCAACTCCATTTTTCCGCCCCGCCATGCCGCACTCCGCCCTCGACACCCCCGAGCTCAACCTCGAAGCCACCAGCCAATCGGCCGCGCCGGCCCAGCCCAGCAAGCGCCCAATGTACTATGAGTACCAGCCCGAGGAAACGGTGAAGGCCGCGCACGGCACCACGCTGCGCTGCAAAACCTGGGAAGCCGAAGCCGCCCTGCGCATGCTGGAAAACAACCTCGACCCGGCCGTGAGTCTGGTCTACGACGAGCTGATTGTATACGGCGGGGCCGGCCGCGCCGCCCGCAACTGGAAGGAGTACCAAACCATTGTGCGCACCCTCAAAAACCTGGAGCCCGACGAAACCATGCTCGTGCAGAGCGGCAAGGCGGTAGGCGTGCTGCGCACCTGGGCCCACGCCCCGCGCGTGCTCATTGCCAACAGCAACCTCGTGCCTGCCTGGAGCACCCAGGAGTATTTCGATGAGCTCGATAAATTGGGCCTGATGATGTACGGCCAGATGACGGCCGGCTCCTGGATTTATATCGCCACCCAGGGCATCTTGCAGGGTACCTACGAAACCTTCGCCGCCATTGCCGACAAGCACTTCAACGGCACCCTGGCCGGCACCGTCACCGTTACGGCGGGCCTCGGGGGCATGAGCGGGGCCCAGCCCCTGGCCGTAACCATGAATGACGGCGTGTGCCTCGTCATCGAGCCCATCGACGAGCGGGTGAAGCAGAAGGTGCGCGAAGGCTACCTCGATGAGCAGGCCCGCGACCTGAGTCATGCGCTGGAGCTGTGCCAGCAGTACAAGGCCGAAGGCAAAGGCTGGTCGGTGGGCCTCACCGGCAATGCCGCCACGGTGCTGCCCGAGCTGCTGGCGCACGGTTTCAACGCCGACATCGTAACGGACCAGACTTCGGCCCACGACCTGCTGGACTACCTGCCCGAAGGCGACGTGAACGACGTGCTGGCCCTGCGCGCCGCCAATCCCGAGGAGTTCAAGCGCCAGGCCTTGGCGTCTATCGTAAAGCACTGCCAGGCCATTCTGGACATGCAAACCCAAGGTAGCATTGCCCTCGACTACGGCAATAATCTGCGCGGCCAGGCCGAGAAAGGTGGCCTCACAGTGCGCGACTCAACCGGCCAGTTTCTCTACCCCGGCTTCGTGCCCGCCTATATTCGCCCGCTGTTCTGCGAAGGCAAAGGCCCTTTTCGCTGGTGCGCCCTCTCCGGCGACCCGCAGGATATTCTGCGCATCGACCGCGCCCTGCTCGAAACCTTCCCCGACAACAAGATGCTGGCCCGCTGGATTGAAAAAGCCCAGGCCAAAGTGCCCTTCATCGGCTTGCCCGCCCGCGTGTGCTGGCTCGGCTACGGCGAGCGGGAGAAGTTCGGCCTGGTCATCAACGACCTCGTGGCCCGGGGCGAAGTGTCGGCCCCCATCGTCATCGGCCGCGACCACCTCGACTGCGGCTCGGTGGCCTCGCCCAACCGCGAAACCGAAGGCATGAAGGACGGCTCCGACGCCGTAGCCGACTGGCCCCTGCTCAACGCCTTGGCCAACTGCGCCAGCGGCGCCGACTGGGTATCTCTGCACAACGGCGGCGGCGTGGGCATCGGCAACTCCACCCACTCCGGCATGGTGATAGTAGCGACAGGAACCCCCGAAAAAGCCGAACGCCTCAAGCGCGTGCTGACTACTGACCCCGGCATGGGCGTTCTGCGCCACGCCGACGCAGGCTATGAAATTGCTCAGCAGGTAGCGCGGGAACGGGGCGTGAAGATTCCGGGGCTGAAGTAAAATATCTTAAATCGGGTGTGCAGTCACAATCAATATTTTTCTCAATAGGTTAACCGGGATCATATAATGTCTGTAATAAGTCCTCTTGCTACTCTTTGCGGAGTGTTGCAAACTGTTTGTAGAAGCGCTGCTGCTGATTCAGCGTTGTTAAAGAAGAATGAAGCGGCGACTAGAGCAGCTTTGATTGATCCGGTTTTAAGGGCATTTGGCTGGGATACAAGTAATGTAAGAATGGTTGAGCCTGAGAAGACCATTGGAGGGGACTTACGGGTAGATTACTTATTATTCGATTCTTCAGGTACACCTCAAATTGTTATTGAAGCAAAATGCCTGGGCGAGAATTTGGAAAAACATGGATATGTAAGCAAAGTGTTAGGCTATGCATTGGGGTTTAAAGTGCAAACCGTATTTATAACAGACGGTATTAACTGGCATTGTTACACTAATCTTAATAAAGGCGCCATTGAGTCGTTTAGTTTTTGTCTATCTGAAACAACATTGCTGCAAAGTGCAGTCCAGTTTATTCAATTATTGGATGCTGCACATTGTGGCTATTCTAGCTATTTAAATGGTTATAGCTATAAAGATAGTATTGACAGCACAAGTCAAATATTAGATAAAGTAGATGGCGCTTTTATGAAGTCATCTAACAATGTAAAGAGCCAAATAAAAAACATCAAGGGTTCGTCGAATGAAACTCAATCGCCGCCCTTTATAGAACTGGCAAAAATCAAGGGCCTAAAGTTAGAAAATGGTCAGAAACCCACGCTATTGAAGCTGCCTGATGGTAGTGTGTTATCCATCAAAATATGGAAAGATATTTTGGTGGAGTCTTGCAAGTTTATTCTTGCTAATAACCTTGATATATCGCTGCCTCTTTCTGATAAAGCTGGGAAAACTAGAAGTTTATTTTATTTAGAGAAGCCTATCAAAGTATCAAGTATTCAGGCTAAATATAAAGGCAGGACTATTTATATAGCTACGAATTATAGTGCGAAAGATTGTATAGATAATGCACTGTATGTGCTAGCAATGGCCCCTAAAGATCTGAATTTAGAGAAGGCTGCCGTTTCCTTCTGAGGCTATAATCTGACGTGAACTTGTGCTTGATACTGCAGCAAAGGTTGTATCTCAAATCCTGCGTCAGCGGTAACCCGCTGCTTATCCCCACAACTGGCGCGAGCTGGTAGCTCGTGACCAGCCCTGATGTGGAGGCTGTAATTCCACTGCCGCGCCACCAGCAAACCGATACCGCGCCGCCTCAGGAAACCGGGGTGGCGCTTTTCGTTCCGGCGGGCGGGCGTCGGGGACGCGTGATCTACTGGCGCCGCGTCACAGGCGCAAATCATCCGCACCGGTCCATACACTGTTCTAACGGGTTCCGGGGCGAAAACCCCATGGGCATCTCCAGCGGGGGGGCAAAAGAAGCTGTCCTTGCTATAATGTTTTTACTATATATAATATTTAACTTGTTATATAGCTCAGGGCGACATAACGCTTTGCTGCTGGACAGTTGGGGCCCATAGCCGTTCGGGGAGGCCAGCTGCGAGTGGCTGTCTTGAACGGCTAATTTTTCACCTTCAACCCTACTGCAATGGGAAGCCGTGATGTATTAACAGGTTGTTTGATGGGTTTGCTGCTGGCAGCGGGCCCGGTGTGCGGGCAGAATTACGAGCAGATGGCCAAGCAGATTGTCAACACGTCGGCCGGGGTGAAGGCGGGGGATGCCGTCATCATCACCGGCGGCAAGCACACGCTGCCCTTGATGGAGGCCGTGGCCGTGGAAGTAGCCCGCACGGGTGGTCAGCCGACAATGATGATGACCACCGACAAAGTGGAGCGGACGATCAACATGGAAATGCCGGAGGCGGCGATTATGCCGGAGAAAAGCAACAACTGGATGCTGCAGGCCGATGTACTGATTTCGCTGCCCCAAAACGAAGACTCCCGCGCCGTGATGGACGGCATGAGCCCGGCCCGCAATGCGAAGTTTGCCCAGGTCAATGCCGAGAGCGGATTCACCCAGAAGCTTGACGCCAGCAAGCTGCGGGGCGTGTTCGTGAGCTACCCCAGCAAGAGCTTCGCCGCTAATCAGCAGCTGGATTTTGCCGGCTACGAGCAGATGGTCTGGGCCGGCATCGGTACCGACTATGCGGCCGTGGCGGCGCAGGCGCAGCAGCTGAAACAGGTCCTGTCGGCGGGTAAGAAAATGCGCGTTACTTCGCCCTCGGGCACCGACCTGACCCTGCAGCTGGGCGCGCGTCCGGTATTCGCCGACGACGGCGTGGTGTCGGCCACCGATCAGCAGGAAAAGCTTGTGTATAACCGCACGGCCCGCCTGCCCGGTGGGTTGATCTACGGGAGCGTGGACGAAACATCGGCCACGGGCACGCTGGCCGCGGCCACCGGCACGCTGACTGGTAAGCCCCTGAAGGGCTTCAAAGCCGACCTGCAAGGCGGCAAGCTGACCAACGTACGGGCCGATGCGGGCGCTGAAACCTTCCAGCAGTGGATGGGGGCCTACGACGCCGCGGCTATGCAGATCAGCACCTTTTCCATCGGTCTGAACCCAGTGATGAAGCCCCAGGAAGACAAGGGCTACAACCCAAGCACCGCCGCGGGCATGGTCTATCTGGGCATTGGCGACAATGAATTACAGGGTGGCCAGAACAAGTCGGCCGGGGGCTACTCATTTGCAATTGCCAACGCTACGGTAGAAATAGACGGCAAGGCAATTGTGCGAAATGGCCAGCTCGTGTCCTCGTCCATGGCCAGTGCCACGCCCATGCGTAAGAAGGCCCGTAAATGATCCGGCCCGGCATACTCAATTGCCGCCAGGCATCGGTGCCGCGTGACTAGTCAGCACCACTCCGGCCCAATCTGGCGCGAGCTTGTCGCTCGTGGCTCACCTTACCGTGGAGGTTGTACCCTCACTGCCGCGCCAGTGGTAAGTCGTTGCTGTGCCGCTTAAGGAAAATCAGAGCGGTTTCGGGGGGAGGCTTCGTTTCCAGTGTCCCGCCCTGCGCCAGCCCAGACGCCCGGCCGGGTTTGCGCCTGAATTGCGTATTTCGTAGCTTGCAGGGCACTCTTGGCTGCCCTGCGAGCGAGTACCAACATCTTCTTGGTCTTCCTCCTGTTGCCCTTTCTCCACCATGAAACTGCTGTTCTCCGAACGCCTGGCCGCTACCATCCTGCTGGTCATTTTTGCCCTGGTAGTGCTATTTCACGGTCTGGTTATCACGGGCATCATTCCCTTTGGCATAGTGTGGGGCGGGCGCCTGCAAACCCACTCGCAGATGCTGGTTTTCGAAACCGTATCCATAGCCTTGAACGCGCTGATGTTTGGGGTGGTAGCGGTGTGGGTCGGCCACTGGAAAGCAGCAGTTGGTGCGGGGGTGCTTCGGGGTGCGCTCTGGCTTATGGCGGGCCTGTTTCTGCTGAACACCGTCGGTAACCTGCTCTCGACCAATGCCGTGGAGAAGGCCGTGTTTACCCCGATGACGCTGCTGCTGGCGCTGTTCAGCCTGCGCCTGGCCCTCGGTCCCCGGCCGGTAGTGCCGGTTGCGCGACTCTAAGTCAGTCGGTTCGTGCCGGTTTGGGGCCGGCGGTGGAAATGTCAATTATGCCTCGCTACCGGCGAGGAGCAGCGCTTTTTGTCCCAAGCAGGCTTAGCTGCCCAAAACGAAGCGGCATCCACTACCAACTTGCCCAAAAGGCAGACTTGCGTCGGGTTGCCGTTGGTCTGTTCCGCAAGTCCAACCCCGCTGCCCACATTCCAACCCGCACTCGTTGACAGCGTATTTTGGGGCATGCATCCACTTGTGCCTTGGTTACCGCTGTTGTTTATTCCCGTAGTCGTAGCCTTTATTGGGCTGATAAGCACCATGCTTTCCCGGATGGGCTGGGGCCACTTGGCGAAGCAGTATGCCGTGAGTGAGAAGCCCACTGTTGCCACTAGCATACTCATGACCTACTTCAGCATTGGCGTTGTGAGCTATAAAAACGCTGCTACTGCCGGAATTGCCCCCGAGGGCCTGGTGCTGACCACCTGGGCTATTTTGTTTATTGGCCACCCGCCGCTGGTTATTCCCTGGTCGGCTTTCGGGCCGGTTCGGGGGCAGAAGTTTCTCTGGTCCACCACCTACAGCACTACCATCGACTGCCACGGCGAGGCCCTCAGCGTGCAGTTTAGCAGCGACCGGGTGCTGGAAGCGCTCCGGCCCTGGGTTACGGTCGAGGAGTGCTCCTAGGGCTTTAAAGGCTACTTCAGACCGAGAGCCCCCCCGACCTTACATTCGCGCTGGTCAGGCTCAGGCAGTAGAGCGGTATCCAACAAGGCCGATCCGGTTATGGGGGCGGTAATTGCTTATTAAAACCAACAGCCCCGCTGACATTTTTCGGCGGGGCTGTTGGTTTTCATTGCCTGGGCCTCCAGTACGCACCCGCTTCAGCAACACCACTATCGAGCAAGTCTGAGCCGCACAAAAACGTCGTTTTCGTCCGGCAAAGCTTCCCGAGGCATTGCGCGTGCTCTGGCAATCCAGTTGCTCCGGCGGTAGAGATACTGCGGCCAGCGCGGCAGGCGCTGCACCAGACTACTGCTGCCTTCTCAATGGGAGCTTATTGTAGGAAGCCCAGCACCGCCTCCAGCACCTGGGCGGGCTTTTCCTCAAACAGATAGTGGCCACTATCTAAAATGCCGACTACCTGGGCGTGTGGTGCCACAAAGGGCAAGCCCTGCCTGATATTTTCGTAGGACACGTAGCTGCCAATGCCTAAGACCGGCATGGTCAGGACCGGATACGTTGCAGCATCTTCCATGTCCTGGGCAAAGGCTTGGTACCAGGCGTTGGAGGCCCTGATGTTCTCGGCCTTGTTGTAGACGGACGCATACACGGCCCGGTCGAAGGCCGACATGCGGCTGGCATCCAGTATCACGTACTCAAAGAGCCAGTCCAGCAGGTGCTGAAACCTTCCTTCCAGCAGCTTCTCGGGCAGGTCTTTGACCTGGTTAAAGGCCATCCACCACACGTAGGGCATATTGCCGTCCATTTTTCCGGCAAACGAGCCGGCGGCCGGCAGCATCGGCATGTGCATCATTCCCTCGCTCGGGTGCGAGCCATCGGCCACGATGAGCTTGTCGGTGGCTGCCGGATAGTTGAACGCAAAGCTGAGGGCGACCATGCCGCCGATGTCGTGCCCCAGCACGGATACTTTGTGCAGACCCAGGTGTTGCAGCAGCTCATACATGTCCCGGGCCATGGTTTTCTTGTCGTAGCCCGCCACCGGCTTGTCGGAGCTGCCCATGCCTCGGATATCCACGATAATGACGCGGTACTTTTTGGCCGGCACCGGCGCTATGGGGTGGTAGGAATACCAGGTTTGGGGCCAGCCGGGCAGGCAAATCAGCGGCTGCCCGCTGCCACCTTCCACGTAGTGCAGCTGCACGCTATTGACGGTGGCGTAGTGGTTGGTGAAACCCGGCAGCTTCCGGAGCAGCTCCTCGTCGGAGTAAGGATCTGGGGTTTTCACTTGGCTGGGCTTTGGGCGTTGGGGCCTAATAGCCCGGCGGCGCTGGTCCAGGTCAGGTCGGGGTAGCGGTGGTTGTCGAGCGGGTTGTTCTGCACGCTGAACATGCTCAGCATGTACTGCATCTGCTGCCAGTTGGCGTAGAGGTCCTGCTCGCCGGCAGGATTGGCCGCGCGGGCGTGCTGAATATGGCGGGCCAAATCAGCCCGGGAGCCCAGCTTCACCACTTCAAAATGACCTTTTCCGGCCTCTTCGGCCACGGCCGCCAGCTCCTGGGGGCTACTCTGGAAGCTGGCAATGCGCAGAAAGCGGGGCGTGGCCGCGTCGAGGGCGGCGGCGGCGGTGTAGGCGGCCGTGTCGTCCATGGTCGTGAAATCGATGCGCCAGTCGGCATCTTCCCAGTAGCCGACCTGCTGCTTCTTGAAATCGAGCAGCGGAATGTTGTAGGTCAGCAGCTCGGCAAAGCCCCCGTTGAGGATGGACGTGGCCCCGATGGAGGCCTGATCGAGACGCTGCTGAAACTCGCGGCGCAGGTCGAAGTTGCGGTTCTCGCCGGGGGCCTGCTGGGTGTAGTCGCTGGCAAAGTCGGAGGGAATGAAGCGGGGCACGCCGGCCGCCACGGCCGCCGCCAGCAGCACCGACTGGCCGTCCACGATAACGTCGCGCAAGCCGGCCAGGGCCGATACCACGCAGGCTACGTCGGCACAGGCCTGGGTAAGCGCCGCCACGTCGGCCATGTCAACGCGCCGCACATCCACGCCGAGGCTGCTTAGCTCGTCTACTTTGGCGGGGTCGGATCCGGGGCGCACTACGGCCCGCACGGTGGCCCCGCGCCGGAGGAGTGCCGTGATGATGCGGTGGCCGAGGTTTCCGGTGCCGCCGGCTACTAAAATGGTCGTGTTCATATCGGTTGGGTTGAGTACAGGATGGCCGCTTTTGCGCGGCCTTGTTGCGTGATACAAACTTCCGCATCCTCTACCCGGCCGCCCTTCCGATTCTTGCGTTGTTCTGTCAAATTCTTGCTGTTCTGCCAGTCGGGCGGGCACTAACGGATGAGCCAGGCGATGTGAGTAGCAGCACTTTTGGGGTATTTAACCTTGTCCGAACGTCCTGTCGAGCATTCTGTGCCGCAAGGGCGGAGCGCGAGACAGCTCGCGTTGCGCTGATACCAGGGACGGTTCCGGGTTCAGCGTGCCGCCTCTGGGTACCGCGAAGGTTGCCTTCGCGCGGCATTGCGGACGGCCACCGTCGGCTCGTGCCGGGTGTCGCGCAGTAACACTGCGCGGTACAGCATCCACAGACCGCGAAATCGCGCTAAGAGCGTGTTTGGGAATATTTAAATAAATCGATTCCGTCATGCTGAGCTTGTCGAAGCATCTCTACCGCAGTAGTAATCAGACTTAGAGCGGTTCTTGGGTTGCTGTAGGGGTGTAGAGACGCGACCCTTCGCGTCTGCTGTTCGCGCCGTTTAATGTTCCCGCATCGTTCAACGCCGAGACGCGAAGGGTCGCGTCGCTACATGCCGTACACCGACCTGAAATTTGCTCTAGTTTGGCAGTAGAGATGCTTCGCCAAGCGGACGCCAAATCAAGCATGACACGAAAAGTAAAATCCCAAACCCGCTTTTGCCGACTCTTATAGTTAGCCCCGCTGAAACTGCCGGGGGCTCAGGCCTACAGCCCGCTTGAAGGCGGCCGAAAAGTGCGTGGGCGAAGCAAAGCCCAGCGCGTCGCTGATGCTGGCTAGAGGCAAGTCGCCGGCGCGCAGCAGCTGTTGGGCCCGCCTGATTTTCCACCCCAATACATATTGGTAGGGCGAGAGGCCAGTAGTGTGCTTGAAGCGGCGGGCGAAGTGAAACACGCTCAAATTGGCTAGGCCGGCCAGTATTTCCAGCGTGACGGTCTGCTCGGCGGCAGCTTCCAGGTAGGCATCGATGCGGGCCAGTACCGGGGCGGGCAGCGAGGAGCCAGTGCCCGCAATGCGGCGCTCGTAGGTGGCATGGTGCTCAATGAGGTGGTAGCTCAAGGCGTTGGCCAGCGACTCCACGTAGAGCCGTCCCAGCGCGTGCTGGCCGCTAGCCGCCATCAGCAGCTGCCGCCCCAGCTGGTTCAGCAGCCCATCTTCGAATCGGAACCGGTCGCGCAGGGCGAAGTGCGCCAGGTCGAGGCCCTGGCGGGCGCGGGTTTCCAGCGCCGGGGCGTCTACGTGCACATGAATGACGTCGGCCGGCCCGTTCCAGGCCAAGGGGCCGTATTCGCCGCCGGGATACAGGCCCGCGTCGCCGGCGCGGAACACGTCTTCTTCCAGTCGGCTCCCGCTCCGGCGGCTCGAGCGCACGGGCTGGGCTCCCTGGTGGAGGATGAGCAGGTGCTGCGCGTGAAAGTGCGCCGGCAACGCCATGGCTTCCAGTTGGTAGCGCTCTAGTCGTAGCCCTGGCCACGCTTGGCCGGCACTGGTTTCCAGTGCCGGGCGGCCGTACATCTCGGAAGTGCTGGGGTGGTTCATGGGAGCGGGCATAAGAAGGAGGTAGCCCGGCCAGCGCCGGAATGTTCAGCTGGCCGGGCTCCTGTTTTTCGTAACGCTGCGCATAGTTGTGCCAGCAGCTACCAAGTCATTCTGTGCTTATACTTGCTACGCTATTCGTGAAGCTGTTTAAAAAGTCTGTCGCACGTCATGCTTGATCTGGCGTCCGCTTGTCGAAGCATCTCGCGTGCAGTACTACTCAACTTACCATTGCACGCGAGATGCTTCGGCTGCGCGGACGCCAGATCAAGCATGACGTGCGACAGACTTTTTAAACAGCTTCAACCAAAAAATGCCGTCCGGATGATCCGGCCGGCACTTTTTTGGTTGATAGATACAAGCAGTTGGTGCCAGTCTGCGGCAGCAAGCAGCGCGGCCCGCCTGCTGGAGTGGGAAAGAACCAGCCAGGTGCCGCTACTTGTTCGTAGCCAATACTTCCCGCACCGGCGTCCACCTGATTTCCGGATACCGGGTATTGTCCAGCGTGGGAAGCTTGGCTTGGCCGCTGAGCATGTTGTGGAGGTATTGCATGCCCTGCCACGGCGGAAATACCTCGTTTGTGGCCGGCATCAGGGTCTTGGTTACCTTAATCATGGTGCCGAGGAACCCCAGGCTGCCGGCCCGGAATAGCTTGTATTGCTGGCCCGTAGCGGCTTGGGCCGCAGCCTGTACCCCACGGATGCTGGCTACTTCGCCAGCCACGCACAGGTAGCGGGGCGTGGTGGCATCGAGGGCAGCGGCAGCGGTGAACTCGGCGGTGTTTACCATCGTGGTGAAGTCCAGCGGCTGGTCGGCGCTGCCCCAGTAGAGCACCCGGCGCGGGCCCGCCAACACCACCGGTGCCTGCCCCGTGAGTAGGTCCGCAAACATGCCATTGAAGATGGACGTGGCTTGGATGGGCGTCTGATCGAGCCGGCGGGCAAACTCGCGACGCAGGTCGAAGTTGCGGTTGGAACCCTCGGGCAGCCGGGTGAAGTCGGCGGAGAAGTCGGAGGGAATAAAGCGCGGCACGCCAGCGGCCACGGCCGCTTCCAGCAGCTGGGTCTGCGCTTCCACAATCACCGCCCGCAGCCCCGACAAGGCCGAGACTACGCAGGTCGCGCCGGCGCAGGCTTTTGTCAGCTCCGCCGCGTTGCTATACTCCACGGCCACCACTTCCACGCCCTGCAGCCGTAGCGAATCCGCCTCGGCTTTGGCACTGGCGGCCGGCCGCACCAGGGCCCGCACCGTAGCTCCTCGTTTGCGTAGGTGGTGCGCAATGAGCAGACCCAGAGCACCGGTGGCACCGGCCAAAACAATGGTAGCCTGCCCGGGAGCAGCGGTAGGGGACGTGCTGGTCGGTTGTTCTGGTGCTGCTGGAGTCATAGACCTTGCGTGGTGAGTCTGGGTGCTGTTGAGCTGGAGTGCATCGGCTGGCAATGAGAGAGGTGCCTGCCTCGCCCGTTGCCGGGAGGTGCTACTACCATGCAGCTTCGAGGAAAGTTATGGCCACTCAACAAAAAAGCGCGTCTGATGGGTGCCGCATGGAGCAGCTATGTGCTACGTCACTATCGCCGGAGCTGTCTTTGCTTACGTACGCAGTATAGGCCGGCACTGCGCGTGGCCCCACAACTGATACGCCGATGAGCAATCAACTTCCCCCGAAAGTAAGCCTGTTCCTGCCCGTAAGCGCGGGAGCCAGGCGGCGCACCCTGCCGCATCTAGTGCTGCTGGGCACCGCTGTACTCTGGCTCAGCGCCTGCTCCGACGAGAAGTCGCGCCAGAATTCGGAGCTGCGGGTGCGGCAGCCCGCTGCTTCCGAAGCCTCAGCCCCCGCCGCCGATGAAACAGCCGGCGTTGCTGCGCCCGAAGTTGCCAGCGGCGCGGCCGGCGCGGGGAGCCGCTACCGGGTGGTGGTCGAAACCGCTTATTTCTTTGACGCGCCCCAGGCTGCGAAACCCAACGGCCGCTACCTGCTGCGCGGCGACGTACTCCACGGCGAGGAGGAACGCAGTGGCTTCGTGAAAACCCGGTTCGTGAACCCCGCCGGCCAGACGGTGGTGGGGTGGCTCAGGGCCGGTGAGTTGAGCAAAACGGCCGGTGCCGTAGCTGGTAGCCGCCGCCCCAGCCCGGCCGTGCGCCCGCCCAGCGGGCCGGTAGCTCCGGAAGCCGACTACCGCCCGGCAGCCGAGCCTGCTTCCGAGTTGCCCGCCAGCAAGGCCGCTCCGGGTGCCAGAGGCTCCGGACTAGCCGTGGTGCAGGTTGCCAAATCCTATTTCTATTCTTCTGCCGACCTAACCCAACCGCGCAGAGCGCATTGCGTGCGGGGCGACAAAGTGCGGGTGGGCGAAGCCAGCGGAGATGCCGTGTACGTCACGTTTACCAACTGGGAAAACGTAACGACCACCGGCTGGATGCGCCAAGATGCCCTGCGCTCCGGCCGGTAGCGCGGGCAGCGTGAAACCTGGTTAGCCTGGTTTTGATGAGGCGCCCGCCTGACCTACTACCGGATGGGACCACCTCTTCGCGTGGCTACAGCGCTTTTATGTTGTGTAGGGTGTGTTTGGGAATTGGCGAAACCCCCGTTTGCGTCATGCTTCGATAAGCGGACGCCAGATCAAGCATGACGTTAGACTTCCTGAATAGCTTGCTTAACAAGGCTTTCCGGTGCTTTTCGGTATTCAAAGTTGGCCGCGAGGTTCTAGAGCGGTTCTTGGGTTGCTGTAGGGGTGTAGAGACGCGACCCTTCGCGTCTGCTGTTCGCGCCGTTTAATGTTCCCGCATCGTTCAACGCCGAGACGCGAAGGGTCGCGTCGCTACATGCCGTACACCGACCTGAAATTTGTTCTAAAATGGTAATTCGACCTTCTGCCAATGGCAAAGAACAAAATCAGAACTCTGGCGCCCCAGCGGGGTTGCAAAGCAGATGGCCAGTCGCCCGACTGGCCGCATGTGAACCAGTAGCTGCTTCTGTATGACTCCCGACACATCTGACTCTGCTTCTACGCCGCTTTTACCGGCGCATATTTTTCGGCGGCAGGACGAAAGTCCCGACGCGGAGTTCTACCAGCAGCCCCGCTTCGTTACCCACATCGACGACGCGGCTATTGCCGCCGTTACCCAGCTCTACCGCGAGTATTTTCCGGCCCACGGCACGCTGCTCGACCTGATGAGCAGCTGGGTGAGCCACCTGCCGCCGGAGGTGCCCTACGAGCGGGTGGTGGGTCTGGGCATGAACGAAGCCGAGCTGCGCGCCAACCCCCGGCTGGCCGCCTGCGTGGTGCAGGACCTGAACCAGCAGCCCAGCCTGCCTTTCGACGATGACACCTTCGACGGGGCGGCTATCTGCGTTTCCATCGACTACCTGACCCAGCCCGTGGCCGTGCTGCGCGAGCTGGCCCGCGTGCTGCGCTCCGCTGCGCCGCTGGTCATCACCTTTTCCAACCGCTGCTTCCCCAGCAAAGCCGTAGCCGCCTGGCATGCGCTCGACGACGCGGGCCACTTGGCGCTGGTACGGCAGTATCTGCAGGCGGCGGGCGGCTGGCACCGCATCGAGCTGCTCGACCGCAGCCCCCGGCCTGGCCGCTCCGATCCGCTCTTTGCCGTAGTCGGGCGCGTGCACAAAGCTCCTGCCGGGCACTGACGGTGCAGCTTGTTTGCCGAGGGGCGATTCGCTATATTGGTTTTGATAGCCACAGTAGTATCAACGCTGCGCCCCAGGTAGGCGACTACGCGTGTCCGGATTCTACGCTTGATCCTGCTAACATGCACCATATCGTCTATCAGAGCTGTGCAATAGGGCTGCCAACCAATGCGGCCCTGCGATTCATACTCCAGCAGGCGCGGGCCAACAATAGCCGCCTGGGCATCACGGGGCTGCTGCTCTATGGCAACGGTAATTTTTTGCAGGTGCTGGAAGGAGAGGCCGACGTGGTACAGACTATGTACGCCAGAATTCAGGCCGACCACCGGCATACCCGCGTGTGTGTGCTATCCGATGGCCCCGTACAGAACCGAATCTTCATGGATTGGTCGATGGGTTTTCAGGCGTTGTCAGGGGAGGATTTTATACGCCTCACGGGCTATATCGACCCCTACCGCTCCCACTTCCTGAATGCTCATTTGCCGTCTATCGATGAGGAAATGATGTATCTGCTCAAGTCATTTGTAGTAACCGACGGCGCCCGGCTGTAGCGCGTGCTGCCGGCCCTGGGGGCAGCCTCCGGCATAGGTTTCGAGCTCGGCGCTGCCGGCGCGCCGCGTAGGGTGGGAGGCACATTGTTTGGCAGCCTCGCTTTGCCCTACTTGCGGCCTTACTTGTTCGCCCGTGTATGTCGTTGCCGTCTGCCAGTACCGTTTTCCTCGTGCGGCCCGCTCGTTTTGCTTTCAATGCTGAAACGGCGGCCTCCAACCATTTTCAGCAAACACTGGCGGGGCTGACCGAAGCCCAGATACAAGCCCAGGCCTTTGCCGAGTTCGACAACGTGGCCGCCACGCTACGGGCCAAAGGCCTGCGGGTGCTGGTGTTCGACGATACGCCGGAGCCCGCCAAGCCCGATGCCGTTTTCCCCAACAACTGGCTTACGATGCACCCCGATGGCCGGGTGCTGCTCTACCCCATGTGTGCTCCCAACCGCCGCCCTGAGCGGCGGGCTGATATCCTGGCCAGCCTGGAGCAGCAGTTTATGCTCGCCGAAGTCCTGGACTGGTCGCCCTACGAGCAGCAGGGGCGGTTTCTGGAAGGCACGGGCAGCCTCATCTTCGACCATGCGCACCGCCTGGCCTATGCCAGCATCTCGGTGCGCACCGATGCCGCGCTGGTGGCGAAAGTGGCCGAAACGCTGGGCTACCGGCCGGTCGTTTTTCACTCCTACGACCAGCAGCACCAGGAAATTTACCACACCAACGTGATGATGGGCCTGGGCGAGCGGTTTGCGGTGGTGTGTCTGGAGAGCATTACTGCTGGCACCGAGCGGGCCGCCGTGGTGGCGGCGCTAACGACTACGGGGTACGAAATCGTGGCCATTTCGCTGGGGCAGGTCGCGCAATTTGCCGGCAATATGCTCGCGTTGCGCGCTGCCACGGGTGCCGAATTGCTGGTACTGTCGCAGCGGGCGTGGGAGGCCCTCACGTTGGGGCAGCGCCAGGTGCTGGAGCGCTACTGCGAGCTGGTGCCGCTGCCCATTCCCACCATCGAAACCATCGGGGGCGGCAGTGCCCGCTGCATGCTGGCCGAGGTGCTGCTGCCCCCGAAAAAGGAGGGAGCGGCGTTGGTGTAACTATGCCTGTCGTGCGGCGCACCGCATCTCGCGTGGTATGGTAGTCTGATGGCTTCTGCGCGCAAGATGTTTCGACTGCGCAGACGCCAGAGGCAGACTGACGGAATCGGCGCTGCTTACGGGTTGGTTCGCCAGAAAATAAGCGTTGAAATCAGGTGTGGCTCAGCCAGTCGTAGGCGGCCAGCTCATCCACAAAAATGTGAGCCCGGTAGGCCCGGCCCTCGTAGGAGTCGGGGGAAGGAACATCGCCGTTTCCCTCCATTTCATGCAGCAGGGCCGGGGCCACCAGATAGGCCAGATAGGTCAGGGAACCAGGCTGGTCGCCGGGCTGCGGAAAAAAACTGCTCATCAGCTGCGGGCGGTAGGTAGTATAGCGGCGCAGATCGACGAGCCAGTGCTGGCAGCCGTAGTGGCTGGCCGCATCCAGCATCAGCGTATAGGCTTCTTGAATTTCGATGACGGTCAGGGGCCGTAGAATGCGGTTGACGATGAAGCAAACGTCGGCCCGGTAGCTCAAACTCAGAAACTCGCGGGCTGGTAAGGGGTGGTTCATGAGGGCGGTAAAGGAGCGCAAAATCGGTATACGGCTAGCGTTGAGCTTCGATTGACAAGCGGCGCTTTTATAATTACTTGCTGCTCTTCTTTTGGTCAACGTCCAACGCGCTCTACTAATGCCCACATCACCCGAGTACCTCGCCCTCAACCGTGCCCTCTGGAACGCTCGAACCGGCCCGCACCTGGCATCCGATTTCTACGCCGTGGAGGCCTTCAAAGCCGGCCAGTCGTCGCTGAATAGCATCGAACTGGGCCTGCTGGGCGAGGTGGCCGGCCAGCGCCTGCTGCATCTGCAGTGTCATTTTGGGCAGGATACGCTGTCGTTGGCCCGGCTGGGGGCTCAGGTCACCGGCGTCGATCTGTCGGACGCGGCCATCGCTGCGGCCCGGCAGCTGAGCACAGCGCTGGGCATACCCGCCGAGTTCATTTGCTGCGACCTCTACGACCTGCCCGACCACCTGCCCGAGGCCCGGTTCGACGTCGTATTCACGAGCTACGGCGTGCTTGGCTGGCTTCCCGATCTGACCCGGTGGGCGACTCTGGTAAGCCGCTACCTGCGCCCCGGCGGCCGGCTGGTGCTCGTGGAGTTTCACCCGCTGGTATGGATGTTCAACAACGATTTCACGCGCCTGGAATACAGCTATTTCAACACCGGCCCCATCGAGGAAACGGAAACCGGCACCTACGCCGACCCCACGGCTGCCATCACCCACCAGTCAATCACCTGGAATCATAGTCTGAGCGAGGTAATCGGGAGCCTGCTGCACCAGGGCCTGCAGCTCACCAGCTTCGCCGAATACGACTATTCGCCCTACAATTGCTTTGCCCACACCATTGCGCTGCCCGAGGGCGGCTACCACATTGGCCCACTTGGCCAGCAGACTCCGCTGGTGTATTCGGTGGTAGCCACCAAGCCATAGTGCGCCGCTGTCTGACAAGGGATTTGTGTGGGTAGTCGCGCCTTCGCAACGTGTTGTGGTGGTAGGGGCCGCTGTCAGGAGGAGGTAGGCACCCTACGAACTTTTACCAGGCGTGCCTACCTGCGTAGGTAGGCACCCCACGAACTTTTACCAAGGGTGCCTACCTGTAGTCCTGTTGTGGGTGAAGCTGTTTAGGAAGCCGCTAAAACCCAACAGAGCGTCATGCTTCGACAAGCGGACGCCAGAGGAAGCATGACGTTCGACAGACTTCCTGAATAGCTTCACTACTTTTAAAATGCTCCTGCTTGCTCCGGGACGTGTTTGGGATTTCACTTGAAGCTGTTTAGAAAGTCGGTTCGCCGATGTAGAGACGCATAGTTGCGTCTCGTCGTTGAACGGAAACTGCGGGTATCACCCAACGACGAGACGCAACTATGCGTTCTGGCGACTTTCTAAACAGCTTCTTTTCGTGTCATGCTTAATCTGACGTCCGCTTGTCGAAGCATCTCGCGTGCAGTAGTACTCAAATTACCACGGCACGCGAGATGCTTCGACAAGCGGACGTCAGATTAAGCATGACACGGAATCGGCGTTTTTGAACAATTCCAGACACGCTCTTATCGGCCATCCAGCGGGGGGGTAGCGGTGAGGCCTAGCACGGCGCTGGTGTGGGTCCGGATTTGCTCCAGCAGCTGCGGCTGGTCGTTGAGCTGGTGGCCGAACGACGGAATCATCTCCCGAAACCGGGCCTGCCACTCCGGCGACGCGCCCTGGGCCGGGAAGCAGCGCTGAATCAGCGTGACCATGATGGAAACAGCCGTGGAGGCCCCCGGCGACGCGCCCAGCAGCGCGGCAATGGAGCCGTCGGCGGCGCTGACGACTTCGGTGCCGAATTCGAGGATGCCGCCTTCCTTGGCATCTTTTTTAATGACCTGCACCCGCTGGCCGGCTATTTCCAGCTGCCAGTCTTCGGGCCGGGCATGGGGCATGTATTCTTTCAAGGCCGCCAACCGGTCGTCCGGTGACTGCCGCACCTGATTGATGAGGTAGCGGGTGAGCGGAATATTTTTGATGCCGGCCATGAGCATGGGGCGCAGGTTGCCCGCGCGGATGGAAGCCGGCAAATCGAAAAAGGAGCCCTTCTTGAGAAATTTGGTGGTGAAGCCCGCGTAGGGCCCAAACAGCAGCTCCCGCTTGCCGTTGATCATGCGCGTGTCGAGGTGGGGCACCGACATGGGCGGCGAGCCGACGGCCGCTTTGCCGTACACCTTCGCCTCGTGGCGCGCAATGACGGCCGGATTCACGCATTTCAGCCACTGCCCGCTCACGGGAAAGCCGCCGAAGCCGTGGCCCTCCGGAATATCGGACTTTTCGAGCAGCGGCAGCGAGCCGCCGCCGGCCCCGATAAACACGAAGGCGGCGTGCAGCTCCAGGGGTTCGTCGCTGTGGCGGTTGGTGGCTTTCACGCGCCAACGCGTATCCTCGTCGCGGCGCAGCTTGTCTACCTCGTGGTTGAAATAGAACGTGACGCCGGGCTTTTGCTGCAGCAGCGTGAACATGCCCCGCGTGAGGGAGCCAAAGTTGACATCGGTGCCCAGCGCCATGGAGGTGGCGGCCACGGGCTGCGCCGGGTCGCGGCCTTCCATCACCAGCGGCATCCACTGCTGAATCTGGGCGGGCGTATCGGAAAACTGCATGCCCCGAAACAGCGGCGACCCGGTGAGGGCCGCGTGGCGCTGGCGCAGAAACTCCACGTTGTCGGCCCCCCACACGAAGCTCATGTGCGGAATGTGGTTGATGAAGCGCTGCAGCTCCGTTACGGCGTATTTCTCGGCCAGAAACGTCCAGAACTGCTTCGATACCTCGAACGACTCGGCGATGCCGATGGCCTTGCTGATGTCGACGGAGCCATCGGGGCGCTGCGGGGTGTAGTTGAGCTCACAAAAGGCCGAGTGGCCGGTGCCGGCGTTGTTCCAGGCGTCGGAGCTTTCGGCGGCGGCCACGTCGAGGCGCTCCACAATGGCGATGGTCAGATCGGGCTGCAGCTCTTTGAGCATCATGCCCAGCGTAGCGCTCATAATGCCCGCCCCAATCAGGACAACGTCGGGGTTTTGCTCGGCAGCAGGGGTAGCGGAAGTATTCATAGAAACCAGGGCGAAGGGTGCGCGAAGGTGGTTTCTACGTGAAAACGGCCGGAAAAGGTCGGCAGCACCCCACAACCGGCATTATGTAGCTGGGCTTTCAGTGCTTTGGCGCTGCTCGGCTGTGGTGGTGTGCGCAACATGATCTGGTGGCCGCACAGCCAGAGTATCTCGCACCCGAAAGATGACGATGTTGGCAAAGCGTAGGAACAGACCGTCATGTCGAACAGCGTGAGCCACCTCGCGTGCCATGGTACTCATGTCCCAGGCTGTGTGGACAGCGAGTAATGAGAACGTCATGTCGAGCAACGCGAGACATCTCGCGTGCCTTAGTAATCTGATTACTCTGGCAACAGGAGCACGCGAGATGTCTCGCTACGGCTCGACATGACGGTCGGCGAAGGCTGCATACCCCACAAGCGCTGCTGCTCACACGCTCCAATGCACCGGTCTGTTTAGCGACTAGACTTGTTCCTGAATCAGGAACCGATGCTACCATTTGGCTGTCATGCTCATCTGGCGTCCGCGCAATCGAAGCATCTCTACCGCACTGCTAGATCGGTTCTTGGGTTGGTGTAGGGGTGTAGCGACGCGACCCTTCGCGTCTGCTGTTCGCGCCGTTTGGTGTTCCCGCATCGTTCAACGCCGAGACGCGAAGGGTCGCGTCTATACATGCCGTACACCGACCTGAAATTTGCTCTAAGTACCACTGCGGTAGAGATGCTTCGACTTTGCTCAGCAGGACGTTCTTTTTTCGTGTCGCTTTATATCAGGAACGAGTCTACTTGCTCCGCCTAGCGGCTGGCCTTGTTGTCGCCCTTGCTGAGCTGGTAGCCCAGCAGGGCATTGAACAGCCAGAGCCGGGTAGAATACCTGGGGTTGCTGTAGGCATACACCACATTATCCGGGGTCCGCAGCACCTGGTCAATGACCAGCTCGTCTCGGTAGCTGCCACTCAAATGGGCGCGGGCGTCGAGGGTGGCAGTAAACCGGCCCTGGCGCAGGCCCAGCTCCAGGTACGGAAACGACCGAATAGCGTAAGGAAACCCTCTGTTGGAATCGGTAAGGCCCCGGGTATTGTTGGTGCGCGTGGCAGCCGCCAGGAAGGAGCCGCTGCCGGCTACCACTATGCCGCCCGCCCCGGTGCGGGGCTGACCATTGCCGTAGCGCAGGCTGGTTTCGCTGATGTTGACATAATCGAGGGCCAGGCCGGTGCCCACAAAGAACTGGCGGCGCACCTGGCTTGTCGGCAAAAAGTAGCGCATGCCCGTGCGGGCCGTGTAGAGCAGGCCTTTCCAGCGGTATTCGCCCGCCGGCAACGCTCCCTGCGCGGGCAGCTTGCCTGTCTGGCCCAAGCGGGTCAGCGTGAGGTCGGCGTGCAGGGCAAATGCGCGGCCGGCCAGCAGCACATCCGCGTACAGACCGCCAATGGGGTGGGGGCGGCTGGCAAAATTCACCCCATCCAACGGGCTGCCTTCCTGGTTGGCGTCACCGGCCCCGTAATCGGACTCTGCGCGGGTGAAGACCAGCCGGTTGAGCTGAATGCCCCCCAACACCCCGGCATTCACGACAACAACCCGCTTGGGGCGGGCGGGCTTCAGGAAGCTGGTGCCAGGCTGAGCCGCGCCGGAGCAGCGCTGGTTGTAGGCCTGCACCACCGTTGCCAGGCCCGCCGGTGTAAAGGCGGCCGAAGCTATGGCCTGCGTGGCGGCGGCGCAGTCGCCGAAGAGCACACCCAGCTGGCCCCGGTAGTCGTTGCCGGTGATGATGTTGCGCTGACCCGCCTGATCGACGCGCACAAACTGCCGGTCGGCCAGATCGATGTAGTCCTTGTTTTCGCGCCGCACGAAGTAGTGGGTGCCGCGGGCCAGATTCAGGCG
Organism: Hymenobacter elongatus; assembly: GCF_004745955.1. Taxonomy (GTDB): domain Bacteria; phylum Bacteroidota; class Bacteroidia; order Cytophagales; family Hymenobacteraceae; genus Hymenobacter; species Hymenobacter elongatus. The sequence continues at coordinate 106,048 of NZ_SRLD01000007.1, read as the reverse complement.
CAGCAGCGGGGCGGGGCCTTCGATCAGTACTTCGGCAAATACCGTTTCCGGCTTTGGGGCCGCGACTTTCTGCCCGGTCAGGTACTCGGTCTGGTAGTTGTTCCGGATGCCGGCCGTGCGGTCGACCGGCAGCGACTCGCTCCGGAAATACCGCCCGCTGCCCAGCCGGAACAGGCGCAGCTGCGTGGCATCGTAGGTCGTGGCCTCCGCCGTGGGCACGGTCCGGAAGCGAACCGTGGTGGGCGTTTCGACCCAGTAGCTGTTTTCTATCTCGCCCCGAAGCGTGTCGCCGCTGGTGACTACTACCAGGCCCGGCTCGAAGGTCTGGGCCTGGCTGAAGGTGACTGTGCCGAGCAGAAAGGCAGTGAGTGCTGCTATGCGCATACAGAAAGGATAGTCGGTAAAATGATAGGAAACGGGGTGCAAAGCTGTTAAGAAATACCCGTGCATCATAATGAAGCTGTTTAGAAAGTCGCCAACCGCAACCAGCATGTCATGCTCATCTGGCGTCCGCGCAGTCGAAGCATCTCTACCGCAATGCTAAATCCAATTACTACTGCGGTAGAGATGCTTCGACTTCGCTCCGCTGCGCTCAGCATGACGCTCTAGATTCAGGACGTTCGCCAGACTTCTCAAATAGCTTCTGTATCAACTCTCAAACACGCTCCACTGTGCGCGCAGCCCACACCAGACTGCCCGGCTCAGGCGGTGGGCTTCTGCCGGCTACTTCACCTGTAGCAGTAGTCCCAGGTATGCCAGACGACCAATCTGCGGCCCCCCGATGATCTGGATGTTCCGGGTGTTGAACAGGTTTGAGGCGCCCGCCTGCAGGGTCGTTCCCAGCTTGGGCAGCGCATAGCCCAGGTACACGTCGGTGGAGCGGTAGGCCGCAATGGTGCCGGTGGCGAAAGGCATTTCCTGGTAGTGCCCCTGCGCCCAGCGGTAGTTGAGGGAGTAGGTGAGCTGCTCCGTAGCAGAGCCACTAATACCGAGATTATACTTATGCCTGGGCGTATTGAAAAACGTCTGAAAATCGGTGGGCAGCGTGCGGCGGTCCAGCACGTTGAGGGTGTAGTTGCCGGTGAAGTGCAGCGCTTTGCTGAGCTGGTAGGCCAGGCCCAGTGTGGCGCCCTGGGTGCGCACTGCCTGCGCATTGTTATACCAGCTGAAGATGAAGCGGGTGGGCTTCGAGCGGTCGGCCAGCGCGGGCAAGCCTTCGTCGAGCTGCTGCTGGGTAGGGCGGCTGCCATCCAGATTGCCCACAAATGCCCGCCCGCCGATGAAGTCGGTATACAGGCTGCGGAAATAGCTGGCGTCGGCGTAGAGCTTGGGCAGCACCATGCCTTTGTAGCCCACTTCCAGCGTGCGCACGCGCTCCAGCGTGAGCTTGGGCAGCATGATGTGGAAGGCCGCGAGCGGGATGCCCGGCGTGCCGTACGGATGGCCCGCGCCGTCGGTGAAGCCGATGCCCTGAAAGCCATTGCCGATGTTGCCCAAGACGATAAAGGAGGTGACGTCGGAGTGGGCGTACTGCTCCAGCTGGGAGGGGCTGCGGTAGGCTCCGCTGTAGCTGGCCCGCACATTGTGCCGCTTATCGGGGCCGAAGGAGTACACGGCCGAGGCCCGGGGCGACAGCGCCGGGGAAAAGTTCTTGAAGTAGTCGACGCGGCCCGCCAGCGCCAGCTTCAGGTGGTCGTGCAGCAGGGGTTGGGTGAGCTGGGAATAGGCCCCGAACTCGTAGTTGCGCAGGCGCGGCCGGTTGAAGTCATCGAATAGCTTGCCATCGGAGCCCAGCCGGTATTCGCGGTACGCGCCCCCCAGAATCAGGTCGGTGCCGAAATCGGAAACCCGGAAGCTGCGCTGGGCGCTGATGTCGTTCAGAAAGGAGTTGAAGCGCTGCTGAGCACCGCTGCCGGGCACGTCGTCGGCAATAATAGTGCGGCGCCGCTCCGCAAAGCGCGCCTCCGAGGCCTTGAGCTGCGTGGCGTTGGCGGCCTGCTGGGCCAGCCCCAGCGCCTGCTGCTGGGTGGTGCCCGGCTGCTGAATAGCCTGGGAATAGGCCGTGTTGTAGGTACTGAAATACACCTGGGCGTAGCTCAGCGGGCCATACGGCGTGGTTTCCTGCGCCGTAGAGCTCAGTAGCAGGGCGCTCAGCTGGGCCAGCTCGTAGCTGCTGCCCGTGAAATCTTCGGTCGAGTAGACGCGCACAAAGCCTTTGGCCCCTTTCAGCTCGGCCCGATACTGCGTCGTGCCCAGGCCTTTGACCCGGAACCGGCTAATATTCTGATAAATAGACGTGCCGGTGGCATGCTTGGCCTCCACGGTCAATTGGAGGTTGGCTTTCAGTAGATACGACACGGCACCCTGCAGGCGGTAGGAGCGGGTTTTTTGGTCGTCGGCCACCAGCTCGCGCTCCGTGAAGCCGGGCAGGTAGGCCGTTTTGCCGTAGAGGTCGGGATGCGTGCCGCCGGGCAGCTGCAGGCGCGGGTCGTTGCTGAACTGAAAGCTGATTTCCCCGGACCGATTCACGGCATCGTAGCCCAGCGGCGAGCCAGCCGGATTGAGCGAGCCCGAGGTAGCATCGTAGTTTTCGGCCAGCCAGTCGGTGGCCTGAAAGCCGCTGACGTTGATTTTCACCGCCAGCTTTTTGCCCAGCTTCTGGGCGTAGCGTACTTGGCCATCGAGCAGGCTGCGCTGCCCGCCGCGCAGGCGCACGCTCAAGCCCTCGTACACGAACGGGTCTTTGCTGTTGAACAAGACCACGCCACTCAGCGCATTGGCACCATACAGCGCCGAGGCCGGCCCATGGATGATTTCGATGCTTTCCATGTCCAGCTCCGGAATGCCGACCAGGTTGCCCGGGCTCAGGCCCAGGCTCGGCAATGCCGTATCCATGTAGTCTACGAGCTGAATCACGCGTTCCGACTTGGCCGTATTGAAGCCCCGGGTGCTGATGCTGGTGAACAGCATCGAAGCGGAGTTGACATCGATGCCCGGCAGCTGGCCCAGGCCGCCCAGCACTTCGGGTGTGCTGATGCGCTCAATTTGGGCGGCAGTCACCTTGTCGATAGTGACGGATGTGCGCAGGATATTCTCCTCGACCCGCGAAGCCGCTACTACCGTGGCATTGCCGGCCGTGGCACTTGGCACCAGACTGATAACCAGGTCGTGGTCGGGGGCAGGGAGCGTAATTTCCTGAGACTCGTAGCCCAGAAAGGAGATGACCAGCGTGATGGGGCCCTGGCTCAGATTCGTGGTCATGTGGAACTGGCCCAGCTGATTGGTGCTGGTGCCCACAAAAGAGCCTTTTACGAATATGGTAGCGCCGGGCAGCGGCTCGCCGGTGGTGCTGAGCACGGTGCCACCCACCGGATCTTCGGCGTGGATACTAATAAAACTATTTGAAGAAGCAATGGAATGCTGCGAATTGGGCGGCGCAGCCAGAACCGGTGCCGCCCCAGCCAGCAGGGCGGCGGTAAAAAGACAATAAACGTGTTGCATGCACAGGGTGTGGTAGTTCGGAGCGGGCGCCTCTCACGCAAGTCAAGATTCGGAGGCTATCAAAGCTACACTTTTCGCTGTTTGGTTGCGGTGTTATTCGGTGAAGTGGTTCAGGCGAACAGATAGATGGGCCGGGCAAACGATTAGCGGCCTTTATGCTAGTGCAGCTCTGAATAGAAAACATGTTAATAGTATAAAATCAATATATTGATTATTGCTACAGGAATGTTTTACCCAACGAAAGGAAAAGTGCGCAGCCATTCCCAGGGGCCATTGCGGTAGGCCCACAGGTGGAACGCCGTGCCCATGGCTTCAAACGGCACAAACGAAGCCGTCAGCTCCTCGTGCAGGGCCCGGGCCACCTCGGGCCGCACCTTGTTCTGCACCGTTACGTGGGGCCGCCGCCGCTGCTGATCCTGGGGCGTGAGCTGGGGCCACCACTGGCGCTGCAAGTCTTGGTGCAGGGTTTCCAGCGCCTCACTCTTGAGCCCGTAGGCCACGCCCTGCCCCAGAAACTGCACGCCCGCCACGTGCAGCGCCAGCGGCGGCTGCACCTTGCCAGAAGCTGCCAGCACCTGCTCGATGGGAGCCTGCTGGCTACCCGGCAAGTGATGAAATAAGGTGAGGTGAGCGGCCAGAAAGTTGCGCTCGGGCGGGAAATGCCGCTGGCGCAGCTCGTTGAAGAAGTGGGTGCTGGCCTCATCCAGTCCCAAGGTCAGAATCAGCGGGGCAGCTCCGGTGGTCGGCAGCATCATGGTGGGCCGTTAAGCGCGGAGCGGCACGTCCGTGCTTTGCATAAGATGACCGCCGGCCTGTACCAGGTCGGCCTTGGCGCGCGCGAAGCCCTCCGGGGAAATAGGGCGGGTGGCATCTTCCAGCAAATACGTGTCGAAGCCTTCCAGCAGGGCGTCTTTGGCCGTAAAATACACGCAGTAGTCGGCCGCCAGGCCCGCTACATATACTGCCGTCACGTTCTGGCTCCGCAAGTACTCCGCCAGGCCCGTCGAGTGGCGGTGGCCGTTGTCGTGGAAGCCGCTGTAGCTGTCGATTTCCGGCGTGGTGCCTTTGCGGAAAACCCGGGCAATGCGGCTGGTATCGAGCGCCGCTGCCAGCTCGGCACCGGCCGAGCCCTGCACGCAGTGCACCGGCCACAGCGTCTGGCGCAGGCCGTGCAGGTCGATTTCGTCGAGCGGTTGTGTGCCGGGGTGGTGGACGGCAAAGCTTTCGTGCTGCGGCGGGTGCCAGTCCTGGGTGGCCACTACCAAGTCGAAATGAGGCTGCAAGGCATTCACAATGGGCAGAATAGCATCCCCGTCCGGTACCGGCAGTGCTCCGCCGGGCAAAAAATCGGGTTGAATATCAATCAGCAACAGAGCGTTCATGCGAAAATAAGTTGGTGGGCTGGTGGGCAAGCTGTAATGGAAAACGGCGCAATACTACGTTCTGGCAGCCACGGTTCGGGCTGCGCCGACGGGTGACGGGCGTCGTGTTTCTACAAAATAAGAAACCGGGTTACGGTTTGGGTGGGTTGCTGGGAGGAGTGAGAACTTCCGCCACTAAACGCCACCCGTGGCCTTCCAGTTGCCACACGTGCAGGTAGCCGCCGTGGTCGGTCGGCGTGTGGGCGGCCAGGTAAGTGCCATACGGGTACTTCAGCTCGCCCGATTGGGCTACCCGGCCGGACGCCGCAGCCGATAGAAAGTGGTTTCATAGCGACGCGAAAAGGACGGCCGTTGGACCGTGTTTGGAATTTTGATTTTCGTGTCCTGCCTGATCTGGCAGGACCGGAACCGGCGTTTTTGAAAAATACTAAACCCTTTCTTAGAGTGATTTTCCGGCCACTATACTCCAACCAGAGAATCGCTGTGGAATGCCGTGGCGAGGCAAGCCCAAGGCTCACGAATCTGGGGATTTACCACCCAGGTTCAGGTGGCTACCCAACGAGATGGTTCAAATACATTAGTTTCCATACAGGAGTATTTGAATAGCAAGTAAAGAGGCTGTTTAGGAAGTAGACTTGTTCCTGAATAAAGCGAAACGAAAAAAGAACGTCCTGCTGAGCTTGTCGAAGTATCTCTCCCGAACGATTTCGGGGAACGAAGCGGTAGAGATGCTTCGACAAGCTCAGCATGACAGCCGAATTTTAGCATCGGTTCCTAATTCAGGAACAAGTCTAGTCGCTAAAATCCAATAGAATGTCATGTCGACCAACGGGAGACATGACGTTCGGCAGACTTCCTAAATAGCTTCAAATTCTTGATTTGGCGGGCCCAAAAAGGACTTTAAACAAGCCGGCGGGTGTTCTAAGCCTACCACCAGCTATATGTTCTGATGCTTGAAACCGGCTCCTTTGTCCAACTCTCCGAAACCCTGCTTTCCGCCCAGCCCGCTCCGGCCCCGCAACCGCTGACGCACTCGGCCCGCCTGTGGCTGCCCAAGCGGGTGCTGTTCACCCCCGATGCGCTCGACGAGCCGTTTGGCCAGCAGATGTACGAGCGGGTGCGGGCCCACGATCTGGAAATTGAAGTGCTGAAAAGCAACCGCCTCACCGGCTTGCGCGGCGCGGATGTGCGCGAAACCTACCGCAACGCCAAAAATACGCTGGCCGTGGTGTGTGCCCCGCCCGGCGCCCTGAAGCTGCAGCCCACGCCACCCTCCGCCGACTGGCAGATGAACCTGGCTGAAGGCTGTCCGGCCCACTGCCAGTACTGCTACCTGGCCGGCAGTCTGCAAGGGCCGCCGGTGGTGCGGGCCTACGCCAACTTGCCCAAGCTGCTGGCTGGCACGGCCGCTTATGAGCAGGCCGGCCGCAGCACCAGCTTCGAAGTGAGCTGCTATACCGATGTGCTGGGCATAGAGCACCTCACGGGTAGCCTGGCCGAATGCATCCGGTACTACGGGGAGCGGGAGGGTGCCCGCCTGCGGTTTGTGAGTAAGTATGACGCGGTAGGCTCTCTGCTCGACTTGCCGCACCATGGGCACACCCGCGCCCGGTTTAGTCTTAATGCAGAGCCCATTGCCCGGCGCCTGGAAGGTGGCACGGCCTCGGTGGAGGCGCGCTTGCGGGCCTTGCGGCAGCTGGCACTGCCCCGGCAGCAGGGTGGGGGCGGCTATCCTGTGGGCGTAGTGCTGGCGCCCATCATGCCCATTCCGGAGTGGCGTGCGCACTACACGGCGCTGCTCGACCGATTGGCGGCTACGCTGGATTTCGACTGCGACCTGACCGTGGAGATGATCAGTCACCGCTTCACGCCGGGCTCCAAAGACGTGCTGCTGCAATGGTACCCCAACACGAGCCTGGACCTGGAAGAAGCCGGCCGCGCCGTGAAGCGCAATAAATTTGGGGGCACCAAATATGTGTACCAGCCCGAGGATATGCGCACGCTCAAGCAGTTTTTCTTCGCCGAATGGCAGCGGCGCTTTCCCCGGGCCCCGATTCAGTACTGGACCTAAGCCTGGGATGGATAAATCTGGGTCATACGACCACCGAAAAGGATACGCCGGCAGCGGGCGTATCCTTTTTTAATGTGCTTAGCTTAGCGCCGCCGCCCGTTGGAACCCCGGGCTGCCCGTTTATGCTCGTGGCTTACTCCCTGCTGATTCGCAACTGCGGCCAACTGCTTACCCTCGCCGGTGGCCCTGCCGGGCGGCCCCTGGCCGGCGCTGACCTGGCCAACTGGCTGGTCCTGGAAAACGCTTTTGTAGCCTGCGAAAACAGCCGCATAGTGGCGCTGGGCCCCATGCACGAGCTAAACGAAAGCCTCGTTACCGCCGCCACCCGGGTGCTGGACGCCCAGGGCCAAGTCGTGATGCCGGGGTTGGTGGAGTGCCATACCCATCTGGTATTTGCCGGCAACCGGGCCCCCGAGTTTCAGCGCAAGCTGCAGGGTGAATCTTACCTCGATATTCTGGCCTCGGGCGGTGGCATACTGAGCACGGTGCGCGCCACGCGGGCCGCTGCCGAGGCCGAGCTGCTGGCCAACGCCCGGCACCACCTGCAAGGGTTTCGTCGCTACGGCGTCACGACGGTGGAAGCCAAAAGTGGCTATGGTCTCGATAAGGACACGGAGCTGCGCCTGGTGCGCGTGGCCCGGCAGGCGGGCCAGCAGGAAGCTATGCGCGTGGTGCCCACGTTTCTGGGGGCGCACGTCGTAGCGCCCGAGTACCAGGGCCGCCCCGCTGCCTACCTCGATTTTCTGGTGGAGCAGGTGCTGCCCGCGCTGCAGGGAGAAGCCGAATTCGTGGATATTTTCTGCGAGCAAGGCGCTTTTTCGGTCCCCGACGCGCGCCGCTACCTGCAACGGGCCCAGGAGCTGGGCTTCGGCCTGAAGATTCATGCTGAGCAGCTGCACGACCTGGGCGGCTGCGCCATGGCCGCCGAGCTGGGCGCCGCCAGCGTGGACCATTGCGACTACCTCAACCCAGCAGACGCGGCTCGGGTGGCCGCCACCGGGCAAACGGTAGCCGTGCTGCTGCCGCTGGTTCCCTTGTTTCTGCGCCAGGAACAATACGCCCCCGGCCGGGAGCTTATCGCGCAGGGCGTGCCCGTGGCCGTCAGCACCGACTTCAACCCCGGCTCCTGCCCCAGCAAAAACCTGTGGCTAGCCCTCTCGATGGCCTGCCTCAAGATGGGCTTCACCCCCAAAGAAGCCATTGCGGCCGGTACGCTCAATGCGGCCTGGGCCCTGAATCTGGCGGCTGAAATTGGGAGCTTGGAAGTGGGCAAGCAGGCCGATATACTCGTGCTCAACGTGCCCGACTACCAGGAAATACCCTACTGGCTAGGCGAAAACCCGGTGCGGCATGTGGTGGTGGCCGGGCAGGTACAGGTTGTATAGAAGCTGTTTGAGGGAGCAAAAAAAATCTGAAACGGTCATGCTGAGCTTGTCGAAGCATCTCTACCGCTTCGTTTGGGCAGTCCAACGAAGCGGTAGAGATGCTTCGACAAGCTCAGCATGACCGTTTTTAACAACTCAAACAGCTTCTTAGCGACTATCGGAGATTTGCTGCCAGCATGCTTCGCCGTCAGCTCACGCCCACCGCTGCCCTGTTTGGCGCGTTGCTTACCTTTAGCCCTCTATCAACCTTCCGCCCGCTGCTATGCTGCTTCCGCTCTACCAAATCGATGCTTTCACCGACCGGATATTTGCCGGCAACCCGGCCGCCGTGTGCCCGCTCACCGCGTGGCTGCCCGCCGAAACCATGCAGGCCATTGCCGCCGAAAATAACCTGGCCGAAACGGCTTTTTTCGTGGCCCGCGACGGCAACGACTACGATATCCGCTGGTTTACGCCCACGGCCGAAATCGACCTGTGCGGCCACGCCACGCTGGCCTCGGCGCACGTGCTGTTCCGCCACCTGAACTTCAAAGGGGAAGAGCTGACCTTCCATTCTAAAAGCGGCCCCTTGCGCGTGCGCCACGCCGCCGACGGCCGCTTCACCCTCGATTTTCCCTCGCGCCCGCCCCAGCATCTCGCTGTGCCGCCCACCGGCCTGCTCGACGCGCTGCGCGCTACGCCCCTGGAAGTGCTGGCCTCCCGCGACTTAGTCACCCTCTTCGCCTCCGAAGCCGAAGTGCTGGCGCTGCATCCCGATTTCAACAAAATAGCGGCGCTGGAGTACGTCGGTGTTATTGCCACCGCGCCCGGCTCCAATGGTATCGACTTCGTATCGCGCTTTTTCGCGCCCCGCGTGGGCGTCCCCGAAGACCCGGTTACCGGCTCGTCCCACGCTTCGCTGATTCCGTTCTGGGCGCAGCGGCTGGGCAAGACTGAGCTGCGGGCCCGCCAGGTATCGGCCCGGGGCGGCGACCTGTGGTGCGAGCTGCGCGGCGACCGGGCCCTGATGAGCGGCTATGCCGTGACGTATCTGAAGGGCGAAATTGAGGTGGGAGAGGTGTAGCCTACGGTTGCATCTCCCGCTTTCCGTCAGCCTTACGGCTGCCTGTTTTTGCTTTTGTCATCTTCCACAGCGGTGCCCCTCACAGCTGTCATCCTTGAGCGGCGCGAAGCAAAGCGAAGGACCTTCCTCACATACCCCACTACGGGTCTTACCAATAAGGCTGTTTTAGAGTGGTTTCGGATTCAGTGTACGGGGCAGATAGTAGCGCGAACTGTGTAGTTCGCGCCCCCGCGCCGATAGTATGACTGCGAACGGCGCAGTAGCGCGAACTACACAGTTCGCGCTACTAGCCATTGCCCCCGAAACCGCTTTAGGAAGTCGTTCACACCACGCCTGAACGTCATGCTGGGCAAACTCGAAGCATCTCTACCGCAGTAGTAATTCTGATTACCAGTGCGGTAGAGATGCTTCGACTCCGCTGCGCTGCGCTCAGCATGACAATTCCTAAACACGCTCTAATTACCAGTGCGGGAGGGATGCTTCGACAAGCGGACGCCAGATAGAGCATGACCGTTCGACGACTTTCTACACAGCTTCACTATACCAAAGCCCTTTACTGCTGCGGTGGTAAAGGGCTTTGTCACATTGAATGGCGTTCGTCACTCAGGCAAGGAAGGTCCTTCGCTTTGCTTCGCGCCGCTCAAGGATGACAGGCGAGTGTTTAAGCTGTTTACCGCAGCTGCTCGCGCCCGTAGCCACTTTTTTCCAGTACCTGCTCCACAAACTGCGCCTTGCCCGGCACGGCCAGCAAGCCCTGGTACACGGCCTCGCTCACGCCGGTGTAGCGCACCGCACGGCCGTTGCGGTATTCGATTTCCAGCGTCAGGGAAGACGGCTCGTAGCCCACGGCTTTCAATGAAGTAGAGCGGATCGGGCGGCGTTGCATACGGAGAAGAATAGCCTATGTAAAACCTACTTGCTGACTTTGGTCTTGGCTGGGGTTTTCTTGGTGCCCGTGCCGCTGGACATCCGCTCGGGGTTGTCGGTCAGGAATTTGTCCCAGCTCTTGGTGCCGGCTTTCACGTTGTTGCCCTTCTGGTAATGGTGGCACAGCGCCACGGCCAGCGCGTCGGTGGCATCCATGAACTTGGGCGCTTCCTCGATGGGCGGCAGCTTCAGGGTCTGGCGCAGCATGCGGGCCACCTGCTCTTTGCTGGCCGAGCCCGAGCCCGTTACGGCCTGTTTCACTTTGGTGGGAGCGTATTCCACGTACGGAATCTGGCGCGAGAGGCAGGCGGCAATGGCCACGCCCTGCGCCCGGCCCAGCTTGAGCATGCTCTGCACGTTCACGCCAAAAAACGGGGCTTCGATGGCCAGCTCATCGGGCAAATACTCGTCGATGAGCTCCAGCATGCGCTCAAATATTTTCTTGAGCTTGAGGGCATGGTTGGTGCCCAGCTTTTTCATGTCAATTACATCGTAGCAAATCACCTCTACGCGGGAGCCCCGCACCTCAATTACGGCGTAGCCCATCACCTGGGTGCCGGGGTCGACGCCCATAATAACCTTGGGCAACAGGTCGGCGGATGAAGCAGGAGACAAAAGCATAGGCTGGGAAGCGCGCAGGGTCGGTAAGGAAATAGGACTTCCGGTGATTTTCGTCGGTAACTTGCCGAATCTACTCAATACGCCGCCGTCTTGCCCCCGCACCACCTACAAAACTACGTCCAAAACCCGGAAGAACCCGCGTCGCGCCGTCGGCTGCTCGTCATTGGCGGCAAGCTGCTCGTCACCGCACTCACGCTGGGGCTGCTCTACCGGTCAGTGTTTGCCGACGCGGCCACGGCGGCGGCCTGGCGGCAGCTGCTGGCCTCCACGCTCAGTGGCTCGGGGCGGGGCCCGGTGCTGCTGGCCCTGGCCCTGGTACCCGTCAACTGGGGCCTGGAAGCCTGGAAGTGGTGGCGGCTGGCCCGGCATCTGGAGCCCGTATCGTTCCGGCGCTGCTTTCGGGCGGTGCTGGTCGGCCTCACCCTGGGTTTCGTGACGCCCAACCGCGTGGGCGACTACGCGGGCCGCATCATGGAGCTGAAAAGCCGCCGCCTCGATGCGCTGGGCGCGGTATTTCTGGGGCGCTACTGCCAGCTCGTGGCCACGGTGGTGGCGGGCACGGTGGGGTTGCTCTATTTTCTGCTCACCTTTTACCTGCGCGGCTATCCGGCCACCAACGTGGGGCTGGTGGTGGCTACTATCCTGCTAAACGCCGGGGTAATACTACCGCTCTACCGCTCGCGCCTGCTGCTCTCGGCCCTTACGGTGGTGAAGCCCCTGCGGCGCTTTCGGCGGTTTCTGGCCGTGATGCCCACCTACCCGGCCCACGCCCTGCATGTCATCCTGGCCTTGTCGATGCTGCGCTATGGCATTTTCTGCGCGCAGTTTGGGCTGTTGCTGTGGGCCTACGGGGCCTCGCCGCCCATTGGGCCGGGGCTGGCCGCTATTGCTGGTACGTTTCTGCTCAAGTCGCTGGTGCCCTCGCTCAATGCGCTGGCCGATGTGGGTGTGCGGGAGCTGTCGGCTACGCATTTGTTTGGCCTGCTTCGGGAGCCCGTGCTCCCCGTGCTCAGCGCTAGTCTGAGCTTGTGGGTGCTCAATATTGCCCTGCCCAGCGCGGCCGGGCTGCTGTTTGTGCTGCGCCTGAAGGTGTTTCGCAAAAAAGACAGGGCCGCGCGGGCTCCGCAACCATGAGCAGCACCTGGGCCGGAATGGGGTTGCTGCTGCTGCCCGCTCTCTATGCCGTCGTCATGATCCGCTTCCGGCGGGCCTGGCTGCGGCTGCCCACGCCACCGCTCCCGCCCAGCCCGACCGCTACCGATGGCCCGTTATTCTCCGTGCTCATCGCGGCCCGCAACGAAGCCCTGACCCTGCCGAATCTGCTTGCCGATGTGGCCCACCAAACCCTCGACACCAGCCGCTTCGAGGTCATTATCGTGGATGACCATTCTACGGATGCCACCCCCCAACTCGTGGCGGCCGCGGTAGCTGGCAGCCCGTTGGCGCTCCGGTTGGTGCAGCTCGGTCAGCAGCCAGGGGGAGGCACCGGCAAGAAAGCCGCTTTGCAGGCTGCCTTGCTGCACGCCCGGGCTCCGTGGGTAGTTTGCACGGATGCCGACTGCCGCTTCGGCCCCGACTGGCTCAGCACCTACGCCGCCGTCGTCACCACCGATGCCGGGGCCCGCTTCATTAGTGGCCCGGTGCTGCTGACGGGCCCCACTACCGTGCTGCAAACGCTCATGGGCCTGGAATTCGCGGGCCTGATAGGAGTGGGGGCCGCTACCATTGGCCTCAATGCTCCCACCATGTGCAACGGGGCCAACCTGGCCTACCGCCGCGACGCCTTTGCCGCCGTGCGCGGTTTTGCCGGTAACGAGCACCTGGCCAGCGGCGACGATGAATTCCTGCTCCACAAGCTGCACGCCGCCTTTCCCGGTAGCATCCGGTTTCTAAAATCCCCGGCGGCTTTGGTGTCTACGGCGGCCCCGGCAACTTTGGGGGCCCTGCTCACCCAGCGAGTACGCTGGGCCAGCAAGTGGCGGCACTACCAGCACGGAGCCTCACAAAAGTTGGCCCTGCTGGTACTGGGGGCCAATGTGGCGCTGTTTCTGGGGCTGCTAGCGCCGTTGGCGTGGCCCGCGCTCTGGCCCTGGGCCCTGGCGGCCTGGGCCAGCAAGCTAGGGGCCGATGCCTGGTTTCTGGGGCCGGTGCTGCGGTTTCTGGGCCGGCGGCGGTGGCGGCGGTGGGTGCCGCTGCTGCAGCTGCTCTACGCCCCCTACGCGTTGGTTACCGGGGTATTGGGGTTGCGTGGGCGCTACACCTGGAAGGGGCGCGTGCTGGGGCAAGGGCCGGGGTAGTGTGCCGGGCCTAGTGCGCAAGCCAGAAGCTCGTCGCCTGTGGCGGCAGCTACGCACGAGGAGTGCGCTGCTTGGCGTGCGTTTGGGAAGTTGATTTTCGGGTCCGGCCTGATCTGGCGTCCGCGCAGTCGAGGTGCCTCTACCGCCACAGTAATCTGATTGTCATTGTAATAGAGGTGCTTGAGCTGCGCGAGCGCCATACCAGGCCAGATGGAATCGACGTTTTTGAAGAATACCAAACATGCGCTAAGCGTCTATGGACAGCAGTTCACTGAGGCAATGCTGCCTTTCTCGAACGTCATGTCGACCAACGGGAGACATCTCGCTTGGCTCAATAGAACAACCTCATTTTCGTCGGATTGCCGCACGGTCGCCACAGCTTGGGAGAGCAAGCCTTCGAGGGTAGCAAGAGATTTTATTTTTCAAGCTGTTGAGGAAGTCAACAGAACCGGACCGTCATGCTGAGCTTGTCGAAGCATCTCTGCCACGCCGTTAGCGCCGTTCAACGAAGCGGTAGAGATGCTTCGACAAACTCAGCATGACGGTCAATTCGGGTAGGCAGTTAGCAGCTGCTTTTGTGCTACTATGGAAACTGTAGCGCGTTAAGCAGATTCGAGTAACCAGATGAAATAGCATAGCCGAAGTAACAGCGGAGGGCGTTGATTCCGGCTTACCTCCGGAAGAAGCCTCTTGACAGAATATGTCTTACAAGATGCCGGACACACAGCTACGCTGAAAGGTCTCGTCGTACAGGCCCCCCAAACTCCGAAGACAGGACCAATCCGAAACAGAGTCGACCCGCTGGCATAGCGGGCCGGTTCTGTAAGCATCAGTAGTGAAATAGCTTCTGCAGCCGGGCGCAGACCTCCTGTGCCGTGGCTTTGGGCAGCACGCCCAAGCGGCGCACCAGGTGGGTTTTATCCACCGAGCGGATGTGGTCGAGCGTAACCTGTCCCTCCTTGCCCTGGAAGGCGCAATTCACCCGGGAGGGGTAGTCGCGCCGGGTGCTGGCCAGGGCCGCAATGGTGACGGTGCGCAGGTAGCGGTTCATCTCGTCGGGCGAGAGCACCACGCAGGGGCGGGCCTTGCTGATTTCGCTGCCCTGGGTTCGAGGTTCACGAGCCACACCGCAAAGCGCTGCACGGCTACCGCTGCCATTCGGTTTCCTCAAAGGCCTCGTCCGAGAATCCCTCCAACAACTCGCCCTCCGGGGCCTGGCCCTGGGCAATAGCCTGCTGAAAGCGCGCATCCCAGGTCTGACGGCGGGGCTTCACCACCGGCTTGATGAGCAAGCCCTCGGGCGTGGGCTGCAGGTCGACCTCGCCGGTGAGGTGATATTGCTGCAGTAACATCTTGGGCAGCACAATTTCCTGGGAATTGCCTATCCAAATCAGATGCGCCTTCACAGAAGCAAACGCCATATAAGGGAAGTGCATCTGCTTGGCGCTGCTGGGTTCATTCGCTGGAAAGCAGCACCTTTAGAACCGATAACGGGCCCTTATCGGACCCTATCCGAAAGATGGCGGCTGTTTAAAGCACCGTTTTTGTGAACTGCATCTACATGATGGGTCGTGAGAGGCCCTTTATAGCTGCTGGGTTCGCTAAGAAGGCCTTGTAGTAATCACCTGCCCTTGTTCTGCCATGGCCGCTAACAGCCGAAAAAGAGCCAACGGCACTGGTCGTCGCGTATCAACGCATTACTTCTACCCACCCACGAAGCTTGGTGCCGGTTTGCGGGTGTTGAAGCAGGTAGTAGTACACGCCGGCGGGCTGGCCCTCGGCGTCCCACTCGTTGGCATAAAGCGGGTTTGTGTAGACGGTCCGCCCCCAGCGGTTGTAAATGGTAAGGCTCCAATGCCCAAGCCGATATCCTGCTAGCACAAACCGCTGGTTCAGTGGGTCGCCGTTGGGCGTGATGATGTTGGGAATGAGGCAGCGGGAAGGGTCGAGCGACTGAATGGTAACTGAGTCGGAAACCACGCATCCGGCGCTCGACTGGAAGCGCACCCGGTAGGTACCGCCTTGGGTAACCACGCGTCGGCTTTGCGTGGTGGTATCATCGGCCCACCGGTAGCGGCCGGGGCCGTTGGCAGTAGCGGTGAGCTCCGCCTGCGGCTCGCCGCACTCCAGCTGCGTGACGCTGGCCTGGAGCCGCACCGTGGCCGCCGGCGGAACGGTTAATTGCAGGCGCTGTGCTTGACGCGTGCCGTCGGCAAAAGTGACGACCACCAAACCCGTTTGCGGCCCGGCCTGGCCAAACACTGGGGCTACCCGTACGCCGGAAAGCGCCAAAGGAGTGGTGGTGCCAATGGTCCATTGGACCTGCTGCAGACCTTGCCGGGAGGGGTCGCGCGGCTGCGCCTCAAACACGGTGGGGCGGCCCGCGCAGCCCGGGGTTATCAGCACCCTAAATCCCTCTTCAACGCTACCGCTACCGCCGGTGCAATTGGCAGGACCGAGGCGGCTGGCTTGGCCGGGGCAATTGGGCAAGCCATACTCCGACCCAGGAAGGTCGGGAAGGGGGTTGCCGGGCACGGCGGTGCCGGCTAGTTGCTGCCCGCCGGGGCGAAGAAAGGTGCCACGGATGCTGTTGATGGAGTCGATAACGGCTAGCGCGGGTGCAAACAGCACTGCAATGTAGAGTCGGCCATTGGGCCCGCGCCGGAAAGAGCCGGTGCTGCCCGTGGAGCA
Source organism: Hymenobacter elongatus (assembly GCF_004745955.1). Lineage (GTDB taxonomy): Bacteria > Bacteroidota > Bacteroidia > Cytophagales > Hymenobacteraceae > Hymenobacter > Hymenobacter elongatus. Next base: position 90,110 of record NZ_SRLD01000007.1, on the reverse strand, counting down.
GCCGACCTTGACGCTGCCCACCAGGGCGGCGGCACTCACAACTTGGCGTTTCGACCGGATAATGGCCAAGGAGTCGCAAGCCAGCAGGTCGTACTGCATTACCGCTCCGCCTTGGTCGGCATAAAGCAAGCTACCATCGCCTGAGAACTCTACCCCGTACACCCGCCTTTCAAAGCTAAGGGCAGGCAGGCTTAAATCGGAGAATAAGCTAATTGGATTGCTCACTTGTCCGGTCAGCGGGTTAAAATCAAACAAGTCGAGTGCACTAAACAAGCGCGTGGTAGCCAGCTGGCGCCCCGACGGGGAAAATCGAAACGTGCCCGTTTCGGCCGTCTGGCGGGTGCTGAACACCGGTCCTACGGCGCTTACCACGGGTTGGGCGGCCAGGCCCGCTGGCGTAAGAGCGTAGGCGTAGAAACTGTTGTTGTTGAGGCCGTGGACCAGAATCCAGTAGTCGCGGCCGTTGGGCTGGCGAATGGCGGCCAAATGCTCGGTGGCCTGCGTGTTGCCCGGCAGGGGAAGTGGTTGGTTGCGCTGGCGCACATCGCCGAGGCCGTTGCGCAGGCGCAGGTCTACTACGGAATAGCGCAGGCTGTTCTCCACGGAACTTTCCTTGGCGTCCGTCGTGAACAGGTACACCAGGTTCGGCTGGCCCGGCGCAAACAGGGTCAGGGCTCCCTCGCTGGCCGACATGTGGCCCCCGAGCGGAAAGCCATTGGGCATGGGTTGGTGCGTGCGGTCCCACATTCGCTCGCCGTTGGAATAGAGCAGCAGCGCCCCCGTGGTGGAGTCGGCCAAGCTGGTGCAGGACTCAAACGAATTCATGACGCTGTTGGGTACCACTTGGGGCCAGTAGCGACCGGGCAGGAACTGGAGCGCGCTGGCGGTGCCAAAGTACCACGCATCGTATTGGCGCTGCGCGTATCCGATGCGTGGGCCGGCCCCCAGCAACCCAACCAGCAGCAGCAGGAAACGGCCCCATTGCGGCACGCCGTGACCGCACAAACGCCGCCAGGCCGCCCAGCTGGAAATTTGTGTTTCCAGGCGTTCCCGTGGGTGCAAACGAATGCTGAAACTGGACTGTGATAGAGGGGGCATTGCGGACAGTAAACGTTTGATAATATGACACAGAAGAATACACCGCAAACATAGTCGTTGCATCAGGTATTCAAGAATTTGAAAATGCAGCAGCCAAGCATTGGTGATGAAACCCGCGCTCCGGCCAGGAAGCGACCTGAGGGCACGTTACGTGCTCTAGCAGGCTCCGCTTGTGCATGACTGTCACGAAGCGGTTAATCCCTGCCGACTGAGCAAACTAACGGGTGGCCCGAAAATACCCTCGTTCTCCTATTCGGACCGTTTGCTTAAACCACCCCGTGCTCTAATCCTGTTGCGGTACCGTCCAACCAGGCTGCTGTGAGGTGAACTGCATTTAGGTCAATGGTCAGGGGCTGGCCGGGACGCGCCACCAAGTAACCGGCGGAGAAGGAGCCCGTCTCCCACCGAAACTCTACGTGCATCAGGTACTTTGTTGGCCACAGGTTTACCCCTTGGGGTTCGTACTGCCAGTACTTCCCTTACTCGCGCGGGTCCCTTCCGGGCCGGGTTGGGGGCACGATGGGGGCCGCAGCGCCCGACGCGGCCACGAGCAAGTCGGCCTCTCCATAAAAGTGGTCTTCTCCGGCCGCGGCAAGGGTTAGTACAGGGCCGTGGTCAAAGACCAGTTCGAGGCGCTCACACGCCAGTGCTTCCGTCAATGGCCACGGCTGGGGCACCCCGCCGGCCGTCACCGACACCAGCGAGCATCCCATGTACTGCTGCAACAAGGGCAAGGCTTTCTTCATGGCAACGGCGGGCGCAAATCCAATAGTCGTTGTCAAAATAACGCTCCTTTCAGTTAACAGCGGGAATTAGTCCATACCAAGTGGCCAGATGGCCGCTGCCGGGGCGGGGGAGTTTACGAAACCCGTCTACGATTCAAAGTTTACGAAACGTGCTGAGGGGATGAGTTTCGTAAACTCGGAACAAGTGCTTTCACGGGCACGGGCAAACAGGATTTTCGGGACAGTGGGGAAGTGCAAGAATCACCGTCTTAGTCTGGGAATAGTTGAATAATATAATTTTGGTAATAAACCCAACCTCAGAAAAATGGTGAAGTTGGTCTTACGCAGTAAAGTAGTAAATTTTAGTGCTTAACCAGATAGCAGGCTACCAGTTACCTCCCGCTGGCAACCCCTGAGCCACCCTTTCCTCCCCCAGCCAAACAACGCTTTTTGCCTTCTCCGCATCTACCCGCTACTTGTTGCCTTCTTCTTGAGCGCGGTAGTTTGTCCGTTGCTGTAGCAGGATGCTCCACCTGATTCTTGGAATACCTACCAACTCAACAGCGACAGGTTTCCGGGTGCCGACTGGTGCTACTTGCTTACTCACCCTTTTTCTGGGTTGATGAAAAACGTGCTACTCGCGGCCTTACTACTTCTTGTACTGGCGGTTCCAGCCAGGGCGCAGCCGGGCGTTCCCGCCATCCGCTCGCTGGCACAGCTCCAGGATTCACTGCGGCACGTGATGGCCCGCGAGCATATTCCGGGGATGATGCTCACGCTGGTGCGCCACGATTCGGTGCTGTTTGAAGGCGGACTGGGGCTGGCCGACCTGGCAGCCCAGCGGCCCGTGACGGCGCACACCTGCTTCCGCATCGGCTCGGTCACGAAGACCTTTGTGGCGGCCGGCCTGATGCAGCTCATCGAGCAAGGCAAGCTGCGCCTGAACGACGAAGTGCGCAAAATCGCTCCCGAAATCCCCATCGATAACCCCTGGGAGGCCACCGACCCCGTGCGCGTGGTGCACCTGCTGGAGCATACCGCCGGCTTCGACGACATGCGCCTCAACCATATCTACAACGCCACGCCCACCGACCCGTGCGGCGCGGCGGGGCTGGCCGTATTCCGGGGCGAGCTGCGCTGCCGCTGGCGGCCCGGCGAGCGGATGAGCTACTCCAACCCCGGCTACCTGGCGGCGGGCTACCTGCTCGAAAAGTTCAGCGGCCAGCCTTACGAGCACTACCTCACCGCGCACCTGCTGCGCCCCTTGGCCATGCCCGATGCCACCCCGGCGCTGCGCATCAGCCCCGGCGTCGGCGTGTCGCGGGGCTACAAATACACGAACGGGCACTACCAGGCCGTGCCGCTGCTGCCCATCTACGTCGGTCCGGCCGGCTCGATGAGCGCCTCGGCGGCCGATATGACGCAGTGGGTGCAGTTTTTTCTGCACGACGGCCGCACGCCCAACGGCACCGCGCTGCTGCAGCCCGCCAGCCTGCGCGAGCTGGAAACGGCCCACTCACCCCTCTCCGCCCGCGCCGGCCTGCCCGCCGGCTACGGCCCGGCCAATTACTCGCTTGGGCAGAAGGGCAAGGCCCTGTTCCGGGGCCACAGCGGCGGCATCGACGGGTTCATCACCGCCTTTGGCTACCACCGTGAGCTGGGCGTGGGCTATGCGTTTTCGAACAACGGCGGGGGGCGCGCCCCGAAGCTGGAGCAGCTGGTGCAGGCCTTTCTGCTGCAGCGGCTCCCGGCGCTGGTGCCCGCGCCCCGCGTGCCGCTCGATGCCGCCGCCGTGGCCCCGTATCTGGGCCACTACCGCAACGCCGCCCGCAACGAACTGTTTGGTTTTGCGGACTACCTGCTGGGGGGCGTCAACCTGCGCCAACAAGGTGATTTTTGCTTAGCGAACCGCTTATCGGCAAGGCCGATACCTTGCTGCCCACCGGCCCGCTCACCTTTCGCCTGCCCGCCGACCGGCAGGCCACCGTTGTGCTCACCCAAGACAAAGGCGGGTAGCGGGTGCTGATTACCCGCTCGGGCTACGCACTGTCGGCGGGGTTCTGGTGGTGGCTGCCCCCGGCGCTGCTGGTCCTGAGCGGGCTGCTGGTGCTCAGCAGCAGTCTGGCGGCGCTGGTGGGGCTGGCTCGGGTGCTGCGCCGCAGAATTCCACGGGTTCAGCTGCTGCCCCGGCTGCTGCCGCTGCTGGCTACGAGCGCGCTGGTAGTTACGGCGGGTGCCCTCTTCAACCTTACCGAGCACTTCTGGATGGCGGGCCAGGTCAACCTCACCACCGTACTGGTGTCGCTGGGCCCGCTGATGTTCGTAGCCTGCACGGTGGGCGGGCTCCTGCTCACGGTATGGTACTTCGGGCATTTCCAGCGCCGCGCCGTGGCCTGGTACCTGCTGCTCACCTACGGGGCGCTGAGCTGGCTGGCTACCGTGGTGGCTATGTATGGGTGGATGAGCCTCCGGGTATGGGCGCTATAACCTCACCTGCTCGGCCACGCTGCCCGCCTGGTCGGCCCGGCCCCTTGCTACCTTATCCTTATCTAGCGCACCACCAACGCCCCCGGCCCCCTCTGGTCGGGGGCGTTGTGCTATGGAGGCATGTCTACTCCCGGCATTTCCCTTTCCCGTCTCGCGGAGCTACATTTGTTTCACCTTACCCGCCCAAACCGCCCCGCCGTGACCGACACCGAATACGATATCATCGACGAGCTCTACTTCGTCACTCCCTTCCGTACCCTCAGCGAGAAAACCAAGCTGGCGACTCCCGAGCTGGAGCGCAATCTGCGCGTGCTGCTGGAGCAGGACTACGTCAAATGCTTTTATCCCGACCCGGATACGGAGCTGGCCTACGAAATAACGTCCTTCGGGGCGCTGGCCCGCGACTGCTACTTTCTGGCCACCAAGCCCGGCTTGCTGGCTCACAATAGCCGGTAGGGTGGCGGGGCATACCATGTCTGGTCGTTCGGCTCCGCCGGCGGTCCGGCCGCCGGGCTACTATGTGCGGCAGCGGCTCTGGCAAAACCGCCCGGCCATGCTGGGGCTGGGCTTCATCATACTCTGTACCCTGGTCGCGCTGGCTGGCTACTGGGTGCTGCCCGACAACTCGCCCGATGCAAACAACGGCCTGGTGCAGCTCCAAAAAGAGCCTCCCGGCTTCACGGCTACCGTCCTGCGCCTGCCGGTGCCCGCTGCCGAACCCGCGCCCGACAATATCTGGCGTACGTGGTGGCAGGGTCGCGAACCCCGGTTTCAGGAGTCGCCCATCGGGGGCTACCAGCTCGTGGGCGATTCGGTGCGGATACTGCCCTACCGCAACCACAGCGCCCTGGCCGAGCTGCCCCGGCGCTACGCGCTGGCCGCTGTGGCGGGCCAGGCCGGCTCGGGGCCGGAGCTGCGCCGCCTGGTGGAACAGGAGCGCATTGGCCCCCGCACCTACTGGCTGGGTACCGACAAAGCCGGGCGCGACACGCTGAGCCGCCTGCTGCTGGGCACGCGCGTGTCGCTGGGCATCGGCCTGGTGGCCGTGCTGATTTCGCTGGCGCTGGGCATGCTCATCGGGGCGGTGGCCGGCTACGTGGGCGGCTGGGTCGATAGTCTGCTGCTGGGCCTGATGACGGTGGTGTGGAGCATTCCGGGCATCATGCTTGTCATTGCCATTTCGCTGGCCCTCGACAGCAAAGGCGTCTGGACGTCGTTTGTGGCCGTGGGCCTGACGATGTGGGTAGACGTGGCCCGCGTGGTGCGCGGCCAGATGCTGAGCCTACGCGAGAAAACCTTCGTGGAGGCCGGCCGCGTACTGGGCTTGCCCCAAAGCCGCCTCATTGCCCGGCATTTGCTGCCCAATATGACCGGGCCCCTCATTGTAATTGCAACCAGTAACTTCGCGGCGGCTATCTTGCTCGAGGCGGGCCTGAGCTTTCTGGGCCTGGGTGTGCAGCCGCCGTCTCCTTCCTGGGGCCTGATGGTGAACGAAGGATTTCAGCTGCTGGGCACCGAAGCCGGCCTGTGGCTGACGCTGCTGCCCGGCCTGGCCATCAGCCTGCTGGTATTGAGCTTCAACTTGCTGGGCAACGGCCTTCGTGACGCCTACGACCCTAAAACTCCGCTATCCAATGCCTGATTCGACCCATACCCACCCGGATGTTCTGAGCCTGCGCAAAGAGCTGCTGCTGAAAAAGCAGGAGCTGAGCGCGCTGCTGGAAATTACCCAGGCCATCAACCAGGATACGGCCGAGGAAACCCTGTACAAGATTTTCCAGTTTACGCTGCTCGGTCAGCTCAATATCCGGCGCATCGTGCTCTATATCAAGGAGGAGCGCCGCTGGCAGTGCGTGATATCCTTCGGTCACCAGCTGGCCGACTTCCGCAAGCTGGAGCTGCCCGACGAAATTATTGATACCTGCGTGGCCGGCCCGTGCCCGACAGCCAGCCTGCCGCTGGACAAGGAATGGCACAAGCTCGAAACCATCATCCCGGTGGGCCAGCAGGACGCGGTGCGGGCCTATGTGCTGATTGGCAGCGTGCAAGACGACTACGCCAATGAGGAAGGCAGCAAGTTTCTGGAAACGCTGAGCAACATCCTGATCGGGGCCATCGAAAACCGTCGCCTGAACCGGCAGCGGATTTCAGCCGCCGCCATGCGCAAGGAGATTGAAATTGCCCAGGAAGTACAGAATCTGCTGTTTCCCAGCAAGCTGCCCAACGATACCCAGGTGGCCGTGCATGCCAGCTACGTGCCCCACACGGCCATTGGCGGCGACTATTACGACGTGGTGACCATCGACCAGGACCGGTTTCTGTTCTGCGTGGCCGACGTGTCGGGCAAAGGCGTACCGGCTTCGCTGCTCATGTCGAACTTCCAGGCGGGCCTGCGCACGCTACTGCGGCAGAACGTGGAGCTGGCCACCATCGTGCACGAGCTGAACCACTTGCTGTTTCGCAACTCGGGCGGCGAGAAGTTCATTACGGTCTTCTTTGGCATCTATAACCGCGCCACACGCCACCTGCAATACGTGAATGCCGGCCACAACGACCCTATTCTGGTGCCCGACTCCGGGCCCGTGCAGTACCTCAAGGACGGCACCGTAATGCTGGGCATCATGGAAAAGCTGCCCATGCTCACGGTGGGCGAAACGACCATTCCGCCGCACTCCCTGCTGCTGTGCTACACCGACGGCCTGACGGAAGTATTCGACGAGGCCGGCACCGAGTATGGGGAAGAGGGCCTGCTCTCTTTGATGGCCCGCAACCGCTACCTGCCGCTGCCCGCCTTGCACAAGGAAATGCTCAAGGAAATTGAAGACTTCAGCGTCACCAAAAATCAGTTTGCCGACGACGTCACGATTCTGAGCTGCCGGTTTAAATAAGCTACCGAAAGGCGGGAGTTGCCATCCCCTACTTGTTATGCTGGGAGCAATGGCGCTAAGGATTTTCCTCCCCTAGCTCAGCAAGCCTGCCTAAACGCCAGAACGCCCTTTGCCATCGGTTGGCAAAGGGCGTTCTGGCAGTGGATACATGGGTATTGGCTGGCCGGAGGAAAATCCTCCGCTGCACGCAGCGTGTCGAGGGTATGTACGCTCAATTTTCTGGCGTAGCACTCTCCAACTCATTCTTTTCCTCATCTATCCAGCCTTCAGCGCGCATGAGCACGGCCAGACCGATGTAGAAGAAGGAGCCGACCTTATCGACTTCGACCAGCTCATTGAGCAGCAGGTGGAAAATAATGACAATCAGCGAGAGGCCGGCCGCCAGCACGACGCGGCGGTGCTGGGGTGAGCGGCTGCGGTGATACAGGTTCTCGATTAGCACCAGGGCCGTGCCAAACAGGATGACAAAAAGCAGGAAGCCCGGAAATCCCTGTTCGGCCAGCTGCAGCAGAAAATAGTTGTGCGTAGTCGATTTTTCCGGGTTGTCGCTGACGTAGGTGCGGAAACTCTTGACGGTGTAGTGCTTATACTCGGGGTAGAAAGTGCTGGGACCGCTGCCGGTAATGGGCTTTTCGCTGATCATGCGGGCCGCCGCCACCCAGCGGTATACCCGCTCCATGCCCGACACATCCTGTAGCTTGTAGGTAGCTTCGAGGTGCTTCTCGAAATTATGCCCGTTGAACACCGTTTTCTCGAAGTCGGGCGCGTAGAGCATGTAGTTGTTCTCATGCATGAAGAAGTACGCCGTACTGAAAGCCGCTACCGCCGCCACGGCCAGAATAGCGCGGGTGAGGCGTAGCCGCATGGCCAGGTAAAACAAGCCCGCCACCGGCAACGATACAATAGACGCCCGGGTGTAGGAGAGCAGCACGCCAAACACCAGAACCCCCAGCGCCAGGCGCCACAGCCGCCGCTTCGCTGGCTGCTCGGTGTCGCGGGCGGCGTAGAAGGCGTAGGGAATCAGCAGCGCCATCACCGTGGCGTAGATGACGTGATTGATGTAGAAAGGCTGAATGGCCCAGTTAATGGAATCGAAGCGGAAGCCTTTGCTGGCGTGCCGCGCGGCCGTATACACCACACTCAGCGAAGCCCCGGCCACGTAAAAGCTCACCACTCGCCAGACGTCGGCCGGGCGGCGCACGATGGACGCCGTGACAAATACGAACGGCACGATATACCAGGTTTTGGCCAGCAGGTATTTCACCGATTTCACGGTGTTGACCGAGAAAATCATCGATACGGCCGACCAAAGCAGGGCCAGAGCCATGATGATAACCAGCGGATGGCGCCAGATGCGGGCCGGCACTTCGGTGCGACCCAGCAGCACGCTCACCCCGAAGCAAACCAGCAGCACCAGCATCAGCGGCTCCGAGGGCACATCCATACTCAGGCCGCCGGGCAAAGGAATTTCGCGCGAGAAGGCCAGCGTCAGCAGCAGCAGGTAGTACACCCAGCGCCAGTCGACGAACAACACCACGACTCCCAGGGCCGCAAACGGCACTGCCAGCCACAGCGAGGCTTTCAGCAGCAGCGCGGCGGTGCCGCTTAGCAGCAGCAGCGCAATAAAGCCCATGTAGAGGCGCTGGGCCGGGTCTTGGGGGCGCAGGCGCGCCAGCAGGGTAGGAGCGGCCATTACCGGATCAGGACTGTGGCTCAGGGCCGGGGCGGCCTACGGTCAGGTTGCCCCGGTAGAGCTCCAGCAGGGTGACGAAAATCAGGGACAGCACCAGCGTAATGACTACTGACGAAAGGACGATCAGCCAGCGCACGGGCGAAGTTTTCTTGGTAGCCGGAAAAGCCTTCTGCACGACGTAGATGGAGGAAATCTTGCCGCTGATGGCCAGCTTGGCCGTTTCGTAGGCATTGCGAGCCCCAATGAGGCGGCCCTGAATATCGGCAAACCGGGCGTAGGTGGTCGCCATCAGGTCGGTGCCCTTCACATAGTTTTCCAGGTTCAGGAAGTTGCCACCGTCGGCTTTGGTCAGGCCCCGCAGCGCCTTGCGCAGGCCGGCGGCCTTGCTGCTGTTGCCTTCGCCTTCGGCCTGCCGCAGCTGGGTTTCGGTTTGGATAATGGCGCGGCCCAGGTAGCGCGACTCGTTCTCCATGCCGTAGATACCGTAGCGGCGGCGGCCCTGCAGCAGGCTGTCGTGGGCGGCGCTGTACTCGCGCTCCAGAAATTCCTTCCGGCCCTGATACAGGTCAATCACCTTGCGGCGGTTTTCGAAGGTAAGCTGCTGGTTGATGGAGTCGATGGCCAGCACAATGGTATTGGCCACGCGGGCCGCCAGGACTTTGTCCTCGTCCAGGAAGTTGACCTCAATGGCATCCCGGTCGTTGTGCACGATGGTGAAGTTGCTGTTGAACTCCTCCAGCGCGGCCTGATCGGCTACGTCGGTGCCGGCTTTGCCCACCTTATAATGGGTGTGCAGATCGAAGCGGGTGATAATAAGCTCGGCCAGCGTTTGCGACTCGCCGATGGTGATGACCCGGTCCAGGTCTTCGGCCCGGCCACCCAGCTCCAGCTTGCCGCCGTCGCTCACAATCCGGTCGGGGTCGGTACTGCTGGGATTGGTAGGGTAAAAGACAGCCGTCGACTTATAGATATTAGGCAGCAGCAGGCTCACTATCACGCTCAGGACGAGGGCCAGCCCCACAGCCGTAGCAACTAAAGTTTTCCACCGGTTAACGACGGGCCACAGGCCCAGTAGCGAATAGGAACGGGATGACATGCAGAAAGTAAAAGGACAACGGGCGCAGTTTCAGCCGGTTTTCGGCAGACTGCATTGGGGGCAAAGCTACTTCAAATTCCGCGCATTGAATAGGCCGGGGCGCGGTTCTGCCACCGAAAGCGGCCGGCCGCTATTGCCCGCTGTCTGCGGTGTGGATGGAAGCTGTGCGTACTGGTCGGGGCCCCGGGCCGCGCATTTCGCGGCGGTGCCAACAGTTTTTGCCTAATTTTGACCCGCACTTATGTCTTATTAGTATCAAAAAGTTCTTCGGCAATATAAGCTTCGTGGTTCTGCTCAATCTGCTCGTGAAGCCGGGTTGGATATTGGTCGAGAACCTGGTGCAGGACCGGCTGGGGCACGCGGCTTTCGGCACGTTCACGGCCCTGTTCAACTGGACGCTCATCGTGGCCTCCGTGTCGGATTTGGGTACTACGCAGCTCACCACCAAGCGCGTGGCGGCGACGCCGGAGTTTCTGGCCGAGTATTTCCCCACGCTGCTGCCGCTCAAGGGCTGGCTCTCGGTGCTGTTTCTGGGCATTATGGTGGGCAGCGGCTGGCTGCTGGGCTACCACGGCCACACGCTCACGCTGCTGGCTCTCACCGGGGCGTCGCTGCTCGTGATGCAGTACACGCAGTTTCTGCGCGGCACCTTGCAGGCCCACCAGCGCTTCAACACCGATGCGCTGCTGTCGGTGCTCGAAAAGGCGCTGCTGCTGGTCTTTGTGCTGGCCCTGCTGCCGGTGGGCATCACGCTGGACCGCTACGTGGGTGCCCGCGCCGTGGCCGTGCTGTTTACCTTCGTGGTACTCTACGCCCTGGTGACGCGGCTCTACGGGCGGGTGCGCTTCCGGCTGAAGTGGGAGCACGCGCGCGGCCTGCTGAAAGCCAGCCTGCCGCTGGCCCTCATCACCTTAGTATATGGCCTCAATGAGCGGGTGGATATGCTGATGCTGGAGCGGCTGGCCTCGCCGGCCGAGGCGGGCTACTACGCGGCGGCCTACCGCTGGGTCGATGCCATCATGATGTACCTCTGGACGGTGTTGCCGCTGTTTTTTGCCAAGTTTGCCTTTGCCACCGGCAAGCGCGAGGAGCAGCAGGAGCTGCTCTGGTTCGGGCAGCGCATCGTTACGGTGCCGCTGCTGTTTGTGTGCGCCTTCGTGCTGTTTCGGGGCGAAGTGCTGTTTTTTCAGCTTACCCACAGTACCAGTCGGGAGCTGGGCCAGATGACGCTGAGCTTGAAAATTCTGTTCGTGAATGTGCTGGTACACGCCTTTTTTGCCCTCTACAGCACCTTGCTCACCAGCACCAATCACGAAAAACCGGTGAGCTGGCTCGTGGCCGGCAGCATAGCCGTGAACGTGCTGCTGAATGTGCTGCTGCTGCCGCGCTACGGGGCCGTGGCGGCGGCGCTCAACACACTGTTGTGTGCCGTGCTGGTATCGGGCGGCTACGTGTGGCTGGTAAGTCGGCGGGCGGGCGTGGCTGTGCCGTGGGCCACGCTGGCGCGGCTGCTGCTGGCCTTTGGGCTGCTCTGCGGTACCTTCGCGGGCCTGCGGCTATTGCTGAACCACTGGCTGCTGGAAGCGGTGGGCGCGGGGCTGGTGTTTGTCGCTATCCTGTTTGCCACCGGCCTTGTGCGGGTAGCCGAGCTGAAAGCCCTGCGCCGCTGAGGCCCGTATACACCGGAAAGTCTTTTTACAAACGGGCATCTAGCGCCTCCGAAACCCTGCACTGTCGTTGAATATTGCCGTAAATGTCCGCTTTCTGCTGCCCGGCGACAAGCTCGAAGGTATCGGGCGCTTCACCTTCGAAACGCTCAGCCGCCTCGTGCGGCAGCACCCCGACCATACCTTCCATTTCCTTTTCGACCGGGCCTACGATGCGCGCTACCTGTTTGCCGACAATGTAGTGCCTCACGTGCTCTACCCGTCGGCGCGCCACCCGTTGCTGTTCGTGGCCTGGTTTGAGGGCGCGGTAGCCACTTGGCTGGCCCGGCACCGGCCCGCCGTGTTTCTGAGTCCGGATGGCTTCACTACGCTGCGTACCCGAGTGCCGCGCGTCACCGTCATTCACGATCTGGCTTTCGAGCATTTTCCGCGGGACGTCGACTGGCTGCAACGCAAATACTACCACTATTTCACTCCGCGCTTCGTGCGCGCCTCGGCCCGCATCGTGGCCGTGTCGGAGGCTACAAAGCAGGACTTGGTGGATACGTATGGCACCAACGCCGACAAAATACGGGTCGTGCATAATGCCGCTGACGCGCATTTCCGGCCGTTGTCCGCCGCCGAGCAGCTGCCGGTGCGGGAACGATTCAGCGCCGGTCAACCGTATTTTCTGTTTGTGGGAGCCCTGCAGCCGCGCAAAAACCTGGTGCATCTGCTGCGCGCCTTCGACCAGTTCAAAGCGCGCACCGCCTCGCCGGCCAGGCTGCTCATCGTGGGCCGCACGGCCTGGAAAGCCGGCCCCATGTTCGACGCCTACCAGCAGATGGAGCACCGGAGCGCCGTGCATCTCACCGGCCGAGTAACCGATGTAGAGCTGGTGGAGCTTTACGCGGCGGCTTTGGCGACAGTGTATGTGCCTTATTTCGAAGGATTTGGCATTCCTATCATCGAAGCCCAGGCCTGCGCGTCGCCTGTCATTACTTCTAACTGCAGCTCCATGCCCGAGGTGGCCGGCCCCGCCGCCTTGCTCGTCGACCCATTTTCGGTCGACTCCATTGCCAACGGCCTGGAGCAGATGGCCGCCGATGCTCCGCTGCGGGCGCGGCTACTAGCGCAGGGCCTGGAAAACGTGCACCGGTTTTCGTGGGTGCGCAGTGCCGAGCAGTTGTGGCAAAGTATTGTTGAAGCAACGGCCGGCCGGCCAGAGCGGTAAACCGTCCTCCCTTCATTTCTTCACGTTTCCTTGCGCATGCACCTGCACCGTCTGCCCGAAGTAATGCACCGCTGGCTTCCCGATACGATCTGGCGCGGCCCGCATGCGCACGGCCAGCCGACGCTATACCTGACCTTCGACGACGGCCCGATTCCGGAGGAGACGCCCTGGGTGCTGGAACAATTGGCGCAATATAATGCCAAAGCCCTGTTTTTTTGCGTGGGCGACAACCTGCGGCGGCACCCGGAAATAGCCCGGGCCGCCGTGGCCGCCGGCCACCAGCTCGGCAACCATACCTACCACCACCTCAGCGGGTGGTCGACGCCGGCAGCTGCCTACCACCAGGACATTCAACAGTGCCAGGCGGCCCTCGACGCTGTGCTGCCTGCTGGGGCCCCGCGCTTTTTCCGGCCGCCCTACGGCCGGCTTACGCCCGCGCTCAACCGTCAGCTGCGGCCTGATTACCGCGTCGTTATGTGGGATTTGCTCACCTGCGATTACGACCACTCCTACGCCAGCGAGCAATGCCTGCGCGATGCCCTGCGCCTGACGCGTCCCGGCTCGGTAGTCGTTTTTCATGACAGCCGCAAGGCCAGCCGCAACCTGCGCTACGTATTGCCCCGCTACCTGGCGCACTTCGCTGGGCAGGGCTTCCGGTTCGAGCTGCTTTAACATTTGTATGCTCGTCATTCTCAGTGCTTATTTCGGACTCTGGTTTTTGGTGCTGGCTACCGCCACGCTGCTGTTCTGGGCGCGCAAGCGCGAAGCCCCGCCCGCGCCGCCCGCGCCCTGGCCCCGGGTTAGCATTCTGATTGCCGCCCGCAATGAGGAAGCCGCGTTAGGGCGCTGCCTGGCGGCTATTCGGCAGCTACGCTACCCGGCGCACTTGCTGGAAGTGCTGGTCGGCGACGATGCCTCCACCGACCAGACCCGGCGCGTCGCCGAGCAAGCTATGCAGGGCTATGCTGGCCAGTTTCAGTGCCTGAGCATTGTCGATAACCTCGGCACGGCCCGGGGTAAGGCCAATGTGCTGGCCCACCTGGCCCGCCAGGCTACCACCGATTTTTTCTTCATCACCGACGCCGATATTACCGTACCCGGTGGCTGGATCGAAGCGCTGCTGCCCTACGCCCGGCCCGAAGTGGGCACGGTGACGGGCCTGACCGTCGTGCATGGCCCCCGGCTGTTCGACCGGCTGCAGGGCCTCGATTGGCTGCTGTCGTTGGGGCTGGTGCAGGTTGTGTCGGATGGGGGCCGCCCGGTAACAGCCATGGGCAACAACATGCTCGTGACGCGCGCCGCCTATGAGGCCACGGGCGGCTACGAGCGGCTGCCGTTTTCCGTCACCGAGGACTTTGAACTGTTCAAGGCCGTGCTGGCCCAGGGTTTCACCTTTCGGAATGTCTTTCGCCCCGAAGTGCTGGCCTACTCGCTGCCCACGAGCACGCCCCTGCGGCTGCTGCACCAGCGCCGGCGCTGGATGCGGGGGGTAGAAGCTTTGCCGGGCTGGCTGCAGGGCGGCCTGATTTTCTACGCGGCGTTTTATCCGCTGCTGCTGCTGCTGGCGTGGCTGGCTGGCCCGCTGGTCGCGCTGAGCGTGCTGGCGGCGAAGGTGCTGCTCCAGGGCGTGCTGGCCTACGGCTGCTACCGCCGGGCGGGTTTGCGCATGCCCTGGCACCTGCTGCCGGCATTTGAAGTATATACCGTGGCTCTGACTATCGGCCTAACCGTGTTTCGGCTATTGCCTCTGTCGTTCGAGTGGAAAGGCCGTTCCTACACCTGACCAATAGCCAAAACCGCCGCGTACTTTGTGCCAGCCACGGCAGCTTACCGCTGAAAAGTCAGCGGTGGCACTCACCCCGTATTACCTACCCCGTACCACATGCAGCTCACCGATTCGCACGCCCACATTTACTCCGAACAATTCAAGACGGACCGCGACGAGGCGTTGCGGCGCGCCTACGAAGTCGGCGTCACGACCATCGTGATGCCCAACATCGACCACACCAGCATCGATAGAATGCTCGAAACGGAGGCGCGGTTTCCGCAGCAGTGCTTCGCCATGATGGGCCTGCATCCGTGCTCGGTGGGCAAGGATTTTGAGCGGGAACTGTATCTGGTGGAAGAGTGGCTCGGCAAGCGGCCGTTTGCTGCAGTAGGGGAGTGCGGCCTCGACTTTTACTGGGATAAAACCTTCGTCGCTCAGCAGCAGGAGGCGCTACGCGTGCAGGTAGCTCTGGCCAAGAAGTACGACCTGCCCGTGGTGCTGCACACCCGCGACGCCTTCGCCGAAACCGCCGACATCATCGAGGCTGCTCAGGATGGCACGCTGCGCGGGGTATTTCACTGCTTTTCGGGGACGAAGGAAGAGGCTGACCGCGCTATAGGGCTGGGCTTCAAGCTGGGCATTGGCGGCGTGGCAACGTTCAAAAACGGCGGGGCCGACAAGTTTCTGCCCGCCGTTGACCTGGCGCACCTGCTGCTCGAAACCGACTGCCCCTACCTGGCTCCCGTGCCGCACCGGGGCAAGCGCAACGAGCCTTCCTATCTGCCCCTGATAGCGCACCGTGTAGCCGAGCTGCTGGGCAAAACGCCGGAGGAAATTGCGGAAGCCACTACTCGTACGGCCCAAGACCTGTTCAAGCTGTAGCTTGCCTTACTTTCTTCCGCCTTCTCCACCCGCCCCGCCCGTGCCTGTTCATCCCCTTACGCTGCCTCTCATTACCATTACGCCCGTCGGACCCGGGGCCCGGCCTGCTACTTCCGTGCTGGTCATTTACACGGGCGGCACCGTGGGCATGGAGTATAGCAAGAGCGGGGAGCTGGTACCCATGAAGTTCGAGCAAATTCGGCGGAAAATGCCCGAGCTGCGCCAGCTCAACATGAACCTCTCGGTGCTGAGCCTGTCCCAGCCGATTGACTCTTCCAACGTAACGGCCCGCGACTGGCTGGCGCTGGCCGCTATTATCGAGGAAAACTACGCCCACTACGACGGTTTCGTGGTGCTGCACGGCACCGACACTATGGCCTACTCGGCGGCAGCACTGAGCTACCTGCTGGAAAACGTGGGCAAAACCGTTGTTTTTACCGGGGCCCAGGTGCCCGTGGGCCGCATCCGTACCGATGCCCGCCGCAACCTGATTACCGCCCTCGATATTGCCGTGGCGCGCCACCCCAAGGCTGGCACGGTGCGCGTGCCGGAAGTGTGCGTCTTCTTCAACGACCTGCTGATTCGGGGCAACCGCGCCAAGAAGGTCGAAAGTCGGCAATACAATGCTTTCCGCAGCGAAAACTACCCGCCCCTGGCCCGCGCCGGCATTGAGGTTGAGTTCAATGACAAGCAGATCCGCCACTTGCCCTCTGCGCCCTTGCGCGTGCACCAGCAGCTGGAAGAGCAGGTCGTGATTCTGAAGCTGTTTCCCGGCATCACCGAGCGGGTCGTGCGGTCTATTCTGGAAGTGGAAGGCCTGCGGGGCTGCGTGCTCGAAACCTACGGCTCAGGCAACGCGCCCACGGCCGCCTGGTTTTTACAGTGTCTGCGCGATGCCCACGAGCGGGGTGTGCAGCTGCTTAACGTGAGCCAGTGCGAGGAAGGCCGCGTGATTCAGGGGCAATACGAAACCAGCTCCCAACTCACTGATCTGGGCGTAATTGGCGGCGAAGATATTACGGCCGAAGCCGCCATTACTAAGCTCATGTTTGTGCTGGGCCTCGGCCGCAGCCCTCAGCAAACGGCCCGCTTACTGGCCCAGGACCTGCGCGGCGAAATCAGTTTAGGCTAACAGGAATAGCCGCCGGCTTGTGTTTCCGGAAAAAGGGCCGTTACTTTGCACCCGATTACTACCCTAGAGAGGTGTCCGAGTGGTCGAAGGAGCACGCCTGGAAAGTGTGTATAGCCCAAAAGGTTATCGTGGGTTCGAATCCCATCCTCTCTACAGAAAATTAGAAAAGCCCCGCACAGGTCGTTTAAACACGGTTTGTGCGGGGTTTTCCTTTTGGTGTGTGCGTGGCTATTGTATTTTCACAGAATAAGCCACAAGAGTTCACCACAAATCCGAGCCTCCATCAGTCGCAGAGCGCATGCAAAAATTCTGAGCGGGCATTTGCGGTCAACTTATGCGCCAGCAAGTACAGTGCGGTTCGCCTTGCGAGAATTACCAGATGGGTTTTCGTCACCAACTGCCTAATTCTTCTAGCTTTAGGAGCAAGATGCCACAGCCGCTACTGTAACCCGGGTTAGCTCGGCCTACTTTCGAACGATTCTGTCGTTCTGGCTAGGGTGGCTGCGGTTCGTTTCTCCACCTTTTCTGGCCGGCATTGGTATGATTGCTCCTCTACCCAGCGCGATACTAGCCCCCGCCCCGGGCCTCAGCAGCGAAGATCTGGCCCCCATTGCTCCGGCCCACCGCAGCTGGGGCACGGGCAATTACGCGGCCCTCTGGATCAGCATGAGCCTGTGCATCCCGACCTATATGCTGGCCAGTTCCCTGATTCAGGGCGGTATGAACTGGTGGCAGGCGCTGCTGACCATCTTTCTGGGCAACAGTATCGTGCTCATTCCGATGTTGCTCAACGGGCGGGCGGGAGCCCGGTACGGTATTCCGTTTCCGGTGTTGGCACGGGCTAGCTTCGGGGTGCGTGGGGCCAATGTTCCGGCGCTGCTCCGGGCGCTGATTGCCTGCGGCTGGTTTGGTATTCAAACCTGGATCGGGGGCTACGCACTCTATCAGATGGGGGTGCTGTGGCTGCCGGCCCTGGCTACGCTGCCGCCGGTTTTTCCGGCTTCCTGGGCGCTGGCTACGGGCCCGGCCATTACGTTTTTTCTGTTTTGGCTGCTCAATATGTACGTGGTGCACTTGGGGGTCGAGAGCATCAGGAAGTTGCTGGTCTTCAAGGCTTTTTTTCTGCCCGTGGCGGCGCTGGCGCTGCTGTGGTGGGCCATTACGGCCGGGCATGGCCTGGGCCCGATTCTGGCGCAGCCATCCAAATTCGCCACTGACGCCGCTTTCTGGGCGTTTTTCTTTCCCGCTCTCACGGGTATGGTGGGCTTTTGGGCTACGCTTTCGTTGAATATTCCCGACTTCACCCGGTACGCCACCAGTCAGCGGGCCCAACTGCTGGGGCAGGCCATTGGGCTACCCGCTTCCATGACCGTTTTTTCCTTCGTGGGTGTGGTCGTAACCTCCGCCACCTTCGTGATTTACGGCACCACTATCTGGGACCCGGTGGTGCTGGCTGGTAAGTTCGACAGCAAGCTGCTGGTGAGCGTCGCCATGCTGGCCGTGGCGCTTTCTACGCTGGCTACCAATATTGCCGCCAATATCGTGAGTCCGGCCAACGACTTCGCCAATGTTTCGCCCGCCCATATTACGTTCAAGACCGGGGGCTACATCACCGGCGTACTGGGGCTCCTGATCTTCCCCTGGAAGCTTATTGCGGATCCTTCCGGTTACATTTTTACCTGGCTGGTGGGCTATTCGGGCTTGCTTGGGCCCATTGGCGGCATTATGCTGGCCGATTATTACCTGCTGCGCAAAGAACACCTCGACGTGCCCCAGCTTTATCAGTACCAAGGCGCCTATACCTATCAAAAGGGCTATAATATGCGGGCGTTGGTCGCATTGATCATCGGAATTCTGCCCAACGTCCCGGGCTTTCTCGCCGCCATCGGTGCCTTAGACAAACAATTGATCTGGGCTGGGCTGGTTGCAGTGTATGACTACGCCTGGTTCGTTGGTTTTTTTGTGGCAGGTGGCGTGTACATGCTGCTCATGAGACAGGAGCAGACCAACTTGGCACCCCATAAGTGGCGCCCTACTGAAAAAGCGTCCTCGATCCATGCTGCTGCGAAAACAGAAATCTAAACCAGAGAGCGGATGCTGCGTTTCGCTTTTTCAGTAGGCTACCTGCTGAGTCGAAAGCCCGTAGCCGTACTGGTGGCATGAACCCAAGCGCTGTTTGCGCTGTGTTGCCGGCCACTGCTAGTAATTAGTTGTTAGTCAAGGTGCTAGTTTGTTGGGTGAGTAAGTACTTACTAAATTTTTACTGTAGTATAGTGGGTCTATAGAAACGTTTTCTTAATATTGTGCCAGTCATCAGGCAGCGAATCCCCCCCGTTGGCTGGTACTGAAAATTCCCGCGCCCTGTTTACCAGATGAACCCCACCCCATCTGGAAATAACTGTCAAGAAATCAACCGGCTTCCCACTCGGCACGTTGACGTATTGATATTCCAAAATCTATAGTCGGCCGAACCGGTAGTATGCCGGTTCGGCCGGTTTGTTTCCGGGAAGTTTGGATTTTGGATAAGAGCTGTACGCGTGAACAGGAGGGCGACTTTAGTGGGGAGGACTCGTGTAGTGCACGGTTCTCAGAATGTAGGTGTAAGTATATGGTATGCTGCCCGATAAAGTCTGGCTGCGCCGCGCAATGATAGGTAGTGCTAGAGCCCCTTCTGATGCCCGGATAACCCGAAAACAAAAAAAGGCGCCCCACCCGGAACGCCCTTTCAATGAATCATGACCGACGAAAATTCCCACCCAACGTCAGTCCGATCCTTTATCGTACAGCTGCGGTATCCTGAAAAAAGCAGGTAGCAGCGTTATGTCTGTTTGATTTTTGACCTGTTATTATAATGCTAAGGTAGAGGCAGAAAGTTCTGTATTCCACGACTGCTTTTGCCAATTATGATGCTGTATTGACCAAAATGTAGGCTTCACCAAGCAAGGTGGCTGTGCATGTTGCCTACATCTTCCCGCGGAAGTAGCTAACGCAGCATGGAGTAATAACATGTGTCGGGTGTTAACTAAATGAATAATAAAGAGTTGTGAAAAGGGTGAGGTTCAGGAATAGCTGACGCCATTGTACTACGTGCTTCAGTACTGACGAAAAGTTGATCCGGCTGTTTGTCAAACTACATCAGGTGGCGCAGGCAGAGGCATCCAGTGGGTGACTCCTTTCACGTAGCGGTCAATGCCGTGCGGATCGGGGGTGACGAACATGTGTGCCGACTTGGCGGCATTAGTGGGCTTGTAGGTAGCCACGGTTATTTCCAGCCACGACGAGGGCACGTACACCAACACCTGCTGATTGGGCTGGGGTAACTGTTGCGCCCGGGTAATCCAGGCAGTGTCGGGGGCAGAAGGCATACGCTTGCGGAACGGTGAAAGGGCAAATCTACACAAGCGCCAGCAGAACCAGCGGACCATGGGAGTGCTGGCGTATGGTCTAATTAGCACGTTTAGTCAGCGCTACCGGAGCAGTGCTGGGTATGCTGTGTTGGTGGCGCAAGCAGAAAACCACTAGGTAGTGATTGGTCAAAACGCCTTCGTGGACAGATAGATGCGAAAAAGCGCTGCCCCGAAGGTCCTCGACGGCTGTCAGCGCTGACGATGTGATAAGTGAACACGCGGTGCTATTGGGCATCAAAAAAGCCCCCACCAACCGGCGGGGACTTTGTGTGTGCTGGCAGGGGCAGCTTAGCTTTTGGATTTGAATTTATCCTTGCCTTTGCCATGCTTGGCTATCTTATCGTCGCGCAGCTGCACGTACTTCGCAACCTGGTCGGTGGTCAGGACCTGCTGGAGCTGAGCTTCGAACTGGTCTTTCAGGCTTTTCATTTCCTGGCGCTTGGCCGGCGTTTTAGGGCTGGCAGTGTACTTATCTTTTAGCGCCTGCTCCTGTTGCTGCTGCGCCAGCCTGATTTGCCGCACCCGCTGCGTCTGGTCGGCGGAAAGGGCAAGCTTCTGGGTCAGGTGCTGGGCGAAGCGGTCGGCTTGCTGCTCCGGGGTTTTGGCGGCGTGCTTTTGTTTGTGGGCTTCAGTCTTAACCTTGGCTTTCTGTATGGTCGTCGTTTGGGCCGAAGCAACACCAGCGGAAAGGGAGAAAGCGGCGAGCAGAACAAGAATCTTTTTCATAGTTGGGGAGGTGAGGCGAAAAGGGGAAGGAGGAAATAAAGCTTCTCTTAATAGAGGACTTGTTCGCTTTCCTTTCCCTGACTTTGCAACTAGGATGCCAAGATGTAGGCTAGTCCCGCGCTGGCAGCTACGGGCCGCATTGCCGCCGTTAGTAGCTGTGGGCTATGCCGTCTGTCGGTGATACCTCATTGTTGACCATGGCAGTGGCTACGCGTGAACCACCGAAAGATGGGCAAAGGCCTGTCGCCTCCGCACCCGGCCAGAAGTGCCTGCATCTTACCATTAGAGCAGTGTTGAAGTTGACTGGCACATCCTTATCACTGTGCTCCGACAACCTGAGCAATGTCCTGTCGTAAGCACTAAGCTGCTGAAATGAGCCGGGGAACAAGGGCGGAATTTGGCTCCTGGACATAACCTGCCGCCTGATGAGTGGTTAGGTACTACCCGCCACTAAGTGGCATTGCTCGCCCAGTGGTACGTATACGCCTGGCGGGAACAACGCAGTGGAGCACCATAAGCATTGGTTAGATCATTTGAATTTGCTACTGTCATGAGTCAAGAACCTTCTGCTGATTCAGCAGCTACCACCCCCGGCGCCGCGCCCACCGATGGCTCGCGTCGCTCCTTCATGAAGCAGGCCGGCGGCATTCTGGGGCTGGCCCTGGCCCCGCCGCTTATTGGTCAGGCCGAGCGCTTCACCGCATTTTCCAAAACGGTGGAAGGCGTTACGGAGATGACCCTAAAGGTGAACGGCACGGCCCGGGCGCTGCGGGCCGAGCCGCGCGTAACACTGCTCGACGCGCTACGCGAAAACCTGGACCTGACGGGCACCAAAAAAGGCTGCGACCATGGCCAGTGCGGAGCCTGTACGGTACTAGTTGATGGCCGGCGTGTGAATAGCTGCCTGACGCTGGCCGTGATGAATCAGGGCAAGGAAATAACGACCATCGAGGGCTTAGCCAAAGGCGAAGAACTGCACCCCATGCAGGCCGCCTTCGTGAAGCACGATGGTTTCCAGTGCGGCTATTGCACGCCGGGCCAGATTATGTCCGGGGTAGCCTGCGTTCGGGAAGGCCATGCTACTACTGATGACCAGACGCGGGAATGGATGAGCGGCAATCTGTGCCGCTGCGGGGCTTACCCCAATATCGTGGCTGCCGTGCGCGAAGTAGCCGGCAAAAGCTGAGGTGAAACGGGGAGCCGGACTTGGTAGGTGCCCTTGCCCGAATTGCCCAGGCAACGAGGGTAGCGCTACTGCTTCCGCAGGCTCACCGGCGCACTCTTCCACCACTCTACTATTGAGAAGATGAATAACTTCAGCTATACCCAGGCCTCGACGGCCAAAGAGGCTACCAATATCCGCAAGGATGCCAAAGACGCCGCCTTCATTGCCGGCGGCACCACGCTGCTCGATCTGATGAAAGCCGATATCGAGCAGCACCCGCAGCTGGTGGATATCAACATGCTGCCTTTCAGAGGTATTGAGCTGAACGACGGCAGTCTGCGCATCGGGGCCATGGAGCGCATGAGCGACGTGGGCGAAAACGCGCTGGTGCTGCAGCAGTTTCCGGCTGTATCGGAAGCCTTGTTGCTAAGCGCCTCGCCGCAGCTGCGCAACATGGCCAGCATCGGCGGCAACCTGATGCAGCGTACGCGCTGCGGCTACTTCCGCGACACTGCTTTTCCCTGCAACAAGCGCAACCCCGGCTCGGGCTGCCCCGCCCAACAGGGCGACAATCGCAACCTCGCCATTCTGGGCGGCAGCCAGGCCTGTATTGCCACCAATGCCGGCGACTTAGCCGTGGCCCTGGCTGCTCTGGACGCGGTAGTGCTGCTCGAAAATGCCAAGGGCAAGCAGCGCCGCGTGCCGCTACTTGAGTTTCATGTGCTGCCGGGCACCACGCCCCAGCGCGAAACCATTATTGAAGCCGACGAGCTAATTGTGGCCGTGCTGGTGCCTGCTACGGCCCAGGCGCGCAAATCGCACTACGTGAAGGTGCGCGACCGGGCCTCGTATGCTTTCGCGCTGGTGTCGGCGGCCGTGGGGCTCGATGTGCAGGGCGGCCAGATTCGGGCGGCGCGCATTGCGCTGGGCGGCGTGGGCACCAAGCCCTGGCGGGCCCAAGAAGCAGAAAAGCTATTGGTGGGCAAAGCCGCTACGGAGGAGAATTTCCGGGCCGCCGCTGCTGCTGCCGTGCGCGGTGCCCAGCCCCGGGAGCATAACCGCTTCAAGGTGGAAATGGTCCAGAAAACCATCGTCCGGGCCTTGCAGGAGCTCATGGCCTAAAGCCGCACTGTTACTTCCCGTATTCTCCGTCAACGGATTTTTACCCATGGATACCGAACCAACCTTCTTCGAAACCAACGGCCCCGGTACGGGCGGCGTTGTCGGACTCCCTCTCGACCGGGTCGACGGCTTTGCCAAAGTAACGGGCCAAGCCAAATATTCGGCCGAATACCGGCTGCCGGGCCTCACCTACGGCGTACTTAAAACTAGTGCCATTGCCAAGGGTAAAATCCTGAGCATCGACACGGCAGCGGCGGCTAAGGAGCCCGGTGTGCTGGCCGTGCTGACGCACCTGAACATGCCCAAGCTGGCTAAGACGCCCAACGACGCCGAGGGTAAAAAGGCCATTGGTGCCCCAATGGGGTTCCTGCCGCTTACTTCCGACCAGATTCACTACGCCGGCCAGCCCGTAGCCCTGATTGTGGCCGATACCTTTGAGCGGGCCACGCATGCTGCCTCGCTGGTACGGGTGCAGTACGCCGAAGAAAAGCCTATCGGCTCGTTTCTCGACCCCAAAGCCCAGGTGTTTGACCCCGAGAAGGTGCAGGATGGCAAAACCCCCGGCCACACCCGGCGCGGCAACCCGCAGGATGCCCTGGCAGCCTCGGCGGTACAGCTCACGGCTACTTACGTGCATGCCATCAACCACCACAACCCGATGGAGCCCGGGGCTACTACGGCCGTATGGGAAGCGCCCGACCGGGTTACGGTCTACGAATCGACCCAGGGCGTGACCCGGACGCAGAAGTCAGTGGCGACGATGCTGGGCTTGCCCCAGGAGCAGGTGCGGGTGATTACCAAATACCTCGGGGGCGGCTTTGGCTGCAAAGGCGCTTCGTGGCCCCACACTATTCTCACGGTGCAGGCCGCCAAGGCCGTGGGCCGACCGGTGAAACTCTCGCTCACCCGGCCGCAGATGTTTACCAGCATGGGCCACCGCGAAGACCAGACCCAAACGCTGAAGCTGGGCGCTACCAAAGAGGGGAAACTCACGGCTCTCATTCACGAGAAAACCTCGACTACCTCGCCTTGGGACAACTACGCCGAGCCCAACAGCAAGATCATCAACCTGCTCTACGAGTGCCCTAACTTCGAGTCGTCGTACCAACTGGGCCGGGCCAATGTGATGACCTCCACGTTCATGCGGGCCCCCGGCGAAGCGCCCGGCTCGTTTGCCATCGAGTGCTCCATGGATGATCTGGCGTATCAGCTGGGCATCGATCCGCTACAGATCCGGCTGCTGAACTACGCCGAGAAAGACCCCAGCAACGGCAAGCCGTGGTCGAGCAAGAGCCTGAAACAGTGCTATGCCCGGGGGGCCGAGTTATTTGGCTGGAGCAAGCGCAACCCCAAGGCGGGCGTCACCCGTGAGGGGCGCTACCTCGTGGGCATGGGTATGGCTACCGCTTCGTATCCGGTACACAACTCGCAGGGCACGGCCCGCGTGCGGCTCTATGCCGATGGCCACGCCGTGGTGCAAACCGGCGCTACCGACCTGGGCACGGGCACCTACACCGTAATGACGCAGGTGGCGGCCGATGCCTTGGGTATCGCGCCCGATAAAGTACGCTTCGAGCTAGGCGACACCAAGCTCCCTACGGCCCCCAATTCCGGGGGCTCGGTAGCGGCAGGCACCGTGTCGTCGTCTATATACATGGCGGCGCAGGACGTGTGGCAGAAGCTGACCAAGCTGGCCATTCAGGATAAAAAATCACCCTTGTTTAAAGCCAAAGCCACCGACGTAGTCGTGGAGAAAGGCCGCCTCGTACTGAAGGCCAACAAAGCCAAGGGCGAGGATTTTGCTGCCCTCATGAAGCGGGCTGAGATAACCGATATGGAAGGCAGCGGCGCGGGCAAATACGGGAGCGGCTACGAGGCCGCCCAAGCCGCCGCTAATGCCGACCCAACCAAGAAGGACGAGGCCGGAGAGCATTCTATGCACTCCTTCGGGGCGCACTTCTGCGAGGTGAAAGTAGACGCGGAGCTGGGCACCGTACGGGTTACCCGTTGGGTCAGCATCCATGGTGCGGGTCGTATTCTGAATGCTAAAACTGCCCGCAGCCAGATTATCGGCGGCAGCATCTTTGGTATCGGCAGCGCGCTGATGGAAGAAACATTCCGGGACCCCAACCTGGCCCGCTATACCAACGCCAGTCTGGGTGAATACCACATTCCGGTGAATGCCGATATTCCCGAAATGACGGTCGAATTTATCGACGAGCACGACCCGTATATCAACGCCATGGGCGTGAAGGGAATCGGGGAAATATCGATGGTAGGGGTGGCGGCGGCCGTGGCCAATGCCGTGTTCCATGCCACGGGAAAGCGCATTCGCAGCTTGCCCATCACCCCGGATAAAGTAATGAACTCGCTGGCGGTATAGGCGAGCCTGCCTGACGGGGAATAGCCGTAAACAAGCTTGGTCCGGCAGATAAGGTCTACGGATGCGGGAGGATACTCACGCCCGCCAGGCTTTCTGCCGGGTTCAGCATTCTATTCGCGGACTTATTAAGGAAGTACAATGACCGAATTACAGCGTCTGCTTAGTGCTTATGATACGCACCGAACCGCTGGCCGTGCCTGTGCCTTGGCATCGGTGGTCGATGTGGCGGGTTCGGCGTATCGCCGTCCCGGGGCCCGCATGCTCGTAACGGAAGAGGGCCAGCTGACCGGTGCTATCAGCGGGGGCTGCCTCGAAGGCGACGCCCGCCGCCGCGCCCGCCAGACCATTCAGCAGGGCCGGCCCACCATCGTCACCTACGACTCTACCGACCCCGACGACGACCTGCAGTTCGGGGCCGCTTTGGGCTGCCAGGGCGTCGTGCAGATTCTACTCGAACCCCTGGATTTTCAGGATTCCGACAATCCGTTGGAGTTGTTGCGTCGCTGGGCCGAGGGCGTAGAGGTGCCGGCCGTGGTAGCTACGGTATTTGGCACAGCCGGCGCAGGCGACACCGCGCAAATAGGCCACCGACTGCTGCTCACGGCCCCTGGGGAGGTGCACGGAAACATGCCGGTTAGCTCAGCACTGTATGCTGGCATTTTGCACGATGCCCGCACGACTTTAGCGGCCGGGCAGCCCGCCACCCGCCACTACTCTTTGGGAGCGGGCGTGGTGCGCGTGAGCTTCGAAATATTGCGCCCCCCGGTGCGGCTGACGGTGTACGGAGCCGGCAACGACGTGCAGCCCGTGGTGCGGCTGGCGGCTGGTTTGGGGTGGCGCGTGCAGGTAGTGGATGGTCGTCCGGCCCAGGCCCAGACCAGCCGGTTTCCGGAAGCCGATGTCGTGCGGGTACTGCCGCTGGCCGGAGTAGCTGCCGAGCCGGCAGACGCGAGCTTCGCGCTGCTGATGACGCACAACTACTACTACGATTTGGCCGTGCTGCGCCATTTGTTGGCCGCCCCCACGCGCTATATTGGGCTGCTGGGGCCGCGCAAGAAATATGAGCGGCTGTTGGATGACCTGCGCCAAGACGTGCCCAATGCCGCCGCCCAGCTGCACGGCCGCCTCTACAGCCCTATCGGCCTGAACCTGGGGGCAGAAACGCCCGAGGAAATTGCCTTGTCTATCATAGCGGAGATTCAGGCGGTGCTGGCCGGACGACCTGCGGGCTTCCTGCGCGATTCGCCCCACCCGATTCATCCGCCGCTGCGCTCCGCTGGGCCGCTAGCTGCCGACGGCCGCACGGTGGCCACGTGTGAGCTGTAGCAAAAGCTGCATTTTGACTATGCTAACAGCCATTCTGCTGCTTGCTGCCGGCTCTTCCTCCCGCCTTGGCCAGCCCAAGCAACTCTTACACTACCAGGGCCAGACGTTGTTGCGCCGGGCGGCCACCACGGCCATAGCCGCCGCCGGCGGTCCGGTCATCGTCGTGACTGGCGCCTTGCACGAGGAGCTGCTGCCGGAGTTGGCTGGGCTGCCCCTGACCGTGGTGCGCTGCCCGGAGTGGGAGCAGGGCATGGGCGCTTCGCTGAAGTCTGGCCTGGCTGCGTTGGAGAAAAATGTTACTTCAGATTCTATAGCGGGCATTACGGTGATGCTCTGCGACCAGCCGCTGGTGACGCCCGCGCTGTTGCGTCAGCTTTCGGCAACGCATAGTGCTACCGGCCAGCCAATTGTGGCCTCCGAATACGGCGGGGTACGGGGCGTGCCCGTGTTCTTCGCTAGCCGCATGGTGCCGTTGCTGCTGCACATGCCCCATGCGGCCGGGGCCGCGCAGCTCCTGAAGCAACACCCGGCATGGGTAGCCACAGTGGCCTTCCCGGGCGGCGCGACGGACGTGGATACGCCAGCACAGTACGAGGCCCTGCTGGCTCAGGAACCACCGCGTCATTCCGCTACCAGTGCCGCCAACCGGTAGCTCTTGTCACCAACTGCCGTTGCTAATGCATGCGGGGGAGAAGCGTTGCGGATAGAAAATTGCCGCCTTTGCCGCCCAGTTCCGATGCGAAGTGGCCTCCCGAACAGGCACCTGGCAGTCAAATGCTAACGTCCCGGCGGCAACGGCAACGGCGAATTCCCGTTATCTTGCCCGTCACCACACCGCCAACCTCTGCCCTCATGACGCCAGCCTCCACTGCTACGGCCGCCGCGCCGGATGCTTCCTTCGACAATATTCCCAAAGACGATAAGCGCATCACCCGCGGCTGGACCTTCTACGACTGGGCCAACTCGGTGTACCCATTGGTAATTACCAGCTCCATTTTCCCGATTTACTGGGGCGCGATGGTGAAGCAGGTAACGGGCACCGACAGCGGCAAAAGCCCCATCAACTTCCTTGGGTTTCAGGTGCCGGGCTCCTCGCTGCTCACCTACGCCATTTCGGCGGCCTTTCTCTTCATTGCCATCATCAGCCCGTTTCTGACGTCGCTGGCTGACTTTTCGGGCCGGAAGAAGCTCTTTATGCAGATCTTCTGCTACCTGGGGGCGGCTTCCTGCGCGGCACTGTTCTTTTTTACCCCCGATACGCTCACGGCCAGCACCTTCGTGTTCATTTCGGCCACCATCGGCTTCTCGGGCTCCATCGTATTCTATAACTCCTACCTGCCGCTGATTTCGTCGGAGGAGAAGTACGATTCGCTCTCGGCGCGGGGGTTTTCGATGGGCTACATTGGCTCGGTGCTGCTGCTGCTGGTGTGCCTGGGCCTGATTATGGGCCACGAAAAGTTGGGGCTGGAGGAAGGCTTTGCCACCCGGCTGGCGTTTCTGCTCACGGGCATCTGGTGGGCGGGCTTCGCCCAAATTCCTTTTCTGACTTTGCCCGCCGACCCCGGCCGGCCCGCCAGTGCCGCCGCCGACTCGGGTTGGCTGCTCAATGGCTTTCGGGAGCTGGGCAAAGTATGGGCGCAGTTGCAGCAGCTCCCCAACCTGAAACGCTTTCTGCTGGCTTACTTCACCTACAACATGGGGGTGCAAACAGTGATGTACGTCGCCACCATTTTCGGCGACGAAGAATTGAAGCTTGAAAGCTCCGCTCTGATTCTTACCATCTTGCTGCTCCAAATCGTGGGCATATTGGGGGCCTACCTGTTTGCCAAGCTCTCGGAGCGCATCGGTAACACGCGGGCCCTGAGCTGGGCCGTGCTCATCTGGATGCTGATTTGTGTCGGGGGCTACTTTGTGCAGGCCGGTTGGAGCTTCTACGCCCTGGCCGCCGTCATTGGCCTCACGATGGGAGCGGTGCAGAGTCTTTCGCGCAGCACCTATTCCAAGATTATTCCCGAAAATACACCCAATACGGCTGCGTTTTTCAGCTTCTTCGACGTAACTGAGAAGCTCAGCATCGTTATCGGTACGGCCGTGTTTGGTATCATCGCGCAGGTTACGGGGTCGATGCGCAACAGCATTCTGTCGCTCATCGTGTTCTTTATTCTGGGCCTGATTTTCCTGCTTCGCCTGCGGGGCAAGAAACTGCGCGATGAGCCCACCACGGCCGCTACGCCTGCCATCGGCATGCCCGCCTCCGCGAAGTAGCAGCACCCCCGGCGCACGAATTGTTGGTATTGATGCCGCTTAGTTCTTCATTGGAATACGCCGTGTGCATACCCCTGATCCACTTCCGTTCACCTACTTCATCTTCGCATGAATACTGCCACGCAACCCTCTCTGCAAACCGCCCTCAGCCAGGAGCTGAAACGGGAGCTGATGCTGACCCGCCGAATGCTGGAGCGGGTGCCGACCGAACAGTTTGCCTGGCAGCCCCACCCCAAATCGATGAAAATGGGCACGTTGGCTTCGCATATGGCCAACCTGGTGGGTTTCCTGCAAATGTCGCTGCAAGGACCCGAAACCGACATGGCCACCGTCACGCCGGTGCCGTCGCCCACCGATACCGACGAAGTATTGCGGCGCTTCGACATCAACGCCGAGAACATTCACCAGGCGCTGGCCGATGTGGACGACGACACTTTCCACAGCATGTGGACCATGCGCCGGGGCGAGCAGGTATTCATGCAGCTGCCCCGCACCGCCGTGGCCCGCGTGCTGGTCCTGAACCACCTCATTCACCACCGCGGCCAGATGAGCGTGTATCTGCGCCTGCTCGATATTCCCGTGCCCGCCGTCTACGGCGGTTCCGCCGACGAAGCTCCGGTGCAATAAAACGCACGCCCATGTCGGTCCTCGCACCGACATAGTACTTCCTCTTACATGCACAAAGCCCCGACGTTACTACAACGTCGGGGCTTTGTGATACAGGGTTGCTGGTCACTTCACTTCACGAAGGACAGATTGTGTCGTTCCTCGCGCTGGCAAGGGCTTTACTTTCGCTTGTATACCTGTTCGCCCGCAATCCAGGTCTGCTGCACCTGCGCGCCGCGTAGCTCCGGGTTGGGGGCCTTCAGCAGATCTTTGTCCAGAAGCACGAAATCAGCCGCCATGCCGGGCGCGATGCTGCCTTTTTGCTTTTCCTCGAAGGCGGCGTGGGCCGCCCAGGTAGTCATACCGCGTAGCGCGTCGGGGCGGCTCAGCGCATTCGCGGGCTGGAAGCCGCCGTCCGGGTAGTTCTTCGCGTCCTGCCGGGCCACGGCCGAATGGAAGCCAAAAAGCGGATTGATATCTTCCACCGGAAAGTCGGAGCCGATGGCCACTTGGCCATACTGCTTGCGCAACTCCTCGTAGGCGTAAGCCGTTTTCAGGCGCTGCTGGCCCAGCCGCTCACCGGCCCAGTACATATCGGAAGTGGCGTGCGTGGGCTGCACCGAAGGCACAATGCCGAACTGCCCGAACTTACCCATATCGGCGGCGGTAATCACCTGGGCGTGCTCGATGCGCCAGCGCCGGTCTTTCAGGCCGCGCAGGGTTGCGCCGTAGATGTCGAGAATGATACGGTTGGCCGAGTCGCCGATGGCGTGCGTATTCATCTGAAACTTGCTGGCCGCAATTTCTTTGGCCAGCGCCCGGTATTCCTTTTCGGTTGACAGCAGGAAGCCGGTTTCCTGTGGTTTGTCAGCATAGGGCTCCACCAGGCAGGCGCCGCGCGAGCCCAGCGCGCCATCGGCGTACACCTTGAAGGAATTTACCGTCAGCCGGTCGTGAAATATCGGTCCGTTTTTGAAGTAGAAGTCCTTGTTGGCGGCGGTTGGGTTGAGCATGACATACAGGCGCAGCTTCAGCTTGCCCTGCTTTTGCAGCGCCTCCAGCTGGTCGATGTTGGGTTTGTCGAGGCCCGCGTCGGCCAGGCTGGTGAGGCCCACGGCCACGCACAGCTGCTGCGCCTGTACCAGCAGCGCTTCGGCCTCGGCAGCGGTAGGCGCCGGAATTTTGGCCGATACCAAGTCCACGGCGTTGTCTACGAGCAGGCCCGTTAGCTGGCCCCGCGCGTCGCGGGTGATGGTGCCGCCGCTAATGGGCGTTTGAGCCGTGATGCCCGCCAGATCCAAGGCTTTCTGGTTTACGAGGGCCGCGTGGCCATCGACGCGGATAATGAACACCGGCACATCCGGAAAGAGCTTATCCAGCGTGTCCTTGGTCGGAAACTGCTTGTTGGCCCAGTCGTTCTGGTCCCAGCCGCGGCCCGTGAGCCAGGCGGCCTGCGGGTATTGCCGGCGCTGGTCGCGCAGCTTCTGCACTACCTCGGCCCAGGAAGTGGTGCCCACCAGGGCAGCGTCGCGCAGGCCCAAGGCATAGCGGTAGAAGTGGCAGTGCGCATCGTAAAAGCCGGGGTAAATAAACTGCCCCTGGGCATCGACTTCCTGCTTGGGTTGAAACTTGGCCCGCAACTCGTCGGCCGTGCCTACGCCCACAAACTTGCCGTCGCGGACGGCAAAAGCCTGGGCCTGGGAAAAGGCCGAATCGACGGTGTATACGGTGGCATTGTAGACGAGCAGATCGGCGGCGGGGCGGGAGGTGCAGGCCAGAAAGCCCAGCAGCGGCAGCAGCAGGCAGGAGCGTAGCAATGAAGTCATGGAGCGAAGGTAGCACCAGGACTTTATTTCTAGCCCGTCGGGTTAGTGCAGCACCAGGGCCGGCTGCTGGCAATGGTGCAGCCACGCCCGCGCGGGTGCTTCTTCCGTAAACCGCTCTACCCGGTACGGCCGTTTTCTGTAGTAAGCGGCGCTGGGTACATTCTTATCCGACAGGTCGCCGGCCAAGTGGTGCGAGGCCATCAGAAAGGCCAGATGCGTGGTGCCCTTGAGCTTTTTTGACACCTGGGGCAAAAACTCGTTGAGCGTCCAAAGTACATCGGCCGAATCGATGCAGACGCGGCGGCGAATGTCAATCAGCCAGGATCGGCAGTCGTGTTCCACGGCTTGCTCCAGCAGGGCCGCGTAGCCCCGGTGGAGCTCAAACGGCATCACCCCGCGCAACCATTTGACAACGATGATCTGCTCGGCCCCGTCGAGTGTAAGTTCCAGATAGGAGGTGGTAAGCAAAAGCATCAGCGAAACAGGGTGAGATGGGCTGGATAACGATAAAGCGACTTACTGCTGCAGGTTACAAAAACTCCCCGACATCTGAGCTGATGCCGGGGAGTAATTTGCCTCATCATAGGTTTTAAACCAGTGAGGGCGGGGTGCTTAGGCTACTCAAAGCGCATGTGCTTCACCGATTCGCCCGAGTTTTGCAGCTCAATAAGCGAGTCGATGCCAATCTGCAGGTGCGAGGTTACGTAGTCGGTGGTGACTTTTTTGTCGCTCTCCGAGGTCTTCACGCCTTCGGGCGTCATCGGGTTGTCGCTCACCAGCAGCAGCGCGCCGTGGGGAATTTCGTTGACGAAGCCGACCGTGAAAATGGTGGCCGTTTCCATATCCACGGCCATAGCCCGAATCTGGCGCAGATAATCCTTGAAGTTCTCGTCGTGCTCCCACACGCGGCGGTTGGTAGTGTATACCGTGCCGGTCCAGTAGTCTTTCTCGTGCTTCTTGATCATCGACGACACGGCCCGCTGCAGGCGGAACGAGGGCAAGGCCGGAATTTCGGCCGGCAGGTAGTCGTCGGAAGTACCTTCGCCGCGAATGGCAGCGATGGGCAGAATCAGGTCGCCGAGCTTGGTTTTGTTCTTCAACCCGCCGCATTTGCCCAAAAACAAGGCTGCTTTCGGCTTCACGGCGCTCAGCAGGTCCATCACCGTGGCGGCCATCGGGGAGCCCATACCAAAGTTGATGATGGTAATGTTATTGGCCGTCGCCGTTTGCATCGGCTTGTCGATGCCCCGGATTTCGACCCCGAACTGCTCGGCGAACATGGTCACGTAGTTGATGAAGTTCGTGAGCAGAATGTACTGCCCGAACTCTTTGAGCGGTACGCCCGTGTAGCGGGGCAGCCAGTTCTCGACAATGTCGGCTTTGGTTTTCATAGGAGAGGTGAAATGGTGAAGCGGTGAGATGATAGGTTGTGGGTCGGAATGCGGGCGTGCAATAGGAAACTCACCATTTCGCTATTGCACCATCTCACCTTCCGGGTACAAAAAAACCGTCGCACACATGAACGACGGTACCCGGATGAAAAGCAGTAGCAGAGGCTCCGGGCCGTACCTTTGTAGGTGATGCAAGAACTGAACCTGCCGCCTTTCGCCCACAAACTTACCCAATCCGGCGAAAATTTGCTAATCTGGGATATACTGCGCCGCAAGGCCGTGGTGCTCACGCCCGAGGAGTGGGTGCGCCAGCACGTAGTTCACTACCTGATCGGCCACTTGGGCTACCCCAAGGGCTTGCTCAGTCTGGAGCGCGGCCACGCCTACAACCAGCGCCAGAAGCGCACCGACCTCTGCGCCTTCGATGCCGCGGGGCGGCCTTTGCTGCTGGTGGAGTGCAAAGCGCCCTCGGTGCCCATTACGGCGGCTACCGCCCACCAGGCGGCCACCTACAACCAAACGGTTGGGGCTCCCTTGCTGCTGCTCACCAATGGCTTGCAGCACTACTGCTGGCGCGTCGATTTTGCGGCCCGCACCAACGAGCGGCTCAACGAAATCCCGCCCTACTCGCAGGCGCTGCCAACCTAGCCTATGCTGGGGCCGGGAAGCATGCGCAGCAGCCGGAGGCATCTTGTAGTGCCGGGTTGCTGCTACTTTTAACCATTCAGCAGCTGCGGGCAGGAGGGACGTTCGATCGACGAAGGACCCAACATAAGAACCCAGCCAGAAACCGGATTTCTGGCACAGCACTGCGCGTTTTCAGGAGCTGAATAGGTGTTTGGAAATCGGCAGGAGCCCCATTTGTGTCATGCTGAGCGGAGCCGAAGTATCTCTACCGCTTCGGTGAAAAGCGGCTAACTGCGCAATAGAGATGCTTCGACAAACGGACGTCAGATGAAGCATGACGCGAAAATTACAATCCCAAAACACGCTCTTACGAGGTACTGCCCACTCGTGGTGGAGCACTGCCAGGTTGGTAGAGAAGCTGTTTAGAAAGTCGCTGAAAGTCAAATGAGCGTCATGCTGAGCTTGTCGAAGCATCTCGCGTGCAATAGCAATCATATACTACTGCGGTAGAGATGCTTCGACAAGCTCAGCATGACGTTCATTTGACTTTCAGCGACTTTCTAAACAGCTTCAGAGTATCTAGCGGGGGTTTAAGTACATTTAGCAGGCTGCCCACCTTCGCTCTGCTTTCCATGAAGATTCTATTAGTAGAAGACCACCTCGAACTGTCCAAAAGCATTGCCAGCTACCTCACCCAGGAGCACTATCTCTGCGAGGTAGCCACCACGTTTGACGAGGCCCGCGAAAAACTGATATTGTTCACCTACGACTGTGTGCTGCTGGATATTATGCTGCCCGACGGCAACGGCATCAACTTGCTGAAGCTGTTGCGCAAAGACGGGGTGGAGAGCAGCGTGATTATCATTTCGGCCCAGAATGCCCTGGATTTCAAGCTCACCGGCCTGAGCGAAGGTGCCGACGACTACATCACCAAGCCGTTTCCGCTGCCTGAGCTGCATGCCCGCATCAAGGCCATTATGCGCCGGCGCAACCCCCACAAAAACAACGTGCTGACTTTCCTCGACCTCACCGCCGACCTGGAGTCGATGGAGTGCCGGGTGCAGGGCCGGCTGCTGCACCTCACGCGCAAGGAAACCAACCTGCTGCTGTACTTCATCAACAACAAAGGCCGCATGCTGACCCGCCAGGCCATTGCGGCCCACCTCTGGGGCGACTATACCGACAACCTCGACAGCGTGGACTTCGTGTACCAGCACGTGAAAAACCTGCGCAAGAAAATTACCGATGCGGGCGGCACCGACTACATCAGCACCGTGTATGGGCTGGGCTACAAGCTAAACGCCGCCGAGTAGTGAAGCTCAACTACCGCTACACCATCGCCTACGCGGTTATCACGCTGTTTGTGCTGTCGGTGGGCTTTGCCATCGTGTACGGGGCCATGTCGCGCAGCGTCACCCAGAGCACCATTGGCAAGCTGCAGCACCTAAACGACATCATTGCCGCCCAACTGGCCAGCGGCCGGGACTATACGGGCCACCCGGCCCGCGCCAACGTCCGTATCGGCCGGGCGAGTACGGCCGACACGGCCCGCCAGGCCCAGCTGGTGCAGGTGCGCCAGGAGTGGGAGCCGAGCCTGCAGGCAAGCGTGAGCGTGGTGCGGCTGACGACCTACCCGCGCATCCGGGGGCTGCGCTACGATATTACCAGTAAGGCCGTGGTGGTGATGCCCAGCGACGAGTACCTGACGGGCATCGTGCTGGTCTTTGCCTGGACGTTCGTGTTTCTGCTGGCGTTGGTGGTGATTCTCAGCGAGGTGATTTCCTGGTACATTCTCAAGCCCTTCAACGCCATTCTGCAGGGTATCGAGCGGTTTGAGCTCAGCCAGAAAACCACCATTGCCCTGCAGCCCAGTCGTACGATGGAGTTCAATGTGCTCAACGACTTCCTGATGAAGATGACCAGCCGGGCCCAGAGCGACTATCAGGGCCTGAAGGAGTTTTCGGAAAACGCCTCCCACGAGCTGCAAACGCCCATTGCCAGCATGAAAGCCAAGATTGAGCTGCTCATGGACTCGGAGCTGACCGAAAAGCAGCTGCTCATGCTCACGGCCATGCACGACGAGCTGGAGCGGCTGGCCAAAATCAACCAGTCGCTGACGCTGCTGGCCAAGCTGGAGCACTTCGAGTCGGCCCCCGCGCCCCTTACTGACCTAAGCCAGCTGGTGCTGAGCACCGAGGCTGCCTTCGCCGACCTGGCCGAAATGAAAGGCCTGCGCACCACGCAGCACATTGCGCCCGGCGTGCTGGTGCCGCTCGACGAGTCGCTGGCCCGGCTGCTGCTCAACAACCTGTTCAGCAACGCTATCCGCCACAATCTATCCAGTGGGGAAATTCATGTGGTGCTTTCCGCCACGGAGCTGCTGCTGGAGAATACCGGCCAACAACCCTCCGCTCCGGTGAGTGAACTGTTTGGGCGCTTCAAGAAAGGCAATGCCGCGCTGGATTCCATCGGTATCGGCTTGGCTATCGTCAAGCGCATCAGCGAGCTGTATAGTCACCGTATAGAGTATACCTACGCGGCTGGCTGGCACCGCATTCGGGTCGTCTTCGCGCCGCCAGCCTAGGGTGCCAGCAACTGCCGGATGGGTGGTGGAGGAAGGGGGGCAAAATTTCATGGTAACCTTAACATTTCTATGAAAATTCCTCAAAATCGAGGTGCTTATTTGTTAGGCGCTGCTGGGTAAGTAACCACGCACTCAGCGGGTCAGGCCAAACTACCTCACCCGATTCATTTGCTCCGTGGCCGTCCTCACCTCCGTAGCTCCAGTCCCTGATTTTTCTCCGGTGGAGCACGCCAACGGGGAAAAGATTTCGCGGCGGCGGCTGAAAGCTATTTTCAGCGGCTCGGTGGGCAACCTGGTGGAATGGTACGACTGGTACGCCTTTTCGGCTTTTTCCCTGTACTTCTCCGCTTCCTTCTTTCCTTCCGGCGACACCACGGCCCAACTGCTCCAGACGGCCGGCATCTTTGCCCTGGGCTTTCTGATGCGGCCTATCGGCGGCTGGATGTTCGGCCGCATTGCCGACAAAATGGGCCGCAAGCAGTCCATGACGCTCTCGGTCTTGCTCATGTCGCTGGGGTCCTTGCTCATTGCCCTCACGCCAACCTACCAAACCGTGGGCATCGTGGCGCCCATTCTGCTGCTTACCGCCCGGCTGCTACAAGGGCTGAGCGTGGGCGGCGAATACGGCGTTTCGGCTACGTATCTGAGCGAAATGGCCACCCGGAGCCGGCGTGGCTTCTACTCCAGCTTCCTGTATTTCACCCTGATTGGAGCCCAATTGCTGGCCCTGGGTATTCAGCTGGTGCTGCTGAAGGTATTGCTCACCGAAGCCGAAATGATGGCCTGGGGCTGGCGCATTCCCTTTGTGATTGGCGCGGTGCTGTCCATCGTGGCGCTCTACCTGCGGCAAAATCTGGATGAAACTGCCGCCTTCACTTCCCAGAAAGTCAAGCCCGAAGAATTGCGCGGCAGCCTGAAAGTGCTGTGGCACTACCCGCGCTCCGTGCTGAAAGTAGTGGGCCTGACGCTGGGCGGCACGCTGGCCTTTTACACGCTGACGACCTACATGCCCAAGTTTTTGGTGAACACGGGCCATATGACCAAAGGCACTGCTACCAACATCTGCTTTCTGGCGTTGCTGGGCTT
Organism: Hymenobacter elongatus; assembly: GCF_004745955.1. Taxonomy (GTDB): domain Bacteria; phylum Bacteroidota; class Bacteroidia; order Cytophagales; family Hymenobacteraceae; genus Hymenobacter; species Hymenobacter elongatus. The sequence goes on along the minus strand of NZ_SRLD01000007.1, from coordinate 52,947 downwards.
TGCGGCCATGCAGCCGGTATTTGGCAGCTTGTCCGACCGAATTGGCCGCCGGCCCCTGCTCATCGGCTTCGGCGTGCTGGGCGCGCTGGGCAGCGTGCCGCTGCTAACGGCCCTGAGTCGCCCCACCGTGCCGTGGGTCACCTTGCTACTGCTGCTGCTGGCCTCCGTGGCGGTAAGTGGCTACACCAGCATCAGCGCGGTGGTCAAATCGGAGCTGTTTCCGGTTGAAATTCGGGCCTTGGGTATTGGCTTACCGCATGCCCTGAGTGTGGCCGTGTTTGGCGGCACCGCCGAATACATAGCCCTGTGGTGCAAGGGCATCGGTCACGAGTCGTACTTCTACTGGTACGTTTCGGGCTGCATTGCTATTTCCCTGCTGGTGAGCCTGATGATGGACGAAACCCGGCTTACTTCCCTCCACGACACGGACGGCAGCGAAGCTGACCTGCCAGAATTTGCCGGCGTCCGGCCCGTGCTGCCAGAGAGTTGATCCGCATTTCTCGACCATTTTCCCTCAGCCTTTTCTGGCTGGGTAGTGCTTTTTTCTTCGTTCTCGCACCTTCTCAGCCCCCAATCCCACCACATGAAGACTCCTTTACTCTTCTCTTCCTACCGTCGGCCGCTGCTGCCCGGGCAGGTTCTTTTTCTGCTGCTGGCCTTGCCGGGCGCTGCGGTAGCCCACCGGACCAGCGTGCCTGCCATGCCGGAGGCAATGTTCCGCCTAATAAAGAAGCCGGAAAACATCCTGCTCCGCACCGGGAGTTTCACCGCCGACCAGTCCGTTTCGGGGCGAATTACGGGTGCGGGCGGGGAGGCTATTCCGGGCGCTACGGTAGTGGAGCAGGGTACCACCAATGGCACCAGTACCGATGCCGACGGTCGCTTTTCGCTCACCGTAAAGCCGGGCGCTTCTCTGGTGGTATCGGCCATTGGCTTCAAGAGCCAGCAACTTACCGTTGGGGACCGGACCACGCTGGAAGTGCGCCTGGAAACGAGTACCACTGACCTGAGCGAAGTTACCGTAGTGGGTTCCCGCGGCTTGCCCCGCACCGACGTAGAGCGCCCTTCCCCGGTGGATGTGCTGAATGCCAAGGAGCTGCAGCTGACCGGGCAAACGGATCTGGGCCAGCAGGTGCAGTTCAACTCGCCTTCATTCAACTCGGCCAAAACTGGGGTCAATGGCGTGGCCAACTACGCCGACCCGGCTTCCCTGCGCGGCCTCTCGCCCGACCAGGTGCTGGTGCTCGTGGATGGCAAGCGCCGCCACCAGTTTTCGGCCCTGAACCTGAATGTAACCGTGGGGGCAGGTACCGTAGTAACGGATTTGAACGCCATTCCCTCCCTGGCCATCGAGCGCATCGAAGTATTGCGCGACGGCGCTGCGGCCCAATACGGCTCCGATGCCATTGCCGGCGTTATCAACCTGGGTCTGAACAAAAGCACGGGAATAGCCACCGTCAAAACGCAGTTTGGTATTACCAGGGAAGGCGACGGAGCCCAGTACCTGGCCGGTGCCAACTACGGGCTGAAGCTGGGCAAAACGAATCCGGGCTACCTGAATCTGACCTTGCAGTACCAGCGACAGGAGCAAACCAACCGCTCCGACAACTACGTGGGCGGCATCTACACGGCTTTTCCGGCGCTGCCGGGCCAGCCCACGGCTGCCCAGGTTGCGAGCGAAAACGCCAAGCGCACCGAGCGGGGCAACATCTATCCGCAGGTAGGGCAGCCGTTCAAAGTAGGCGTGTATGGCAGCAACCAGGCGGATATCTACCAGGGCTTTTTCAACCTGGGCATGCCCGTGGGTGGCAGTGGCTGGTCGGTGTACAGCTTCGGCGGCTTTTCCCGCAAGAATATTCTGGCCTACGGCTTTTTCCGCAATGCCCAGCCTGCCAACGTCAACTACAGCCCCATTCACCCCGATGGCTACCTGCCTGAGCTGCCCGGCCGCAGCGACGACTACTCCGGCGTGGTGGGTGTGAGCCGCAAGCTGGCCGGGGGCTGGAACCTCGACTTCAGCACCGGCTACGGCTACAACTACCTCGACCTGAACGCCAACAACACCTCCAATCCATCAATGGGCGCTGATTCTCCCACCGATTTCTACGTGGGTCGCAGCGCCTTTGGCCAGAGCACGAGTGAGGTGAACGTGTCGCGCAATTTTGCGGGGCTCTTTGGCACCAAGTCGTTTAACCTGGCCCTGGGTAGCCAGTTTCGGGTCGACCAGTTCATTCTGGAGCGCGGCAGCCCCGAGTCTTACTTCGTGGGGCCGTTTGCGCTGGCAGCGCCTACGGCTACTCCGCCCCGCACGGCCAAGGCACCCGGCTCGAGCGGCCGGCCGGGCATTGCTCCCGACGACGAAACCAATACCACCCGCTCCAACGTGGGCGTGTACGTGGATGTGGAAAGTGACCTTACCGAACGCCTGCTGCTGACCACGGCGCTGCGCTACGAGCGGTATTCTGACTTTGGCAGCAACGTGTCGGGCAAGTTTGCTTCGCGCTTCAAGGTGACGGAGGGCATCTCGCTCCGGGGCTCCATCAACCGCGGCTTCCGGGCTCCGTCGCTGCAGCAAACCTTCAACAGCGTGAGTACTTCCACGGTGCAGTCCGGCGCCATTGTGCAAACCAAGCAGCTGCGCAACGATGACGCGCGCCTGGTGCCGCTGGGCATAAAGGCTCCCAAAGCCGAAACTTCCTGGAACTACAGCCTGGGCGTGGCCGCCAAGCTCGGCGAAAACCTGCTCTTCACCCTGGATGCCTACCAGATTGACATCACCGACCGGATTATCAATAGCGAACGGCTGATTAAAGGCTCGGCTGCTACGGGGATTAAGGCCCTGCAAACGCCCGCCTTCGATGGCATCAGCGAAATTCGCTTCTTCACCAACGCCATCAATACCCAAACCCGCGGCATCGATTTGGTGACGACCTACAAAACGGAGTTCACCGAAAGCAGCCGCCTCACGGCCAGCCTGGCCCTGACGTTCAATGCCACCAACATTAGCGATACCCGCGACACGCCCGCGGCTCTGCAAGCAGGCACTGCGAATAAAATTCTGCTGATCGATACGGTGAGCATTGGTCTGATTGAGCGCGCGCAGCCGCGCCAGAAGATTCTGCTGTCGGCCACCTACCAGGTAGGCAAGTTCAGTATCACGCCCCGCGCCTCGTACTTCGGGGCCGTTACGGCCTACGAAAAGCCAACGGCTACTACCGCCATTCCCAACCCACGGCATATCAGCCAGGAGTTCGACGGCAAGACACTCTTCGACTTAGCCCTAGTGTATACTCCGGCCAAAGTAGTGTCGGTGACGGTGGGCGCCAACAACATCACCAATGTCTACCCGGATAAGGTGGACGCCAACCGCTTTGCCAGCTACTCAAACGGCGAAATTCCCTATTCCCGCAACGTGGCGCAGTTTGGCTTCAACGGGTCGTATTACTACACCAACCTGACGTTTACTTTCTAAATCCGAAAAGCAAGTAGTCGGACCAAGTCGGGCCGAGGTACTGTTACCGGGCGCGTCCGGTGCCTTTCGCTGCAACGGAGTAGTAGGAGTGCTTCGGCTTAACTCGCCCGAATGGGCTGCTTTTCTACGTGGTATTGCCCATGACAAACCTGGTCCTGCTGCTCGTGTGTCTGGGTCTGGGGGCGGTGTTGCGGTGGCGGCAGGCCGTGCCGGCGGGTACTGCGGCAGTGCTCAACCAGCTGCTGGTCCTGGTTTTCATGCCGGCCCTCACGTTTCTACACCTGGCTGATGCTACGCTCGACCGGCACTTTCTGCTGCCGGTGCTGGCCCCGTGGCTCCTGTTCGGGGCCAGCTTCCTTTTCTTCACAGCCGTAGGCCGGCACCTGCAGCTCGGGCGCGGCACCACTGGCGCCCTGATTCTGACGGCCGGCATCAGCAGCACCTCTTTTGTCGGCTTCCCGATTTTTGAGCTGCTCTATGGGCACGAAGGCCTGGAGCTGGGCATCATGATGAGCCAGGCCGGCTCGTTTCTGATTGGCGTCACGCTGGGCGTTGCCGTGGCTTCCTGGTACGGAGCCGCCGAACCCTCGTGGCGTGCCATGCTGGGCAATGTGCTGCGGTTTCCGCCGTTTCTGGCCTTTGTGCTGGCTATGGGGGCCAATGCCGCGGGCTACGAGCACCCGGCTCTGGTGCGCGGCGTGTTGGAAAAGCTGAGCGCGCCCTTCTCCGTTATTGCCCTGCTTTCAGTGGGTCTGCAGATGAACCTGTCGGTGCCCCGGCACCACGGCCGGGCGCTGCTGCTGGGCTTGTCTTACAAGCTGGTGCTGGCCCCGCTGCTGATTTATGGCCTGTACCACGTCTTGGCCCAGCAGCACGGCCGCGTGGTAGACCTCTGCGTGCTGGGGGCCGCTATTGGGCCGATGAACACCGCCGCCGTGGTGGCCGAGCGGTATGGGCTCAATCCGCCGCTGGCCGCCCAAATGGTGGGCCTGGGCATCCCGCTCTCCTTGCCGTTGCTGGCTTTGCTGGGCTGGTGGCTCACCCGAAGCTAGGGCGTTAGTAGCTTGCGCGGCACTAGCCTCTTGCCCAACACCAGCAGACCGAGGCATTGGTTTCTGCTGGTCTGAGTTCCTCTTTTTCCGTCCCCGCATCCGGGCTTAGCCCTTGATTTTATGAAAAAAATCGTCACCAATCTTACGTTCTGGGTGCTGACTGCCATTGTGGCGGGGGCGCTGCTGGGGCACTTTGCCCCCGAAACTGCCGTCAGGATGGATGTGCTGGGCAAGGCGTTTATCAACGTCGTCAAGCTCTTTATCAACCCTATCATCTTCCTGACCATCACGCTGGGCATCAGCAGCATGGGCGACCTGAAGAAGGTGGGGCGCATTGGCGGCAAGGCGCTGCTGTACTTTGAAATCGTGACTACCCTGGCCTTGCTTATCGGTATCGGTGTGGCCTACGTCATCCGGCCGGGGGCCGGCGTAGCCACGGGCAAGCTCAACGGGCAGGCAGTAGGGGAGTTCACGCAGCGGGCCGGCGAGTTTTCCTGGCTGCACTTTCTGGCCGACAACCTGACGCTGCAGGTTCTGCTCTTGTCTATCGTGCTAGGCATGGTGCTGAGCCGCTACACCGGCCGCCAGCCCATCATCGACCGCCTCAACTGGGCTTCGAAATACGTGTTCAAGGGCCTGCACCTGGTCATGATATTTGCGCCCATCGGGGCCTTTGGCGGCATGGCCTTCACCATCGGCAAATACGGTATTGCCACGCTGCTGCCGCTGGCCAAGCTCATGCTCACCGTGTACACCACCATGGCCTTGTTTGTGTTTCTGGTGCTGGGCTCCATTTTGCGCTACTGCCGCGTGAGCATCCTCGCGTTTCTAAGCTACATTAAGGAAGAGCTGCTGATTGTGCTGGGCACTTCCTCCTCGGAAGCCGGCCTGCCAGGCCTCATGGAAAAGCTGGAGCGCCTGGGCTGCGCCAAGCCCGTGGTGGGCCTGGTAGTTCCGGCCGGCTACTCGTTCAACCTCGACGGCACTACCATCTATCTGTCGTTGGCGACCATCTTTCTGGCCCAGGTTTTTAACGTGGAGCTGACCGGTTCCCAGATGCTGACCATCATCGGCATTCTGATGGTGACCAGCAAAGGCGCGGCCGGCGTCACGGGCTCCGGATTTGTCGTGCTGGCCAGTACGCTCACGGCCGTCAAGGTGATTCCCGTCGAAGGGCTGGCGTTGCTGCTGGGCGTGGATCGGTTCATGTCGGAGGCCCGCTCCATCACCAACTTTATCGGCAACGGCGTGGCTACCATCTTTTTGGCCCACAACGAAGGAGCCCTCGACCACGCTCAGGTGGCGAGGATGCTAGGCGGTAAGACGACGGTATCGACGGTTGCCGAGGCACTTGAGCAGTACAACCCTTCCCTGCCCAACCTACCGGTAGAGCCGCGTGAGGGCGTGCCGGAGCGCTAGGTCGGCCTCCCATGGCCTTGTGCGTCGGGCGGGCTCCTTATTTCGTACCGTATGAAGCATTTCAATCTCGCTGTTTTTCCCGCCGATGGTATTGGTCCCGAAGTTATTGCCGCCAGCCAGCAGGTGCTCCGCAAGCTGGAGCAGCTGCATGGTGGTGTGCGCTTTGCGTGCCGGGAGTTCGACTGGAGCTCGGCCTACTACCACAAAACCGGGGCCATGATGCCCGCCGATGGGCTGCAACAGCTGGAGGCGGGTGGGTTCGATGCGCTGCTGATGGGCCCCGTGGGCAGCCCGGCTATTCCCGACCACATCACCTTGTGGGGCTTGCTGCTCACGATTCGGCAGGGTTTCGACCAGTACGTGAACCTGCGGCCCATGCGCCTGCTGACGGGCGTGGCCACACCCTTGCGCAACCCCGGGCAGCACCCCATCAACATGGTGTGCATCCGGGAAAACTCCGAAGGTGAGTATGCCGGTGTGGGCGGGCGGCTACACCAGGGCAAGGCGTGGGAAGTCGCCATTCAGTCGATAGTCTTTACCCGCAGCGCCACGGAGCGGGTGATGCGCTTTGCCTTCGACTATGCCCAGCAGCACGGCCACCGGCTGGTCACCAACGTGACCAAGTCCAACAGCATGCAGCACAACATGGTATTCTGGGATGAAGTATTTCAGCAGGTAGCCGCCCAATACCCTACGGTGGCTACCGACCAGCAGCTGGTCGATTCCATGACCGCCCGCATGGTGAGCCAACCCGAAACCGTGGACGTATTTGTGGCCTCCAACCTCTTCGGCGACATCCTCAGCGACCTTGGCGCGGCCTTGACGGGGAGTATGGGGCTGGCCCCGAGTGCCAATCTAAATCCTGAGCGTCAGTACCCCAGCCTGTTTCAGGCCATTCATGGCTCGGCCTTCAGCCTAGTGGGAAAGAATGTGGCCAATCCTATTGCCAGCATCTGGTCGGTGCAGATGATGCTCGCATTTTTGGGGGAGACGCAACTCGCGGCCCAGCTCATGCACGCCATCGAAACCGTGCTGCGGGAGCAGTGCGTCCGGACCCGGGATTTGGGCGGCACCAGCTCGACCACCGAAATGACCAAGGCCGTGTGCCAGGCGCTCGAAACCGCTGCCCGCTAATTACACCTAGGAAGCGTCAGCAGTGCGACAGCCAAGGAAATCGAGTCGATCATTCGCAAGTGGTATAAGAGCGTATTTGGGGATTTTCAAAAAAGTCGATTCCGTCATGCCTGATCTGGCGTCCGCGCAGTCGAAGCATCTCTCCCGCACTGGTAAAGTCAATTACTACTGCGGGAGGGATGCTTCGACAAGCGGACGCCAGATGAGCATGACACGAAAAGTAAAATCCTAAACACGTTCTGGAGCAAGCATACCCCACGCCCGGCGCTGGTAGCCTGACTCCGGTTAGTGCTTGTAGAGCGTATTGTCCAGCAATCCGTCGGTGAACAGCTGCAGACAGGCCTTGAGCTCGTCGCCGTACTGCTTCAGCTTCTGCGGGTCAGGATTGGGGAGCGGCTCGGCGGGCATATTGTGCGTCCGGTAAGGATAGAGCCGCACTTGGTTGGTAGCCGTCAATTCGGTTACGAAGTCCTGGTGAACCAGGTAGTGGGAATTGTCGCGCAGAAACAGGGCCCGGCCGGTAGTGGTAGAGTCGAACACGGAGTAGCCAAAGGGCAGGAGCTGGGCCGCATTTCCAACGCCTAAATAGTCGACTACAGTGGCCGTCACGTCGGCCTGCTGGGTGATACGGTGCACATCGGCCGCTGGCAGGGCGCGGCCCGGATGAAACAGCAATAGCGGCGTTTTGAAGCTGCCCAGCACATTCTGGTAGTCGGGCCGCTGCGACTGGGACGTGTGGTCGGCCAGCAGAATGAACAGCGTACGACTATACCAGGGCTGGGTGGCGGCGGCTTTGAAAAACTGCCGCAGCGAAAAATCGGTGTAGCCGATGGAAGCGTGAATCGGCAGCTCGCCGGGCGCGAACTTGCCCGCGTACCGGGCCGGAACCGGGAACGGCTCGTGTGAGGTCAGCGTGAACACCGTGGAGAGAAACGGCTCGGGCTGCTTGCCAAGCTCGCGGGCAAAGTACTGTAGGTAGGGCTCATCAAAAATGCCCCAGTGGCCGTCAAAATCCGGGCTTTTCGCGCCGCCAGGGTACTCATTCAGGCCATAATAGCGCTGAATACCGGCCATGCCAGCGAAGGTATTGAAACCCATTGTGCCATTGGTGGCCCCATGAAAGACGGAAGTAGTGTAGCCGTGCCGGTCCAGTAGCTCGCCTAGTCCGTGCAGCTCGTCGGTCTGGAAGTTGGAGGTGATAAAGGAGCCTTCCATCAGGCCCGGCAACCCGGCCAGCACGGCCGGCAGGGCATCGATGGAGCGTCGGCCGTTGGCGTAGTGCTCCCGAAACAACAGTCCTTTCGTAGCCAACGAATCGAAGAAGGGCGTGTAGCCCTGGCCCTCGTTCTCGATGCCCGTGTATTCGGAAGCAAAGCTCTCGACCAGCAGAATAACCACGTTGTCGCGGGGCGCGTTGGGGCGCGGGCCGGGCTTATGAATTGCCAGGGCCTTGTGCAGCGCAGCCGGATCAGTGAAGTAGGTGCGCCGCTCCACCGGAACGTAGCCCACGCTTTTCTGAAAGGTGAATGTACTATTGAGCACCACGTGGCCCAGTACCGGCAGCGTTTGCATAAAGGCGTGGCCGGTGCGCAAGGGCTTGAGCTGCAGACCACCCCGAATGCCTAATACCGTGCCCAAGGCCAGGCCCGCAACTTCCAGCACGTAGCGGGCAAAACGCCGAATGGAGCGGGGCTCCCGAGCGTAGTATTCTGCGTCCTGGGCCGTGGGCATAGGATAGAAATACCACAGCAGCCCCAGTAGCACGGTGAACGGAATCAGCAGAAACCAGTAGTGCCCCGCCAGCTGCCCGGCCTGCCGCTGAATATCGCCCGTGATGGTAAACAGCTCGTTGCTGGTGCGCCGACCAATGAATTTGAAATACTCGCTGTCGATAATATTGACGGCCAGCGCCGGGGCGTGCAGCACCAGGTACAGTCCGCGCAACAACTGCTGCCAGCCCCTGCCAAACGCCGGCACCAACGACAGCAGCAAGAAGGGCACGCTCTGCAGCAGCACCGCCGAAACATCGAACCGAAAGCCGTGCCAGAATGCCAGCACCAGCTGACTACTGCTCGCCTCCAGAAAGGCTGGGCGGTTGGCCACATAAAAACCCAGCCGCAGCACCAGATAAGCGCCCATCAGCAGGAGCAAGCGGCGCAGCAGCAAACGCAGTAACGGAGGGAGCAGCATGCGGGCGGAAGGCGTTAGTCCTGGCTGGGCTTGAGGTGAATGCGCTGGCCGCTGGGCAAATCTTTGATCTGGCGGTGAAAATCGGCCAGCCAGGCCAAGCGGTCGGCGGCCGGCTGGATGTTAATCTTGGGTTTGCGTTCTGCCGAAGCAATGCAGACCGGCGGATACAGGCTCAGTAGCTCGCCGGGCTGCAGCGCGCCGCCGTGCTGCTGGAAGCCGCGCAGCGGCTCCATGCCCAACGCATCGAGCGGAAATTTCTCGACCCCAAACAGGAAGTGCTTGAAGTCCACTTCCAGATCGGCCAGCTCGCCGGTTTCGGTGTCCAGAAACAGCACTGCGTCGCCGCGCAGCAGAAACTGGTTGCCCACGCAGTCCTGGGCGAAGGGAATATCGGTTTCCTGCACCTCGGCGTACGTGCGCCAGAAGGCCATTTCGCCCTGCCAGGCCGTGTGTAGCGCGTGCCAGGTCGGCTCGCTCACGCAGCCCCGGATGTGCAGCCCGCCGAAGTACGCCACCACGCCGTTCTGCTCGCGCAGAAATGCCTGCAGGTAGGAGGGAAGGCGGGCAAAGTGCACAAGGTCCGTCAGCTCGCCGCCGGTATAGAGTATTCCTTTCATAGAATCCGTTACAAAAAAGCCTCCCCGACGATTAAATCGGGAAGGCTTTTCTCAGAGAAAAAAGTGCTTAGGCGTACGCTGTTTCCAGCACGGTCTCCACGTTGACCATCGGCAGGTTCCAGGCATCGGCCACGCCTTGGTATACTACCTCACCATGCACCACGTTCAGGCCCAGGCGCAGCGCCGCGTCGCGGCGGCACGCTTCCTGCCAGCCCAGGTTGGCCAGCTTCACTGCATAGGGCAGCGTAGCGTTGGTCAGCGCCAGCGTAGAGGTGTACGGCACGGCACCGGGCATGTTGGCCACGCAGTAATGCACTACGTCGTCGATGATGAAGGTGGGGTTTTCGTGCGTCGTAGGGCGGCAGGTTTCAATGCAGCCACCCTGATCCACGGCTACGTCCACTACCACAGTACCGGCGCGCATGGTCTTGAGCATGTCGCGCGTGATGAGGTGCGGAGCCTTAGCACCCGGAATGAGTACGGCACCCACGATGAGGTCGGCAGTTTTGATGGCTTCGCGAATGTTGTACTCGTTGGAATACTGCGTCACCACGTTCTTAGGCATGAAGTCGTCCAGCTCGCGCAGGCGATTCAGGCTGATGTCCATAATGGTCACCTGAGCACCCAGACCAGCCGCGATTTTGGCCGCCTGCGTACCCACTACGCCGCCACCGAGTACCAGCACTTGGGCGGGCTTCACACCGGGCACGCCACCGAGCAGAATACCACGGCCTTTCAGGGGTTTCTCCAAATACTTGGCACCTTCCTGCGGAGCCATCCGGCCCGCCACTTCGCTCATCGGAATGAGCAGGGGCAGCGCCCGGTTGGGCAGCTCCACGGTTTCGTACGCCAGGCACACCGCCTTGCGCTCAATCATGGCGTGGGTCAGCTCTTCGCCGCTGGCGAAGTGGAAATAAGTAAATAGCAGCTGGCCTTCCTTAATGAGGCTGTACTCCTCCTGAATGGGCTCTTTTACCTTCACAATCATTTCTGCCTTGCCATATACTTCGGCAATGGTAGCCAAAATAGTAGCGCCAGCCTGCTCATACTCAGCGTCCTGAAAACCGCTGCCCAAGCCGGCAGTAGCTTGCACGTATACCTCGTGGCCGTGCTTGCGGAATTCGGCTACGCCAGCAGGGGTGAGGCCGACACGGTTTTCGTTGTTTTTGATTTCTTTCGGTACGCCGATTAGCATGGCAGAAACTAAGAGTGGGGTGGTGGGGAAAATACTAGCTGAAAACGGCCGCAAAGATACGAATTAAGCCGGCTTCAATGGGTGTAAAATGCGGATATTGACCAGGAAGGTTCCGCTGGGTTGCATTTGAAATAAACTGACCCTGGTCAGAGCTGTCCTGTTTCCTCTGGCGGCTGCCTGCAAAGCACCGGCCTCTTTATTCCTACAACAGCTTATTACAAGCACAAAGCCCCTTACCGGCGCGGGTAAGAGGCTTTGCAGGTTGAGCGGCGTTTGCCACGCAGGTGAGACAGGTGCTTTGCAGGCAGCCGCCAGAGGAAACAGGATAGCCAAGTATTACTTAAACGGTACCGCAACGCCGCTTTCCTTCACCATGCTGGCCGCATTCAGGTCGCGCACCACGTTGGCTTTCAGCGTCAGTTTAGTGTCACCGCTCATGTCGTTGGAGCTGATGGTCACCACATCAGCCATCTTGCCGAGTTGGCGCTGGCCGTAAATCAGCTCTACCGTGCTGCTCTGACCCGGCTTGATGGGAGTAGGAGTGGCCTTGTAGCCCACGCAGTTGCAGGCCGACGAGAGCATGCCCAGCACCAGGTCCTGCTTGCCTCCGTTCTTCACCGTGAAGCGGGCGGTGGGCTGCTGGCCGGCTTCCATCTTGCCGAAATCGTGGGCGGTGCGGTCCAGCACCAGGCGGGGCGACTGCGCCAGCTGGGCAGGCGTCAGAGTGGCCTTCACCTCATCCTTGTTCAGGACGCTGCCTTTGATGGTGAGCACTGTGCTCGGCGTGCTGGCGTTGCTGGTTACGGTCACGGTTTTGTTGAAAACCCCGGGCCGGCCGGCACTGCTGTACATGGCCTTGATGATGCCGCTTTTGCCGGGCAGCACCGGCGTCTTGGTCCAGTCGGGCGTGGTGCAGCCGCAGGAGGCCTGCACGTTGGCAATGATGATGGGCTGAGTGCCGGTATTCTTGAACTTGAACTCGTAGGTCGCCATGGTGCCTTCGGCCACGCTGCCGAAGTCATGGAGGTCTTTTTCAAACGTCATGGTGCCCTGGGCGCGGGCCCCGAGTTGGGCCAGGCTGAAGCACAGGGCCAGGAAAAGCGAGACGAAGTTTTTCATGTAGGGGAAGGAATAGTCGGGACTGTAGCAGAGCTTTCTAGCGGGCTCCGTAATTCAAAGATAGACAAAAACCACCCTCCTTCGTAGGGGTGCGGGGAAGCTGCCTCGTGAAAGCTCGCGCCCAAATCCGTACTTTTGGGAGCCTGCTACTGCGGCAGGCTTTCCCACTCCGATTTTTTTGCCCCATACTTCCCGCCTACTTCCCGTTGATATGCCCACTGCTGAACCCCTCGTAGCGGCCGCTGCCGCCCTTAGCAAAGAAGAGTTGCTCCGTGACTACCGCCTGGGCTGGGAAAGCCGGCAGGCTTCCTTAGCGGGCCGCAAGGAAGTATTCATGGGCAAAGCCAAGTTCGGCATCTTCGGCGACGGCAAAGAGCTGCCCCAGCTGGCTATGGCCCGCGCCTTCCAGCCCGGCGACTTTCGCTCCGGCTACTACCGCGACCAGACCTTCATGTTTGCCGCCGGCGAGCTGAGCCTGCAGCAGTATTTTGCCCAGCTCTACGCCCACCCCGATGCCGAGGCCGAGCCCGCCACCGCCGGCCGCGCCATGAATGGCCACTTTGCCACCCGCCTGCTCGATGAGGACGGCAACTTCCGCAACCTGGCGGAACTGAAAAACTCCTCGGCCGACGTTTCGCCCACGGCCTCGCAGATGCCGCGCCTCGTGGGGCTGGCCTACGCTTCCAAGCTCTACCGCAACAATCCGGAGCTGAGCGAGCTGAAGCAGTTTTCGGTGAATGGCAACGAAGTAGCATTCGGCACTATTGGCAACGCCAGTACGTCGGAGGGCATGTTTTTCGAAGCCATCAATGCCGCTGGTGTGCTTCAGATTCCGATGCTGGTTTCGGTGTGGGACGACCACTACGGCATTTCGGTGCCCGCCGAATATCAGACGACCAAACAGAGCATCAGCGAAATCCTGGCCGGCTTCCAGCGCAACGCGCCGGGCGAGCAGGGCTTCGAGATTTTCGTGGTGAAAGGCTGGGACTATCCTGCCTTGGTCGATACGTATCTGCGGGCCGCTGAGGTGTGCCGCCGCGAGCATGTGCCGGTGTTGGTGCACGTCACGGAAGTCACCCAGCCCCAGGGGCACTCTACCTCGGGCTCGCACGAGCGCTACAAGAGCAAAGAACGCCTCTCGTGGGAGGAAGAGCACGACTGCCTGCGCAAGATGCGCGAGTGGCTGCTCAGCGAAGGCCACGCCAGCGCCGAAGAGCTCGACCAGATTGAGAGTGAGACGAAGGACGTGGTGAAGAAAGCCCGCGTGGCCGCCTGGGATGCCTTCTTCAACCCCATCAAAGAGGAGCGCGACGAGGCCGTGACGCTGCTGGAAAAGCTGGTGGCTGAAACCGGGCAGGAAAACGCCCTGCACGACATGGTGGAGCACCTGCGTCACAACCCCACGCCTATTCGGGCCGACATCGTGCGGACCGTGCGGCGGGCGTTGCGCTTCGTGCGCGAAACGCGCAGTGGGGCCCGCCGCAACCTACAGAACTACCTGGAGCAAGTACTGGCCGAAAACGCCGACCGCTACAACTCCTACCTCTACAGCCAAAGCGAGCAAGCTGCGCTGAACATTGCCGAAGTACCCGCTGAGTTTGCCCCCAACGCACCCCAGGTCGATGGCCGGGAAGTGCTGCAGGCTTGTTTCGAAGCCAACTTCCGGCGCGACCCCACCATCTTTGCCATCGGCGAGGACGTCGGCCGGATCGGGGACGTAAACCAGGCGTTTGCCGGCTTGCAGGACAAGTTCGGGGAGCTGCGGGTGACCGATACCGGTATCCGGGAGTGCACCATTGTGGGGCAGGGCATCGGGGCCGCCTTGCGCGGCCTGCGCCCCATCACCGAAATTCAGTACCTGGATTATCTGCTCTATGCCATCCAGATTTTGTCGGATGACGTGGCGTGCCTCCAGTACCGCACCAAAGGCGGGCAGAAGGCACCACTTATCGTGCGTACGCGCGGCCACCGGCTGGAAGGCGTCTGGCATTCGGGCTCACCCATTGGCATGATTCTGAGCAGCATCCGGGGTATGCACGTGCTGGTGCCGCGCGACATGACGCAGGCGGCGGGCTTCTACAACACGCTGTTGCGCTCCGATGAGCCCGCGTTGGTGATTGAGTGCCTGAATGGCTACCGCCTGAAAGAGCGGATTCCGCAGAACGTGGGCGAGTTCACGCTACCGCTGGGCGTGCCCGAAATTCTGCAGGAAGGCACCGATATTACGGTGGTTACCTACGGCTCGATGTGTCGCATCGTGCAGGATGCGGCCCGCCAGCTGGCGGAGGTAGGTATTTCGGTAGAAGTGATTGACGTGCAGTCCTTGTTGCCTTTCGACGTGCAGCACCTTATTGCCGACAGCCTGCGCAAAACCAGCCGCGTGCTCTTCGCCGATGAGGACGTACCCGGCGGGGCCACCGCTTACATGCTGCAGCATGTGCTCGACGAGCAGCAAGCCTACCGCTTCCTCGACTCGCAGCCCCGCTGCCTGGCCGCCCAGCCTCACCGCCCGCCCTACGGCTCCGATGGCGACTACTTCTCCAAGCCCAACGCCGAAGACGTATTCGACGCGGTGTATGAGCTGATGCAGGAAGCCGACCCCAAGCGCTTCCCGGCCATTTACTAACGCCCCCCCCCCACAAACCAAAAGCCGGCCGGATGCAGAACATCCGGCCGGCTTTTGGTTGTCTCATAGCTACGGGGGCTAAGGCTTCTGCACGATATAGCTGGGCGTCGTAATCGTGTTGCTCTCGTTGAGCGCCCGGTCCATGATGCTCACCTCGAATCGAACCTCTTCGCCCGGCCGGAACGGTACCCCCAAGTCATAAGGAATATCCAGCGTTAGGGTGCCTTTCAGCGGGCCGGGTTTGGCATCGGGGCTATAGAGAGGTGGGAAACGACTGTTTTTGCCACCCATATCATTCTCAACTACTGCCTCAAATTCGGCGGTGGGAGTCTTGCGGCGGTATGGCGTGATAAAGTAGTTGTGTGTGGTGCGGTTGTAGGTACCATCGGGCTTGGTCGGGTTGTAGGGCGGCTCCTTGTCGCCGATGACGTCGAGGCCCAGGTCACCATCGCCGTCGGTGAAGTCGATGGTGACGCGCACGGTGTCGATGGGGGTCTGGCCGCCGCCAAAATTATAGCGGTCCACCTTCAGCTCCTTGAAATCAATGCGCGGCGTGGTCGGATAATTGGGGGCCTCCAGGCAGGACGTCAGCAGCGTGGCCACACCGGCTAACAGGGCGGTGGTGCCAAGCGTAAGAGTACTAGATGTGGTCATAAAAAACAGCAATAAAGGACAGAAGCAAGGGCCGCACCCAACAGCGGAAGGTACAACTTCTCAACGAAGTGCTGCCGCCTTTGTTATACTACCTCGCTAACCAAGCCGCCCTATAATGAGTTTCCGCGACGCCTTTCTGTCGGAGCTTTCCGCCGTTTCTGCCGCTACCTTCGAGCCGCTGGCTTTGCGCTTGTTTCAGTATCAGGCGCGCCATTGCCCTCCCTACCAGCAGTGGCTGCACCATCTGGGCCGCTCACCCGAGGCCGTCCGGCAGCTGACGGATATTCCTTTTCTGCCCATCGAGTTTTTCAAAACGCATGAGGTGCGCACCGAACCGGCCAGCTGGCAGCCGCAGGAAGTATTTCTGAGCAGCGGCACCACCCAGCAGCAGCGCAGCCGCCACTTGGTGCGCGACCCGCTGCTGTACCGTCGCAACGCGGCCCATATTTTCGAGCAGATCTATGGTCCGCTCACAGGCTGGACTTTTTTGGCGCTGCTGCCTTCGTATCTGGAGCAAGGACAGTCGTCGCTGGTGGCGATGGTCGATTTCTTTGCCCGGGAATCGGGCCAGACGCAGCCTGCCTTTTTTCTGCACGACCACGCCGCGCTGCTGCACGCCCTGGCCGAGGCCAAGCAGGATGCCACGCGCCGCGTCATGCTCCTGGGTGTGTCGTATGCGCTGCTGGACGTAGTAGCCGAATACGGTCCGGCCCCAGAGCTGCAGAACCTGACCGTACTCGAAACCGGCGGCATGAAAGGCCGCCGCCGCGAAATGATTCGGGAGGAGCTACACGCACAGCTGCAACACGCTTTTGGGCCGGCCGGCATCCACTCGGAGTACGGCATGACGGAGCTGCTCTCCCAGGCCTACAGCCTCGGCGACGGCCGCTTCCACTGCCCCGCGCCACTGCGCATTCTGCTGCGCGACCCCGCCGACCCGTTCTCGGTATCCGCAGCACGCCCCGACGGAGCCATTAATGTCATTGACTTAGCCAACATCGACTCCTGCGCTTTCATTGAAACCAAAGACCTGGCCCGGCAATACCCCGACGGCTCATTTGAGGTGCTCGGGCGCATGGACAACTCGGATGTGCGGGGCTGCAACCAAATGGCCTAGCAGATGTTGCCCGCAGGTAGCGCCGTATGCTCCTGAAAATGAGAGAACAATAGCGTCACAACGAGCATCCTGGTGCACGGAGGTGCCGCTTTGGATAAGCTGTCGGAAAACCGGAATTCCTCTGTTTCCAGCTTACAGAGGTTTCGTGAACGGTGCAACCCGGCTGCTGTAGAGACGCGTATTCGCGTCTCGTCGCCCGCGCCGCCTGCCCGGTTTCGTTCAACGATGAGACGCGAATACGCGTCTCTGCATCGGGTGGCCACGGTTCGCGAAACCGCTATAAGAGTGTGTTGAAGAATTTTTGAAAAAGTCGATTCCGTCCGCTGAGTGCAGTCGAAGCATCTCTCCCGCAGTAGTAATGGTGGCGGAAGAGAGTGGGCGGGCATGCGACTGACGCATGGCTGGCATTCCGGGATGATGTCCTGGAAGTACTTAGTAATCATTCCGGTTATGTGCCCTAATCCAAGGATTTGTCCCTACAAAATACTGATTGGTGTAATATTCTATGATTTAGATATGTAGTAGCGTATCCTTGTTTCAAGCAAAGCAAATAAACGCCACCTACATCTTTTCAACGGCTGATTTCTGAATAGAACGGCAAAAATATATATTGATGTTTTGGTGAGACATAATTGTTTGATGCTTCGAAAAAAAATAAGCACCTGTAATTTAAAAACATGGTAAAACCCAAGCTGAAAAAATAGTGCTCGCCAAACGAATTATCGATCCACAAACAGGAATCTTGTATTTATATATTAAATTCCTGACAAGTATTACTCACTCTCATAATTTTCTAACATTCACACTTTATTTTAAACCCATTTTATGAAAAAGAAATTCTCTAAACCGTTCGTGCTATCGGCAATGGTAGCCATGCTTTTCACAACCTCATTGACCAATGCTACATCCATTGGCAAATACGAGGCTGAAACTAATAAAATAGAGCAATACAGCGACACGATGATGCTTGACCCTACGACAACCGTTGGTATTCTGGCGGCTGGTGTTGCCGGGGCCTACGCAATTGGTAGAGCCGTTGGTGAGTTTATCTACAACATTTCCCATTCTGGCCAAGATCAGCTGGAAATGGCTAATATCATCAGCACCGAGAATGCTGATGACTTTTCGAAATTCGATATTTAATTCTTTAATTCTTCAATTCTTCAATTCTTTAATACTTTATATCATGAACGTACTTCGTAAACATCTCAAAGCGTTTTCCCTGAGCCTGCTGGTGATTTTCTTCATGTCGGCAGCCCACACCAACGCTTCGGCCCTGGGTTCTTACCGGACGACGACCCCGCCCAACACTACTAACCAGATGGAAGTTGAAGCCGCTTTCCCGGCTCTTGCCTACGGTGCTATTCTGGTTGGGGCTTTCGTTATCGGCGCTGTCAACGGCTATTACGAGCGTCAGTCGGCGGCCGGCAACAGCGAGCTGGAGCTTTCCTACGGCACCCCGCAAAACCGCAGCGACTTTTCGTCTTTTGACATTTAAGCCAGCGTAGCGAGAGTGTGAGCGTAAGAAAAGAAATGGCTGTTGTCATGATAGCCGTTTCTTTTCTTACCACGCTGGCGGCTTTTATTCCGCATAAACATGCACACGTTCTGATAGTTTAATCACCTTGAACTCGAAATAGATATGGACAATAATACTAAAAACTTAGGGCTCAAGTTATTTCGGCTCGTGTTGATTGCTGGACTAGCAGTGCACTTTGCAATCATCGGGCTCCACTTAATGCCTGATAACCCGATCAAGCATCAATATGCTGATCAAATTAGGGGGTATGTATACCCGTACTTCGGTCAATCATGGAAGCTTTTTGCTCCTAACCCTGTTAATAGCAATTTGTCTATCATGATTCAATTTCAAGATTATAAAAATGGCAAAGCAGCATCTTCGCAGTGGCTGGATATCTGCAAGCCGCTAATTGACGAACGGCGGAATAATTTCTGGTCGCCTTCGCAAAGGATATTGAAAACCTTCAGCGGTTCAGTTATGAACTTATTGGAAAACCGCTCAAAGGCTTATGAATACGTTAGTAAGGAATTTACGGCAAAAGACAGCCTGAAATCAGCCAGGATTGTCAGACAAGCCATTGAGATATCGGCGGGACACAAAGCTATTCTGAGCTACTCCCGATTTGCCCACAATAATTACATGGGTGCAAACAAGATTTCGCCCGATTCATCCTTTGTGATATACCGGGTTATTGAATCCAAGTTTCCCCGCTTCTCGAAAAGAGACCTCGACCACTTTGATCTAAACAACTACAAATATTCTCAAATCCGGACTCATGAATACAGAATTCTCTAACTCAGCCGATCTGCAAGGCAGCCCGTTGAGCCAAGCGCGTACCCTGGGGCTCTCCATCTTCCGGGTTATTTTAGGGGTGTTGGTGCTAAAAAACTGCATCTTCTACTTCCCCATGGCCGATGCGCTGTTTGGCCAAAACGCCATCTACGACTATGGCCTCTACCTAAAGGACATGAACAGCAGCTTGATGCACTGGCTCATCTTCCCGTTTCAGGCTCCTTTTGCCCCGCAGGCCTACCTGCTGATCATGACGATTTTCTCCGCCCTGTTTATTCTGGCCATCGGTGGGCGCGGGGTGGGCCTGATCCTGTACCTGCTGATCCTTATTCTCAAGGCGCGCAATGAGCTTATTCTGGATGGTTCCGACAACGTGATTCAGGTGACCATGCCGTTTCTGCTGCTGGCCGACTCCTACGAGCACTTCCGGTATTCGGACCGCAAGGCCGGCACTACGCCGAGCAGGTGGGCCACGTGGTACCAGCCAGTAGCCACGCTGGCCGCCTACGGACTCCTGATTCAGGTGTGCTACGTATACTTCTTCACCGGCATGGAAAAAGCCCAGGGCAAGCTCTGGCTCAATGGAACGGCCACCTACTACACCATGCGGGTGGAGGAGTTCCGGGCCACCGAATGGAACGTGCCGCTCACGGCCAACTACTTCTTTGTGGTGCTTTCTACCTACTTCACCCTCTTCTGGGAGCAGGCGTTTGCCTTCCTGGTGTGGTTCCGCAAAACCAAGTATTATGTGCTGCTCTGCGGCGTCCTGCTGCACGTGGGCATCTGGCTGTTCATGCGCATCGATAACTTCTCCTGGATCATGCTCGGCACGTACTTCGTATTCATCACCAACGGCGAATACCGCATGCTGCTGGACCGGACGCGTGAGCTATTCGTGAAGGCCGCCACGCTGCTGCCGCTGCCCTCTGCCGTTCAAGAGCGCATCACCGCATGGCACTCGTAATTCATATCGCTATGGCGCTGCTGTTCTATCTGGTTCGCACCAGATTCAGCCGCCCGCCACTGCGGTCTAAAGCCCTCACCGGCGGAAGCCTGGTCCTGATTTACCTCACCAGTCTGGTTACGCACGTTATGGTGCCCTACCTGCTGAGTGAAGTACTATGCCGGCTCCTGCACGTGCGGCCCGAATACAGTAGCATGGTCCTGTTGCTGCCGCACCTCTACATGGTGCTCATCCGCAAGGAGATTTTAGAATTTATCCAACAGACTTTATCTGGTAAAAAATGAAAAACTATCGTCCTATTCTGGAGTTCTCGCTCCTTAGCGCCATAGCCTGCCTGCTTACTATCTACACGCTGGCCTACAGCTGGAGCTCCGATGGCTTCGATCAGGCCGAGGTAATCTGGCTGGCGGTTCTGCCCGGGCTCATCACCTTCACTATTTCGCTGACGCTGATCAGCATCTGCCTCTCCAAATACCTGAAGGATTGCCGCACCCGCGACATCGTACCGGCCAAATGGTGGCAGCTGCTCCTGGGCACCTCCTTCCTGGTCACGGTGTTTATGATAGCCATCGATGCCGCCTTCTTCTACGTAGCCGACAACACGCTGTCGAGCAGCTATGCGGAGGCGCTTGGCACCTTCGACCAGAGCAGCAGCGCCATGAAGGAATCGACCATCAAAGCCTTTGCGGCGCTACCCTTCCTGATGCAGAACGGCGTAACCATTGCCCTCTTCATTCTGATTGCTAACTCCCTGGCCGTAGCCGTAGCAAAGTATACCACTAAAAAGCCCGTTCTGGAGCTTCAGTAGCCCGGCTTGGCTTCCATTTGCGGCCGCTTCGGTCGCGGGTGGAAGCCAAGTGGCTGAACTCCTGAACCGCCCTGAATTTTTATCCCGGCTCTTATTAATTCGACTATGATTATCCTCTTCGACGGGGTTTGTAACCTCTGCAACGGGTTCATTCAGTTCGTCATCAACCACGACGCGGCCAACCGTTTCACGTTTGCCACCTTGCAGTCAGATACCGGCCAGCGGCTGCTGCGCGAGCATGGGTTAGATGCCGCCGCGCTGTCCAGCATCGTGCTGGTAGACGACCACCACGCCTGGACCAAGTCTGATGCCGTCCTGCGCATCTGCTGGGCTCTGGGATATCCCTGGAAGCTGGCGAGGCTCACCGCGGTGCTGCCGCGGGTGCTGCGGGATGCTGCTTACACCCTCGTTGCTACTAATCGGTACCGCATGTTTGGGCACACCAACGAGTGCTGGCTCATGACGCCCGAGCTGGCGAAGAAATTCATAAAATAACTCCGGCGTAATGCGGTCCTTACTCACAGCACAGCTAACCCGGCCCCCTGAAATGCGCTGACGGCTATGTACCGCGAAGTTCCACTTCGCGAAGCGTTGAACGATAGTCGTTTGGTACGGCACAGCGAGTCGCGAAGGAAAACTTCGCGGTACAGCAGAAAGCCCTTTCCCGTAGCAATGGGAAAGGGCTTTCTGCTGTACCGCTGGCGGTGGTCCTTGCTTCGGCTAACGTCTCGCCATAACGAGAACTTACTTCCCCGCAAATGCCTTGGCGTCGGCTTCCGTAATCGTGTCGTCGCTCATGATGATGAGACGCTCGACCACGTTGCGCAACTCCCGGATGTTGCCACGCCAGTCGAGGGCTTTGAGGTAGTCCAGGGCTTTGGCGTCCATGATTTTGGGCTTGTCGCCGTAGTCGCGGGCAATATCCTGCAGGAAGCGCTGCACGAGGTCGGAAATATCATCGCGACGGTCGTTGAGGGCCGGCACTTTGATCAGGATAACGGAGAGGCGGTGGTAGAGGTCTTCGCGGAAGTTGCGCTCGGCTATTTCCTGCTGCAGGTCCTTGTTGGTGGCGGCAATGACGCGCACGTTCACCGAAATTTCCTTCTCGCCACCCACACGCGTGATTTTGCTTTCCTGCAGCGCCCGCAACACCTTGGCCTGGGCCGAAAGGCTCATGTCGCCGATTTCGTCCAGAAACAGCGTGCCGCCGTCGGCCTGCTCAAACTTGCCGATGCGCTGCTTCACGGCCGACGTGAACGAGCCTTTCTCGTGCCCGAACAGCTCCGACTCGATCAGCTCGGAGGGAATAGCGGCACAGTTAACCTCAATCATGGGGCCGCCGGCGCGGTTGCTGAGCTCGTGCAGCTGGCGGGCCACCATTTCCTTGCCCGCGCCGTTGGGGCCCGTAATGAGCACCCGGGCATCGGTGGGAGCTACTTTGGCAATCTGCTTGCGCACGGCTTCCAGCTCGGGCGAGGCACCCACCATTTCGGAGCTTTTGGCAATCTTCTTTTTGAGTGTTTTGGTTTCGGTTACCAGCTTGGTGCGGTCCAGGGCGTTGCGCACCGTTACGAGCAAACGGTTCAGATCCGGGGGCTTCTGAATGAAGTCGAACGCGCCTTTCTTGGTGGCATCCACGGCCGTATCGATGTTGCCGTGGGCCGATACCATAATAAAGGCCGCGTCGGGTGCCGCAATCTGGGCGCGCTCCAGCACCTCGATGCCGTCCATTTTGGGCATCTTGATGTCGCAGAGCACTACGTCGTACTTGGTCTTGATGAGCATGTCGAGGCCGGTGGGGCCGTCCTCGGCCTGGTCGACGGTGTAGCTCTCGTATTCCAGAATCTCTTTCAGAGTGTTCCGAATAGCCTTTTCGTCGTCAATTATCAGGATTCTGGGCATAAGGTTGCAAAAGGTATGGGGAGCGAATGTAACGAAAAGAGTGAGCCGCGCAGTGTAGGCATACGCGAAAAATGCTAGGGCAGCGCACCGGCCGTCCAGATGCTTTTCGGGAACGAAGGCAAGGTTCGTCGATAGGGAAGTGCGCTCCCGTACCTCAGTTTGAGTGCTTTTTCATCGAAAATGCCTTCCCGCAAATGGTTTTGCTCTCCTTCCGCAGGAAGTCGGTAGTACACATTTGCATGAGGCCGACTTCCCACGGAAGGAGCTTGCGAAGCTGTTTAGAAAGTCCAATGAACTTCATGCTGAGCTTGTCGAAGCATGACGTTCATTGGACTTTCAGCGACTTTCTAAATAGCTTCTCTATACAAATACGTACAGGCAACTTCCTGCCGAAGTAAGTCCTGCGTGCCCACCGCTAAGCAGTTTCCGGTGTGGGTATGGACCGTCCCACACCAAAACGGCCGCCGCACCCGAAGCTGTGGCGGCCGTTTGAAGCCGGTGATGAGTCTGTAAGCCGGGTTTTGTCCGTGTTGCCACGGCCCCACCATTTATCTAGGCCAGTCCTCGCGGAAAGGCTCCATCAACCTACCCGCTGGCGCCGGACGAGCCGCCCGGTGCGGGCCTTGCGGCCCGCGTACCAGCTTATTTGGTCTTTCAACCCCTGAGGTTTACCCAGCCGACACGGTTGCCCGGCCGCTGGTGCGCTCTTACCGCACCTTTTCACCCTTACCGGCCCCCCGAAGGCGACGTAGGCGGTAGTTTTCTGTGGCACTGGCTGTCCTGGTTCACGTTACGCTTGCCAGTCCTTCCCGTTAGGAAGCAGGGTGCTCTGCGTTGCCCGGACTTTCCTCGTCGCCGGAGTTGCCTCCCTTGCCGCGGTGGGGCGACCCATCACTGGGGCAAAGGTACAGGATTGCTGCCATAATCGGTGGTGGCCATCCTTTGCCACCGATTTGACTTGGTGTGTAGTCCCAGCGGCATCGTGGCCGCAGCGGCAGCCGGCCTCAGATCAAATCGAAGGCCCGAGCATACAATCCTAACTCAAATGTGGTGCTGGCGCCCAGCTTTTGGCGCAGATTGCGGCGGTGGGTAGCGGCAGTATGCTCCGAAATACACAGTTCTTCGGCTATTTCGGGGGCGCTGTGGCCGAGGGCCAGCAGCCGCAGCACATACCGCTCCCGCTTGGAAAGGGTAGAAAATAGCGAGCTATGCTGCCGCAGAAATTGATTTTCTTCAATCAGGCGCTGCACTTTCGTGGCGAAATGGTTGTCGGGGTGCAAGGGAACAGCTAAGCCCATAACCAGCAGCGGCGCGCCTTGGCTATTGACCAGCAAGCGGCGCATGGAGGTAAGGTAATAGCTCCAGCCCACGCGTTCGGTGGTGCGCACCTCCTGGTAAAAAGTATGTACTTCCGGTGCCTCCTTTTCATACATAAGTTGAAACACACGCGCCATATATTCCTCCGACTCGACGGCATTAAAGTAGGTAGGAGAGAAGTTCGGGCCCAGGGCCATCAGCTCTTCGAGAGTCGCGCCCAGCAGCTGCAGACCCCACGCAGACAAATAGCGCACCGTTTGGGTCGGCACATGATGAATAATTACCACGGCCGGATACTGGTCAGCAGTAGCCGCTATTTCGGCTATTTTTTGTTTGATGAGTTCCTCTTCATCGTTGAGCATAAGAAGTAAAAGGCGGTGAGATGCAGAAACAAAATGGAAATAGAAATATAATAGTAACAATTTAAAATGTATGCGACTCGCGCATTTTCGAACATGGGGAAAATCTGGGGCGTACGGAGCCTTTCCCAGGCTTTCACGGCCCCAGACGGGGATGCCCTCGGGGCCAGTGTGTAGGTAGAGTGCGGGCCGCATCGGGCTGGCAAAGCTGACGTACGAGCCTATTTGGTTTTTCAGCCCCTGCGGTTTACCCGTTAGGAAGCAGGGTGCTCCGTGTTGCCCGGACTTTCGTGCCTTGCCGCAGTGGGGTGCTCCATCACTGGAGAAAAGGCACTATTTCACAGATGGAAGATTTTGGAAACGCTTCTTTTTAAAGAGCCTGTCTAACTCTTGGGAGAAGCTGCCGAAGTCTTTAGAAATAGGGTCGCACTGAGTCATGTAGGGCAAGTAGCCGCCCAGCAAAAAGAGGTAGTTTTTCCCTAAAGCCATCATTGACATATCATCATACTGGGGCAGGGCTTTTAGGTAAATAGTGTCTCTGCTGGCCCCTCGCCAGATTTTGTCGGGCAAAAACGCGTAGGTAATAACCTTGTGAGGACCAAATGAGGGAATTTCTTCCGTCGTCGTACGCAGGCTCACCAACCGGCCGGAAAAAATCAGGGCTGCGGATTTAACTTGGTGCTTCAGGTCGCGGGGAGCTGTGCGTAGGCACGTAGTACCTGCTGGCTCGTAAGCAGTCAGTGCCATAATCAAGGAAAGGCCGGGTGCTATAAAAACCGAGTTCATTCCTTCGCCTTCCACACGTTATTCGCCTTATCATTATCCGGCGTGTAGGTACTACCCAGTACCACTTTCCTCAGCGCTTTGCTGCCATCCAGCGGTACCGTTACGGTCTTGCTGCCGTCCTGCCACACGGCGATGGTACGGTGCAGCTTCTGGGTGGAGTTGTCGGCGAAGGTAATGAGCAAATCGACGGGCATGGGCTTGCTGCCCTTGGCTTCCACGGTGATGCTTTGCGGCGTGACGCTCTGGATGGCCTGATCGGGGTAGCCGCCGTCGAAAAACCAGCGCTGCCAGAACCAGTTCATGTTTTGGCCCGCGCCCTCGTTCATCGAGTTGAAGAAGTCGTAGGGCATAGGGTGCTTGCCGTTCCAATTGCGGATGTAGGTGTGCAGGGCCTTAGTAAACAGCTCGTCGCCGAGTAAGTCGCGCACGTAGAGGTAGCCCATGGCGGGCTTGGGGTAGGAGTTGAGGAAGAAGGGCGTGCCGTTTTGCTGGGTGGTGAGCGTGGTGATGGGCAGGTCGTTTTCGGTGGCGGCGGCGCGGGCGTAGGGCTCCACACCGTAGTCGTCCAGCAGCTTGGGGTCGATGATGTTGCTGATGATCCATTCGCCGATGGTGGCCCAGCCTTCGTCCATCCAGGCGTACTTGGTTTCGTTGATGCCCATGTAGAACGGGAACATCGTGTGGAAAATCTCGTGGTCGGTGAGGGTAATGGCATCCTCACGGGTTTCGGTGGGGTTGTCGTTCACCATCATCGGGTACTCCATCTGGTCGAGGCCGTCGAAAATGGTTTCGTGGGCGTAGGGGAAGGGCCACTTGGGGAAGGTGTAGCTCATAGCCTCCACCGTTTTGCGGGCAAAGTGAATGACCTCCTTGTAGTCGGCGTGCTTGGTGTTATACACGGCATCGACGCGGGTGCGGCGCTTGGTGGCGGGGTCGACCACGAGGCTGGTGGCTTGCCACACGTAATGGTCGGCGGTGGCAAAGACGAAGTCCGTCACATTTCGGGCCTCAAACTGCCAGGTGTTCTGGGCATTGGCGGCCGTAATATCCCGGCGCTTCAGGTCGGCCTCGTCGATGATGCTGACCACGGCATCCTTCTTTTCGGCGTCGGCGAGGCGCTTAGCGTACTTTTTCGTGAGCACCTGATCGGCGTTTTTCAGGTCGCCGGTAGCCCATACCACGAAGTTGCGCGGCACGGTGACGGAGGCTCTGAAGGTGCAGAAATCGTTGTAGAACTCCTGGGAGCCGTTGTAGGCGAATCGGTTCCAGCCATCAATGTCGTCGTAGACGGCAATGCGCGGGAAGAAATAGGCCACAAATGCCGCCCCTTCCTCGATTTCGCCGGTCCGCTGGTGCGAGCCTTTGTTCAGGGTGTAGGAGTAGGTGATGGCCACGCGGGCCGTTTGCTGAGGCCCCAATCCCTTGATGGGCACCGGCATATTGGTAGCCGTGATGCGCAGCCTGCTCACGTCCAGCGGCTGGTCGTTGATGCTCAGGGTCGAAATTTTTACCCCGTCGTTGATATCCTCGGGCTTGAAGGTGGAGCTGCGCTCGGCTCCTTTCTGGTAGAGGTTAGGGTAGAGCTTGAACAGGATCTGGCGCAGCGAGTCGGGGCTGTTGTTTACATAGCTGATGTTGACGGTGCCCGCCACCAGGCGGCTCTTGGGGTCGAAGCTGACCTTGATATCATAATCGGCGGTGTTCTGCCAGTATTTCGGGCCGGGCTGGCCATTTTCGGCGCGGGTGCCCTGGCCATACGTGCGCTGAATGGTGAGCGGAATAGGTAATGACTGCTGTGCCGAGGCCACCGTGCAAAGCAGAAACAGGCAAAGCGTGGCGAAGAACTTGGGAAGTTTGGGGAGCATACAGGAAGAGAGGATTTCCGCAAAGTAACAAGGTTCGAAACGTGGCTGCGTGGCAAAGGCAGTACTGGCCCGTTTTTGTCAGTCATTCGGCGTGCCGTCTCGGGTGCCAGGCTCGGGAACAGACAGAAGAAGATGGGGCCGAGAGTGGGCAGAAAAAGCCTACAGCTCCGTTCGAACCCGTTCCAGAATGTCGCTCCAGTACTTCAGAAACAACATGTGGCCCTCGCCCCGCAACATGCGCAGCTCCGCGCGCGGTAGGCGCTGGGCCAGGTACTCGATAGGCGCGGGGTGCCAGATGAAGTCGTCGGTGCCGTGCCAGAGCGTGGTGGGTGCCTGAATGGCGGCCAGCTGAAAACCGGGCGGGCGGCACAGGGCCCGACCATCGTAATACACGCCCTGGCCCTGGTGGGTAAACGCATGCTGGGCCGCGTCGCGCAGCAGCGTGCGCGAAACGGGGTTATTGGCTTCTTCCTGCTCGGCAGGGCCAAGCATGTTCATAAACCGGTCAATCATCCGGTCGGGCTCCCGGGTCCATTGGCGGCTCAGGCGGCGGGCCATCAGCATGCTGAGCCAGGAGCCGTTGTCGTTGAGAAACTTAATGGTTTTCCAGCGCAGCGGCAGGGCCTGGTAGGTTTCGGGCTCGCCCAGTGGCAGGCAGGTGTTCAGTAAGTGCAGCGTAGCCACCCGCGCCGGAAACAGGGCGGCCTGGGCCTGCGCATACAGGCCGCCCGCCGACCAGCCCAGCAGGCCCAGCTTGCCCGTAATGCCCAGCGCATCGACGGCAAAAAACACGTCGGCCGCAAACGACTCCAGCGTCATGGCCGCGTGCACATCCGACTGCCCGGAGCCGGGTCGGTTGGGAGCCAGAATCTGCAGGCCCAGCTGATCCAGCAGGTCGTGCCGGTGCGGAATGCTCAGGCCCGAGGACGCGTACCCGTGATGAAACAACACCGCCGGATGCGCCGGGTCCCCGTACCGGATCAGCTCCAGCTGGCGCTGGTCGGGCAGAGTGACGAGGACGGCCTGGGCAAAAACGGCGGGCATAGCAGAGTGATAGGCTTAAACAATAGTGACATCCATAAACGGCTATCATCCCGCGCGAAGCGCAGGATGATAGCCGTTTGTCGTGGTGGTGGATCAGTAGTAGGTGCCGTCCTATTTCAGCCGCACCAGCGTGGCTCCGTAGCCAAACTTTTCCTTCTGGGCATCTTCGAAAAACTTGATATCCTTATTGCGGCTCAACAGCTTATGCAGCTCTTTGCGGAGCGTACCGTTGCCCGAGCCGTGGATAAACACGATTTCGTGCATGTTGGTAGCCAGCGCCCGACTCAAGGTGTCCTCGAAAGCCTCCAGCTGCAGCTTCAGAATAGCCGTGTTGCTAAGCGGCGGCTCCTCGGTGGCGGCTTCGGGGTGCAGTGCTTCCAGGTGCAGGTCGACCTCGTGCGAGGGCGCTACGAGGATTTTGGCGGGCTCGGGCACCGGTGCCACAGCCGCCGGTTTGGCCGGGGCGTTGCCGGTGAGCTGCTGCTGAAGCGTTTCGGCGAGCTTTTCGGGCGCAATGACGATGGGAGCGGCCGGCTTTTCATCCAGCTGAAACAGGTACGCTTCGCGCTGCAACACCGGCACGTTGGCTTGCCGGCTGGTATAGAAGCTATTGGCCCGAAACTGCACCCGCTTGATCAGTAGCTCGTAGGCCGTGGTGTCGTTCAGCAGGTGGGGGAGCAGCTGCACTACGGAAGCCGGCCATTTGTCGAAATCCTTCAGGTGCCAGTGGCCCAGCGGCTGGCTCACCGATTTGGCGCTCAGCTTCTCGGCCGCCAGGGCCCGGTACTTGCCCGCCAGCTCCTCGCCGTAAGTAAACAGCACATCCCGGTCGGTGTGGTTGATGACGTGCAGCGAGAGCAGCTCCGGCGACTGGTGCGTCAGGGCCAGGTACAGTCCTTTCTGAACCGGCGCGGCTTTGGGCGCTACCGGTGTTTCGGGGCCTTCGGGTTTCTTGGTAGCGGGTGTAGCCGGGGCAGCGGCCCCGGCGGCTTTGGCCGCGCGGGAAGCATTATTGGAAGCTGCTTTTTTCTCGGCTGCTACGGCGCTGGCACTCAGGCCGAAGGCTTTGGTTTCTTCGGCGGCTACTACCACCACCTCGCGGCGCAGCACCGGAATGGTGAAGTCGTTATCAATGGCCACCTCCACGAGGTCGTTGTCGAGCAGGCGGGTGATGATGCCTTCTTCGCGGCCGGTAAGTAAACGGACCCGGTCTCCTACGTTCATATGGTGGGGGTAAGTAAATGCAAATTGAGAATACGGCAAAGGTAGCGCAACGCCGGTTGGCGGCGCTCCGAGCACCCACTACGCTGGCCGACTGGTCATAGTGTCCGCGGCAAGGAAAACGCCCAAGCCGGGTCTAGTAGTAGAAGCCGTGCAGCACGAAACCGCGCCGCGAGCTGTACTCCAGTGCCGGGGCGGGGAGATGAAAAATGCTGGCTACATACAGTACCCGCCGCAGAAGCTTACTACGCGTCGGAATGCGCATCAGGTTCACATCCAGCGACAGATAATACTGACGGTAGGGGCGCAGACCCAGTGCGGCGTTGGCAGTGGGGTCGTTAAAGACCATCTCCTGAGCCCCATACCCCACGGCGGGCTGCAGCCAGCGGGGCCACTTGCTTTCGGGCTTCAGCCAGGCCGCCACATCAGCACAGAGCCAATAGGTCTGGCCGTTGTAGTCTTTCAGGTGCTGCTCCGCCAAGGATTTGCCCAGCACATTGGGGCGCTGTCGGGCGTAGGAGGTAGTATGAAACGAGTACTTGGGCGTAAGCCGCACCTCGTTCCAGACGAGCTGCTGGCCGATGAGCGCGGCGGAGCCCAGGAAGTTGGCGGCCAGGTCGGTGGCCGAGGCTCCGTAGGCCGGGTCGCGGCCGTCGAGCAGCTCGATGGGGCTTTGCAGTAAAACGCCTACGAAGCCGCCGTACCAAGTAGCGGAGCGGTCGGGAATACCAGCCCACCGCAGCATATCCACGGCGCCGCGGCTTTCGTGAAAAGCGCCCCAGAAGTGTCCAACCTTGTCCATCTGCTTCCACTCCCGCGCATCGTTGAACCAATGCAGCTTGCTCCGCTCCCCGGTGTACCAGCCCTGGTCGAGCAAATACAGGAGTCCGGTGTAGGTCACGGCCAAGCCGCCGGCCAGCACCGGCAGGCGGTGGGTCGGCCGGGCCGAGTCGGGGGGAGCAGTGAGCGGGAGGGAAGCTGGCGGAAAGGAAACGGCGGCTTGCGTGGTGTCTGTGGTGGTGGGCGGCGTGCTTTGGGCCCGGGCTATGTTCTCCGCGCTCAGCACCAAGCCGAGCCCAAGCAAGGCCCGCTGGGCGGCAGTAGATAACAGACGGAAAGAAAACGTCATGCGGGAAAGCGGGCCGATAAGAAGAAACAGGACGTCAAAGCTACGAACAAAAGCCGCGCCCGGACTTTTTTGGCCTTCTCCGAAGAGGGACGGAAGTATAATTTTAAAGCGCTTTGACCGAGGCGGTATCGTGTTTATCTTGCGTAATATTTTCGTCTTTCACGGCACTCCATTTTCCATCAATTCCCTCGTCTTCAATGAAAATACTTCGACTATTACTGGGGCTTATTCTGCTCCTGACCGGCGGTATCACAGCGGCTCAGGCCCAGGTGGTAACGGCGCAGCCGACCTTCTTCCGCGACACCGACCAAGTGACGCTCACCTTCGATGCCGCGCAAGGCAACAGTGCCCTGGCTGGCTTCACTGGCCCGGTCTATATCTGGAGCGGCGTGATTACCGACAAAAGCATGTCGCCTTCCGACTGGAAGTATGTCAAAAGCCCGTCGTTTAACCAACCTGATCCAGCCGCGCAGCTCACGCGCAGCACCACCAATCCGAACCTGTATAGCATCACCTTCGTGCCCCGCACGTTCTACGGTGTGCCCGCTGCCGACCAGATCCTGAAGCTGGCCATGATTTTCAAGAATGGCGACGGCTCTCTGGTGGGTCGTGGTACGGGTGGTGCCGACATTTTCGTGGATGTAAACCAGGGCTCCGGCCTGTCGGTGCGCATCACGGCCCCGGTAGCGTCTACCAACGGCAATCCGCTGTTCGTGAATGCCAACGCCCAGATCAGCGTGAGCGGCACTTCTTCGGCAGCTTCCACGCTGGCCCTGTATCTGAACAAGACGCTGGTAACGCAGCAAGCCAACACAACCACGCTGACCGGCTCGGTAACGGCTACCCAGCCGGGCCGCAACGTGATTCGCCTCACCGCTACCAGCGGCACCACCACGGTTGCCGACTCTATTGTATTTATGATCCGGCCCACGGTGAACGTGGCCGCGCTGCCCGCTGGGGCCAAAGACGGTATTACGTACCTCAACGGCGGCACCTCGGTTATTCTGAACCTGACGGCTCCCGGCAAGGAGTTCGTGTACGTGCTGGGCGAGTTCAACAACTGGCAGGTCCAGAACGCGGGCTACCTGAACAAGACGCCCAACGGCAACAACTGGTGGATTCAGATCAACGGCCTCACCGCTGGTCAGGAGTATGCTTACCAGTACCTGGTAGACGGCACGTTGCGCGTCGCTGATCCGTACTCGGAAAAAGTGCTCGACCCCAACAACGACCGGTTCATTCCCAGCGTGACGTACCCGAACCTGAAGGTGTATCCGACGGGCTCGACGACGGGTATCGTGTCGGTACTGCAAACCAACCAGACGCCCTACCAGTGGCAGACGACGACGTTCAACCGCCCGGCTCGCACCGATATGGTGGTGTATGAGCTGCACCTGCGCGACTTCCTGGCCCGCCACGACTACCAGACCCTGCGCGATACGCTGAACTACCTGCAGCGGCTGGGCATTAATACCGTGGAGCTGATGCCCGTCAACGAGTTTGAAGGCAATGAGAGCTGGGGCTACAACCCGTCGTTCTACTTCGCGCCCGACAAATACTACGGCACCAAAGCCGAACTGAAGCGCCTCATCGACGAATGC
This sequence comes from Hymenobacter elongatus, assembly GCF_004745955.1. Taxonomy (GTDB): domain Bacteria; phylum Bacteroidota; class Bacteroidia; order Cytophagales; family Hymenobacteraceae; genus Hymenobacter; species Hymenobacter elongatus. The sequence goes on along the minus strand of NZ_SRLD01000007.1, from coordinate 21,042 downwards.
CACCGCCGCGGCATGGCTGTGGTGCTGGATATGGTACTGAACCACTCCTTCGGCCAGTCGCCGATGGTGCAGATGTACTTTCAGGGTGATAAGCCCGCCGCCAACAGCCCGTGGTTTAACCCCGATGCCACGCACCCCTTCAATGTGGGCTACGATTTCAACCATGAAAGTGCTTTCACCAAGTACTTCTCGAAGCGCGTAATGGAGTTCTGGCTGCAGGAGTACAAAGTCGACGGCTACCGCTTCGACTTGTCGAAAGGCTTTACCCAGCGCAACAATGCCAACGACGTAGGAGCCTGGGGCCGCTACGACCAGTCGCGCATCGATATCTGGAAAGACTATTACGACTTCATGAAGGGCGTGGATCCGAACGTGTATTGCATTCTGGAGCACTTCGCCGACAACTCCGAGGAGAAAGTGCTGGCCGACTACGGCATGATGCTGTGGGGCAATATGAGCCACGGCTACAACGAAGCCACCATGGGCTACGTGAGCACCTCCGATTTCAGCGGTGGCTACTTCGGCGCCCGTAACTGGCTCAACCCGAACTTGATTACCTACATGGAAAGCCACGATGAGGAGCGTCTGATGTTCAAAAACATCACCTATGGCAACCAAGCCAACCCAGCCCACGACGTGCGCAACCTGAACATAGCTCTGGCCCGCAACGAAGCAGCAGCGGCTTTCTTCTTCACCGTGCCCGGCCCCAAGATGATCTGGCAGTTTGGCGAAGTAGGCTACGATGTCAGCATCGACGAAAATGGCCGCGTAGGCAACAAGCCGATTCGTTGGGAGTACTATCAGAACGCCAACCGCCGCAAGCTCTATAATGTATACCGCGAGCTGATTGCCCTGAAGAAAACTCAGTCGGCTTTCAAAACCGGCACGTATACGCAACAGCTGAGCGGTGCTACCAAGTCCATTCACCTCACCGACGCCAACCTGAGCGTGACGGTAGTCGGCAACTTCGACGTGACGGAGCAGCCCATCAATCCGGAGTTCCAGCGCGCCGGCAAGTGGTACAACTACCTCACCGGCGACAGTATCACGGTAACCAGCGCCACGGCTCCTCTCACGCTGCAGCCCGGCCAATACGCTGTCTACACCTCGCGGCTCATTAAGAAAGCTACGGTGCTGAGCACTAAGGCCCGTGCCACAGATGCCCTACGCCTCACGGCCGCGCCCAACCCAACCAGCAGCAGCGCCCAGCTCCGCTACGAGCTGACTGCTCCGGCTACCGTAACGGTAACCGTGCAAAACCTGCTCGGAGCCACGGTGCGCACCGTGAAGTCGGGCACTAAGCAGCCCGCTGGCAGCTACCAGGTGCAGCTCCCCGTGCAGGATCTGGCCAATGGTGTTTACCTCATTCGCCTGAGCACCGGCGCGCTGACCCAGACCACCCGTCTGGTAGTGCAGCACTAGTCGCAGCTTCTCAAGAGATGTATGAAAAAGGCCGGCTCCCACAGTGGGAGCCGGCCTTTTTCTTGTAGGTGCGCAAAGAGCTACAGCGTCTCTTCGTGGTAGCTCACCAGGTCGTCGATGGGGGAGCGGATAATCTTGCCGACTTCCATATTGTGGTTGCGGGCCACCTGGGCCAGGGCGTCGCGGAAGTTGTAAGCCACCGAGCCCACGCAGTTGAACGTGTAGTCCTGGTAGTTGGGGTAGTGCAGCACGATGTTCTGGAAGAACGTCTCAAAACCCTGCAGCACGATTTCGCGGCAGTAGCTGATGTTGTTGTGGTCGTAGGCAAACTTGCCGAAGCTGGCCAGGAAGCGGTTGGGCAGCGGCTGGTTGTAGAGGCGGTCAAAAATATCCTCACGGGTGAGGTTAAATTCTGCCAGGAAGATATCCTGCAAGCCGTCGGGGAGCAGGCCGCGCAGGTAGTCGCGCATCAGGCGCTTACCGATGAAGGAGCCGCTGCCTTCGTCGCCCAGGAAGTAGCCCAGAGAGTCAACGTTGTAGGTTATTTTCTCGCCGTCATACAGGCAAGAGTTGGTGCCTGTACCCAGAATGGCGGCAAAACCCGGCTTGCGCCCCAGCAGTGCCCGCGCCGACGCCAGTAGGTCGTGGTCGACGGTCACATTGGCCTGGGGGAAAATCTGCCGCATCGCCTGGGCAATTACGTCCGCTTTTTTCGCCGACGACACGCCCGCGCCGTAGTAATGCACCTCGCGTACTTCATCGCGCACCAGCGTTTCCGGCAGGTTTTTGTCGAGCGAGACGGCAATGGCGGCCGTGTTCATGAAGTCGGGGTTGTAGCCTTCAGTGTTGAAGTATACCCGGTTGCTGGTTTCGTCGAGCTGGCACCAGCTGCTTTTGGTCGAGCCGCCGTCGGCAATGAGAATCATACGGTACGGAGTTAAGGTAGTGAAGTGAGAAGCTGGAAACTACCAGGCAGAGCTGCTTGGCGCCCTTAACCACGGTTTCGGGCCAGCCAGGTCTATTTTGGCGAGTGGTCTGCCCCAAGCCCAGCTATTGGATTGCGAAGCTAGCAGGTTCGCCGAAACGAAGTATAACAGCTGCCAGACTTTGTAGCGGATCGGCGGACTTACCCACTTGGTGAGAGCCGCTTTACAAACTAAAATAGTGCATTTAAAGCCTGTAAAGAAGGAAATTGTCCCCGCTGAGCTACAAATAGTAAGTAATAACTCACGACAGTTTTATTTTATAATTTGCGCAGTATATTTACTTCCCAAACCTGGCGCTTCTAGCCGATCAGGGTAGCCCAACTGCATTTTTTAGTCACCTCTCCCACATTCTCATCAACACCCATGAAGAAAATCTTTACGCTCGCAACCTTAGGGCTGCTTTCCGCCGGCGCTTTCGAAGCCCAAGCCCAGATTACGATTGACGGTCAACTGACGACCACCGAGGTAAGCACGACTGGCTACACGCTGGTTGGCCGCGATACAGGCCCGCGTGGCTTCGCCCCATCGGCCACCAACGACGCCGGCCTGATTGCCCTGTACGCTGCCGCTGATGCTACCAATCTGTACTTCTTCCTGGTCGGCACGCTGCAAAACGATGGTACGCCGCCCTCCAAGATTTCAAATGCCCTGCAGTTGCTTATCGCCCGTCCGGGTGTAGCTGGCGTGCCCGTAGGAACGGCCCTGCCCAAGCCCGCTGCTGCTACCGCACCTGCTGTCAATACTGCCTTCCAAAACTTCGCTCCCTTCCTCGACCAGCCCGGCGACATAGGCATTGGCATCAAAGGCAACGACGTAGCCGCTCAGGTTCAGGTTGATGGTATCGTCTACACCGGTGGCACAACCCCTTCCGCCGCCGCCGCCGTCATCAGCGGCACTACCGGCCTGCCCGCTACCGGCGCAGTAGCTGCCACAATTGCTGGCCAGACCGGCAACCTGGCTGTGTTCAATGGCGCTCGGGTGTCGTACCGTACGGCTGTCAACCTGAACAGCAACCCTGGCTTTGGTGTCAACGGTGCGGGTGCTGTGCCTGCCTTTGGCCTGGAAATTTCCGTGAGCCGCGCTTCTATCGGTTTGCCCGCTGCTGGTGGCGCGGTGCGCATCCTTGCCCTGCACAACAACCAAGATGGTGGCTTCGTATCGAGCGACTTCATCCCGCAGAACTCGGGTCCACTGCCCGCTTCGTTCACCAACGCGCCCAACCTGGGCACCAACCCCGATTTCCGCCTCATTCCCGGCACGCAGTCGGCTACCCTCACCATCGGTGCCTCAACGGGTGTAACGGTGCTGTCGTCCAAATCGGCTGATGCCGCGGCCGTAGCTATGGGTGTCTATCCTAACCCCGCTAAAGGTGTCGCTACTGTTTCTTACAACGTAGGCAGCCGCGCTGATAACGTCAACATCGTCCTGACTGACCTAGTTGGTCGTCAGGTGCGGGTGCTGGAAAACAGCCAGCGCGCTGCTGGTATGCAATCCACGACGGTAAGCACCGCCAACCTGGCTGCTGGCACCTACTTGGTGCGGGTGCAGGTAGGCGACAAAGTTGACACGCGTAAGGTTGTGCTTCAATAGCCTTTCCAACGCCACAAAAAAGGCCGCTCCCATCGGGAGCGGCCTTTTTTTGTTTGGTTTGTGCGCCACAGCTAAGCCCGTTCTGTTGCCGGGGCGGTAGTGTCCGCGTAATACTGCTCGTATAGCATCTGGCCCACTGTTGACTGGCAGCCCTGATGAGAAGTGTCGAATCATCCCGCGTGCCATGGTAAGCAGATTGCCTTAGCGATAATAGTATGTCTAGGAAGTCGCTGAAATCAAATAGAACGTCATGCTTCATCTGGCGTCCGCTGGTCGAAGCATCTCGCGGGCACTGGTAATCAGAATAGCGCTTTTTGGGTGCTCCGCTTTCTTCGGACGTCATGTCTCGCGCTGCTCGACATGAGGTTCTTTCTACCTACTGTCCACACAGCTTGGCTTGCTCCGGTAATGGGTAGCGCTGTGGCATCTGGCTTCGCTGATAGTTATAAAAGAAAAGGAGCCGCTGAATTTCAGCGTCTCCTTTTACGAAGCAGTTTGCCTTTTGCAGGACAGACTAGTTCTTTTTGATCGTGTAAAGCGGCTTCGGCTTGGCGTTGTAGTCCAGCGTGAGCGTGTAGTTGCCCGCCTCTGTTATCTTCAGGTTGTCGCCATCCTGCTTTAGCGTACCACCGGCTCCGTCAGCACCCAAATTCACGCCCCAGGCCTTATTGGCGCGGAACTTGAACTCGTCAGCTTTCAGATCTTTGGTCAGCGTCCAGATCTTCTTATCGAAGTTGTACTGCATCACCACGTCATCATTCCAGCTAACACCGGCTGGGCCGATTAGGCCCCATACCAGCGTCGGCAGGTCGCGCGATTCGTACGGAGTACCGGCGAGCGACATAGTGCCACTTGTGTAAGGCGCTACGTTGGGGGAGTAAGAAGACTTCAGGCGTACGTCAAGCTGCGAAGCCTGGCCTACTGGCAACTCCAGATCATTGAAGAGTGTGTTGACTTCACCAATGGTGAATGACTTCTGCACGACGTTGCTGACGTCTACTTCCTTCATTTTAGCGAAGTCGGTCCCTTTTTTTGCAAACTGCAGCGTGTAGGTAGCAGGCACTGGAAATCCTCCCTCGCTGAACGTCAGGCTGATAGGCGTCCAGGAATACGTAACGGCAACCTTGTCTGCGTTGTCCTTTTTCAGATCAACTGCCGTAACCGACGTGGTCAGAGCAGGCGCAGCGCTGGGCTCGGCCGTAACTTTTACCTCATCCTTCTCGCACGAAGACATGAGCATCACGGCTGCACAAATCCCGACGGTGCGGGTAAACCAGTTTTTCATGGGAATTTTTTTGTGGGTGGGTAAATAAGCGGGGCAGCTACTCGGCGTGGTCACAGCAGAGCCGTCATCGGAGTAGCTGCCTCCGCCAGTGAGATTAATAGCCAGGGTTCTGCTTCAGGTTCGGGTTGGCCACCAAGTCCGTCGACGGAATGGGGAACAGATTCAGATTATCCGAAACCGACCGGCCTTCTTTCAGCCCACCTTTCCACGGCCACAGATAGGCAGCAGTAGTGAACTTTTTGAAACGAATAAGGTCCATCCGACGGTGGCCTTCCCAATGCAGTTCACGAGCGCGCTCGTCCAGAATGAAATTCAGGTTGAGCTGCGAGGCGGTGATGTTGCCAGCGTTGGTGCCGCTGAAGGCGCGGGTCCGCAGCTGGTTTACGTAGGTGAGGGCCTGGCCCAGGTCGCCACCAGTGCCACCACGCAGAACGGCCTCGGCGTACATCAGGTACACATCAGCCAGGCGGAACATCGGGAAGTCCGTGTCCGGGAAGGTGATGTTTTTGCCGACTTTGCCATCCGATCCGATGTTTCTGAATTTGAACACGGCATAGCCGTACTTGTACTCCGTCAGATTGTCAATCTCCAGCTTTTGGCCCTTCGTCTGGAAACGTCCGCGTCGGTCAGCGGCCGTGTCGGGGAAGAGGTTGAACAAGGCCTTCGTGGTACGGGTGCCGCCCCAGCCGCCATCGATACCATAGGCAGCCGCCGAAATACTATCACCCACGCTGGCGTGAATGATGAAGGTGGTGCCGCCGTAGCCTTTGGTGAAATTACCGTCGAAGGTTACCGGGAAGATAACTTCGGGCGACGTGTGGTTGTCGGCCAGGAAGTTGCGACCGTAGGCCGAAAACTTGGCCGTAGGAGTATTTTGCAGGCTGTAGCCCGCGCCGATTACCTTTTTGCAGTAGGTAATAGCCTCTGTGTTGCGGGCAGTACCCGTGTACACTTCCGCGTTCAGATACAGCTTAGCCAAAAGCGTCCAGGCGGCTGCCTGGTCAACCCGGGCGTATTCGTTTTGCTTGGCACCTACCAGCTCCGTTTCAATGGCTTTCAGCTCCGACTCGACGTACGAGAACAGCTCGGCGCGCGAAATCTGGCGGGGCTGGAATGAGCCAACCTGGTCGTTTTCGTCGGCGAAAGGAGGGTTACCGAACAAATCCAGGGAGTGGAAGTAGCTCAGCGCCCGCAGGAAGCGAGCTTCAGCCCGGTACTTCTTGATGTTCTCCAGGTTGGTGCCCGTGATGTTACGGCCGCTCAGCTTGTCGTCCTTCGTCTCCCGGATGTATTCGTTGCACGCCGCAATCTGGTAGGAAATGCGGTTGTACATGGCCCGGATGAAGGGGTTGTTCGACGTCCAGTTCATGCGGTGGTAATCCTGGAGGCCGTCGTCGCCCCAGGCGATAACCGCCTCGTCGGTGGGCAGCTCCTGAATCGACCAGTACTGGCGCACGTAGTTCGAGAAGCCTTCATCGACCCCCGACAAGTCGGGCTTACCGGACGGGCCGGTCTGGCCGCTCAGGGCCAGGCCCGCGTAGAGCTTGGCCAGAATGGGCTTGTAGTTGGCCGGGTCGGAATAGACTACCTCCGAGGTAACTTCATTGAACGGCTCACGGTCGAGGTCTCCTACGCAGGACGTCGCAACGGCGAGTAGAGAAGCGGCCACCGATACGGTAGCAAAGCCTCTTACAAACGACTTTTTCATTTTTTGCTGGTACATACGTACGATTTAGAAACCTAGATTTAGCCCCAGCGTCACCGTGCGCGGTCGTGGGTAGAAGTTGTTGTCGATGCCGTTCGAAATCTCCGGATCAAGACCCGTGTACTTCGTTACAACGAACACATTCTGAACCGCCAACGTTACCCGGATGTTCGATTTGTTTTCGGCAAACGTGCGCAGGTTGTAGCCCAGCGTCACGTTGTCCATCCGCAGGAACGAAGCATTCTCGACGTAGTAGTCGGAGAAGTACTGGAAGCCCTGGAAATTGGTGTCGTAGATGTTCGGCGTCACGTTCTGCAGGAAGCCGTTGGTCGAAAGGCTGGCCAGAGCGGCCGCCTGCGAATTCACGTTGTTGTAGACGTAGTTGCCCAGGTTGGCACGCATGCTGAACGCCAGGTCGAGCTTGCGGTACGAGGCGTTGGAGCTCAGGCCCAGCGTCGTGGTCGGAGCCGCCGACTTGTAGCGGTAGCGGTCATCGATGTTGCTGGTGCCGCTGTTGTTTACGTCGGTATACAGACCTTCAATTGGCCGGCCGTTCGAATCATATACCTGCTTCTGCACGAAGAAGGAGTTGGCAGGGAAGCCTACCGAGTTAACCTGGATGTTGCTGCCAACCCCACCGCTGATACCGCCTACCGCGTAGCCCGTGAACGTCGGCAAGGTGGCACCAAGGTCGGTGATCTTGTTTTCGTTGTAGGCCACGTTGAAGTTCAGGTTCCAGTTGATATCGTTGTTCCGAACGGGATTCGTGTTCAGCGAGAACTCGACACCCCGGTTTTCCAGGCTACCGATGTTGGTGATAATCTCGTTGGTCAGGTTGGTCAGGCCAGCGGGAGCAACTTTGGCCAGCAGATCATTCGTCTGACGCAGGTACACATCGACGGCACCGCTAATGCGGCCATCAAGGAAGCCGTAGTCCAGACCCGCGTTATAGGTCGTGGTTTCTTCCCACTTCAACGCCGTGTTGTAGCCTTCCGAACGCAGCGTCTGGATGAACTGGTCGCCGAACTGGTACGAGGCAGATTCTTCGCCCAAAGTGTAGCGGGCCAGGAAAGGATAGTTGCCGGCGGCCCCTTCGATGTCCTGCTGACCCGTGATGCCGGCGCCCAAACGCAGCTTCAGCTCGGAGAGAACCGTAACATCTTTCAGGAAGCTCTCTTCCTTCAGGCGCCAGGCGGTACCGATAGAGGGGAAAAAGCCGAACTTATTGCCTGTCGGGAAGCGCGAGGAGCCATCATTACGACCTGTTGCCGTCAGCGAATAGCGGTCTTTGAAGTTGTAGGTAGTACGGGCAAAGAACGATACCAGTGTGTTCTGGGTCTTAAACCGGAACGCGGGCCTGATGTTGGTGCCATCAGCCGAAGCCTGGTAGGAGTCAAGCGGCTGGTCGCGAATGAAGTCCTGGTACGAATAGCCGCCCAGGATGGTGAAGCGGTGGTCGGCAATCTGCTTGGCATACTCCAGGTAGAAGTCGAGGAGCTTGTTGTCCTTCTTCTGCTCGAAGAAGTTGTTGGCCCCTTTGTCGGAGAAGTTCTGGGCGGCAATAGCGGGTACGAAGGTCGTACCGTTGCTGCGCAGCATGTCGTAGCCCAGGTTCAGGTTGGCCCGCAGCTCGGGCAGGAAGTGGAATTTGTAGTCGAACTGAATGTTACCGATGCCACGCTTGGCGGTGCTCCGGTCACGTTTCTGGTTCAGGAACGCCACGGGGTTGCGCGTTGCGTTGGTGTTCAGCGTGTTGTCGCCGTTCAGCCATTCGTAGTAGCCGCCGAAACGGGTGTCGTCGCCGCTGAAGATGTTCTGGGTTGGGTCGAAGCGAGCCGCGTTGCCGATAGCATCGGCCGAGGCGAAGTTGTTATCGACCCAGCTGCCTTTGGCATTGATGTCGATCCGCAGGTGGTTGTCGAGCAGGCTGGGCGTGAGGCTCAGCGAAGCCGTGTTCCGCTCCAGCTTGTTGGTCATCAGAATGCCCTGCTGCTTGGTGTTGCCCAGCGAGGCGCGGAATGGCAGCGTCCCTACTGAGCCGATCAGGCTCACGTTGTTGTCGAAGGTAGACGCCTTGCGGAAGATTTCTTCCTGCCAGTTGGTGTTGCCCGTGCCGAGCAGATTCTGCTGCGACTCTGTGCCCCGAGTGTTCACCAGGTCACGGAACTCATCGGCCGAAAGTACCTTGATGGTCTTGGTCTTCTCCGAAATAGAGGCCTGGGAGTTCACCGTTACCCGGAGTTTCTCACCCGACAGGCCCTTTTTGGTTGTAATCAGAATAACGCCGTTCGAAGCGCGCGAACCGTAGATGGCGGTAGCCGAGGCATCCTTCAGCACAGTGAAGGTTTCGATGTCGTTGGGGTTTACCAGCGTGAGTGGGTTAGAAACACCTTTGTTTTCGGAGTTATCGACTGGTACGCCGTCAATTACGATCAGCGGGTCGTTGTTGGCGTTTAGCGAAGAGCCGCCCCGGATGCGGATCTGGGAGGAAGCCCCCGGCGCACCACCGCCCGACGTAATCTGCACCCCGGCTACTTTGCCCTGAATGAGCTGCTCGGGGTTGGTTACCTGGCCTTGCACAAACTGCTTTTCCGATACCGTGGCAATGGAGCCCGTGATGTCCTGCCGGCGCTGCGTGCCGTAACCTACTACTACGGCCTCGCTGAGCAGAGTCGTGTTTTCGGCCAGCGAGATGTCGCCCAGGGAAGTCGTCTGCCCGGCGGTGATAGTGACGATCTGGCGCTTGGCGTTGTAGCCCACGAACGAGCTAACCAGCGTCTGCGAGCCAGCCGGCACGTTCTGAATCAGGTACGTGCCATCGGCATTGGTCGAGCTACCCAGCGAAGTGCCTTCAATCAGCACGGTCGCACCCGGTACCCCTTGGCTCTTTTCGTCCAGCACTCGGCCACTCACGGCTCCGGTTTGGGCGAATGCACCAGTAAATCCGGTGCAGACGAACAGTAGCAGAAACAGTAGTTTCGCTAGGTAAGTGTGTTTCATTGAAAATGGGTTAGGAGAGGGAATTTGGTGTCTGGCTAGGCCAGGGATGGGAGGCCGCCGCGCAACGATAAGCAAACCAAAGTCGGAACCAGTTGAACCCGATTTAGTCTACTTTCACCCCTGCGCAACATCGCCGTTTTTGTTAATAAACTACGCAAGATAAAGTTTTGAAAACCACAAATACAAGGCGGAGTAGAATCCCGCAGTAAATAGTTTTTGGCCTATTTTCAGGCCAGCCGCCGCTTGGTTCACAAAATCCATCTTTGCAAGAAGTTGTCGGGCCAGAAGCTACGAAAAATCGGGGTAATTCATTTTGAGGGCAGAGTAAAAAAACACAGTGAAAAGTGAGTGCGCAGTCACCTACTACTCAGTGCCTACTGCTTAGTATTAAGTCACTCATCTTGAATTTTTCATATGCCGTAATAATCCTCACCCACTCGTTGCGGCTGGCAGGCTGGCTGCATGTAAGCAAAAGGAATGACTAAGGGGTGAATGCAATTCCGCCGTGCGAAAGTTTCTGCCGGATAAAAGTTTGTTCTACTGATAAGGGCGTTAGCACCTTACAGTAAAAAAAGCCCGTCGTACCCGCCTGAATACCCGGTTTGAAGCGTTTATTCCAGTACTTTGGAGTATGAAACACTGCTTCGCTTTCCTTCTGCTGCTGGTCGCGGCTGCGGCTCAGGCCCAGGTGACCTTCAAACTGACCAGCGTACCGGCCAATACGCCAGCTACTGCTACGCTGTACATGGCGGGGACTTTCAATAACTGGAACCCGGGCAGCGCGGCGCACACGCTCACCAAAAATGCCGACGGCACCTACCAGATAACCCTGCCCCAGACCACCGGCACGATTGAGTATAAATTTACGCGTGGTGCCTGGAGCGCGGTAGAAACCAGCGCCACCAATGGCTCGGTACCCAACCGCAGCTACACCTTCGGCACCGCGCCGGCCACGGTGACGCACACAGTGCTGAACTGGGAGGACCTGGCCGGGGGCGGGGGCAGCTGCCAGTCGTCGGCCTTGGCCAGCGTGCGGGTGATGAGCACTGCCTTCCCGATTCCGCAGCTCAACCGCACGCGGCGCGTGTGGCTCTATCTGCCCGCCGACTATGCTACCAGCACCAAGCGCTACCCCGTGCTGTATATGCACGACGGGCAGAACGTATTTGATAAATGCACCAGCTTTTCGGGCGAGTGGGGCGTCGATGAAACCTTGAGCCAGCTGCAGCAGCAGGGCCTCGACCCCACGGGCTGCATCGTGGTGGCCGTCGACAACGACGGGGCCCAGCGCCTGAACGAGTATTCTCCCTGGAACAACCCGCAGTACGGCGGCGGCCAGGGCGACCAGTACGTCGACTTTTTGGCCCAGACGCTGAAGCCTTATATCGATACCAACTACCGCACCCTCACGGGCCGCGAGTACACCAGCATTGCTGGCTCCAGCATGGGCGGCCTGATTTCGGTGTACGCGGCTCTGAAGTATCCGAATGTGTATAGCAAGGTGGGGGTGTTTTCGCCCGCTTTCTGGTTTGCCGAGCAACCGCTGTTTCAGTACGTGCAAGAGCATCCGGCTAATCCCAACACACGCTTTTACTTCGTGAGCGGTACGCAGGAAAGCCAAACCATGGTGCCGCTGATGCAGCGCATGCGCGACGCTCTGCAAACCGGCGGTGTGCCGGCCACGAACCTGAGCTTCAATTCGATTGCCGATGGTCAGCACAGCGAATCGTTCTGGAAGCGGGAGTTTGGGGCTGCTTACCGGTGGCTGATGGCCGCTACGCCCACGGCTACGAAGAACTCGCAGCTGGCCCTGGCCTTCAGCGCTTATCCGGTGCCGGCCAAAGATGCCGTGACCGTGCAGCTGCCCGAGAGCGTGAAAGAAGCCCGGCTGGAAGTGCTGGACTCGACGGGCCGCCTCGTGCTGAAAAGCAAGGTGCGCACTGGCCAGGCCGTGGATGTGAGCACCTTGCCCAAGGGCGCTTATTTCATGCGCCTGACGGCGGGTAAGCTCGCGGGCAGCCAAACGCTTATCAAGGAGTAGACTTCGCAAGAAGCCACTGGTTTGCCTGCGGAATCCGTGCCCGGATCGTGCCCGGCTTGCGGATTCTTCAGCAGAAAAAGCAAAAAGGTGTTGGCGAACCTAAAAACGCCGTCTATATTTGCAGCGTTAGCGCCGCACAATAAAACAGCATAAACAACTCTCAATGACTCTTCAGGTAACGCAGCAAGCATGGTGGTGGTCTCTCCGAAACTCCGGACGGGAAAGCCTGTGCGTGCGGTAAGGTCATTGTTTATTCAGAACCTCGCATTCAACACATAAAGGAGAGCCCGGCCACCAGCCAGGCTTTTTTTATTTCCGGCCGCGTTAGGCGCTCCTATTCTCCTCCTTCCTTCTAACCTGCCGCCCGCTGCCTGCGGGCAACGCTGATGAAACAAGTTCACCTCAAAACCCGCCACGTTCGTCTGCTCGCCGATACCGTGACGCCTGTGGGACTCTACCTGCGCCTGCGCGACCAGTATACCAACTGCCTGCTGCTGGAAAGCTCCGACTACCACGGCCAGCAGAACGCCTTCAGCTACCTGGCTTTTGAGCCGCTGGCCCGCTTCGAGGTGAGCCGGGGCGAGCTGCGCCAAACCCAGGTAGACGGTACCGTAACCACCGAAACCCCGGCGGTGCCCCGCCTGGCCCTGACGCGCCTACAGGAGTTTGCCGACAGCTTTCGGACGGAGAAATCGGAGTTTGACTTTATTACCGGCGGCTTGTTCGGGTACATCGGCTACGAGGGCGTGCAGTATTTTGAGGACCTCACGCTGAATGCTGATAAAGTAGCAGCGGGTCAGATTCCGGATATTATGTACGGCACCTACCGCTACGTCATTGCCATCAACCACTTCCGCAACGAGCTGTTTGTGTTTGAGCACACGCCCACCGACGAGCCCACCGACCACGACGGCCTCACGCGGCTGGTCAACCTGATCCGGAACCCGAGCTTGCCTGAGTTTGGCTTCGCGGCGGTAGGCGAGGAGCAAACCAACCAGACCGACGCCGAATTCCTGAGCGCGCTGGCCGCCGGACAGCAGCACTGCCGCCGCGGCGACGTTTTCCAGATTGTGCTGTCGCGCCGCTTTCAGCAGGGGTTTGTCGGCGACGAGTTCAACGTGTACCGGGCCCTGCGCTCAGTCAATCCGTCGCCTTACCTGTTCTATTTCGACTACGGCACCTTCAAAATATTTGGTTCCTCGCCCGAAACACAGCTGCTGATCAAAGGTCGCGAGGCCAGCCTGTTTCCTATTGCCGGCACCTTCCGCCGCACCGGCCACGATGCCCAGGATGCCGAGCTGGCTCAGCAACTGGCTGCCGACCCCAAGGAAAACGCCGAGCACGTAATGCTGGTCGACTTGGCCCGCAACGACCTGGCCCGCCACGGCGACAACGTGCGCGTCAAGACCTTCCGTGAAATTCAGTTCTATTCCCACGTCATTCACTTGGTGAGTGAGGTAAATGCAACGCTGGCCCCCGAAGCCGCTTCGCTGCAGGTGGTGGCCGATACGTTCCCGGCCGGCACGCTGTCGGGGGCACCCAAGCACCGTGCCATGCAGCTCATCGACGAGCTGGAGCCCACCGGCCGAGGCTACTACGGCGGCTGCCTGGGCCACCTGGGCTTCAACGGCGACTTCAACCACGCCATCATGATTCGCTCGTTTCTGAGCACCGGCAATCAGCTCTACTATCAGGCCGGAGCTGGCGTGGTGGCTGCTTCCGATATCAACTCGGAGCTGAATGAGGTGCATCATAAGCTGGCCGCGCTGCGCAAAGCGCTGGAAGCTGCCGAGCTAGTGGGAGAGAAGCTGACAGTGACGGTTTAGAAATAAAGAACGTCGTGTAGTAGACCGTCATTCCGAGCGCAGCCGAGGACTCTCGCGTGCACCGCTAATCAATGGCATTGCAACGACAGCTCGCGAGATACCTCACTCTGTTCGACATGACGCTCTTTTCTCAACAACATCAGCACGCGCGATGCTTCGATAGGCTCAGCATGACGAGTACCCGATACAACAAAAGATAAACGCCATGAAAATTCTAGTTCTCGATAATTACGACTCTTTCACCTATAACCTCGTGCAGCTGTTGCGCGAGCTAGGCTACGGGGCAACGACTACGGTGGTCCGCAACGACAAAATTGACTTGGACGACATCGAGCAGTACGATGCTATTATGCTGTCGCCGGGGCCCGGCGTGCCTTCGGAAGCGGGACTGATGCCCGAGGTGATTCGCCGCTACGCGCCTACCAAGCGTATGCTAGGCGTGTGCCTGGGCCACCAGGGCATTGCCGAAGCCTTCGGTGGCGAGCTGTATAATCTGCCCGCCGTGCTGCACGGCATTGCTACCGACGCCGAACTCGTGGCCACCGACGAACGGCTGTTTCAAGGGCTGCCGACGCGGTTCAAAGTGGGTCGCTACCACTCCTGGGTGGTGACGCCGGAAAGCTTCCCGGCCGAGCTGGAAGTAACTGCCCGCGACGCCAACGGCCAGATTCTGGCCCTACGCCACCGAACATACGACGTGCGCGGCGTGCAGTTTCACCCCGAGTCCATCCTGACGGAGCACGGCCATCAGATGCTGAAAAACTGGCTGGAAGGCGACCAGTAGCAGAATAATACTTCCCCGCCCTTCTGCAAAAAGGATGGTCCCGCGTCTCCCGCTTGCGTGATATGCAACAGCATCTGAGGAGGGCAATTACAACGACTTATTTCCCAATTTATCCCGTTGAAAAAGTTTCTCACCACCCTTTTCGAGCAGCAAACCCTAACCCGGGACGAAGCGCACGAAGCCTTGTCGCAGTTGGGGCAGGGCGCGGTCAACCCCGCCGAAACGGCCGCCTTCATGACCGTGTACCGTATGCGGCCCATTACGGTACCCGAGCTGGCCGGCTTCCGCGACGCGCTGCTCGACCTGTGCCGCGACCCGCAGCTGGGCACCCACGACGTGCTGGACATTGTGGGCACCGGTGGCGACGGCAAAGACACGTTTAATATCTCCACGCTGGCTTGCTTTGTAGTGGCCGGCGCGGGCTATAAGGTGGCCAAGCACGGCAACATTGGCGTGTCGTCTATCTGCGGCTCGTCCAACATTCTGGCCCACTTCGGCTACGACTTCGAGGCGTCCTCCGATACGCTGCGGTGGCAGCTGGATGAGGCTAATATCTGCTTCCTGCACGCGCCGGCCTTTCACCCGGCCATGCGCCACGCAGGCCCCGTGCGCCGGGAGCTGGGCGTGCGCACGTTCTTCAATATTCTGGGGCCGCTCGTAAATCCCGCGCGACCTGCGGCGCAGCTGGCGGGCGTGTTTAGTCTGGAGCTGCTGCGGCTCTACAACTATTTGTTTCAGCAAACCACCACGCGCTACGCCGTGGTGCACGCCCTGGATGGCTACGATGAGCTTTCGCTCACCGGCGCGGCGAAGGTAATGTCGGCGCGGGGCGAGGAATTTTTCAGCGCCGAGGATATCGGCCTGACCACGTATGCGCCCCAGCAGCTTGCGGGCGGCACCACTGTAGCTGAGTCGGCGGCCCTGTTTCTGGGGGTGCTCGACGGCCAGGCTACCCCGGCCCAGCGCGACGTGGTGACGGCCAATGCCGCGCTAGGGCTGCGGTGTGTGGTGCCGGAGCTGTCGTTTGCCGAAGCGCTGGGCCAGGCCCGCGAATCCCTAGATTCGGGCCGGGCGCGGCAGGCCTTTGGCAAGCTGCTGGCCCGCTGATATCCTTTTTCGTGGGCTCCCACAGTACAGCAAACGGCTGCTTCTGATGGGCCTGTGCTGCTCCCTGCCCTGTTGTGTCTCGGGAGCCGATCTGCTTAAAACACTGTAGCTGGTATCTTTTTTCTCTATTACGAGGTTCAACAACTGCCTCCCTCATTCCTTCATGGCGCATAGTTTCGCCGCCCCTTTCTTATGACAACTTCCCTTACTACCGGTACCATTCTCGACAAAATTGTGGCCCACAAGCGCCGCGAGGTAGCCGAGCGGCAGAGCCTGGTGCCCGCCAAGCTGCTGGAGCGCAGCCTGTATTTTCATAACCAGCCGCTGTCGTTGCGCAAATATCTGCTGCGCGACGATTTGAACGGCATCATCGCCGAGTTCAAGCGCAAGTCGCCATCCAAGGGCTGGATCAACCAGCACGCGCCGGTGGAGCGCACCACGCTGGGCTACATGCAGGCCGGGGCCTCGGGCCTGTCGGTGCTGACGGACGCGGAGTTCTTCGGCGGTAAGAACGAAGACCTGACCATTGCCCGGCGCTTCAACTATTGCCCCATCCTGCGCAAAGACTTCGTAATAGATGAGTACCAGATTCTGGAAGCCAAGAGCATTGGGGCCGATGTGGTGCTGCTGATTGCCGCCATTCTGACGGCCGAGGAAGTGCTGCGCTTCGGCCAGCTGGCCCGCTCGCTGGGAATGGAAGTGCTGCTGGAAGTGCACAACGCCGAGGAGCTGGCCCGCACGCTGCACCCCGACGCGGTGAGCCTGGTAGGCGTGAACAACCGCAACCTGCACGACTTCAGCCTGAGCCTCGACACATCCCTGACCCTGGTCGACCAGATTCCGGCGGACTTCGTGAAAGTGACGGAAAGTGGCCTGAACTCTGCAGCGAGCATCGGCATGCTGCGCGATGCCGGCTACCGGGGCTTCTTGATCGGGGAGGCCTTCATGCGCAACGGTCGGCCCGAAAAAGCCTGCTCGGTACTGGTACAGGAGCTGCACGCCACCGAACCCATCACGCTGATTTAGCCATGCCCGCTATGCTGCCCCATATTCCCGCCGCTCCGCCCCAGGCCGCTGCTTCCTTACGCATCAAGGTGTGCGGGATGAAGTATGCCGGTAACATTGCCGATGTGGCGGGCCTCGAACCGGATTTTATGGGCTTCATCTTTCACGCCGGCTCCTCGCGCTTCGTGGGGGAGGAGCTGGATGAAACCCTGCTGCAACGCCTGCCACCGGAGCTGAAAAAGGTGGGGGTATTCGTGGATGCGCCGCTGGACTACATAACCCGGCAAGTGGCCCGCTACGGCCTGAGCCTGGCGCAGCTACACGGCCACGAAACGCCCGAGCAGTGCGCGGCGGTGCAGGCGGCGGGCGTGCCCGTTATCAAGGCTTTCGGCGTTGGTAGCACGTTTTCGTTGGCGCAGCTGTCGGCTTATGCGCCTTATTGCGCCTACTTTTTGTTTGATACTAAGGGTCCCCAGCCCGGTGGCAACGGCACCACTTTCGACTGGGAGCTGCTGCGCGACTACTCCCTACCCGTGCCCTACCTGCTGGCCGGCGGCCTCAACCTGGAAAGCGCCGCCTCGCTGCTGGCGCTGGACTTGCCCGGCCTGTACGGCGTCGATTTGAACAGCCGCTTCGAAACGGCGGCGGCGGTGAAATCGGTGGAGCGGCTGCGGCCCATGGTGCGCCAGCTGCGCCGGCAAACCCCTGATTTAACTCAACAGCCAGCCAGTTGAGCGCCTTTTTTGTTTTTTCTGAAAACTACTCTCATGGCAACTATTTCAAGCACTCCTTCGGCCTACGCGCCCAGCGCCCGTGGCTACTACGGTGAATTTGGCGGCGCCTTTATCCCGGAAATGCTCTACCCCAACGTGGAAGAGCTGCGCGACCAATACATCCAGATTCTAGCCGATCCGGCGTTTCAGGCCGAGCAGCAGGCGCTGTTGCGCGACTATGTAGGCCGCCCGACGCCGCTTTTCGAGGCCAAGCGGCTGTCGGCGAAGTATGGCACGCGCATTTTTCTGAAGCGTGAAGACCTCTGCCACACCGGGGCCCACAAGGTAAACAACACGGTCGGTCAGATTCTGCTGGCGCGGCGCCTGGGCAAAACCCGTATTATTGCCGAAACCGGGGCGGGCCAGCACGGCGTGGCCACGGCCACCGTGTGCGCCCTGATGGGGATGGAGTGCATCGTATACATGGGCAAAACCGACACCGAGCGGCAGCGCCCCAACGTGGAGCGCATGCGCCTGCTGGGTGCCAAAGTAGTAGCCGTGACTAGTGGCAGCCAAACGCTGAAAGATGCCACCAACGAGGCCATTCGCGACTGGATCAGCAACCCCGTGGATACGCATTACATCATCGGCTCGGTGGTAGGGCCGCACCCGTACCCCGACCTGGTGGCGCGCCTCCAATCGATTATAAGTGAGGAGATGCGCACGCAGTTGCAGGAAAAAATCGGCCGCGAGCTGCCCGACTACGTGGTGGCCTGCGTGGGCGGAGGCTCTAATGCGGCTGGCGCGTTTTACCACTTTCTGGATGAGCCCTCGGTGCAGCTGGTAGCCGTGGAGGCGGCGGGCAAAGGCATCAACTCCGGCCACTCAGCGGCCACCTCCGTGCTGGGCACGCCCGGCGTTATTCATGGTAGCCGCACGCTGCTGATGCAGGATGAGCATGGCCAAATTACGGAGCCATATTCATTGTCGGCGGGCCTCGACTACCCGGGTATTGGGCCATTGCACGCTCATTTGGGCTCTTCGGGCCGGGCACGCTTTATTAGTATAGAAGACGAGGACGCGCTGCGGGCGGTAGCCGAGCTAAGCCGGTTGGAAGGTATTATTCCGGCCCTGGAAACGGCCCACGCGCTGGCGGCCCTGGGCCAGCTTGGCGCGGGACCCGAGGAGGTGGTCGTCATCAACCTCTCCGGTCGGGGCGACAAAGACCTGGACACCTACATGAAATACGCGGAAGCGCTGAACTCCTACGCGTAATGCTCCCTCAGACTATGGAAAACCGCATTAGCCGGACCTTCGACCGGAAGCAGGACCGCCTGCTCAACATATATTTTACTGCCGGCTACCCCAAGCTGCACGATACCGTGCCCTTGTTGCAGGCCCTCACCGAAGCTGGGGCCGACCTAATTGAAATCGGGATGCCGTTTTCGGACCCGCTGGCCGACGGACCGGTGATTCAGCAAAGCAGCTCGGTGGCGCTGGCCAACGGCATGAATCTGTATGTGCTGTTTGAGCAGCTGAAGGAAATCAGGGCCACGGTGCCCGACACGCCGGTGCTGCTGATGGGCTACCTGAACCCGATTATGCAGTTCGGCATGGAGAACTTCTGCCGCGAAGCCGCCGCCGCCGGAGTCGATGGCGTGATTTTGCCCGACTTGCCGCTACTGGAGTACGAGGATGAATACCAGGTTATTTTTGAGAAGTACGGCTTGCAGCCCGTGTTTCTGATTACGCCCCAAACCGCGCCCGAGCGAATTCGCCATATGGATACGCTCACCAATGCTTTCCTGTACCTGGTATCGGGGCCCGGCACAACGGGCAGCGCCAACACGCAGGCCGCTGGCACTCAGGAGGCATACTTCGAGCGAATCGCCGGTATGAACCTGCGCAACCCGCGCCTGATCGGCTTTGGCATCGGTGACAAAGCCTCGTTTGACCACGCCTCGCACTACGCCAACGGAGCCATTATCGGCTCGGCCTTTATTCGGGCGCTGGAAGACGCGCCCGATGCGCCGGCCGCCGCCAAGCAGTTCGTTTCGTCCATTCTCCACTAGTCATTTCCGCTTAGGCTCCCGCCTGTCGGCCCAAGCAGTGCTGCGGCTGATACTTACGAATACACAATACACCATGATTATTCAACTCGAAAAGAACATTTCGGCTGAGCAAAAAGCCGATATCATTGCCCACGTCCAGGAAGCCAAGTTCAAAGTGACGGAAGTGGATACCCAACGCGCCAACTACCTGGTGGGCACTGGCAAGGCCGATGTGGACCTGCGCACGCTGGGCCAGTTGCCGGGCATACTGGACATTCACCGCGTGTCGGATGAGTACAAGCTGGTGAGCCGCAAGTGGCGCGTGCGCCCTACCGTGCTCGACCTCGGCGACGGGGTGCGCATCGGGGAAGGCTCGTTGAGCATTTCCGCCGGCCCGTGCAGCATTGAGAGCGAAGCGCAGATGGAAAAAATCATGCAGCACCTCGTCGATAACGACGTGCGCCTGATGCGCGGGGGCGTATTCAAACCCCGCTCGTCGCCCTACTCGTTTCGCGGGCTGGGAATGGATGGCCTGAAGCTGTTTCACCAGATGGCCCGCGCCCGCGGCATCAAGATCGTGACGGAGGTAATGCAGGTGTCGCAGGTGGAGGAAATGCACGACTACGTGGACGTATTTCAGGTGGGTGCCCGCAATACCCAGAACTTCAACCTGCTCGACGCGCTGGGCGGGGTCGATAAGCCGGTAATGATTAAGCGCGGCATTTCGGGCACGATAGAGGAGCTGCTGTCGTCGGCAGAGTATGTGTTTTCGGGGGGCAATGAGAAGCTGATTCTCTGCGAAAGAGGAATTAGGACTTTCGAAACGGCCAGCCGCAATACGCTCGACCTCAATGCAGTACCTATTCTGAAGGAAAAAACCCACCTGCCCGTCGTCGTCGATCCGTCGCACGGCATCGGCATTCGGGAGTACGTGATGCCCATGGCGCTGGCCGGCGTAATGGCCGGAGCCGACGGCATCATCTACGAAGCGCACGAGAAACCCGAAGAAGCTGCCTCCGATGGGCAGCAGACGCTGAATTTCACCGAGTCGGCCCGCCTGATCCACAACTTGCGCAAGGTATACGCCCTGCGGCAGGAGCTGGAATACTAAGTGCTTATCCGAATAGGCTACACAAGGCGGTCATGCTGAGCTTGTCGAAGCATCTCTACTGCGTCGTTGCATTGTCAAGTAAGTACCATTGCGGTAGAGATGCTTCGACTTCGCTCTGTCTCGTCCGGCTATAGCTATACAGGTGGAGGGAGTAATCCGGCCTGCGCTTTACAGGCCGGGTTGGTAATCCGGATTGGACTTTACAGGCAGACAAGATAGGCAGCGGTTTTTCTTCCGCCGCTGGGGTCAGGTGTCAAGTGGGGGCCGGGATAGCGGCCGGCTGATAGTGATTTTTCCAGCGCCGCACCAGCGGCCCTTCCTGCTCGTGGGCCTGGTTCGGCGTCAGAAAGTCGCAGCTGCCATGCGGGCGCAGCTGGTTGTAGGCCCGCACCACCAGCGCGTCGGCCTGCGCAAAG
>NZ_SRLD01000079.1 GCF_004745955.1 Hymenobacter elongatus | reverse complement strand
CAGGAAGCCAAGCAGCAACTGGGCCTGCACCAGAACCAAACGCGCTCCTGGCCTGCCTGGCAGCACCACGTGGCCCTGACGACGATGGCCCTGCACTTGCTGCTCGACACGCAGTTGCGCGAACGGGAGGCCCTGCCTAACTTGTCTTTCGCCAGCCTTAAGCTCATTCTGGCGCAAAACCTACAAAACCTACTCCACCAAGATGATGCCTTACTGGCTGCCGTGCACCAGCGGGCACGAGCTAATACCCCCAAGCACCCCCGGCCGCACGCCCCTTAACCTGCCAAAGTAGAGCTAAGTAGTCGTGCAGAAGTAAGCGTACTGAATTTAGAACGTCATACTGAGCTTGTCGAAGCATCTCTACCGCCAAAGTAATCAGGTTGGTTTAGCGGTAGAGATGCTTCGACAAGCGGGCGCTAGGTGTATAGTCCCAAAGTGAGCTGGGTGGGGTCACGGATAAAGATAGTGGGATTCAGGAGCCATTGTTGGCAAATGAATTCGTGAGGTGTTTTGCCCCGCAGGCGCTTAAGGCGTTTAGCGTGGTTGTAGGCCAGCACAAAGGCTTGCAGGTGCTCGTTGAGCTGTTCGGTGGTTTGGTAGTGGTACCGCTTCACAGTCGCTTCTTTGATAGTGCGGTTGAAGCGCTCGACCTGGCCGTTGGTCCAGGGGTGAGCGGGCTTGGTGAAGCGATGCTCGATACCGTGCTCGTCGCACACGCGGTCGAAAATGTGCCGCCAGGCATACACTTGGTGGGGCAGGTTACCAAACTGCGTCCCGTTGTCGGTCAGCACTTTGTGCACCTTGTACGGAATAGCCGCCAGCACGCGGCGCAGGAAGTCTGCCGCCAGCATCTTTGTGGCCCGTAGCTGCAACTCGGCAAAGGCCAGTTTACTGGTGCGGTCACTGGCGACAAATAAGTAGACCTTGCCTTCTTCGGTGTGGACTTCGGCAAAATCCACGTGCAGGTAGCCGATGGGATAGTCCTTGAATTTCTTTTTCTTTTCCGCCGGCTCCGAGGCGGGCAGCCGGCTGATGCCGTGGCGCTGGAAGAGGCGGTGCAGGGCCGAGCGGGAGAAGGGGGGAATCGTTTCCTGCAAGGCGTAGAGGCAGTCATCGAGGGGCTGCTGCGTGTGCTGGCGAAAGGCCACGGCCATGGCCTCTTCCGCCGCCGTGAGCACCGTCGAGGCCGGTTTGGGACCCATCGGTACGTCGGTCGTGGTCGTCCGACTACGCCATTTGGCGACCGTTTTGGGGTTGACCCCGTGCCGGGTGGCTAAGCTTTGTAAGCTTTCCGGGCTTTGTTGGATAAGGCGCCGTACTGCCGGAGTTGTCCGGGCGCTGCCGTGAAGTATTTGTCCCATAGATGCTGACGAACTTCGGACGTAAAGACCATACCACTACTTCCTGGGACTATACACCTAGATCAAGCATCACCGTCTTTTTTGCTACGGCTACTTTTGCTTGAGTACTTACTGCCGCATGCTTATCACTCTTGCTTATGGGCTTAAGTGGGGTGGTCCAGTGAAAACGGACAGTGAGCTAAGGTAAGTTTGTTTTGAATTCCTGTTCAAATTGATGGGGCGGGCGGTAGCCCAGGGCGGAGTGGCGACGGTCAAGGTTGAAGTAGGTAAGTAGGTCGGAAGAATTAGTTTTCATTAAAAGGGCTGAATCGAATGCGCAGTTCTTTGCCAAAGGCAGCCAGGCAGCGGTTGGTGGCATAGGCCAGCTCATCAGTGCTGCGGTAGTCCTCGGGCCGAAGCCAGCCGCCTTTTAGGTGGCGCCAGACGGTTTCGGCGATGGTGAGGTGGAGCGAGTAGGGCAGCAGAAAAAACAGGTACAAGTCACGTGCTTCCCATCCGGCCCGCCGTTGCTGCACGATGGCGGCCGTATGGATGCTGGCGTTGTCGAGCACCACGACGGTCGGCCCGCGGCAGCTGCAGCGAGAGGCGCTCCAGCTCTTCGACGACGAAGGCCGCCGTAATGCTGGTCGTGCTCGTGGCCCTGCGGCACTGGTTGTCGCGGCCAAACAGCCCCCAGCAGTTGAGACGAAACCCTTTCTGAGCCGCCATGAACACGCCTTCGCCGGGAAATTGCCAGCCGTAGGGCACGTGGCCTTCGCTGCATACGTGCGACTCATCGCCGTAGCGCAGCGTCAACTGGCCCGCCCGGGACAGGCGTTCGAGTTCCGCCAACCGCTCGTATCGGGCGGCGTAGCGCACGGGGTCGGGCCGGCCTTTTATCCGGCGACGGATGCGTTTGAATCGGCCACCAAGGCTTTTAAAAAAGCGCAGAACGTGTCGCGGCCCACGGCCGGGCTGCCACTGGCCCGCTGGGCCTCCCACGCGGCCTTGGCCAGGGTGATGCGCTGGCGGTTGCTTTGCACGGCGGCCCGCACGGCGGCTTCGTCCTGCGCCACGGCAAGCCGCGGCTTGCGGCCGCGGCCAGGCTTGGTTTTCAAGCCCTCAAGGCCTGCTTCCCGGTGGCGCTTCGTCCAACTACTCACGCTCACGTGGCACAGGCCCACCACGCGCCCCACGTCCTGCGAAGTACGGCCGTCGGCCTTGAGCAACACGAGCTGACACCGCAGCCGAAGCGCGTGACTCGGGCTCGTTTTGTACGTGTGCTCCAGCGCTGCTCACGCCAATTCATCCAAAATCGGGGTGTTCACTCGACTCACACCGCAAAGAAAATACTTAATGCAAACTAATTCCTCCAACCTACTCGTCGAGGTAACGGGCCACTTCCAACCGGGCTTCTTCGAGGGAGGCGAAGGTGGTGCCGTGGGACAGCAGCTCGGTTTTGAGCGTGCTCCAGCCGGTCTCGGCCTGGGCGTTGTCGTAGGGGTTGCCCGGCCGGCTGAAGCTAGGCACGGCCCCCGCTTGGTCGATGCGGGCGCGGCAGGCGGCGCTGGTGTACTGCCGCGGTCGGTATGAGTAGTCCCGCCTGGGGCGGGCTGTCGCAGGGTCAGGGCTTGTTCCGGGGCCGTGAGCACGAGTTCAGTGGGCATTTGCGCGGCCAGCAGCCCACCATGCGACGGGAGCAGGCGTCGCGCCAGGTGGCCAGGTGGCCCCAGCGCCCGCCTACCAAGGGCAAGTGCGTAATGTCGCCCACCCACACCTGGGTCTGGGGCGGTGGGAGCGGGCTGGCCGAGCAGTCGGTTTTCGGCCACCACGGCGGCCGGGTCGGCCACGGTCGTGCGGGGCCGTTGCGGACGGGTGCTCAGCGCGTGCAGGCCCAGGTGGTGCAGTCAAGCACGCAACGCGTAGCGCCCCACCGCGTGGCCTTCGGCGCGCAATTCGGCCCGCAACCGCCGGGCACCATAGCGGCGGGCAGGGCGTGTAAAGGCGGCATGGGCGGCCGCGTGCCAGAGCACCGGGACGACGGCGGGCCGCTGCCGCCACTGGTAATAGCCAGTTGCGCTCACGGCCAACAAGCGGCAAAGCACCTGCACGGGCCACGGCTCCGTGCAGTCCTCGATGAACTGGTAACGACTCATGTTTGAGGAGTTTGCGCAAAGATGGTCACGACTTTTTTTACAATATCGCGCTCCATTTTCACGCGCTTGAGCTCGGCGCGCAATTGCTCCATTTCCGCGCGTTCGGCGTTACTGGGCACGGCCTGTTCCAGCGCCTGCCGCTGCCAGCGGCCTAGCAGCGCCAGCGACATGCCCGGGGCGCGGGCCACGTCCGTTTGCCGGGCCCCCAGCGGCCACCTGGCGTACGCACTCGGCATTGAACGCCGGCGTGTATTTTTTCGGGTGGAGGGGCTTCCTCCAAAATTCATTTTTTCGGTCATAGGCAACGAAAGTTAAGACTTCTCGCTGTCCGTTTTTACTGGGCCACCTCACTCTGGTCGCGTTAGCTAGACGACCTCTGTACTCGGCGTTGTTGGCGTACCAACCCGTCCATTAGGCGTGCTTTGGCAACGCCATGCTACCAAAGCATCAGAAGAGAAAGGCAAGTTTTCCCGGCATTCAAAGCAAGCCGAGTGTATTCTTGGCACATCGTTGCTCCGTAGCCCGCGCCCTGAACGCAGCTCGCTCAGTCAACAAGATTTTGCTAATCGTCTAGTAGGTCGTCGTCGTCGGCAAATAGGCCTTGATTCAGGAAATCCATATTTCGTTCATCGCCACCGTCTAATACCATGGCTAATTCACGCTCATTAAATAGGTTAAATTCGCAAGTATCAACAGAAAGATACATATCACTAATTCTTTTCATGACGTTTTTTTTAAATTTTTGGGGAAATATTTTTAACTAAAAAAACTCATACACAACACATTCAATTTCTTTATTTTCAATTTATCACCTCACATTGCACGACACTATTCCATCATTAGGACAGAGAAACAACGAATAGATTTATGTCTCTTGTGGGTATTAGATTTTGTTGTTGATTTAAAGGTATACTCGCACAAATCTTCAACAAAGAATAATACACCATCGGGGGCATTACCGATACCAACCGCCCAATGGAATGAAGTTTCCCTGGCTGGAGGGCGAGGAGCACACCTTGAGGTAGTCTCACAAGGCTGGGCAGAAACAGGACATATTTCCCTTCGGTACGCGCAGCAACACCCAATGGAACATCGCCTGATAACCAGTGCACATACTGAAGCTGTTTGGGAAGTCGGCCGAACGTCATGTCTCCTCTCCGCTTGATGCGCAGAATGGTCGACATGACGTTCTATGGGATTTTAGCGACTAGAGCCTGTTATGGACTGGTAGGCTGAAAAGCGGTTTTTGCTAAGAGGAGGGAAACGAAGACGAGGAAGTGAAATTGCTGCATTGTCCGCGCCAAGCGTTCGTAGTCGCGGGCCAAGCGTCGGAAACGCGCCGCCCAACCAAAACTACGTTCCACGACCCAGCGCCGCGGCAGCAGCACGAAACCGGCCTGGCCTTGCGGCTTGGCAATAACCTGTAAATCAATATCATGTACTGCGGCGGCATATTCGGCTTCTTCGCCCGTGTAGCCCTGATCTACGTAGGCAAGCTGCACCTTCTGCCCCGTGACGCGTTGCACCTGTTCACACAGGGCCGCCACCTGCCCGCGGTCCGGTTCGTTGGCGGGGGTGACCACAGCAGCCAGCAGATGACCCAGCGTGTCCACGGCTACATGCACCTTGCTGCCTTTGCGCCCTTTGGCCCCATCGTAGCCCGCCCGCGCCCCGCTTTCGGGTGTAGTCTGGATCGTGCGCGAGTCCAGAATCACGGCCGTGGCCTCGGCCGGCCGGCCGGCCAGCACGCGAGCCAGCTCGCGTAAATCGGCTAGCAGATGCTCGGAACAGCGGTTGTCGCGCCAGCGCGCCCACTGTTGGTACACCGTTGGCCACGGCGGCAGATCGTGAGGCAGGTAGCGCCAGCCGCAGCCGGTCTTAACCAGATACCGCACGGCATTGAACAGGGCGCCCAGCGAATGCTGGCGCTGCGGTGCATCTTCCCGCACCAAGGCCAGATACGGCGCCACAAACGCCCATTCCGCATCTGTTACGTCACTGGGGTACCCGACTTGCTGTGCCACACCCTTAATTTAACGCACCAGTCCATAACAGGCTCTAGACTTGTTCCTGAAGTAGGAACCGATGCTAACATTTGGCTGTCCTGCTCATCTGGCGTCCGCTTGTCGAAGCATCTCTACCGCGATGCTACTTACCACTGCGGTAGAGATGCTTCGACAAGCGGACGCCAGATGAGCAGGACGTTCTTTTTCGTTTCGCTTTATTCAGGAACGAGTCTACTGCCTAAACAGCTTCACTACTAGTGCTTAGTCAGGCAAGTTGATTAACAGAATACAGGTTCTTGCGGTTAGGGTGCTATGGCCCGACCAATCATCCCTTTTGCCTTACCGGCCGCCGCCCAGGCCGCCCTGGAAGCCTTCACCCG
>NZ_SRLD01000078.1 GCF_004745955.1 Hymenobacter elongatus | reverse complement strand
AGGGGATGAGCCTTCGGGGTATGCACCGGCAGCAGCGGCCGCAGACGCTCCCACAAGGCATCGGAAATGATGAATTCTTGAGTCGTTGCCATACCCGAAAATAATGCCTATTTGGATAGGCTCTAAGGACCGTCATGCTGAGCTTGTCGAAGCATCTCGCCTGGCATCGTTGGATTACTAGCTAGATGTCAGCACGCGAGATACTGCGGCTGCACTCAGCGTGACGGTCTTTATAGTGCGCTTGCTATGAACATCGAAGACTTCCGCGACTACTGCCTGCTCAAGCCCGGCGTGACCGAAGAAACGCCCTTCGGCCCCGAAACGCTGGTGTTCAAGGCCGGTGGCAAGGTCTTCGCCCTCACTGATATCGACACCTTTGGCAGCATCAACCTGAAGTGCGACCCGGAACGGGCCGTCGGGCTGCGCGACGAACACGACTACGTGCTGCCCGGCTACCACATGAACAAGAAGCACTGGAACACGGTGCGCATCGGTACCGGCGCCACCGACCGCCAGCTCCGGGAGTGGACCGACCACTCCTACGACCTCATCATCGCGTCGCTGCCCAAAGCCAAACGCGCCGAGCTGCTGAGCGGGGAATAACCACCAAGTTGCCGACCCATTTCGCCTGTCATCCTGAGTGTAGCGAAGCGGAGCGAAGGACCTTCCTCCGATAAGTGATACGGTCTGTTAAATGCAGAAAGCCCTTTGCCACGCGATGGTAAAGGGCTTTTTACATGGATCAACCTTTGGCGAGTCAACTGAGGCAGGGCCTTCGCTCTGCGTATGCTAGAGCGGTTCTTGGGTTGGTGTAGGGGTGTAGCGACGCGACCCTTCGCGTCTGCTGTTCGCGCCGTTTGGTGTTCCCGCATCGTTCAACGCCGAGACGCGAAGGGTCGCGTCTATACATGCCGTACACCGACCTGAAATTTGCTCTAGATGAAGGAACAGGTGTGTTAGAAGCTGGTTGAGTTAGCGTAAGAGCCGTCAGCACGGTGTAGAGACGCATACTTGCGTCTTGTCGTCGAACGAAAATCGTTATGTCGGCGCGGCCGACGAGACGCAAGTATGCGTCTCTACACCGTTCCAGCGCTAACGCAACCAGCTTTTATAGGAAGTATTCAATGAAGAAGGCCCGCCGGAACTATCCAGCGGGCCTTCTTCATAAAATGGCAGGTCGATTTACACCACCACGTTCACCATGCGGCCGGGCACGACGATGAACTTCTTGGCTTCCTTGCCCTCGGCAAAGCGGGCCAGGAAGTCGGAGGCGCGGACGGCGGCTTCGATGTCGGCGGCCGTGGCGGTGGCCGGGAACTGCAGGGTTTCGCGCACCTTGCCGTTGATGGCCACGGGGTAGTTCACGGTGTCTTCCACCAGGAACTCCTCGCGGAATTCGGGGTAAGTGGCGCTGCTGATGCTGCCGGCCGCGTGGCCCAGCTCCACCCACAGCTCCTCGGCCAGGTGGGGCGCGTAGGGCGAAAGCAGCACCACCAGCGGCTCCAGCACGGCGCGCTTGTGGCAGTCGAGGGCCGTGAGCTCGTTCACCGTAATCATCAGGGCGCTGACGGTGGTGTTGAAGCTGAACTTCTCGATGTCCTCTTCCACTTTGCGGATGGCCTTGTGCAGAGCCTTCAGCTCGGCGGGGGCCGCGGCTTCGTCGGTCACGGCGAAGCCACCATCCTGGGGATGGTAGAGGCGCCAGAGCTTCTTGAGGAAGCCCGCCACGCCGCTCATGCCGTTGGTGTTCCAGGGCTTGTACTGCTCCAAGGGGCCCAGGAACATTTCGTAGAGGCGCAGCGCGTCGGCTCCGTACCGTTCAATCAGCACGTCCGGGCTCACCACGTTGTACTTCGACTTCGACATCTTCTCGACTTCCCAACTACAAATGAATTGTCCATCTGGCTCGCTAATATAAAGCGCGTTTGCAAAGTCGGTACGCCATTTCTCTAATGCTTGTATATCGAGGATATCGTTGTCAACTAATGAAACATCAACATGAATTGGCTGAGACTTACTAAAATCTATGTCATCGAAATTTACTTTCAATGAGACACTCTTACTGTTAATGGCATTCCAGAAAATGGCCTTCTCATTCAATTTTGACTCTACCCAAGCTTTTTCGGTAGCACTTGACTTTCCAGAATTAAGTCTCTGGTGGAGTTCATTTGAAATAAATACAGTTGGCTCTACTTCCATCCATTCTGGCTCCTTGGAATCTTGAATGTCATAGCCCCAGATGTCACTCAACCGATGCACGAAGTTGGACCGGCCCAGAATCATGCCCTGATTAATGAGCTTCTGAAACGGTTCATTGGCCGTCACCAGGCCGAGGTCTTTCAGGAACAGGTGCCAGAAGCGGGAGTAGAGCAGGTGGCCCGTAGCGTGCTCTGCGCCACCGAGATATAAGTCGACATTCTGCCAGTACTGCTCGGCTTCCTCGCCCACGAAACGCTCGGCGTTGTGCGGGTCCATGTAGCGCAGGTAGTACCAGCTGGAGCCGGCCCAGCCGGGCATGGTGCTCAGCTCGTAGTCGTAGAGGCCTTTGTATTTCCAGTCCTTGGCGCGGCCCAGGGGCGGCTCGCCGGTTTCGGTGGGCTTGTACTCGTCGATTTCGGGCAGCACCAGCGGCAGGTCGGCTTCGGCCACGCCGTAGGCCACGCCTTCCTTGTAGTAAATCGGAATCGGCTCGCCCCAGTAGCGCTGCCGGCCGAAGATGGCGTCGCGGATGCGGAAGTTGGTTTTACCTTTGCCGATACCGTTGGCTTCGAGGTGCTGAATCAGCTTGTGGGTGGCTTCCTTATAGGTGAGGCCGTTGATCAGCTCGGAGTTGATGTAGCGGCCTTCCTTGGTCGGGTCGGCCTGCTCCTCAATCTGCTGGGCATCGGTAACCGGGATGATGGGCAGGCGGAAGTTTTTGGCAAACACGTAGTCGCGCTGGTCGCCGCTGGGTACGGCCATCACCGCGCCGGTGCCGTAGCCGGCCAGCACGTAGTCGGCAATCCAGATCTGCACCGGCTCGCCGCTGAGTGGGTTGATACCGAAAGAGCCGGTGAAGGCACCCGACACGGTTTTGGTGTCGGCCATCCGGTCGCGCTCCGAGCGGCGCTTGGTGGCATCGATGTAGTCCTGAACGGTGGCCTGCTGCCCGGGCGTGGTCAGCTCGGCTACCAGCTCGTGCTCGGGGGCCAGCACCAGAAACGTCGCGCCGTAAATCGTGTCCACGCGGGTGGTGTAGACCTTGATGGTTGGTTGTTGGGTATTGGTTGTTGGTTGTTGGTCCTCGGCGGATTCCTCAGCCGAATTCTGAATTCTGAATTCGACTTCGGCGCCGATGCTTTTGCCGATCCAGTTGCGCTGCATTTCCTTCACCGCGTCGGGCCAGTCGAGGGTATCGAGGCCCTGGAGGAGGCGGTCGGCGTAGGCGGTGATGCGCAGGTTCCACTGGGGCATCAGGCGGCGCTCCACGGGGAAGCCGCCCCGCTCGGAGAGGCCGTCCTTTACTTCGTCGTTGCTTAACACCGTGCCCAGGCCGGGGCACCAGTTCACGTAGGTGTCCTGCTGGTAGGCCAGGCGGTAGGGGTGCACGGCCTGCAGGCGCTGCTTCTCGCTGAACAGCTTCCACTGCCCGTTGGTGAAGCTGTGACGCTCTTCCTCGTCGCCGGCCGCGCGGATTCCTGCGCTGCCGTTTTCGGCAAACTTATCGAGCAGGGTTTTCAGCGGCTCGGCTTGGTTCGTGTCCAGGTTGTACCAGGAGTTGAACAGCTTGAGGAAAATCCACTGCGTCCACTTATAGTAGGCCGGGTCGGAGGTGCGCACCTCCCGGCTCCAGTCGTAGCTGAAACCCAGGGAGCTGAGCTGGCGGATGTAGGTGCCGATGTTCTGCTCGGTGGTGAGGGCCGGGTGCTGGCCGGTCTGGATGGCGTACTGCTCGGCGGGCAGCCCAAACGAGTCGAAGCCCATGGGATGCAGCACGTTGAAGCCCCGCAGCCGCTTGTAGCGCGACACGATATCGGAGGCAATGTAGCCCAGCGGGTGCCCCACGTGCAGCCCCGCCCCGGAAGGGTACGGGAACATATCGAGCACGTAGTATTTGGGCTTCGCGGAGGCGTTATCGGCCCTGAAAGTCTGCTGGTCTTTCCAGTGGGCTTGCCACTTCTTCTCAATATCCTGGGGATGGTAGCCGGGCATGGGTTCTCTGCTGCGTGTGAAGCGGCGAAAATACGCGGAAATGCCGGGAAAGACGCAACGGTGCGCCTCAGGCCCCGGCCCCCTTTCCGAAGGGAGCGGGGGAGCCGGCCGCTAGGGCCGTTGGGGGCGGGGTGTTTTGAGTTGATCAGAGGCAGGTCGATACGGCGGTTTACCGCGGTTTCCCGGTGGGTGGGGGCCGAAAGCTGCCCCGGCGGCGGCCCGCTTTGCCAGAGTGCGGCCGGGGGCTGCTATATTCGGGCTGACAGTAGCTGCGGCCCGCTGGCCCCGCCCCGGACGAAATGCAGCGCTCCTTAATCAGCCTTTACGCCCATGTTTACGCGCCAGTATCTTCAATCCCTGTCCTCGCCGGCGAGCTTCGCGCGGGGCGAAGCCTATTTCCGCGACGGCTCCGTGGGTAGCATCAGCCGGGAGGCCGACACGTTCACGGCCAAGGTGCGCGGCTCCTCCGGCCGCTACCAGGTGAAGCTGACGCTGCTGCCGGCGGGTGACCGGCTGCGCTGCACCTGCCCCTACGATTTTGAGGGCATCTGCAAGCACCGGGTGGCGCTGGGGCTGGCGGTGCTACACAAATTCGGGCCGCAGCTGCAAGCCGCAGCCTGGCCGGATTCCCTGGAAAACAGCCCCAAAGTGCTGGAAACCGCCCTGCGCGATACTGCCGCCGACACGCAGCTGGCGTTTCTGGCCGAGCTGCTGCGCGCCCGCCCCGACCTGCGCCAGCAGTTTCTGGCCCGCGTCGCGCCCGCCGGAGCCGCCGGAGCCGCGCCGCCGGTCGCCGCTGCTGCCCCCGCCGAAGCCACCCCCGACAGCATCAGCACCGAGGTGTACGAAGCGTTGTCGGACCTGGCTTTTGATGACGAGCAGCTGAGCGAGCACGCCGAATTTTACGAAGACTACCGCTATGACGAGGGCGACGGAATGCTGGAGCTGGCCAACGCGGCCATTGCCGAAGTGCTGGAACCCTACGCGCTGGCCGTGGCGGCGGCCGTGCAGGGCGGCCGGCTTGCCGAGGCGCTGCGCTGTTGGATAGGCGTGTGCGAGGGCGCGGCCGCGGCCACCGAGCCGGCCGACGACGACTACGACCTGTTCAGCTACGAAGGCTACCCGCAGCACGTGCTCGAATGCTGGCTGAACCGGCTGAGCGAGCTTGGGGTGGAGGCGCTGCTGGAAACGCGGCCGTTTGCGGCCGCCGAAACCGAAGCCGCGCTGGCGCTGCTGTTTGGGCGCTATCCGGCCCCGGCGCCGCTGCCGGCCTATTTCCAGCCGCTGCTGCACGGCCTGGCCCACGACCCGGCCACGGCCACCCGCCTGCTGCCGCTGCTGGAACAGAGGCCGATAACGACTATCGATCTGGCCCACGTGCTGCTGCGCGTGGCCGAAGTGCTGGCCGACGACGCGCTGTGGCTGCGTACGGCCGAGGAGTTTGCCGACCAGGACGTCACGCTGACCATCCAACTGCTCGACCACTACCGTCAGCACCACGACCGGCCGACCCTGCTGCGCGTACTCAGCCAGTGGCAACCGCGCTTCTACCCGCAGCTCAACCCGTATATTCTCACCCACCTGACGCCCGCCGAAGACGAGCCCCTGTACCTGGCGGCCCTGGAGCAGCGCTGCCGCAACGCCCACAGCCTCGACGACTACCACGAGCTGAAACGCTACTGGAGTGCCGCGCGGCGGCAGCAGTTTGTGGAAGAGCAGTTGGCGCTGGGCAGTCGGTCGGATGCCGGGCTGCTGTTTGGGGCCGAGCTGCTGGCCGCCGAAAACCGCGACGCCGAGTTGCTGCCCTACCTGCTGCGCCACAACTGGGGCTGGCAGCGCACCAGCCCGGCCGTGCTGGCGCTGGCCGCCCGCACCCGGCCCAACGAATGCCTCGATGCCGTGATGGAACACACCGAAGCCTTATTGCAGGACAGCCTTAACGGCCGGGGCCGCGACGTATACCAGCGCATTGTTTCCTGGCTGACGGCGCTCAATGCCTTCGAGTCGCTGCGGCCGCAGGTGGCGCTGTTTGCCGCGCATCTCTACGCCGAATATTCCCGGCTCAGCGCGCTGCGCGAGGAGCTGCGCGGGGCCCGGCTGGTGCGCGTAGAGAAGCTGGGCTCGCAGTACCGGCTGCTGCCGCCCACCTCCAAAGAAGACGAGCTGCGGGCGCTGATGCGCGACCGGCAGCAAGCCGCCAAATCGAAGAAGCGGTAAGCGTTTTTTTGGTCGGCGCGACGAGCAGGCGTCATACAATTGTTAGACTGGTTCCTGAATTAAGTGGTCGTGCAGAAGTAAACGTGTTGAATTTAGAACGTCATGCTTTATCTGGCGTCCGCTTGTCGAAGCATCTCTACCACGCATGTACTCCAGTCAGAAGGGTTAGTGACGCAGTAGAGATGCTTCGACAAGCGGACGCCAGATAAAGCATGCCGGCCTTTTTTGCTACGATTACTTTTGCGTGACTACATAACTCTACTTTGGCAGGTTAAGGGGCGTGCGGCCGGGGGTGCTTGGGGGTATTAGCTCGTGCCCGCTGGTGCACGGCAGCCAGTAAGGCATCATCTTGGTGGAGTAGGTTTTGTAGGTTTTGCAGC
>NZ_SRLD01000077.1 GCF_004745955.1 Hymenobacter elongatus | reverse complement strand
AAAGCTGCAAAACCTACAAAACCTACTCCACCAAGATGATGCCTTACTGGCTGCCGTGCACCAGCGGGCACGAGCTAATACCCCCAAGCACCCCCGGCCGCACGCCCCTTAACCTGCCAAAGTAGAGGTACAATGTGCCTGGGAATTATGATGCTTCGACAGGCGGCCGTTCTGTTGCTTCTCACAAAGCCCCCGCGTTTTCAGCCCTGCGGAATATCGGCCTGTAGATGCTGGGCCAGCGCCACCGCCTGCTGCCGCAGCTCCGGCACCGCCGTCGATTCGAAATAGGCGGGCCGGCGGCTTGGGCCCAGCGTGAAGAATATCGTGGACGCCCGGCCCTGCATATCGAGCAGTGCTCCGTGCTCATCCGTTTGAATGCCCAACTGCAGCGCATCGGGCACCAGGTGACCCGCACTGCGCAGGCTGTTTGCCAACGGATCCTGAACCCGACTGTAGTTCAAGAGCGGGCCCGTGCAGGAAATAACGTGCCGCACCACCAGCTGCTCCTGCTCCCCCCGCCGACTGATACTGACTTCCAGATCGGGGCCAGCGGGCTGAATGTCCGTTACCCGGCCCAGGCGCAGCTGCACGGTGCCTGCGTCCAGCATTTGCTGCACGGCCAGCGTATTCTGGGGCGGGCTGCGGTGCCGCACCACCGACCAGATGGAAGCCACGTGCCGCAGAAACCGCGCCTGTTCCACCTCGGGCCATGCCTGCCAGATGCGCCCCAGGTCGGGCCGCAGCGAGTCGATAACGGGCCGCCAGTCGAGGCCCTGCGCGGCCGCCGCCCGGGTGTGCTGCCGAACCACGCGTACCACGTCGGCTACTGTCGTCAGGCTGGCTAGCTCGGTGGCGTAAAAGCTGGGGTAGCTTTGGCCCAGCGGCCCGTGCACCGTGGGCCAGCGGCCATTGCGCGACACCACCGTGACGGTGCCGTGGTGCCCATCGGCGGCCAGCCCCAGCAGCACATCCACTGCCGTTAGTCCCGAGCCGATTAGCAATACTGTGTGGTCGGGCTGGATATTTTGGAGCGCCTGCGGGCCCCAGGGGTTGCTGTGGTAGGTGGGGCTGGCCCGAACGGCCGGACTGATGCGCAGGTCGGGGGCCGGCGGGAAGTTGCCCAATGCCAGCACGACCTGGTGGCTGTTGATTTCGTGTCCGTCGGCCAGCCGTACCGTAGCCGAAGCGCCGTCGGGGGCTAGGGTAGCCGCTACGGCTTTCTGATGGTGGAAGAAAAACCGCATCCCCGTTGCCGAGGGCCAGGCCAACACTTCTTCGGTGAGGTGCTGCAGATAGCGCCCATACGTCTGGCGGGAGCAGAAGCCGCCCGCGCACACCGGGGCGTTGGTGGTACGCAGCCAGTCGGCAAAATGCGTGGGCTCGTGCGGAAAGGCGCTCAGAAACGGTGCCCGCACATTGAGCAGGTATTCTTTGCGCCGTGCCGAATACGCCAGGCCCGGCCCTGGCGTGGCGCGCGGCTCCACTATGTGCACGTCGCAGGCATAGGGGCCGCCCGTGAGCCGGGCGAGCTGCACCAACAGCATGGAGCCGGAGAAGCCTCCGCCCAGAATCGTAATGGTTCTTTGTGACACCGTGGCTGGTTGTGGGGTAGGAGCAGCGCGCAATTGCGGGGAGAAAATGCGCTAAAAAATCCGTTCTGGGAAATAGAGCCGTTCCCAGCTCCGCAAAACTGGCCGCCGGAACGCAAGCCGCCCGGCCGTATAGCTACGACCGGGCGGCAGAAAAAGACGAAATGCCCGCAGCAGACCGCTGCACACTAGCCGGAATGCTACAGGTACTGGCCCGGGATGAGGTAGTTGCGCACGTAGTCGTCGATGCCGTCTTCGAGCCGGGTGAAGGGGCGGTCGTAGCCGATGCCGCGCAGCTTCTGCATTTCGGCCTGGGTGAAGTACTGATAGGTGTCGCGAATATCCTCGGGCGTGTCGCGGAAGTGGATGTCGGCGGTACGGTCCAGGGCTTTGAACGTGTTGAGCGTCAGGTCGAGGAAGGTGCGGGCTTCGCCGGCCCCGAGGTTGTAGATGCCCGAATGCTGGCGGTTGCGCATCAAAAAGTAGCACACTTCCACCACGTCCTTCACGTACACGAAGTCCCGCTTCTGCTCGCCGTCGGCAAAGTCCGGGTTGTGCGAGCGGAACAGCGTCATCGACCCCGTTTGCCGGATTTGCTCGAAGGCATGAAAAATCACCGAAGCCATGCGGCCCTTGTGATATTCATTGGGCCCGTATACATTGAAAAACTTGAGTCCCGCCCAGAAAAACGGCTTTTCCGGCTGATTCATGGCCCAGTTGTCGAAGTCATTTTTTGAGTCGCCGTACGGGTTCAGGGGCTTCAGTAGCGGCAGTAGTGCGTCTTCGTCGGAGTAGCCCAGCGTGCCCGAGCCGTAGGTAGCCGCCGACGACGCATACACCAGCGGCAGCTGATACTGGCAGCAGGCGCGCCACATTTTCTGCGAATACTCCACATTGAGCAGGTCAAACACTGCGCGGTCCTGCTCGGCGGTATCGGTGCGGGCGCCCAGGTGGAAGATGAACTCCACCTCCGCGTGGTTTTTGTCGAGCCACTCAAAAAACTCGTTGCGGTCCACGTATTCGCGCAGGCGCTTGCCTTTGAGGTTGGCAAGCTTGCGCTCCACGGCGAAATTATCCACCACCACGATATCGTTGAAATTGGCGGCGTTCAGGCGGGTAACAAGGCAGCTGGCAATAAAGCCGGCCGCTCCGGTGACAACAATCATAAGGTTGGTATTTTGGCCAAAAGTAGGGAAAAACGATGGGTGGCTCCGCGCTGCTGTGCCCCAACAGCTCCGTTTTGCCACGACGGTTCCCGCAGAGGTACGCAGAGGCCGGCGCAGAGGACGCCGAGTCCCGACGAAAAGCAGCTGGTGCTTGCGTGCCCCGCACTACCTTTGGCCCATGACGCGTTTGCTCTCCCGGCTCTTTATCGGCCTTCCGTTGCTCGTTCTGCTCATTGGCTGTCACTCTGACGACAAACCGGCGGCGGCGGCGGCGGCTGAAACGTCGCAGCACGTCACCGACGACCTCGGCCACTCGCTTACCATTCCGGCTCACCCGCGCCGTATCATGTCCCTGGCCGCGTCCATGACGGAAATGCTCTACGCCGTGGCCGATACCGCTACTATCATAGCCCGCACCCAGGTCTGTGATTTTCCTGCGGCGGCCCTGCGCAAGCCCGTCATCAACAGCTACCCGCTCGATCTGGAAGGCCTCGTGGCGTTGCACCCCGATGTGGTATTTACCGTGGAAGGCATTACCTCGCTCGATGATATTGCCCGCCTGGAAAAGCTCGGCATCCCGGTGTATTGCCAGCGCTACACGAAAGTAACCGACATTATGCGCGGCCTCACCGACCTGGGCCGCCTGCTGGGCCGCGCCCCCCAGGCCCACAAAATCACCGATTCGCTGGCCGCCAAGCTGAAAACGCTGGAGCAGGAGGTGGCCGTCAGCGCAACGCGGCCCCGCGTGCTGGCCATCACCTGGCAAGACCCGATTTACGTCTACGGCGAGAATACGCTCTTCACCGACCGGATTCGTCTCGCCGGGGGCCAGAATGCCGTAACCGAGCACTTTCCCCAGCCTTACCCGGCTCTTACCCGCGAGTATATTCTCAAGCTCAACCCCGACGTGCTCATCGGCGGCAGCTTCGGCAAGCTGGATAGCACGTTTTTCAAAAATTACCCGGAGCTGAAACGCATCAAAGCCTACCAGAACCGCCGCGTCTACGGCATCACGGGTAGCCTGATGGAGCGCCCCAGTCCCCGCGTCGTGGAGGCGGTGCGGGAGCTGCAACACTTGTTACGCATGCCATGACGCGCCGCGCCGTCCCCTGGATTCTGGCCAGCCTGGCGCTGATGGTGCTGCTGGTCGTGCTGGGCCTGCGCATCGGCAGCTTCGCCACCGACTACGCCTTCATTGCCCACACGCTGCTGCACTATACCCCCGCCGACCCGGTGCAGCTGGCATTGGTCGAGCTGCGGCTGCCGCGCATCGTTATGGCGTTGCTGGCCGGGGCCGGCCTGGCCGTGAGCGGCTATCTGATGCAGGCCATGGTCAATAACGCGCTGGCTGACCCTTACCTGCTGGGGACGGCCTCGGGTGCTTCGCTGGGCGCTATTCTCTGCTATTCTCTGCTCACTACTTTAACCGTGGGAGGTGTGTACCTGCCACCCGTGGCCGCGCTGGTGGGGGCGCTGGTCACTACGCTCATTGTTGTGGCATTGGGTAGCCAGCGCGGCCAGCTTATTCCGGGTCAGCTGCTGCTCGCGGGTGTGGCCATCAGCTCCCTCACCGCCGCTTTGGGTGGGCTGCTCACCTTTATGTCTAGTTCCGAAGGCAAGCTGCGAACGGTCGTATTCTGGGCCATGGGCAGCTTCGAGCGGGCCGGCTGGGACGTGCTGCCGTATCCGGCCGGGGCCCTGGCGGCGGCGCTGGTGCTGCTCGTTTTCCTGCAAAAAGACCTTAACGTGCTGCTGCTGGGCGAGGAGCGAGCCCAAACCCTGGGCGTGCACGTAGCCCGCACCCGCTGGATTCTGGTCGTGACGGCGGCCACGCTTACGGGCTGCGTAGTGGCGCTGTGTGGCCCCGTGGGCTTCGTGGGCCTGATGATTCCGCACCTGACGCGCTGGCTGCTGGGCGTTACGGGCAAGGCCAACTTGCTGTTCTGCGCCCTGCTCGGGGCCGACTTCCTGCTGGGCTGCGACCTGCTGGCCCGGCTGCTCTATCCGCCGGCCGGCTTACCGGTAGGGCTTATCACGGCCTTATTCGGCGTACCGTTCTTCGTATATTTGCTGCGCAAAAAGCGCGTGACGCTTTAACACTGGTGCCCGCTGCTGCCTGCTCCGCCGCTGATTATGTCAGCCTGGCCGGGGCTTCTCAGCAGGCAACCACTCCACTTCAGTACCCCAACGAATGATTTACGTCAGCCGGCAGGAGCATTTCAACGCCGCTCACAAGCTCTACAACCCCACCTGGACCGCAGAGCGCAATACAGAAGTATTCGGACCTTGCTCCAATGCCAACTGGCACGGCCACAACTACGACCTCATCGTGACCGTGAAAGGTCAGCCAGCCCCCGAAACCGGCTTCGTCATCGACCTTAAGCAGCTTAGCACCCTCATCCGGGAGCACATCGTGGATCAGGTAGACCACAAAAACCTCAACCTCGACGTCCCTTTCATGGCCGGCCAGCTGGCCAGCACTGAGAATCTGGTGGTGGCATTCTGGCAAATTCTGGCCCGCGAAATCCCCAAAATTTCCACTGCCCAGCTCCACTGCATCAAACTCTACGAAACGCCCCGCAACTTCGTAGAATATTACGGCGAGTAGAATGCCGTAATTGGCAGTGTCCTGCTTCATCTGGCGTCCGCGCAGTCGAAGCCTCTCTTCCGCCACAGTACTCCGATTACCATTGCAGTAGAGAGGCTGCGGCAAGCGCAGCAGGACAGCCGCAATAAGTTTTGAATAGGCCATCAACCGCCGCATTTCAACCCAATGAAATATTACTTGATTGCTGGTGAGCGTTCCGGCGACTTCCACGCCGCCCACCTCATGCGCGAGCTGCGGCAGCAAGACCCGGCCGCCGAATTCCGCGGCTGGGGCGGCGACATGATGCAGGAGCAGGGCGGCACGCTTGTGCACCACTACCAGGAAATGGCCATTATGGGCTTCTGGGAAGCGGCTACCAGTATTCTTAAGTTTCGGGGCTACCTCAAGGAGTGCCAGCGCGACATCATGGCCTACCAGCCCGATGTCGTGATTCTGGTCGATTACGCTGGGTTCAACCTGCGGGTCGCCAAGTTTGCCAAGGCCCAGGGCTTCAAAGTGTTCTACTATATCTCGCCCAAAATCTGGGCCTGGAACCAGGGTCGCGTGCATACCGTGAAGGCCTTGGTCGATAAAATGTTCGTCATTCTGCCCTTCGAAGCCGAGTTCTACCAGCGCTTCGACTACCAGGTCGACTACATCGGCAACCCTACCGTCGATGCCATTGCCGACCACCAGCCCTCCACCGACTTCCACCAGCGCAACAGCCTCGACCCCGCCCGGCCCATTATTGCCGTGCTGCCCGGCTCCCGTAAGCAGGAAATTGAGGAGATGCTCTACGAAATGACGGCCATCATCCCGCCCTTTCTGGACTATCAGTTCGTGGTGGCCGGCGTCACCAACCTCGACCGGAACTACTACGCCAACTTCGAGCGCAACAACGTCCGCATCCTCTTCGACGAAACTTACGACCTGCTCACCCATGCCAAGGCGGCCCTGGTCACCAGCGGCACCGCTACCCTCGAAACCGCTCTGTTCGACGTGCCCCAGGTGGTGTGCTACCGTACCAGCGCCGTTTCCTACGCCATTGGCAAGGCCGTTATTAAAGTGCCTTACATTTCCCTGGTCAACCTCATTGCCGGTAAGGAAGTTGTGAAAGAGCTGATTCAAGGCGAATTCAATTCCCGCAACCTCGTCACCGAACTCAAAAAAGTATTGCAGGACGACGCGTTTATTGCGCAGCAAAAAGCCGGTTACGCCGAGCTGCGCGAGAAGCTGGGGCGCAACAACGCGGCGAAGAAAGCGGCGGAGCTGATGGTGGGATATTTGAAGAAGTAAGCCAGTACTGGACTAAAATCGGTTTATGAACTATTGTTGCCTCTGCCTTATAGCGGTTTCGTGAACAGTGTGGCCAGTTGCTACCGAGCCGGTACGTGATAGCCGCAGTGGGCAAACCAGTGGCGGGCATCGGGGCTGCTGATCCAGGCGATGGCCTCGTGCAAGGCCGCCTTGAGGGCCTGCTCGGTGCGGGCCTGCGCGGCCCGC
>NZ_SRLD01000076.1 GCF_004745955.1 Hymenobacter elongatus | reverse complement strand
AAGGGGATGAGCCTTCGGGGTATGCACCGGCAGCAGCGGCCGCAGACGCTCCCACAAGGCATCGGAAATGATGAATTCTTGAGTCGTTGCCATACCCGAAAATAATGCCTATTTGGATAGGCTCTTAAAGCAAGATGGGACTCCATGAGCCAGCATCCGACAGAACCAGCTGAATCATCGAATTACTGTACGCTACAAAACACAAAAAAGCCCTGCCAGAATAGTTTGGCAGGGCTTTTTTGTTGGAGCAAACGGAAGTTACGCCGCCGCTACTGGCTCGGCCATCATCGTGTTCAGGCGCTTATAGAGCACGAATAGGATGAGCGACGCTACAGCCGACAGCCCCACGAAGATCATGAAGAAGTCGTAGAGGGTGGTGATCTGGAAGCCGAGGAAGCTGGGCCAGTTTGAGGTAAGCTCCAACCCAGCCAGCTTGGTTGTAACATCGGCTGTAGCCGGCGTGGTGCCGTTGAGGATGGCGGGCAGGTCGATGCCCTCCTTGGTGGCTTTGGCAAATTCGGCGGGGCCGGGAGGATACAGTCCCGACAGCACGCCGGCCAGCTTGTTACCAGCGGCCGTAGCCAGAAACCACACGGCCATCAGCAGGGAAGCAAAGCGGGCCGGAGCCAGCTTGTTTACCAGCGCCAGCCCGATAGGCGACAGGCACAGCTCAGCGAAGGTGTGCACCATGTACATGGTAATCAGCCAGAACATGCTCACTTTGGTGTTGGCATCGACGCCTTTCACGCCGAAGGCAATGATGAGGTAGCCCACGGCCATCAGCATTAAGCTGATAGACATTTTCAGCGGAGAGGAAGGCTCGGTGCCGCGCTTGCCCATCCAGGTCCAGAGGACGGCGAAGATTGGAGCAAACACAATAATGAACAAGGCGTTGGCCGACTGGAAATAGGATGCCGGCACTACCGAGGAACCTAGCGTCCGGTCAGTTTGCTCGTCGGCGAAGAAGGTGAGCGACGCGCCAGCCTGCTCAAACGTACCCCAGAAGAAGATTACGAAGAAGCTCAGGATGAAAATGACGTAGATCTTCTGCTTCTCGCGGGCCGTGAGCGTAGGGTCGGTCAGGATGGTAACGGGCGCTACAATCATAGCGGAGAACACCAGAGCGCCAATCCAGTCGCGATTCATGAGCCAGGCAATGGCGGCATACACCACCACAAACAGGCCGATAAGCATGGGCAGCTTACTGGCGAAGCTCTTAGCGGGCCGGGCAATGGTTTCGGCACGCACGGGGCCGTCGGTCTGCACCGGTACTACCGGCGAGTGTTCCACGGTACGCTCGGGCTTGGCGCCCAGCGGAGTGCCTTCGGCGGTGATTACGTATTTGTTTTTCAGCAGCTCAAACGTGAGACTGCCAATGAGCATACCGATACCGGCCGCCAGGAAACCCCACTTAAAGTCAGCTGGATTGCCGGTGTCGCCGAGCGTACCGCACACCAGAGGCGAGAAAAACGCGCCCAGGTTGATACCCATGTAGAAAATGGTGTAGGCCGCATCAATACGGGAATCGCCTTTTGGATAAAGCGACCCAACCATGGAGGAGATATTGGGCTTGAAAAAGCCATTACCGAAAATCAGGCAGCCCAGGCCGATGAAGAACAGTAGCAACTGCGCCTGGGGTACTTCGGTCTGGCCGGCACCGTACATGGAAGCCGAGAAAAACAAAGCAAACTGCCCAGCGGCCATCAGCAAGCCCCCTACCAGGATGGAGCGGCGGTTGCCCCAGTACCGGTCGGCCATGTAGCCGCCCAGCAGCGGCGTCAGATACACTAGGGAAGTATAGTTGCCGTAGATGAGCGACGACATCTCCTTGTTCATCAGGAGAGCCTTGAGCATGTAGAGCGACAACAGGGCCCGCATGCCGTAATAGCTGAAACGTTCCCACATTTCGGTGGCGAAGAGCACGTACAGGCCCTTAGGATGACCAGTCGACGCGGGCACAGGTGATGGCTCGCGTACGGCGGAGGCTGATTGCATGAAGGGGAAATAAAAGTGGAAAGAGGGGAAAAGAGCCGCTGGCTGCAACCAGACGGGTGGTTGGTAAAACTACAAAACTTTCGCAATTGGCAACCGTTAGGGCCTGTTCCGGTTACCACTGTAACCGCCGGCAGCGAATTTTCGCTGTGGTTTTAAGCTAAACCGCATCTAGACACGGCGGCATCGGTTTTTTGTCTATTTTTGCCCTACGATTTCCCAATCTCCCACCCATTTCATCTCGCTCCCGGCCCCATGAAGGACACTGCCGCTACCGCTACTCTCCACAATCGTTTGCAGCCGCTCGGTTTCACCCAAACCGGCGAAGTGCACCTTAATCTGACGCCCGCTGAACTCGTGGAACACGCGCTGCGCCGTGGCGAAGGCACGCTTACCGACAACGGAGCCCTGATGGCCGACACCGGCAAGTTCACGGGTCGCTCGCCCAAAGACCGCTTCGTGGTGAAGGACGCCAACACAGCCGATTCGGTGTGGTGGGGTGATATCAACATTCCTTTCGATGCCGACAAGTTCGACCAGCTCCACACCAAGATGGTGCAGTACCTGGCCGACAAAGAACTATACGTGCGTGAGGCGTATGCCGGAGCCAACCCCGACTACCAGCTCAAGCTTCGGGTAGTGAATGAGCAGGCATGGCATAACTTATTTTGCTACAACATGTTCCTGCGGCCCGAAGAGGGTGCCGACACGAGCTGGACGCCCGACTTTACCATCATCTGCGCCCCCGGCTTCGAAGCCGACCCAGCCGTAGACGGAACACGCCAGGCCAACTTCGCCATTCTGAATTTCACCAAGAAGATGATTCTGATTGGCGGCACGGGCTACGCCGGTGAGATGAAGAAAGGCATCTTTGGAGTACTGAACTACCTGCTGCCCCACGAGCGCAACACCCTCTCGATGCACTGCTCGGCCAACGTAGGTGAGCAAGGCGACACGGCCGTATTCTTTGGCCTTTCGGGCACTGGTAAAACCACCCTTTCCGCTGACCCAAACCGGGGCCTGATTGGCGACGACGAGCACGGCTGGACACCCGACGCGGGCATCTTCAACTTCGAGGGCGGCTGCTACGCCAAAGTTATCGACCTGAGCCAGGAGAAAGAGCCCCAGATCTGGGACGCTATTAAGTTCGGTTCGATTGTCGAAAACACGCGCTTTATCCCCGGCACCCACACCGTGGATTATGCCAACAAGTCGGTGACGGAGAATACCCGCACGGCCTACCCTATCCACTACATCGACAACGCCATTGAGCCGTCGGTAGCGGATGCTCCCAAGAACATTTTCTTCCTGACGGCCGATGCGTTCGGCGTTTTGCCTCCCATCAGCAAGCTCGACAAGAGCCACGCTATGTACCACTTCATGTCGGGCTACACGGCGAAGGTGGCGGGCACAGAAATGGGAATCACAGAGCCGCAAACGACGTTTTCAGCCTGTTTCGGAGCCGTATTCCTGCCATTGCACCCCACTAAGTATGCGGAGATGCTGGGCCGGAAGATGGACGAGAACCCCGACGTAAACGTGTGGCTGATCAACACGGGCTGGACCGGTGGTAGCTACGGTGTGGGCTCGCGCATGAAGCTGAGCTACACCCGCGCCATGATTACGGCCGCCCTGAACGGCGAGTTGAACGAGGTTTCGTTCACCAAGCACCCCATCTTCGGCGTTGAAGTTCCGGCCTCGGTACCCAATGTGCCCACCGAAATCCTGGACCCGCGCAACACGTGGTCGGACAAGGAAGGCTACGACAAAACAGCCGCGTCGCTGGCCGATAAGTTCGTGAACAACTTCCGGAAGTACGCTGACTTTGCCAACGAGCAAATTCTGGCAGGAGCACCGAAGGTGGTCGAAGTAACCGCCTAGGTTTCTAGTTTCAGTCCACAAGAAAAGCCCCGTCGGTAGCTACCGACGGGGCTTTTTCTGCTTATGTGGAAGCTGTTCAAGCGGTCCTCCGCGTAGGGTAAAGCGTCATGCTTCGACTAGCACAGCATAACGCTCAACCCTACTGCGGACGACCGCTTAAGACTTACTCTACCCACTGTGCATTCTGAGCTTCCTTCATCTGCCCGTTGGTAGCAGCAGAGCCGTTTTTCGACTTTCGCACCAGCGCTGCCACTCCCAGCCCGACGGCTCCCGCCACGGCCGCTGTTACGAAGGGATGCAACGTGGCGGTGGTATAATAGCTGCTTTCCCGGGTGTGACCAGGGTAGTTGCCGCGCTCTTCGAGGTGGCCGGCAGCGTGGTCGAGGCCATTCTGGTTGAGGGGGCGCGGCGCGTAATCAGCTTTTTCCTGCTTGGCAAATACGTTTTCCATGAACTTATCGAGCAGGCGCGGTGCGAAGTGAGCCATGGTCGTTATCATTCTGCCGCCACCACCTACCGTTATTTCCCGCTCGGGGT
This sequence comes from Hymenobacter elongatus, assembly GCF_004745955.1. Taxonomy (GTDB): domain Bacteria; phylum Bacteroidota; class Bacteroidia; order Cytophagales; family Hymenobacteraceae; genus Hymenobacter; species Hymenobacter elongatus. The sequence continues at coordinate 2,567 of NZ_SRLD01000076.1, read as the reverse complement.
TTTCGCAGCAGTGCAGGATGGCACGGGCCACGGTTTCGGGCGCGTAGGCCGGCGCGGCGTGCTTCGCCTCGCGCTCCATGTAATTTTTGGCGTGCAGCGGATACGGCGTATCAATGGCAGCAGGCTTGATGAGCGTGACGACGACGGGGGCTTCGTCCATTTCCAGCTCCATGCGCAGGCCGTCGGTGAAGCCCTTCACAGCGTGCTTGCTGGCGGAGTAAATGGTTTGCAGAATGGCCGTGCTTTCTGATAGAATGCTGCCAATATTGATGATGGCGCCACCGCGCTGCTTCAGGTGTTTGGTAGCTTCCAGGGAGCCGTAGATCAGCCCCCAGAAGTTGGTTTCGAAGAGCTTACGCATATCCTCAATCGGGACATCTTCGATTTTGCCATAAATGGAAACGCCCGCGTCGTTGATCCAGGTGTCGAAGCCGCCGTAGGTGGCCTGAGCCGCCTGGGCAATGCGCTTCACATCCTCCTGCTTGCTCACGTCGGCTACCACGTAGGTGGCGTGGCCGCCGCCGTGGCTGATTTCGTCGGTGAGTTGGCGCAGCGCGTCCTCACTGCGGGCGGCTAGCACGAGCTTAGCGCCTTGTTTGGCGGCCATGCGCGCCGTGACGAGGCCGATGCCGGACGAGGCACCGGTGATGACCACTACTTGCTGGGATAGTTTCTTGAGTTTGGGTGTCATAGCGTAGAAGAGTTCGGGTTGGAAAGCTTTCTTGTACGCTCCATGGCACGCTTGGATGCGTAAAGTGCGGTAGTATTGAGCTTCCGGAGGGGCTCCGACAAGTACCATTTTCGCTTCTGAGCCCCGGAAGTGATACTTTTGCCCCATGCCTACTTTTTACGCCCCCGACCTCACCGGCTCTCTCTACACGCTGCCCGAAGATGAAAGCAAGCACGCCGTGCGGGTGCTGCGCCTCAGCGTTGGCGGGGCCGTGGAGTTGGTGGACGGGCGCGGCGGCCACTACCAGGCCGAAGTAGCCGACGCCAACCCCAAACGCTGTCAGCTGCACATCAGGCACCATGAAGCAATACCGGCCCGCCCGTATTTCACCCACCTAGCTGTGGCGCCTACCAAAAACCTGGACCGCATGGAATGGCTGGTAGAAAAAGCGGTGGAAATCGGTGTGGAGCGCATAACGTTTCTGCGCTGCGCCCGCTCCGAGCGGCGGGAGCTAAAGCTGGACCGGCTGGAGAAAATTGCCGTGAGTGCCCTCAAACAGTCGGGGCAGGCGTGGCTGCCACAGCTCGACGAGCTGACCGACTTCACCAACTTTCTGCCCACCCTAGCGGCTGCCACAGCTTTTATTGCGCACCTGGAGGCGGGCGAAAGGACGGCGCTGGCGCGGGTAGCGGCCGCAGGGGCCGGCTGCTGCATCCTTATTGGGCCCGAAGGCGACTTTACCCCGACTGAAATTGAGCTGGCCCGGCAGCAAGGCATCCGGCCCGTAACGCTGGGCCACTCGCGGCTCCGGACCGAAACCGCCGCGCTGGCCGCCGTGCATACCGTACATGTTGCCCGGGAGCTGGGGCGGTAGCCAAATCGAATTTGTTGCCTAGTAGTGGCGTTACGGCCTTGTAGTGCGGATGCGCTGCTCCGCCAAACACAATTTTAGCTCTATGTTTCAGAAAGGACTTTTTCTCTTCAGCCTACTCCTGCTCATGGCCGCTACTCCGCCCAGCTTCCGCATTGCGAAGCTGCACTACGGCGGCGGTGGCGACTGGTACGCCAACAAAACGTCGTTGCCGAATCTGATTCGCTTTTGCAACCAGACGCTTAAAACCAATATAGCACCCGAGGAAGCCATTGTGGAGCTGGATTCGCCGGAGCTGTTCACCTATCCCTTCGTGCACATGACGGGCCACGGCAACGTGTCCTTCACCGACGCGGAAGCCAAGAACCTGCGGCGCTACCTCACCGGCGGCGGCTTTCTGCACATCGACGATAACTACGGGCTGGATAAATTCATCCGGCCCGAAATGAAGAAGGTATTTCCGGAGCTGGAATTCGTGGAGCTGCCCTACTCCCACCCCATTTACCACCAGAAATTTCAGTTTCCGAAAGGCTTGCCCAAAGTGCACGAGCACGAAGGCAAGCGCGCCCAGGGCTTCGGGCTGCTCTACAAAGGCCGGCTGGTGTGCTTCTATTCTTTTGAGTGCGACCTAGGCAACGGCTGGGAAGACCTGGGCACCTACGACGACCCGCCCGCCACCCACGACGCGGCCCTGCGCATGGGCGCTAATCTGGTAACCTACGCCCTAACCCAGGACTAAGAGCGGATTTGGGAATTAGCTCCCCCCCCGTCAGCGTCATGCTGAGCTTGCCGAAGCATCTCTACCGCAGTAGTACTTGACTTTATCATTGCAGTAGAGATACTTCTGCTCTGCTACGCCGCGCGGACGCCACATGAGCGCGACACAGACGGTTTTTTGCTATAGCAGATTCGTGAACGGTGTATCTTACGGCGAGGTTTGGTCGTAAGTCCCAGGATGCAAGCTTATTCACTGGATTTACGCACGCGCGTGGCTGCGGCGTGTCAGCACCCTGGGGCGCGGCAGGC
>NZ_SRLD01000075.1 GCF_004745955.1 Hymenobacter elongatus | reverse complement strand
GCGCCCCCATCAAGGTCTGAAGGGCCAAACCCCCGCGCAAATCTTCGCCCAAAACCCTACCTTCAACACCTCGTCCATTTGCTTAACAAACCCCGCCTAAACTGTCCAGTTTTTGGGGAGTAGTACATTCCTCTAGGTCTGACTCGCCCCCACTAAGCAAACAATGAGCACAATGAGCAATATCATAATCATAACGTTAACACCAGTATCCTCCAAATAATCAGCTTAAGCGCGCTTCGTTCTCCGCAGCAGCCCCCGAAAGAACAACCATCGAACCGTCCCGCCTACCCCAACCAACAGGAGTCTACCCACCAATTCCACAAAGAATTCAGGTATAAGCTCCCCCATTATTTCAGTAGTTTAACAAACTCCGGCCAAGGTATAATACTTCGCATAAACACCCAGCACAAAGCCCCCGCTCCCACCGCCGGGGCTTTTTTCGTACCTTCGCTACCCCAAATTCCACCCTACTTCCCCGCGCTATGTCAGTAGCTCCCGCAGCTCCCTATAAGCCGAAAAACCACATCCGCATCGTCACCGCCGCCGCCCTGTTTGACGGGCACGACGCGGCCATCAACATTATGCGCCGCATTATTCAGAGCAGCGGGGCCGAAGTCATCCACCTGGGCCACAACCGCTCGGTGCAGGAAATCGTGGACTGCGCCATCCAGGAAGATGCCCAGGCCATTGCCATTACCTCCTACCAAGGTGGCCACAATGAGTACTTCAAGTACATGTTCGACCTGCTCAAGGAGCGCGGCGCGGGCCACGTACGCCTGTTCGGCGGCGGCGGCGGCGTGATTCTGCCCACCGAAATTGCCGACCTCGAACAGTACGGCATCGAGCGCATCTACTCCCCCGACAACGGCCGCGCCATGGGCCTGCAGGGCATGATCAACGACCTATTGGAGCGCTGCGACTTCCCCACCGGCCAGAACCTGAACGGCGAAGTCAACCACGTCAAGGAGAAAGACGCCCGCAGCATCGGCCGCCTGATTTCGGCCGCCGAAAACTTCCCCGAGGAATTCGCTAGGGTAAAATCCCAGCTGGTCGCCGACTTCCAAAACACCGACAGCAGCCAGAACGACCTAAGCACCAAGCACGAGGCCCCAGGCACTAAACCAACCCCCATCCTCGGCATCACCGGCACCGGCGGCGCGGGCAAGTCCTCGCTCGTCGATGAGCTGGTGCGGCGCTTTTTGATGGACTTCCCCGAGAAGACCATTGCTATTATCTCCGTCGACCCCAGCAAGCGCAAGACCGGCGGGGCGCTCCTCGGCGACCGGATCCGGATGAACTCCATCAACTCGCCGCGGGTGTACATGCGCAGCCTGGCCACCCGCCAGAGCAACCTGGCCCTGAGCAAGTACGTGCAGGACGCCGTGGACGTGGTGCGGGCCGCCGAGTTCGACCTGATCATCCTCGAAACCTCCGGCATCGGGCAGTCCGACACCGAAATCATCGAGCACTCCGACGCCAGCCTTTACGTGATGACGCCCGAGTACGGCGCGGCCACCCAGCTGGAGAAAATCGACATGCTCGACTTCGCCGATGTCATTGCCCTCAATAAGTTCGACAAGCGCGGCGCCCTCGACGCGCTGCGCGACGTGCGCAAGCAGTACCAGCGCAACCACGGCCACTGGGACCAGCCGCTCGACGATATGCCGGTGTTCGGCACCATCGCCTCGCAGTTCAACGACCCGGGCATGAACCGCCTCTACCGCGCTATACTGCGGATGGTGGAGGAGAAAACCGGGGCTCAGTTCGCCTCCAAGCTCGAAACCAGCGTGGCGGATTCGGAGAAGATCTACATCATTCCGCCGCACCGCACCCGCTACCTTTCCGAAATCGCCGAAACCAACCGCCAATATGACCAGTGGGTTCTCAAACAAGCTGACGCCGCTCAGCAGCTCTACGGCATCCGACAAGCCATCGGAGCCGTCCAAAGTCTCGGAAACGCCGCTGGCGGACCTGGCACCGGGGGCGGCGGCAGTGGACCCGAACCCGGAAGCCTCGTGGCCGGCCTGGAGAGCACCTTCGAGGAGGTCAAACTCCGGCTGGACGGGCAGAACTGGAAACTCCTGGAAACCTGGTCGGCTAAAGTAGCCGCCTACAAAGCCCCGGAGTTCGTCTTCAAGGTGCGCGACAAGGAAATCCGCATCCAGACCCACACCACCAGCCTGAGCAACCAGCAGATTCCCAAAGTGAGCCTGCCGCGCTACACGGCCTGGGGTGATTTGCTGCGCTGGCAGCTCCAGGAAAACGTGCCCGGCGAGTTTCCCTACACCGCCGGCGTGTTTCCGTTTAAGCGCGAGGGCGAAGACCCGACCCGCATGTTTGCCGGCGAAGGCGGCCCCGAGCGGACAAACAGGCGCTTCCACTACGTGAGCATGGGCCTGCCCGCCAAGCGCCTGAGCACCGCCTTCGACTCGGTGACGCTCTACGGCGAGGACCCCGACGTGCGGCCCGACATCTACGGCAAAATCGGCAACGCCGGCGTCAGCATCGCCTGCCTCGACGACGCCAAGAAGCTCTACTCGGGCTTCAACCTGGCCAACCCCAGCACCTCGGTCAGCATGACCATCAACGGCCCCGCCGCCACGCTGGCCGCCTTCTTCATGAACGCCGCCATCGACCAGCAGTGCGAGCTCTATATTAAGGAGCACGGCCTGGAAGACGAGGTGAACCGGAAAATCGATGCCCTCTACCAGGGCCAGACCCGTCCCCGCTACCAGGGCGAGCTGCCCGCCGGCAACGACGGCCTGGGTTTGCTGCTGCTCGGCGTCACCGGCGACCAGGTGCTGCCCGCCGACGTGTACGGACCCATCAAAACCCGCACCCTGAGCCAGGTGCGCGGCACCGTGCAGGCCGACATCCTCAAGGAAGACCAGGCCCAGAACACCTGCATCTTCAGCACCGAATTTGCCCTGCGCCTCATGGGCGACGTGCAGGAGTACTTTATTAAAGAGAAGGTGCGGAATTTCTATTCCGTCTCAATCTCCGGCTACCATATAGCTGAAGCAGGAGCCAACCCGCTCACCCAGCTGGCCCTGACGCTTTCCAACGGCTTCACCTTCGTGGAGTACTACGTGAGCCGGGGCATGAGCGTGAACGACTTCGCGCCCAACCTCTCGTTCTTCTTCTCCAACGGCATCGACCCCGAGTACGCCGTCATCGGCCGGGTGGCGCGCCGCATCTGGGCCAAGGCCATGAAGCTCAAGTACGGCGCCGACGCCCGCTCGCAGATGCTCAAGTACCACATCCAGACCAGCGGCCGGAGCCTGCACGCCCAGGAAATCGACTTCAACGACATCCGCACCACCCTGCAGGCCCTCTACGCCATCTACGACAACTGCAACTCCCTGCACACCAACGCCTACGATGAGGCCATTACCACGCCCACCGAGGAATCGGTGCGCCGAGCCATGGCCATCCAGCTCATCATCAACCGCGAGCTGGGCCTGGCCAAAAACGAAAACCCGCTCCAGGGCTCCTTCATCATCGAGGAGCTGACCGACCTGGTGGAAGAGGCGGTGCTGCTGGAGTTTGACCGCATCACCGAGCGCGGCGGCGTGCTGGGCGCCATGGAAACCATGTACCAGCGCGGCAAGATTCAGGAGGAAAGTATGCACTACGAGATGCTCAAGCACACGGGCGAGTATCCCATCATCGGCGTGAACACCTTCCTCTCCTCCAAAGGGTCGCCCACGGTGGTACCCGCCGAGGTCATCCGCGCCACCGACGAGGAAAAGCAGTACCAGATTGAAATGCTCAACCTGCTGCACGCCCGCAACGCCGACCAGGCCCCGGCCCGCCTCAAGCAGCTCCAGCAAGTCGCCATTGCCAACGGCAACCTCTTCGCCGAGCTGATGGAAACGGTGAAGTTCTGCTCCCTGGGCCAGATTACGAATGCGTTGTTCGAGGTTGGCGGGCAGTATAGAAGGAACATGTAAGGCCGTTTGCAAGAACCGACTATCTTTCCAAAGCGTTAAGAGCTACATCCGTATGCTCTTAACGCGCTAATTTTCGCTGCCTCATGAATAGCAAAGTCCAAAAAGACATCGAACAGTTCGAGGCCCTGCGGCAAAGGCTGGCCCATAGCAAGCAAGCCTCCCATGACTTTCTGGTTAAGGCCGGTATTATCACTGCCAAAGGCAATCTTAAAGCCCAATACAAGCATCTGTGTATACCGCAAGAACCGGCCTGACGCTTGGGTTTCACGGTACGGATGCCAGCATCGTGCAACAGGTTCTGACAGGGCAAGCCGAATTGGAGCCGCGTAACAATCCGTACGATTGGTTGGGCAACGGCATCTATTTCTGGGACAACAGCCCCAGCCGCGCCTTGCAATGGGCGACGGAATTGAGCCAACGTCCCGGCAGTCATATCCAGCAGCCCGCCGTTATCGGGGTCATCCTGGATTTAGGCAATTGTCTGGACCTGCTGGATTACGACAACCTGGAATATCTCAAATCGGCCTATCGGTTGCTGCAAACATCGTTGGAAGTAGCAGGCACCAGGATACCCCGCAACCGAGGAAGAACCGCAGACTTACTCCTCCGTGAGCTGGACTGCGCCGTTATCCAAATGCTCCACGCCTCTTTTGAGGCGGAAAACCGACCTGCTTTTGATTCGGTGCGCGGCGTGTTCTGGGAAGGTGAACCCATCTATGAAACAGCTGGCTTTCGCGAAAAGAACCACATTCAAATCTGAATCCGTAACCTCGACTGCATCAAAGGCTACTTCCTGCCACTATCCCGCATCTGATCATAACCTGCTGCCCGCCCGCAACGCCGACCAGGCCCCGGCCCGCCTCAAGCAGCTCCAGCAAGTCGCCATTACCAACGGCAACCTCTTCGCCGAGCTGATGGAAACGGTGAAGTTCTGCTCGCTCGGGCAAATTACGAATGCATTGTTTGAGGTGGGCGGGCAGTATCGGCGGAATATGTAGGACCGCAGATTGAACGGATTTTAACGGATTGAACGGATACTTTTCAACTGCATCATGGCTTACAGCGATTTTTCCGTTTTCGATTTGCGGCAGCAGTTCGACGTCCAGTTTCGCGCCGACACGCTCTTTCCTCAGCTTACACCGATTGAATCCACTGCGTGGCTCCGGGAAGCCTTGCGGAAAGGGCAGAATTTGGGTTTTAATAGTGAGAAGTCCCGCTCCGAACGGCTGGTAACGCCGGTACTGATGGAGCTGAGCGACCGGAACCACCGCTCCTTTTCGATTTATTCGGGCATGAACCTGGACGTAGATATCGGCGCGGGACTGCGGGGCGAATGTGACTTTATCTTTTCTTTCAGCCGTATTCAGGACTTCATCGCGGCTCCGGTTTTCTGCATTACTGAGGCCAAGAAGCAGGATCTGGAACTTGGCACCATTCAGTGCGCGGCGCAGCTTATCGCGGCCCGCCGACTGAACGAGCAGGAAAAGAATCCCATTCACACCCTTTATGGCTGCTCCACCACGGGCATCGAATGGCGCTTTCTGAAGTACGAAGGCAATGAGTTCATTCTGGATGAGCAACGCTATTATTTAGCTCAGCTACCTGCTTTGTTGGGTGCTCTACAAGCGGTGGTAGATGCCTCTAAGGCGCAGGGATAATTTCTGAACAAGTATGAAAACGACTAAACCAACCAAAGCCTTCGACGCCGTGGACATGATGCGCGCCATCCGGGCCAACATCACCCGCGAAACCGGGCACATGAGCTTCCAGGAACTGCAGCACTACATGAAGCAGAAGCTCCAAGCCTCCGGCCTGCACCCCACTCCGCAAACCATATAAACCCGCCACGCCGACCAGGCCCCGGCCCGCCTCCAGCAGCTCCAGCAAGTCGCCATTGCCAACGGCAACCTGTTTGCCGAGCTGATGGAAACGGTGAAGTACTGCTCCCTGAGGCAGATTACGAACGCGCTGTTTGAGGTTGGGGGGCAGTATCGGCGGAATATGTAGTAAGCAAAAAAGAGGTTGATTAATCAGCCTCTTTTTTTTAACCATTCACTAAGACACATCATGCTCTTCAAAGACATCCTAGACGCAAAAGGCTCTACACTTTCAGATGAGATAGAACGATTATTTCATCTTGCCCTTCGCAATCAAAATCATAGTGGAAATCTTCTATTAGTTTTAGCAAATGGTTTTTATCAAAAGGACATAGGTGGATTTATCACCTCTGATGGCAAAAGACTATCTCCTTATGTTATAGGCCCTGGCGCAGAAGGCCACTCGGCGCAAACACATTATAAATTCATCAACCAGTACAGAACAACATATATTCATCCATTAGATCATAAGGAATACGTAAAATTATTTGATTACAACCCGGGCAAGAGAGAAGAAATCGAAAAGCTTCTTGAAAAAGAAGAAACGACTATACAATTAGAGATGTTGATATATCTGAAAATATGGGAAGCTGACCTAACAATTAAGAAACTATATCAATTCACTCAAATACTGCACAAAGAAGATTACAACTGGCATTTCAAAGTATCTGAAAGCAGCAGAGACACTGACAGTATTGGAACTAGGCAAGAGGTTATTAGAACTCTCATTCGAGAAAAAATAAAATCCATTTCTCCAATCTTGTACGACGCCATAAAGGCAGCGTACAAGACACAAATAAGAAACTCTATTGCACACTCTAATTACTCTTTTCAAGGCAGAAATATTCACCTCAATAATTATGTCGAAAGTGATAAAGCATCACAGCTTCATAATGTAGAATTTGACGAGTGGATCGACATATTCCACACAACTCTACTTATACATAATTTAATAATTGGCCTAGACAACCGAATCAGAAGCCATTACGCTGAACTCGCAAGCAAGGGGCAAACTTTAGAAGTCAAGATAATCGAACCATCAGTTCGAAAATTTTCCAGAGTGGTTGAGTACCGAGAAGACTGGCAAGACTTTATAGCAGATTCGTGAACGGTGTATCTTACGGCGAGGTTTGGTCGTAAGTCCCAGGATGCAAGCTTATTCACTGGATTTACGCACGCGCGTGGCTGCGGCGTGTCAGCACCCCGGGGCGCGGCAGGC
>NZ_SRLD01000074.1 GCF_004745955.1 Hymenobacter elongatus | reverse complement strand
AACGGGCCCGCCCGCCGCTGGCCGGCTTGGCCATTAACGAGCCGGTCTGCCGCTGGCGGCGCAGCAGTTTCTTGATGAACGGCACACTCACGCCGAAGCGCTCGGCCACCGCAGCCTGCCGCGCCCCAGGGTGCTGACACGCCGCAGCCACGCGCGTGCGTAAATCCAGTGAATAAGCTTGCATCCTGGGACTTACGACCAAACCTCGCCGTAAGATACACCGTTCACGAATCTGCTATAAGTTACCAACCCAACGCGTAGTTTTGAATTACACCCTTACGGAGTGAATCAAAAGCAAAATTCTGCACTACTGTATCATGCAATGAATTGCTTATAGCTGGTATGGTCATGGGGTAGGTGGACAGTACCGACGTCTCATTACGCAGTTAGTTTCTAACCAATTCCATTTGCCAGTGACGGGCAAACGGGCGAAATACAGTTGTGCCAGTGTCGTAGTTTTTATAAGAAGTTCGAGTCGAGTCGTAAACCAATATTCTCGACTCGCTAATGCGTTTGTATATTATATAGTAAATAGATTTTTGACCTTCAAAATGGTCTGACTTCAGCACATATGTATTGCCTAGATGAAATTCCACACTACTGTAAAAAAAGCAGTACTCACACTCGAATCCGGTTTTGTTCCAGTTTTTCCAAGTTGGATCAGGCACCGTCTTGACCAGTATTGATTTATCATCAAACCGGTATACAGTCCCTATATCCTTCGAGTCTTTCCATTCGCCTTTTATCCATTGTGGTGGAGAAATGGCGGCTGAACATGCTGAGAGCAGAGGTAAAGCAAAAATTATTGCCCGCATATTACATTCAATTGGCTAGTGCTAAAACCTCAGACTTTATAGCCCGATGTCTTGAGTATGCTTACTTAAGGACATTTTTAAAGTATCATATATTCCTACACTCCCACCGGCTCTTCCACCAGCTCCTTTTCCACCCACCGTCCATCTTCGCGCATGAGCTCAATCAGCTCATCCACGGCCCGTTCTTCGGGCACCGATTTCTTGATGACATCCTGGCCGCGGTAGAGAGCAATTTTGCCTTTGCCCACGCCCACGTAGCCGTAGTCGGCGTCGGCCATTTCGCCGGGGCCGTTCACAATGCAGCCCATGATGCCGATTTTGATGCCCTTCAGGTGGTCGGTGCGCTTGCGGATCATGGCCGTGGTTTCCTGCAAATCGAACAGGGTGCGGCCGCAGCTCGGGCAGCTGATGTACTCGGTTTTGCTCATGCGGGTGCGGGCCGCTTGCAGAATGCCGAAGCTGAGCTGGTTGAGCTGGTCGATGTCGCGCAGCCAGGTTTCCTGGGGCTGCTCGGGCAGCAGGTCGGTGCAGAGCGAAATACCGTCGCCGAGGCCGTCGATGAGCAGGCCCCCCACGTCGGTGGCAGCGTCGAGCTGGGTTTGCTGGGGGTCGGTGAGGGAGTAGAAGCGACGAACGACGACCGGGCAGGTAACACCGGCGTTCAGCAACTCAAAGAAGGCCCGGCGCATCTCGGGCATGGCGTGGGCGTTGGTAGTGCTTAACACCAGCACCACGGTAGCGTCGGCCCGCAATTCAGCCAGCAGGCTGGCATCCAGCGCGTCCAACTCCACTATCACAAAGTTGAGCTGGGGATGCAGCTTCGGAAAATCGGCCAGGTAGCTGCACACCGTCAGCAGCGGAAAGTGGTCGGGGCGCTGGCCGGCATCTACCCAGGCGCGGTGGGTCACGATTTCCTTTAGGCCGTTGGGCAGCATAAACGGCACCGGCTGCTCCCCGGTGTAGATGTAGTCGGCCCCCAGGTCGCTCATCTGAAACTTGTCCAGAAAGGACGAATATAGGTGTCCGGCCGCCCGCAGATCGGCATATTCGAGGCGGGGCAGGCGCGAAAGATCAGTGATGACGCGGGGCACATTCTGCCCGCCGAAGTTGAGCACTTCGTGCGTGTGGCGGCGGTGGTACTGAAACGGGTCGATGGGCACCACGTCTACCGGCCTGATCGGTTTGGCCTGAGCGGCCCGGTTGGTATACCGGTCAATCAGGGCTTTGGCGACCGGCGCTTCGGCTTCGGGGGCTTCGGTCAGGCTCACGCGTACAGTGTCGCCGAGGCCGTCTTCGAGCAGCGTGCCGATGCCTACGGCGCTCTTGATGCGGCCATCTTCGGCTTCGCCGGCTTCGGTCACGCCCAGGTGCAGCGGGTAGGGTTGCAGGCCTTCCTCGTCGAGCTTCTGCACCAGCATTCGGTAAGCCTGCACCATCACCTGGGTGTTGGAGGCCTTCATGCTGAGCACCACGTTGTAGTAGTTTTCCTCCTCGCAGAGGCGCAGAAACTCCAGCGCCGACTCCACCATGCCCAGCGGCGTATCGCCATACCGGCTCAGAATCCGGTCGGACAACGAGCCGTGGTTGGTGCCGATGCGCATGGCCGTGCCGTACTGCTTGCAGATCTGGACCAGGGGCCGGAACCGCTCCCGGATGCGGTCTACCTCGGCCGCGTAGCTGGCGTCGGTGTACTCGATGATGTCGAATTTCTTCTTGTCGGCATAGTTGCCGGGGTTCACGCGCACTTTCTCCACGATGCGGGCGGCCAGCTCGGCGGCGTTGGGCGTGAAGTGAATGTCGGCAATGAGGGGCACCGCGCAGCCGCGCTTGCGCAGCTCCTTCCTGATTTCGAGCAGGTTCTGGGCCTCCTTCATGCTGGGCGCGGTGATGCGCACATACTCGCAGCCGGCCGCCACCATGCGCAGCGTCTGCTCTACCGAGCCGAGGGTGTCCATGGTATCGACGGTAGTCATGCTCTGCACCCGGATCGGATGCAAGCCACCCATGGGCAGGTCGCCGATTTTCACCTCGCGGGACAGGCGGCGCTTATACTCGGTGAGGCTGGGGCAGTACGTTTTATTCATAACCCGAAGGAGGAGTTTCAGAAGGAACAACAAAGGTACGGAAGGATTGTGCGCGGCCGTTGGTTCTGGCCGGGCAGAACGAGGCAGCGACGCGACCCTTCGCGTCTCATGTCAGAATGGCTGGCCCCGCGCCGTGGCAACCTTCCGGCGCGGTTGCGGTCTATACAACGCTTATTTTTCCCAAACATGACCCGTCTCAGATTCCTTCCGCTCCTGGCCCTGCTGCTTTCGGGTAGTGCCGCCCACGCCCAGCAGGTCACCGTTATCAAGCTGCCGGAGCTGCAAAAGCGGCTGAGCCGGCAGAACGACACCACCTACGTGGTCAACTTCTGGGCGACGTGGTGCGCGCCCTGCGTGAAGGAGCTGCCCTATTTCGACCAGCTGAGCACCACCTACGCCCGGCAAAAGGTGAAGGTGCTGCTCGTGAGCCTGGACTACGCCTCCCAGCTCGACAAAAAAGTCAAGCCCTTCGTGCGCCGGCGCGGCCTCAGGTCGGAAGTGGTGCTGCTGAACGAAACCGACCCCAACTCCTGGCTGGACAAGGTGGATGGCAAATGGTCGGGCGCGCTGCCGTTTACGCTTATCTACAACCAGAAAAAGCAGCTGCGCGCCGCCTTCGAGCAGGAGTTCACCCAGGCCGAGCTGACGACCCAGCTCCAGACGTTTCTCCGGTAGCGTATTTTCACTTTTCCTTTCACCAACCTTCGTTCGCCCATGAAAACGCTCTTTTCCTTCTTCGCCGCTTGCTGCGCACTGGTGCTGCTCAGCAACTTCGCACTCGTTTCGCCCGGCTACCAGGTCGGCGACAAAGTCGCGGACTTTAGGCTCAAAAACGTGGATGGCACCCTGGTCTCCCTGGCCGACAACAAGGCCGCCAGGGGCTACATCGTGGTCTTTACCTGCAACACCTGCCCCTACGCCAAGGCCTACGAAAGCCGCATCATCGCCTTGCACCAGAAATACGCGTCGCAGGGCTACTCCGTGGTGGCCATCAACCCCAACGACGTGGCCACCGTGCCCGGCGACTCCTTCGCCGAGATGCAGGCCCGCGCCGCCAGCCAGAAGTATCCCTTCGCCTATCTGCAGGATGAGTCGCAGCAGGTAGCCAGGACGTTCGGGGCCACCCGCACGCCGCACCTGTACGTCGTCACGAAGCAGGGCGCGGACTTCGTCGTGTCCTACATCGGGGCCATCGACGACAACTCCGAAGACGCCAAGCTGGTGAAAACCAAATACGTGGAGCAGGCCATGACCGACATTCTGGCCGGCAAGCCCGCCGCTACCAGCTCCACCAAAGCCATCGGCTGCACCATCAAGTGGAAAAAGGCGTAAAAGCCCGTCTTACCTGCGACCCTCCACCCCACGTCTGTCATCCTGAGCCGCGCGAGGGACCTTCCTCGCCTAAGTGCTAAGCGCTGTTCAACGTAACAAAGCCCTTTGCTGCCTGCGCAGTAAAGGGCTTTGTTACGTTGAACAGAGGGTTAGTGGGTTAGGTAAGGAAGGTCCTTCGCACGGCTCAGGATGACAGCCGGGGCGTGGGGCGCTACTCTCCCACCGTCAGCATGATTTTGCCGATATGCGCGCTGCTTTCGAGCAGTCGGTGCGCTTCGGCGGCTTCGGCCAGCGGAAACGTGCGGTAGATAACGGGCCGGAATTTTCTCTGCGCCAGCAGCGGCCAGACGTGCTTTTCCACCTCAGCGGCCAGTTCTGCTTTAAAATCGGCGGAGCGCGGGCGCAGGGTGCTGCCCGTAATAGTCAGGCGACGGCGCATAATATCCAGGGCATTGAAGTCGGCCCTGCCGCCCTGCATGGCGTTGATGAATACCAGCCGGCCATCGTCTTTGAGCAGGCGCAGATTTTTGGGTGTGTAGTCGCCGCCAATCATGTCCAGAATTACGTCAACTCCCCCGGCGGCTTGCCCGACGGCTTCAAAGTCTTCGTCCTTGTAGTTGATGGCTGTGGCCGCGCCAAGCTCCTCGCAGGCCCGGGCTTTTGCGGCACTACCCACGGTGACGAACACCGGACTACCCAGCGCGTGGGCCAGCTGAATGGCCGTAATGCCGATGCCACTGCTGCCCCCGTGCACCAACAGGGTTTCGCCGGGCCGGAGCTGGCCGCGCTGAAACACGTTGTGCCACACCGTAAACACCGTTTCGGGTAGGGAAGCGGCTTCCGCTGGGCTCCAGTTCTCGGGCACGGGCAGGCAGTGCCGGGCATCTACCACGGCATACTCGGCGTAGCCGCCGGCCGCGAGCAGGGCGCATACCGCGTCGCCGGGCTGCCAGCGGGTCACGGCCGCGCCGCAGGCTTCGATGATGCCCGCTATTTCCAGACCTGGCACTAAGCCGGTCGCGTCATCCGCGCCACCGTATTTGCCTTGGCGCAGCAGCACGTCGGGGCGGTTGAGGCCGGCGGCCTGCACCCGGACCAGCACTTCGTGGGGTGCGGGTTGGGGTTGGGCTAATTCCTGGAGCTGTAGGACTTCGGGCCCGCCAGGCGTAGTAATTACAATGGCATTCATAGAACCAGAACCGCGCTGCGGGAATGATGAGTACGATTCTACGCGTTACCGGGCAGTAAGCCGGTGTTTCTGCTGCTTAAAGTTGCGCACTCAGCCCAAACCCAGGGCATCGTATAAGCCAGACGCTGGTTTTTAGCCGTTCTTCGCGGCGCTACGTAGCTGCAAGAGTACTCCTTATTTGTATGAAAAAGCCCACCTTCCTCCCTCCACTGTTCAGTGCGGCCCGTGCCACGGGCCTGGCCGCCTGGCAAACCGGCCGCCTGTTTCAGCAGCTGGCCCGCAAAACCCTGGACGCCGTGCAGGACGTGCTGCGAGCCGAGGTGCAAAAGGGCAACGTGCAGCTGGTGGTCGATTTTCTGGCCGATAAGGCCCTGCCCGCCGCCAAAGCCCTGCTACTGGAGCGCATGGCTACCCGTCTGCTGCTGCGCATCGGGCTGCGCGGGGTGCTGGCTTCTAATATCGTGGGCTGGATCTTGCCCTTCGTACTCGAGCGGCTTATCAAAGTGGGGGTTTCGACGGGGTTCTTCGACAAAGTGAAAAGCCACGCCACCGTTACCGACACGCTCCGCCGCCTGGACGAGCTCAGAAACGCAGCCTGGAAAACCATCGTGCCCGATGCCGGCAGCGGGGCCGAGCTGCTGCCCGACGACGCGCCGAGTCCGGCCCTGCTGCCCCCGGCTGCCGGGCACCAGGCCTAGCAGTCGGCGGCGGTTGGCACGACGCGCCCTATTGGCTGCGCCCAAACCACCGCCGCAGCGTCCACCCTGCGCGCGCTGCCACCGTGGGCTTTCGCACCGAAAAAACAGAAAGAGAGGTATTCAAATTAATGGCCAGCAGCGCGTCGTGCTGTAGCAGGCCGGGGCTTTGAGGCGGCAGCTCCCATTGGGCTGTTTCGTAGCCAATGCTGGTGAACACGACGGTGGTGGCCTCGGTGCTGCTCCCCGCATCCGGAATGGCCAGCTCATAGTACCCGTGCTCGTCGGTTGTGACGCCAATGGTGGTACCGGTCAGCAATACCGTAGCAAAGGGCAGCGGCTCAGGTTTTCCTTTCGAGGAAACGGCCCGTACGGTCCCGCTGAGCGTGGTGGCGGCCAGAGTTTGGGCCGCCGCCGGAATAGCCGACAACGTCAGGGCCAGCGCGGTAGCCGCCGCCAGCCGGGCGCAGGCACTTTCCGGTGGGGCCTGCCCCCAGTGCTCCAGTTGCGCCGGCGCGTACATGCCGCACAGCGCGTTGCCGTGGGCGGCCTGGGTACGCGCAATAGCGGGCCACGACATCGCCGAAAAGTCGTAAATCTCCTTCTCACACTGCCCGCACCTACGACCATTAGCAGTAGCTTTCATAGCAAGCCAGGATTGGCCGCAGGGTTGCGGCTTGGGAAGTGCGGACATAGGAGGCAAGATGAAAGGCGTGAGAAGTGAAGCCAGCGCCGCTTTGGACTAGTGCCGGCTGCCTATTGATGCAAATAGTGCCCAAATTGCCCACGAAAACAGAAGCCTCTTGCCCTTATGAGGAATAAAAGCAGTTTCTGCTCCTAAGGTGCGTAGCTATAGCGGTTTCGCGAACCGTAGCCACCCGATGTAGAGACGCGTATTCGCATCTCGTCGTTCGTGCCGCCTGCCCGGTTTCGTTCAACGACGAGACGCGAATACGCGTCTCTACAGCAGCCGGGTTGCACCGTTCACGAAACCGCTCTAGTAGACTTGTTCCTCAACAAGAAACAGGGTAAAAAAGAACGTCATGCTGAGCGGAGTCGAAGCATCTCTACCGCTTCGTTGAGCCGTTCAACGAAGCAGTAGAAACGCTTCGGCAAGCAGACGCCAGATCGAGCAGGACGCAAAACAGACTTCCTAAACAGCTTCGTTGCAAGAAGTAAAGCGTTACATAAAACGAGCTGCGAATACTAGGCTGTGTGGACAGTAGCGCTTTGGGAGGTGGTTTGCCTTTCTGGAATGTCATGTCAAGCAGTACGAGACATAACGTTCTGTGTATTTGCTATCCATACAGCCTGGTCAGAGTGTTGCAAGCATCTCCACGGCAAAGAAATTTCATGTCTCGTCCGGCTATAGCTATACAGGTGGAGGGAGTAATCCGGCCTGCGCTTTACGGGCCGGGTTGGTAATCCGGATTGGACTTTACAGGCAGACAAGATAGGCAGCGGTTTTTCTTCCGCCGCTGGGGTCAGGTGTCAAGTGGGGGCCGGGATAGCGGCCGGCTGATAGTAATTTTTCCAGCGCCGCACCAGCGGCCCTTCCTGCT
>NZ_SRLD01000073.1 GCF_004745955.1 Hymenobacter elongatus | reverse complement strand
GCCTGCAACTCGGTGTATTTTTGCTCGGCCAACGCTAGGTATTCGGCCTTACTCATGGCGGTGGAGGGGGCTGTAGTCATGACCTAAGTTACGAATACGCAGCGACAATTTGGGTTGCACCCTGCCTATCTGCACCAGTGTAGAATTCAATAATTTCTGGAAAAGAAATATATCGTTTTGATGACAAAATATAATCAGCAAATTCCTGATTGCTATGCATTCTTTTAGCTGCAAAATAATATACCCAATATGATGATCTGAATACGAAACCAAAATCTCTTCTTACTATTATGTTGTTTTGGTTTAGTATATCAAAAACTATATCTAGTTCTAGGTCAATTAATTTTTCTTTACAAAACTCCCTGAGTTCGTCGATAAAATTTTCTCTTGAAAATTCATATATATTATTTCTAATTAGCTTTTCACAGTAGCGACCTAGTATGTATTCACAGTCTTTTAAATCTGGCTTTGTTTTATAGTTGGGTAACTCATCCATATCGAATAATATGAAGAGGACCATTTCAAGCATCTTTGTTCTGTTTAATGGGCTTTCATCAAAATGCTTTTCTGCCACTCTTAACAGAGTTAAACAATTATATGGTGTGCGATGGATGTTTAAAGTTTCTAAATCAGAAATTACTTTTGATAATATTATATTTTCTTCTCCTATTTCCTTAGCTTTATTATACTCAGATACCACCTTTCTAATATTTGCTCTTGTTAAAGCTAATAAATGAAGGATTGTGAAACTTCGATCTATTTTATATTTATTGGTCTCGGTCAAAAATTTTGAATCATCAATTGTTTGCATAACAATTATTGGTATTTCATTGTAATTATCGCATAAGTTTTTTAATTTCTTAAAAGAATCTATTTCATGATCGTTCCACGCGTCGAGTATTATGCATTTGATTTGACTAATATCAATGCTTAGTGATTCTGCTTCTCTTCTGACGTTTTTATCAATCGAGTGAGATTGACATTTTTGTGCGTCTATATAGACCCAGAAACTGTCATTATTCCATGCTTCTTTAATTAAATAGTGTGATAATGACGTTAAGCCGAATTGCTGTGGTGCTTTGATTAGTATCGATGTGGGCTCTGTGATTATTGAAGTGAGCTCGACTCTATTATTATAATTATCGTCTGCATTTCTTGATATTTCATTTGTTGAGCTTAATATAGGATCAATCCATATTATAGGTTGATTAGAAAATCCGCGAAGAGAATCATTGAATCTTTGTTGTAAAATTATACTAATTGCCTTTTTTGTGTTATTTATCTCATCTATTTCAGCTTTTTTCTTAGATCCGAATATTTTAAAAAAATATAAATTTAGATGGTTTCGCAAGGCTGTTTCAAACTCTTCATGTCCCTTATATTGATAATAGAATCCTCCTAGTTCGGCTATTTTTCTTTTGAATTTCAAAACCTTATCTAGTTGTAATAAATCAATGCCGCTTAATGAAGAAGGAGCCTCATCATTAAAGTAGAACATTATTTCTATGTCTTTTCTTGTTTTAAATCTTTCGTAAGCATTGTTAAATTCTTCTTCAGTACCTGAGTCAGCGTGATTCGTAGGTGTTCCAAATTTTTTGTGCATAATTCCAATGAACATTTGAAAATTTTCACCAATTTGTTCGTTAATCACTGCTTGTCCATCGGTGCTAAATCCTGGTCTCACGTCTTTCTCCCACTTTAAAGATTCTATTCTAAAATCAAGATAATCGCCGATAGTCTTGTTAATGTTTTGAAAAACTTTGTCGCAAATTTCTCTTTCTGATGAAGTGTCACTAGGTGAAGCGATAAAGCATTTGATAATTTGTGTCATTGCTTGTTGATTATGTGTGTGTTGAATATTGTTCTTATACAAGGGTAACTAAAAAATAGTGGGGCTTAGGAAGCAAACCGGCTTAGAGGGGCTGTTGACGAAGTAATTTAAGGAGCAATTTATAGAAGTCCTCGTAGCGGTGATTGAAGCGAAATTCGGACTCTTTCAGGTGCAGCAAAAACGTGTGTTTGGGTACGCCCTTAAACTGCTGGAGCCGGGCTTTGGCGAAGCTCCAAAAGGACTCGATGCCGTTGATGTGCGAGGCGCCCTGGACGAACTCATCCTGGCCGTGGCGGACGCGGAAATGGCGGTCGAAGCCCACGTCCACCAGCCCGTCGTAGCCGCGCCAGCCGTCGGTGTTGACCATGGCCGAGACGTCTATTTTGCCACGAATGATGGCTTGCAGGGTCTTTTTCGAGCAATCCGGGACGATTTCCGTGTACACCTGCCCGCCGCGTTTGAACAGGCCAAAAACAATGGTTTTGCCCCCCGCGCCCCGGCCCCGTTTGCCGCGCACCCGTCGCGGGCCGAAGTAGCTCTCGTCGAGTTCGACTGCCCCTTCCAACTCGGCCGGCACGGGGCTGCAGGCCAGCAGCCGGTGGCGCAGGCGCAAGTAGATCTCATTGACCGCGCGCACACTCAAGCCGGTAAGACGGGCGGCGTCCGAGGCCGTCAAATCCAAGGCAAAGAGCCGCAGTAAGTACCGGAATTTGACCTCCGAAATTTTGCTGCACTTATAATAGCGGTTACCTAATTGCATAACAAGAAGTTACGCCCTCTTTTCTGACTTTTGCTTCCTAAGCCCCAAATAGTTATTGCACATCACGAACAATGATTTATTTCTATTTGGGAAACCCCATTTGTGGGCAGTACTTCTGTATCTCTGCTATCAGACGTTACCGGCGTACATTGTTACCATTGAACAGTACTTAAAGAAATGCTCAACACACATAAGAAGCCCCAAGCGGCTTAGAGCCACAACGGCGGCTGGGCTACGCCGGGAGGGTGGCACGAGAGCCATCCACGGGAGCGGAGATTGTACCAGAAGGCAGCCCCAGCCAAGTAAGGCACTCAAAAAAATAAAGTCAAGTGCCTTACACACGAGTAGGGTACTTGACTTTATTTTTTTAACTACCCTACTTATGCAGACCCCAACCTCTTTCTCCGAGACTACCGCTGCCGATGTGCGGCGGCACTTTGCCCTTACCCAGACCGAGCTGGGCCGTTGGCTGGGGCTTAGTCAGGCCCAAGTGGAAGCGGTGGAAGCGGGGCGGCGAAACTTCTCGCCCAAGGCTGAGGCCCGGCTGGCCCGGCTCGTGGATGTGCTGCCCCCGGCCGGTCCGGGGCTGCCCGCGCCCGAGGCGCTGCCCGTGGTGCCACCCCCGGCGGCCCAGACCGGGCGCGAAGACCGCGAAGCCGTGCTACTGCGGCGGCGGGTGCGGCGCTGCGAGCACCTGGCCCACGGGCTGGGCTTCCAGCTCGAAACGTGGGCCTTGCAGGATGCGGCCGTGCTGCGCCGGCGGCAGGGGCTGGCGGCGTTGCGGCTGGCATTAGCGGCCCCACCG
Organism: Hymenobacter elongatus; assembly: GCF_004745955.1. Classification (GTDB taxonomy): domain Bacteria; phylum Bacteroidota; class Bacteroidia; order Cytophagales; family Hymenobacteraceae; genus Hymenobacter; species Hymenobacter elongatus. Next base: position 6,160 of record NZ_SRLD01000073.1, on the reverse strand, counting down.
GCTGCGTCGGTTTCGGGTGCGGCGGCGGTGGCCGAAGCGGTCTGGCTGGCCCGCCTCGAAGCCGCTACGGCCGCTTTGCCCCCGCGGCCCGGTCCGCTGGCTCGGGCGCACCTGGCGCTGCGGCAGCGGCTGCTCCTGGCAGAAGCGGCCGAGCTGCGCCGCCTGCTGGCCGCCCCGGTTTCCTTGCCGCCCGCCCCGGCTCCAGGGGTGTAGAGACGCGACCCTTGGCTTTGCCGACCTTCGGTTCGCGTCTCCTCGTCCGCGCCGTAGCAACGATTGTCGCTCAACGAGTGACGTTCGCCGATGGTCGTTCAACGATTGACGTTCGCCGATGGTCGTTCAACGGGGAGACGCGAAGGGTCGCGTCTCTACACGCGGGAGGTGGGTTGTAGATAAATATTATATCGTATGTATATAATACAAGGTAGTGAGGCGCGTTGCTTGGGGGTACTTACCATTCATTCTTTACCCCCTTTCATTATGGCCATTGACGTAACCCTATTGCTCACGCGCGCCCAGTGCGACGCCGTGACTACCGAGCTGGACAAGCGCCTGCGCCGGCTCGACAACCGCGAACAGAATTTCGATTATCAGGATGAAATCAGCACCGAGCGGGCCTCGGAGCTGAACGCGGAGCTCATCGGCCTCAACAACCGCATCACGAACCTGGATACCTACCTGCCCACCCTGGCCGAGGGCTCGAAGGAGCACGAGCGCTCCACCGATGAGCGCCGCAAGGCCGACGACCGCCGGGGCGACATCGGCGCTATGCTGGGCAAGCGGGGCGGGGTGAAAGCCGTGCTGGGGCAAAGCGCGCTGAAGGAGACGTTGAGCCGCAGCACCTCCCTGGAGGACGACAAGACCACCGTGGCTACGCACCGCGCCAGCCTGGCCGCGTAAAGTCGCCCGGCAGACCCAGACCGCAAAGCGGCCGGAGCTACGAGAGCTTCGGCCGCTTTTTGGTTTCTCCCAGGCAGTGTGGACAGTGACCGAAAAAAGAACGTCATGTCGACCAACGGGAGACATGACGTTCAAAAAGCGTTCAGGGCTGATTTTAATCACCTAGCCACGCACCCTAGTACCATCTGGTAGCCCTATGGGCTTACCAAATTCAGGCTGAGGTTGAAATACAGCGGATTGGTTAGCGTATTCTGGTACAAAGAGGGTTCTGAGCCGAGCAGGCTCTCCCGCTCGCCGGTGGGGTTTTGGTTGCGGAACGCATCGTTGCGGTAGTTATAGCGCAGCCCCGCCTGGGCCGACACCCACACGAAGCCGGCCAGCTGCCGCTCGTAGGTCACGCGGGGCTTTAGCTCACCCCGGCGCAGATACACCTCGTCGGGCCCGATTTTGCCCAGGTAATAGACGTTGCCTTCCAGCTCATAGCCGAATTTCAGCAACGCCCGGGTACCGAAGTTGCGCCGGATTTCGGCGCGGGCCGGAAACACCACCTCGCAGCCCCACTGCGGCGAAAAGGTGCGGTTGTAGAGCAGTACCGGAATGTAGAGCACTTGCCCGGCGCGGTAGGTCCGGCTCAGGCCCAGCCCCCATTGCAGGTTGTCGTTGGGCTTCCAGCCGAAGATGCCAGTGCCACTGTACGTCATGTGCTTGCCCGACACGTCACCGGGGCTCCGGTAGGAGCCGCTGGCATCGGCGTTGGCCTGTAGCAGCAGGAAGTGGGTGTTGTCGAAGGGCTTGAACACGGTGGCGTTGATGCCCGTGGTGCGCAAGCCGTCCTGCAGGCGGGCAAAGTAGGCGGAGCGCTCGGGGTTCTGCACGTCAAGCCCCGTGTTCCAGTAGGTCAGGCCGAGGTTGAAAATGAAGTTATTGCGCGAAATCAGGGGCGCATTGAAGGCCAGCCGCAGACCGCGGGCCGAGTTGATGCGCGTTTCTACGCTGGCTGGCGGCGTGCCACTGCCGCCGCTGGGCGTGGCGGTGCCCGAAAGGGTGTAGGGTAGCTGGGCCTCGTAGCCAACCGAAATAAGTTTGGTAGGCGACAGATACAGCACTTTTTGCGTGTTGTAGGTGCTGCCGGCGGCGCTGGCGTCGCCAAACTCTTCGAAGTTCTCAATGGCCGGTGGGGCGGCCGTGGTGGTCGTGTCCGTACCCTGGGCCAGAACGGGGGCTGTGGCTAGTAGCAGGGGCAGGAGCGTGATGTAGCGGTGATGCATGCGGGAGGGAAGAAGGTGGAAATAACCAAAAGTGCCAGCCTATGCTACCCAGTGGCGCAGGAGCATAAGCTGGCGGTAGCGCAAGGCTACTACTTCTTCACTTGCCGCTTCCACACGTCGGTCCGTCCGAAGAGGGATACGCCGATAAAGCCCCGTACTTCTAGGGTGTTGGAGTCGGTCAGGGTCATTTCGCAGCTGTAGTCACTGCCATTCTTGGGGTCGTAGATATTACCGTTTTCCCACTTGTTTTCGCCGTCGTGCGTGAAGCTGCGCATGTTTTCCAGCCCTTTCAGGGGCGTCTTGCGCTTGCTCTCGTCGGGGTTGTTGACGTCGGTGCGGGGCGTGCCGTCGGGGTTGTTGGCCACCTTCAGCCACACAATGCGGCCGTAGTACTTGCCAGCCTTTTTGTAAATCTGGACCATGCCGGTGCCCTCGCCGTTTTTCCAGACGCCGAGTACGGCATCAGGATTGGGAGCAGCGTGGCTGGAGAAGGCTGCCATAAGCAGGCCAACAAGCAGGAAGAAGCCTAGGAAACGTTTGTTCATGGGGGAGTGCTGAAATGAGTGGAAAATGAGTTGAGGAAGCTAAAATTATTCAAAAAGACATAGTATCACTCTAAAACCAGAAATCATTTCGCGGGTCGGCCCCGGAGCCTGCACACCGCAGGACAATTCTCCTATCCTCTTGTACCCGCTGGTAGGTTATAGCGTGCCAGTAGATGATAAAAATACACTATTTTTTCTTGTTAAGATTATACAAAAAAAAGAATAAAAGTATACATTGGCTTTCTATTGCTTCGCTAACACCTTGGTTGCATAGTGCCGCTCCGGTAAGGCCCAACGCATCTACCGTTTCCCTGGAATCGGCTTCTTCTACCAGTGGTTTTGGTTTTCCGACGGCTTTACGGCCGTCATTATTCACCTTTTGTCCTTTGCTCATGCAACACCCATACCTACCTTCCTGCTCCACTTTCCGGGCGATTGTAGCCGCTAGTGTTTTCGGCCGTTTTGCCTTCTTCATGGCCCTGCTGCTAGGCTTGGGCATGCTACAGGCCAACGCCCAGCGCATAGCCGCCGGTACCAGCCACACGCTAGTTATCCAACCCGACGGTACCCTGAAGGGCTGGGGTAACAACTTCTCGGGCCAGCTGGGCGACGGGACTTTTGTCGGCCGCACCACCCCCGTGCAGGTGGGCGCGGTTAATACCTGGCAGATGGTAGCCGCCAGTGTAAGCCATTCGGCCGCTATCCGCACCGACGGCACCCTGTGGGTCTGGGGCAACAACGGCTCCGGCCAGATGGGCGACGGCACCACCACTGCCCGCAATACGCCTGCCCAATTGGGCACGGACAGATGGCTAAGCGTGGCGGTAGGCAATAGCCACACAGTGGCTGTCCGCACCGACGGCACGCTTTGGGCCTGGGGGCGCAACAATTTTGGCCAGCTCGGCGACGGTACTACCATCAACAGCAGCGCTCCTATCCGGATCGGTACCGCTACTACCTGGCGAAGTGTGGCCGCCAGCTCACTCAGCCACACGGTGGCCCTGCGCACCGATGGCACCCTGTGGGCCTGGGGCAACAACGGCTCCGGCCAGCTGGGCGACGGCACCACCACCGCCCGCAGTGCCCCGGTCCAGATCGGTACTGCCACCACGTGGCAAAGTGTAGCGGCCGGGAGTACGCATACAGCCGCTATCCGCACCGATGGTACCCTGTGGACCTGGGGCAACAACGTCTTCGGCCAACTCGGCGATGGTACTACCACTGCCCGCAGTGTCCCCGCGCAAGTAGGCACGGCCACTACCTGGCAAAGTGTAGCGGCCGGTGGCACGCATACAGCCGCCATCCGCACCGGCGGCACGCTGTGGACCTGGGGCGGCAACTCCTCCGGCCAGCTCGGCGACGGCACCCTCATCGACCGCTCTACTCCTGCCCAGATTGGTACGGTTGCCACGTGGCAAAGCGTAGCGGCGGGCGGAGGCCACACGGTGGCCCTGCGCGCCGACGGCACGCTGTGGGCCTGGGGCAGCAACAGCCTCGGCCAGATTGGGGTTCTGGGCATTCCAACGGAAATTAATCCCCTTCCGGGACAAGTAGGTACGGCCACCACCTGGCGAAGCGTGGCGACAGGTGGTACCCATACGGTGGCCATTCGCACCGACGGCACGCTCTGGGCCTGGGGCGACAACTTCAGCGGCAAGCTCGGCGACGGTACCACCGCCCGGCGCAACGCGCCGGTTCAGATCGGTAGCGCGACCAACTGGCAAAGCGTGACGGCAGGCGGGGAGCACACGGTGGCCATTCGCACCGATGGCACCCTGTGGGCCTGGGGCTTGAACAACTACGGCCAATTGGGCAACAGCAGCCCCCAGCCTGCCGTGCCTACGCAGGTAGGTGCGGCCACTACCTGGCGCACTGTGGACGCTGGCGGCCAATTCACGGTGGCCATCCGTACCGACGGCACGCTCTGGGCCTGGGGGCGCAACGAGCAAGGCCAGCTGGGCGACGGTACCCTAACCGACCGCCCGGCCCCGGTTCAGATTGGCACCGCTACTACCTGGCGAAGCGTCACTGGCAGCCTGCTCACCTCCACCGCGGCCATCCGCACCGACGGCACGCTCTGGGCCTGGGGCATGAACAATTCCGGCCAATTGGGCGACGGTACCTTATCCAACCGCACGGCCCCGGTTCAGATTGGAACCGCTACTACCTGGCAAAGCGTGAGCGGTGGGGTTAGCTCCACGCTGGCCATCCGCACCGACGGTACACTCTGGGCCTGGGGCCTGAACAATTCCGGCCAATTGGGCGATGGTACCTTCACCAACCGCACTACTCCGGGGCAGATTGGCACGGCTACTACCTGGCGAAGCGTGACCGGCGGCCAGTTCTTCTCCGCTGCCCAGCGTCAGGACGGTACACTCTGGGCCTGGGGAGACAACAGCTCCGGCCAATTGGGCGACGGTACCTTAATCAGCCGCACTACTCCGGGGCAGATTGGCACGGCTACTACCTGGCAGAGCATGGACGCCGGTGCTATTTTCACGGCCGCCATCCGTACCGACGGTACCCTCTGGAGCTGGGGCGCGAACAATTTTGGCCAATTGGGCAACAACCTGCTGGCATCTGTTGTCACGCCCACCTTTGTGCTGGGCGGGGGCGCTCCGCTGGCTACCCGGCGCGCCAGCCGGAGCGGCCCTGCCCTGCAGCCCGTGCCGAACCCCGCGCACGACTACGTGACGCTACCGGGCCTGGCACCCACGGCGACGATACTTCTGTTCGACGCCGTGGGCCGCATCGTGCGCACCAGCGCCGGCCCGGTGTTCCCGCTTGGTGGCATTGCCCCCGGTATCTATCTATTGCAAACCACCGTGCCCGGCCAGGCCCCGCGCATGGGCCGCCTGCTGGTTGAGTAGGCGGCGGTATTGCACTTCCCGTCAAAAGGAACAGCTATCGGGGCTTAGAGACTGTTTGAGTTAGTGCCAGAACGGTGTAGAGACGCATACTTGCGTCTCGTCGTTCGCGCCGCGAGGCCGGTTTTTGTTCAACGACGAGACGCAAGTATGCGTCTCTACATCGTTTTGGCAGCTCCTGCGCTAACTCAAAACAGCTTCTTACTGAATCCTGCCCCATGGTGCGAGCAAAGTAGCTGCCCAACCTCTGCTGTCACCGCAAACCGGGCCTTGTAAACGCAGTTCCGCACTCAAGCTCCTGAAATACCAACAGCTGCTGAAGCTCCTGGAGCCTCAGCCGCTGTTGGCGTTTTAAGTAGTCGTGCGGAAGTAAGCGTACTGAATTTAGAACGTCATGCTTGATCTAGCGGACGCTAGATCAAGCATGACCGTCTTTTTTGCTACGGTTACTTTTGCTTGAGTACTTAGAGCCTATCCAAATAGGCATTATTTTCGGGTATGGCAACGACTCAAGAATTCATCATTTCCGATGCCTTGTGGGAGCGTCTGCGGCCGCTGCTGCCGGTGCATACCCCGAAGG
>NZ_SRLD01000072.1 GCF_004745955.1 Hymenobacter elongatus | reverse complement strand
GTAACCGGCGCGTGCTACGGTCATTAACCACCGTGCACTCCACCCCGCAAGTAGGACAGTGCGTCCGCGTGTCGGTCAAGGTACAGGCAATTTCTATCGTCGTTTTCGTGGCCGTGACGCCCGTCAGAGCCACCTGGGGCAAGCCCAGCAGGTCGGTGTAAAAAGCCAACTCATTCACGCCCCAAGGTAGGCCAGCACCGCCAATCCATTAAAATTGTCAGACAACCAGCAGGCTTTGGCCCGGCGCTTGGCTCTTACCTTTGCGCACTCTCTTTCTCTATCGTTAAGAATTCCATGTATGTGGATAAAATTACTGTATCTGGCTGCTTTTAGCAGTTTTTGCATCCATTCCAGTCAGGCCCAATCAGCTTCTGCCGCTGCGCAAAGCCTGGAGTTTGTCGAAAATCGGGGCCAGTGGCCCGCGCCCGTCCGCTACGCCGCCGACGTCCCGAACGGGCGGCTGTTTCTGGAGCCCGGCGGCCTGACTTACTCCCTGCTGGCCAGTGTGCCGCACCGGCATAAAACGGGGAAGCAACCCGCCGCAACGGCCCAGGTCAAGGGTCACGCGCTGCGGGTCGCCTTCGAAGGAGGCGCGCCTCTGCCGACGCTGCGCGCCGAAACCCAAACTACCGAAGTTCGCAACTACCTGCGCGGCAACGACCCGCAGCAATGGGCCCACAATGTGCCTGGGTTCCGGCAACTGCGCTACGGGGAAATCTGGCCCGGTATCGGGGCCCATTTCTACGAAAACCAGCAACAGCTGCTCGAATACGACTTTGAGCTGGCCGCTGGTGCCGACCCGGCCCGCATTCGGCTGCGCTACGACGGAGCCGAGAGCCTGGCACTGACGGCTGACGGCAGCCTGGAAATCCGCACTTCAGTGAGCTTGATGCGCGAGTTGGCCCCCAAAGCCTGGCAAACCGATGCCGCCGGCCGCCGCCAGCCCGTGGCCTGCGCCTACGTGCTGGAAGGCCACTCGCTGCACTTTCAGCTTGGCTTCTACGACCACCACCGCCCCCTGACGATTGACCCCACAGTCGTATTCGCCAGCTACACCGGCTCGGCGGCCGACAACTGGGGCTTCACAGCCACCTACGACCAACAGGGCAACATGTACTCCGGCGGCATCGTGTACGCCGCAGGCTACCCAGTCACATCGGGCGCTTTCAGCACTACGTTCGGCGGCGTTATAGATATTGGCATCATTAAATATAATACCAGCGCCAACGGACCCGCCGCGCGGGCCTGGGCCACGTATCTGGGCGGCTCGGCCGCTGATTTTCCGCATAGTTTGGTCGTAGGTAGCCAGGGCGACGTGTTTATGCTGGGCACCACTGCTTCAGCCAACTACCCGACCGACGCCCTGGCCTACGACCGCAGCTACAACGGCGGAGTGCCCATCGACCCGTTTGGCTACGGCCCGGACGACTTGCTGAGCGGCTCCGACCTGGTCGTGACCCGCCTGAGTCCCGATGGCAGCACGCTGGTGGGCTCCACCTTCCTGGGTGGCTCCGGCAACGATGGCATGCTGCCAACGGGCTCTTCCCCGCTGGTTCGCAACTACGGCGACGCCTTCCGGGGCGATATTCTACTGGATGCTCGAGACAATATTTACGTAGCTTCCAACACGGCCTCTGCCAATTTCCCTACCGTCAACGGGTTGGGCGGCACTTACCGGGGCGGTACGCACGATGCCGTGGTGTGCAAGCTCAACTCCACGGCCAGCATCCTGCTATGGAGCAGCTTTCTGGGCGGCACCGGTGCCGATGCGGCCTACTCCTTGCAGCGCGATGCCTTGGGCGATATTTTCGTGAGTGGGGGTACTACCAGCGCCAACTTTCCAACCACGGTCGGGGCACTCCACCCGAAGGCGCATGGTGGCGTCGACGCCTTCGTAGCTCGCATAGGCAGCACGGGCACTATGCTCCGCAACGCTACGTATCTGGGCACAGCCTTCTATGACCAAGCCTATTTCCTGCAGCTTGACGGCAGCGGCGCGGTGTATGTGCTGGGGCAGTCGGCGGGCACCTACCCCGTCACGGCCGGGCGCTACCAGAACACCGCCGGCAAGCAGTTTATCCACAAGCTCAGCGCCGATTTGGCCACCACGGAATTCTCCACCGTATTCGGCAGTGGCAGCGGCCTCATTAACATTTCCCCTACCGCTTTCCTGGTCGACGAGTGCAACCGTATCTATATAAGTGGCTGGGGAGGGGGCGAAAACGCCTCTCCCCCCTTCATTAATGGCACTACCACCAACCTGCCCGTCACGGCCAACGCGTTGCAGCGCACCACCGATGGCCAGGATTTCTACCTGATGCAGCTGGCTCCCGATGCGGCCCGCCTCGACTACGCCACGTTCTTCGGGCAAGCCGGTGACTTCGGCGACCATGTCGACGGCGGCACTTCCCGCTTCGATCCGCGGGGCTTTGTGTATCAGGCGGTCTGTTCCTGCAGCTACTTTGGCAGTGGAGGCTTTCCGGTGCCACCCGGTGCCAATACCTATTCCGCGACATCAGGCGTAGCGCCGGGCTGTAATAACGCGGCTTTCAAATTCAACTTTGAAACCGTGAATGTAGTGGCCGGTCCCGACCGTATCGTATGTGTAGCGGCAGCTCCCCAGCCACTCGCCGGCTCCCCGGCGGGTGGCGTCTGGACCGGCCCCGGCGTATCAGGCTCCGTAGCTGGGGGGTTTGTGTTTACGCCCACGGCAGCGCTGCTCGGCGTTCAGAGCCTCACGTACACCGTTAGTGGCATCGGACCCTGCGGCGGCATTTCGACACTGCGTCTGACCGTAACCGCTTCGCCGCCCCCGGCCGCCTTCTCGGCCACCGTCCCCACTTCTGTGTGCCTGAATTCAGGGGCGGCCCCCAACGTTCTGCTCTCGGCTACGCCGATTGGCGGCACCTTCTCGGGGCCGAGTGTTACCAGCAACCTATTCAATCCTAACCTGGCAGGGCCCGGTACGCATACCATCACCTATACTGTAACTACCGGCGGCTGCGTGCTACAGGCCAGCCAAGTCATTACCGTTATTCGGGCTGCTGCTGGTTCAAGCTTCACGGCATGCACCAATGCCAGCGCTACTACGCCGCTAATTGGCACGCCGGCGGGAGGCATTTGGAGCGGACCGGGCGTATCCGGTTCCGTCGCCACGGGCTTCGTCTTCACTCCCACCCCAGCGCTGGTCGGCAACCGGGTACTTACCTACACCGTCACGGGTGCGGGGAGCTGCACCAGCACTTCTACGCGCACGGCCACGGTAGTGGTCGGCCCTACCTTCCCGCCACCGGTGCTGCCAACCTATTGTGTTTCCACTACCACACCGCTGGCATTGCCAACAGGTGCCATATGGAACGGACGCGGCGTGAGCGGGCCCTTCAATACGGTCTACTTCTTTACTCCATCCCTGGCGGGAGCGGGCTCCTTCAGCCTCAGCTACCGCACCGGCTATGGCCTCTGCGACCAGGTAGGCACCACTCTCGCCACCGTTAGCAACCCGCCTAACATCAATATGCCGCCCGATACTCTTTTGTGCTCCGGTACCACGCAGCCGTTTCAGCTGCACGCCGCACCGGCCGGAGGCAGCTGGTCGGGGCCCCATGTGAGCAGCACGGGCCTGTTTACGGCACCGACAGGTTTCACCGGCTCCGCTTTGCTCGCCTACACCGTCACGGCTGGCCCGTGCGTCAGCACGGTCGTGCGGCGGGTGAGTGTGGCCCCTGTGCCCCTGTATGTAGCCCGCTGGGAAGCCGATGCGTGCGCTGAAACCCGTCAGGCTCCTTTGGTCATCCGCTTTTCCGACCCGCTCACTAGCTCATCCGGAGTTCGCTGGGATTTTGGCGATGGCACGCAGGGCGAAGGCAACACCACAACGCACACCTACCGCCAAGCCGGCAGCTACACGCCCCATATTATTCGCCCCTACAATAATGGGCGCTGCACTGTCCGGCTCGAGCTACCGGTCATCGACGTGACGCCAGCCTACGAAGTGCCCAACGTCATCACCCCCAACGGGGACACGAAGAATGAGTACTTCGTGGCTACGAATGGCTGCCCGGCTCAGCTGCAGGTGTTCTCCCGCTGGGGCGCTAAAGTTTTTGAAGCTGCCAGCTACCGAAACGATTGGAACGGCGGTACCCTGCCCGACGGTGTGTATTATTATCACCTGCAGCAAGCCGATGGCATGGTTACCAAAGGCTGGCTGGAGATAAGCCGCTAGAAGTAAGGCAACACAAATCCCAGTGGCGGGCCCGTCGCCTACTTCCTCAGGCCCTTAGCCAGTACCGCAGGGCCTGGGGTCAACTTGCGTACCGCTGGATTTTACCCTATCTTTGCCCCTGCAAACTGACGATGAAGAGGGGACACACCGTCCCCTCTTTCTTTTTACCCCTTTCCATTGCAATGAAATTTGACCGCGACCGTATTGCCGAAATGCTCCAGGACAGCCTACCCGGCCCGGAGCTGTTCGTTGTCGCCCTCACCGTTTCGGATGCCATCCGGCCTAAGATTACGGTCATACTCGATAGTGAGCAAGGTTTCGGCATCGACGAGTGTGCCCGCGTCAGCCGGCGACTGGCCCGCCATATCGACGAAACGTATGGCGAGGAAGCCAGCTACACCCTGGAAGTTACCTCCCCGGGTGCCGACCAGCCCTTCACCGACCTGCGCCAGTACACCCGGCACGTAGGCCGCACGCTGAGTCTGACGCTGCAGGACGACACCGAGAAAACGGGGTTGCTGGAAGCCACTGAAGCCGCTGGCATTCAGCTAGCCGAAGAAGTCAAAGAGAAAAACAAAAAGAAAGTCCTGCCTACCGCCTTCATTGCCTTCACCGATATCAAGGAAGCACGGGTAGTCGTTTCCTTTAAATAATACGCGGTTAGCTCCCAGCTGTGGCTGAAAGCTTTCGTTCTGACTCTAACCTTAACCGTAAGCGGCTCCCTATCTGCTCCACTCGTCTGCAAAGACCCGTTCGGATACCACAGCCGCTCCTAGCTCAACCCCATGAACAGCAACGTCCTGATAGAATCGTTCGCCGAGTTCGCCCGCTCCAAGAACATCGACCGTCCCACGATGATGAGTATTCTGGAAGACGTGTTCCGCACGATGATCCGGAAGAAGTACACCACCGATGAGAACTTCGACGTCATTATCAACGTGGATAAAGGCGACTTGGAGATTTGGCGCAACCGCGAAATCGTGGATGACGACTCGGAGGACATCTGGGATTTCGACAAGATTCCGCTGGCCGAAGCCCAGAAGATCGAAGCCGACTTTGAAGTGGGCGAGCAAGTGGCTGAGGAAGTAAAGCTCGAAGATTTCGGTCGGCGGGCGGTGCTGATGGCGCGCCAGACGCTGATCCAGCGCGTGAAAGACTTGGAGCGCGACAATCTCTATCAGGCTTATAAGGACCAGGTAGGCGAAATCGTCACCGGGGAAGTATACCAGGTGTGGAGTCGCGAGGCTCTGATCCTGGACAAGGAAGAAAACGAGCTCGTACTGCCTAAGTCGGAGCAAATCCCGAAGGACCGCTACCGCAAGGGCGACACTGTACGGGCCGTGGTTCACCGCGTGGAAATCATCAACGGCACGCCCAAAATCATTCTCTCGCGCGCCGCGCCAGCCTTTTTGGAGCGGTTGTTCGAGCTGGAAGTGCCTGAAATCTACGATGGCCTGATTACCATCAAGAACATCGTGCGGGAGCCGGGCGAGCGGGCCAAAGTAGCCGTCGAAAGCTACGATGACCGAATTGACCCGGTAGGTGCTTGCGTCGGTATGAAAGGCTCACGTATCCACGCCGTGGTGCGGGAGCTGGAAAATGAGAACATCGACGTTATCAACTACACCGATAACCTGGAGCTCTATATCCAGCGGGCATTGTCACCGGCTAAAATCGGTTCGATGCGCATAAACGAACAAACTGGTCGGGTTTCGGTGTTTCTGAAGCCGGACCAGGTTAGCCTGGCCATCGGACGCGGGGGTGCCAACATTAAATTGGCCTCGCGGTTGGTAGGCATGGAAATCGACGTATTCCGGGAAGCCGGTGACTACGACGAAGATATTGCCCTCGACGAGTTCAAGGACGAAATCGAAGCCTGGGTTATCGACGAGCTCAAGAAAATCGGCCTCGACACGGGCCGAGCCGTATTGGCGGTGAGCAAGGAAGATATCGTTCGGCGTACGGAGCTGGAAGACGTGACCGTAGAGGACGTTTTCCGCGTGATCCGCAACGAATTCGACGACAACGAAGAACAGGAAGAAACCCCAAACTCCGGCGACGCGCAATGAATGCGCGGCGGCCGGTACGGCAAGGACGTTAAATCACGCCAGTCGGAGTGATTTTGACGTCGGCTGGCAAGATTTAATATAGTACCTTTGCATCTGAATAAGAGTATCGTTCGCGAGCATAGAATGGCGGAAGCAGCACCTAAACGGCTCCAGCAGGCAGCCAAAGACCTGAACATTGGAATGGCTACGGTTGTAGAAACCTTGGCTAAGAAAGGGTATCAGGTAGAGAATAAACCTACTACGAAGCTAACTGCCGAACAGGTGGGCCTGCTGGAAAAGGAGTTTGCGTCATCGGCGCAGGACAAAATGGAGGCAACCAAGCTCAGCCAGGCCAAGCGCCAGACGGAGCAGGAAGCAGCCCCTGCTCCCCGGCCCGAACCTGTCGCACCCAAAGCTCCGGTCAGCACGACGCCCCTCCCCGCTCCCAAGGTGGTGGAAGAGGTAAAGGCGGCTGCTCCGGCTCCGGTTGCTGGAGCGAAGCCAGTTGCGCCAGTCGTAGCGGCTGAGTCAGCGGCGGCTCCCGCAGAAAAGGAAGCCCCCAAAGCTCCCGGCCTGAAAGTGCTCGGCAGACTTGAGCTGGACGCTAAAGGCCGGCCCATGCCGGCTCGTGCAGCGGCGGCAACGCCACCCGCTGCCACTCCGGCTCCTCAGCCTGCGCCAGCCCCAACTCCGGCTCCAGTAGCCGAAGAGGCCAAGCCCGCCCCGCAGCCCACGCCTGTCGCAGCTCCGGCACCAGTAGCGGCGGAAGCTAAACCCGAACCGAAGCCTGCTCCTCCAGCTCCAGCTCCGCAGCCCGCTCCTGTTGCTGAAACCAAGCCAGCAGCAGTTGTCGAGCCGAGTCCAGCAACTCCTGCTGCGTCCACTCCAAGCCCGGCTCCACCGGTGGTGGCGGCTCCATCCGTGGAGGCAGCGGCTACCGAAGCAGCGTCTTCTGAGCAATCACCGGAGGAAGCTGCTGGCACTATCGTAGCCAAAGCCGATCAGCTGAAAGGCCTCACGGTCTTGGGCAAGATTGAGCTGCCTCTCGATTCGTCACGCCGTGGCGGTCGGAGTGCTCGTCCGGTGGCCTCGTCTGATGTTCGCAAGAGTGGCCTCGGCACCGATAATAAAAAGAAACGTCAGCGCATGCCGGCCCCTGGTGCTCCTACGACGGGCACAGGTAGCGGACCAGGTACGGGCCAAGGCGGCGGCTATCAGGGCAACCGCCCAACTGGCACAGGCCAAGCAGGCCCTCGCCCGGCTGGTGGTCCTCGTGCGGCTGGTGGTCCCGGTCAGCGCCCCGGTCAGGGTGGCGGGCAGAACGCTCCGCGTCCGACTGTGGCTGCTACACCAGAGCAGAACGACAAGCAGATTCAGGAGCAAATCAAGGCTACGCTGGCCAAACTCAGCGGCGGCCGTGGTGGCAACCAGAACAACCGTGCAAAGTACCGCCGCGACAAGCGGGCTGGTGGCGCAGAAGATCGGGAAGCGCAGCGCGCCCAGAACGAGCTGGATGCCAAGACCCTCAAAGTAACCGAGTTCATCTCTGCCAATGACTTGGCGTCGCTGATGGATGTATCGGTGAACGAGGTAATCAAGGTGTGCCTGAACATGGGCATGTTCGTTTCCATCAACCAGCGCCTCGATGCGGAAGCTATTACAGTCGTGGCCGATGAGTTTGGCTACGACGTAGAGTTCCTCTCGGCGGAAGAAGAGGAAACTGACACGACGATTGAAGACAACCCCGAGGACTTGATGCCGCGCGCTCCGATTGTGACCATCATGGGTCACGTCGACCACGGCAAAACCTCGCTGCTTGACTATATCCGCAATGCTAGCGTGGCCAAAGGCGAAGCCGGCGGCATTACGCAGCACATCGGTGCCTACGATGTAATGACCAAGTCGGGCAAGCGCGTGACTTTCCTTGATACGCCGGGTCACGAAGCGTTTACCGCCATGCGTGCCCGGGGTGCTAAGGTTACGGATATTGCCATCATCGTGGTAGCGGCCGACGACTCGGTGATGCCGCAAACGCGGGAAGCCATCAACCACGCGCAAGCGGCGGGGGTGCCCATCGTTATTGCGATGAACAAGATTGACAAGGCCGGTGCCAACTCGGAAAAAATCCGCGAGGAACTGTCGCAGATGAATATCCTGGTCGAAGACTGGGGTGGTAAATATCAGTCGCAGGAAGTATCGGCCAAAACCGGCCTGGGTATTGATGACCTGCTCGAGAAAGTATTGCTGGAAGCTGAACTGCTTGAGCTGACGGCCAATCCTGACCGCAATGCGGTGGGTACGGTTATCGAAGCCATGCTGGACAAAGGCCGGGGCTATGTAACGACGGTGCTGGTGCAGACTGGTACGCTGAACGTGGGCGACATCGTGCTGGCTGGTCCGCACTACGGCCGCGTGAAGGCCATGACCGACCACCGGGGGAAGAAGATGAAGCAAGCTGGCCCGGCCACGCCGGTGCAGGTGCTTGGTCTGACGGGCGCTCCGCAGGCCGGCGACAAGATTCAGGTGATGGAAACCGAGCGTGAAGCCCGGGAACTGGCAACCCAGCGTCAGCAACTCTCGCGTGAGCAGAGCATGCGGACCAAGAAGCACATCACCCTCGATGAAATTGGTCGTCGTCTGGCTATCGGCTCGTTTAAAGAGCTCAATGTTATCGTGAAAGGTGACGTGGACGGCTCGGTAGAAGCACTCTCCGATTCGCTGCTCAAATTGAGCACGCCGGAAGTGAAAGTGAACATCCTCAGCAAAGGCGTGGGTGCCATTTCCGAAAGCGACGTACTGTTGGCTTCGGCTTCCGATGCCATCATTATTGGTTTCCAGGTGCGGCCCTCGCAGAGCGCCCGCAAGTTGGCCGACAACGAGCAGATCGATATTCGTCTCTACTCTATTATCTACAACGCCATCAACGAGGTCAAGGATGCCATGGAAGGCATGCTGGCCCCAACGGTGCAGGAAGTAGTAGTAGCCAACGCCGAAGTGCGGCAGGTATTCAACATTACCAAGGTGGGCAGCATTGCTGGCTGTATGGTAACGGAGGGCTCCTTCACCCGCAATACCAAGGTACGGGTGGTGCGCGACGGTATCGTGGTGCACGCCGGCGACATCTCGGCGCTGAAGCGTTACAAAGACGATGTGTCGGAAGTACGCCAAGGCTACGAGTGCGGTATTTCGATCAAAGGCTTCAATGATCTGCGCGAAGGCGACAACATTGAGGGCTTCGAAGAGAAAGAAGTGAAGCGGACACTGTAGTCTGCTTAAAACGATACAAAGCACCAAGGGCCAACTGCTAGCAGTTGGCCCTTGGTGCTTTGTATCGTTTTAACTACTTGAGAATAGCAGGTAGTGGTGAAGTGCATGTGGCAATTCTACTTTCAGCACTGTAATTAGTTATAAACAATTGTATATCATATACTTACTTCAAAAACCACATCATTATGTTATTGACGACTGAAGAAGAAGTGTAGGCTTCCCCTCGAAGTAGGCCAGTGAGAAGTAGAGGAAAGGGGTATATTTTCTCACCCTTTCCCTACTGCCCCATGAAAAGGAGCCGCTTTAGTGAAGCGCAAATCATTGGCATCCTGCGCC
>NZ_SRLD01000071.1 GCF_004745955.1 Hymenobacter elongatus | reverse complement strand
AAACAGGCCCTCTCTCAGGCTATCGACTGCATTACCAGCCGGGACGCCCGGAACTGGTTTGACCACTGCGGCTATCACACACAAGCCGGCAAACGATAAGGATACATGGTTCACGAATCTGCTATATGGCAGCACTTATTCCCACCCAAGGCTTGTGTAGAATTTTCCAAGAGAAAACGAGTAATAGAACCGAAGTGAGAAAGGAGGCAAAAGCAGCTGGTAGCCTGTGCGACCAAGTAGAGACGCCCCCAATAGTATAACATATTGCCTGTAAAATAGGCATTAGAGGGGGCTTCGTATTTAGTGTATCAGGGTCCTGCCATAATACATTACCAACCAGTCGTGGCGAGCAAGTATATTAATTGCATTGATAGCTAAGCGTGACTCATCCCAAAACTGTAAAGGCTGCTTCCCAAGGTCGTGCAAAAAGAGCCAAGCTATAACTGCTACAATGGAAAGTATTAAACATGCTTTGATAAAGCCTTTTTGATAAGCGCTAAGAAGTGTTTTTAAAATCGAGTGCATATGTTTAATATATTTTTTTGTTCAAATAGATCATTGTTTTAACAAAAATATCTTACAACGAAGTGCCTTATAAATAAGAAGAGCTGTGGTAGAAAATTAATTTTCCACCACAGCTCTTCTTATTTAATGACTGATATTCTCTACGCTGCCCGCAGCTGCTTCAGCGGCGACTTCTCGAACTTGCTCTGGGCATAATCCAGATCAATAATCAGCTCTTTGGCATCGGCATCCGAGGGCATGTCAAACATGGCGTCGGTCATGATACTTTCACAGATGGAGCGCAGGCCCCGGGCCCCGAGTCGATACTCGTCGGCTTTCACCACGATGTACTCCAGGGCTTCTTCCGTGAAGGTTAGCTCGATGTTCTCCATCTCAAAGAGACGGTTGTACTGCTTCACAATCGAGTTTTTGGGCTCCGTCAGAATCTTGCGCAGCGTGGCGTGGTCCAGCGGGTTGAGGTGGGTGAGCACCGGCAGGCGGCCAATCAGCTCCGGAATCAGGCCAAAAGCCTTCAGGTCGACAGCCGTGATGTAGCGCAGGAAGTTGTTGGTATCAACTTTCTCGTCCAGCTGGGTTTTGGCAAAGCCCATGGGCTTGGTATTCAAGCGGCTCTTGATGATCCGGTCGATACCGACAAACGCGCCACCGCAGATGAAGAGGATGTTCTCGGTGTTCACCGTAATCATCTTCTGCTCGGGGTGCTTGCGGCCTCCGTGGGGCGGCACATTCACCGTAGTGCCTTCCAGCAGCTTCAGCATAGCCTGCTGCACGCCCTCGCCACTCACGTCGCGCGTGATGCTGGGGTTGTCGCTCTTACGGGCTATCTTATCTACTTCATCAATGTAAACGATGCCACGCTCGGCGGCTTCCACGTTGTAGTCAGCGGCCTGGAGCAGACGCGTCAGAATGCTTTCCACATCTTCTCCCACGTAGCCGGCTTCGGTCAGCACGGTAGCGTCGGCAATACAGAAGGGCACCTGTAGGATGTTGGCCAGCATTTTGGCCAGGAATGTTTTGCCCGTGCCGGTTTCGCCCACCATGATAATGTTCGACTTCTCAATCGTCACCTCATCCTTGCCGGCCGTTTTGGGCTGCATCAGGCGCTTGTAGTGGTTGTACACCGCCACCGACATCACCTTTTTGGCTTCGTCCTGTCCTACCACGTACTGGTCCAGATAGTCCTTCATCTCCCGAGGCTTAATCAGGTTGAATTTGGGCGTCTTGGAGTTCGAGCGGATTTTGTTCTCCTCATTCAGTATTTGCTGGGCCTGACCCACGCACCGCTCACAGATGTGCGCATTGATGCCGGAAATCATGACCGAGACATCTTTCTTGTTCTTACCGCAGAAGGAACACGTTATATCTGCCATTGCTAGGACTCTCAGAATAGGAAGAAGGCCTGGTTTTGCCCAAGCCCCTTCAAAGGTACGAAAACGCAAACGCCGGGCGTGGCAAAAAAAGTTGCCAACGACGGCGTCTCTGCTTAAAAGAATCAAAAGCCCGCTTCCGGGTTGGTAACCGAAAGCGGGCTTCTAAAGGGTTGTCAAAAACGATTCAGAACGTCCTGTCGAGCGAAGTGCGACATCTCGCGTGCAATGGCAATCAGATTATGTCTGCAACGTCAGCACGCGGGATATCTCGCTTATGCCTGACAGGAAGTGCTGGAGAAAAAGGTAGCGTAAGACAGCTTACGCTACCTTTTTCTCCAGCACTTCGTCGATCAGGCCGTACTCTTTGGCTTCGTCGGCGCGCATCCAGTAGTCACGGTCGGAGTTGTCGTGAATCTCCTGGTAGGTTTTGCCCGTGTGCTGCGCCAGAATGTCGTACAGCTCCTTCTTCAGCTTCAGAATCTCCCGGGCCGTGATTTCGATATCCGACGACTGACCTTGCGCACCACCCGACGGCTGGTGAATCATGACGCGGGCGTGGGGCAACGCCGAACGCTTATCCTTGGCACCACCTGCCAGTAGCACGGCACCCATCGAAGCCGCCAGACCAGTGCAGATCGTGGCTACATCAGGACCAACATACTGCATCGTGTCGTAAATGCCGAGGCCAGCATACACCGAGCCGCCGGGTGAGTTGATGTAGAGCAGAATGTCCTTCTTGGCATCAGCCGACTCCAGGAAGAGTAGCTGAGCCGTAATGATGTTGGCGATATAGTCATCCACGGCCGTGCCCAGGAACACGATACGGTCCATGATGAGGCGGGAGAAAACGTCAATTTCAGCGAAACGCGTGGGGCGCTCCTCAATCACCGAGCGGGTCATGCCCGTGGGCAGCATCATCCCTGAGCGTACCTGGCCTTCAACATGATTCAGATACTGGTCCACGCCCAGACCGCTAAGGCCCTGGCCTTTCACGGCAAATTTGCGGAACTCTTGTTTATTCAGCATGGGAAAAAAGTAGGGTAGAGAAGATTAGAGACAGAACCCGCCGGGCAACAAAAAAGCCCTGACTGGCAAGTAAGGGCTTTTTTGTTGGTTACAAAACCAAGGCGTAGCTAAGGCTTAGCTGGCACCCTGAGTCCGGAAGTCCTCGGCCGAAATCGGGTTGTCATTAACAACAACTTTGCCGCGCAGGTTTTCGATGACTTTCTCTGCCAGAATGGCCTCATACTCGTTCACGTAGTTCTTGCCGTTCTCCTGCCGCAGGTAGTTGTCGGCAAAGCCACGTACCGACTCCTGCAGCTCCTCGCTGATTTCGGGCAGGTTGAACTGGCCCATAATCTTCTGCATGGTGCGGTCGACGATTTCGTCGTTTTCCACCTTCAGGCCCTGCTCCTCAACTACTTTGTTGCGGATCATCGACCATTTCAGCTCCCGCTCATAGTCGGCGTAGTGCTCTTCTACCTGCTCGGCGGTCAGTTTGCCGGCATTAGCCCGCACCAGCCACTTCTTGAAAAACTCGGTCGGAATCTGCACCGTCGTAGCGTCCACCATCTTGTCGATGATCTGACGGTTCAGCAGGTTTTCGGCTTCGCGGTCGTAGTTTTCCTGTACCGTGGCGCGTACTTTCTCGTCGAACTCCTCTTTCGAGGTCACGATGTCTTTGCCAAACACCTTGTCGAACAGCTCCTGATCGTGCTCCGGTTTCGCGGTACGGTTGATTTTTTCTACGCTCAACGTATACTCGCCGCTGATAGTAGCCGCCTCTTCCTTCGAATGACCCGAGAAGTTGGCGATATCCGAAGCGTTGCCGGCGAAAGCATCGGCCAGGTCGAAGGTAACGGCGTCGCCGGGCTTCACGCCCACGAATTTCTCAGCGCCGTTTTTTACCTTATTAATAGGCAGCAATACGGTGCGCTCCGTCGTCGCGTCATCGCCTTTCTTCAGCTTACCATAGAGGTAGTCCGTCGCTTCCGAAACGTCGGGGTTAGTGCTTTCGCCAAACTGACGGCCAATCTGGTCGTACGTTTCTTCCAGCGTACTGTCGTCAACGGCCACTTGGTGGCGGTCAATACTGATGGTCTGGTCGGCTGGCAGCTCGAAATCGGGCAGCAGGCCCAACTCAAACTTAAAGTCGAACTCCTTCTGCGTATCGAAATTTACTTCGCTGGGTAGGGGCAGGGGCTCACCCAGGATTTTGATGTTATTTTCCTTGATGTAGCCATCTACAGCCTTGCCAAGCAAGCCGTTGATTTCTTCGCCCAGGATGCCTTTGCCGTACATCTTGCGCACCAGGCCTACGGGCACTTTGCCGGGACGAAAGCCTTTGATTTGCGCCTTTTTGCTGTATTCCTTCAGCTTCTCGTCCACGGCGGGCGAGTAGTCAGCTTCCGTCAGGTGTACTGTCAGGATGGCACTAAGCTGGTCGTCGTTTTTGTCGAAGGTGATATTCAAAGCGGGGTCGTCGGTTAAAGTAAACGAATCGAAAGCGGGCGAAAAAGAAACCCCCAACGGTTGGGTTGAGGGCTCAGGTACTCGTTGAAAAATTATTATGTGCGGATGGAGGGACTCGAACCCACACGCCTTGCGGCACCAGATCCTAAGTCTGGCACGTCTACCAATTTCGCCACATCCGCGGTTCCCGGCCTACTGCCTTGGGGGCGCAAAGCTACACAAGCATCCTGAAAATTCAAACCAACGGCAGAAATCCGTGCAGAAAGTAGAGCAGAGGCGTAGGAGAAGAGGAAAAAGCATCGTCGAACAGCCACAGGAGGCACTACCGAGTTCTGTAAGGATTTCCGGTTCCATGCTGTTATAAATAGCGCCCTGGCGAAAATCCCGCCCGACCCTGCGTACTTTCGTAAAGCATAGTATATACGAGGCTTTTTGGCTTCACCCCGCATACATGGCCACTCTGATTGACCCCGAAGTAGAACGCAACGAGATTCTACGGCAATACCGGCGCTTGCTGCGTACTGCCAAGCCCTACCTTTCCGGCAACGACGCCAAGCTGATCAAAAAGGCGTTCAACACTTCCTTGGAGGCCCATAAGGAGATGCGCCGCAAATCCGGGGAGCCCTATATTTTGCACCCGCTGGCCGTAGCCCAGATTGCGGTAGAGGAAATCGGGCTTGGCACTACCAGCATCGTGGCCGCTCTGCTGCACGACGTGGTAGAGGACACGCCCTGGGAAATTTCGGATGTGGAGCGCGAATTCGGCCCCCGCGTGGCCCAAATCGTGGACGGCCTGACCAAAATCTCGGGCGTTTTCGAATACGGCACCTCCGAGCAGGCTGAGAACTTCCGCAAGATGCTGCTCACGCTCTCGGAAGACGTACGTGTTATCCTGATCAAGATTGCCGACCGGCTGCACAACATGCGTACGCTCGACTCGATGCCGCGCCACAAGCAACTCAAGATTGCCTCCGAAACCATTTACCTCTACGCTCCCCTGGCCCACCGGCTGGGCCTCTATGCCATTAAGAGCGAACTGGAGGATTTGTATCTGAAGTACACCGACACGGACGTTTTCAACGAACTAACGAACAAAGTCCGGCAGAGTCGCGGAGCCCGCAACCGCTTTATTAAGGAGTTCGTGACCCCGATTGATGAGGAATTGAGGGCCCAGGGCTTTGGTTTCGAGATAAAAGGCCGGCCGAAGAGCATCTATTCCATTCTGCGCAAAATGCGCAAGCAGAATGTGACGTTTGATGAAGTATACGACCTGTTTGCCATTCGCGTCATTCTGGATGTGCCGCAGGAGCAAGAAAAAGCGGCTTGCTGGCAGGTATATTCCATCGTCACGGACTTCTATCAGCCCAACCCCGACCGGCTGCGCGACTGGGTGAGCACGCCCAAAGCCAACGGCTACGAAAGCTTGCACACCACCGTCATGTCGCGCACTGGCCAGTGGGTGGAGGTCCAGATTCGTAGCCGCCGGATGGATGACATTGCTGAGAAAGGCTACGCAGCGCACTGGAAATACAAGGATACCGGTTCCGTGCAGCCCGAATCGACGCTCGAAGCCTGGATTGCCAAAGTGCGGGAAATGCTCGAAACCAATAACTCCAGCGCTCTGGAGTTCATGGATGAGTTCCGGCAGAACCTGTTCGTCAAAGAGGTGTATGCTTTTACGCCCAAAGGCAAGCTGGTTATTCTGCCCGATAAGGCCACGGCGCTGGATTTTGCCTTCGAAATTCATACCCATATCGGCCTGCAGTGCCTCGGCGCAAAGGTCAACCAGAAACTGGAGCCGCTGAGCTATCAGCTCCGCAACGGCGACCAGGTCGAAATTCTGACTTCCCAGAAACAGCGCCCCACCGAGGAATGGCTGCAGTATGTGATTACCTCCAAGGCCCGCAGCAAAATCAAGGATTTTATTCGCGACGATAAACGAGTCAAGGCTGAAGACGGCCGTTTCATTATCGAGAAACGGCTGGAGCTGCTGGGAGTGCCCAGCAACCAGGAAACCCTAAATCGACTGCTGGCACATTTTAACCTGCATAGCCCCCAGGATTTCTTCTACCGTATTGCCGTCGGGCAGATCGATGGGCGCGAGATAAAGGAAAGTCTTTTTGACCCTACCCAAGAGTCGCCGCGAAGCCCTTCTATCTTGGAGCCGAAGGCTTTCGACCAAGAAGTGCAAAAAATCAGAGGAGTACGAGCCGACATGCTCGTTATCGGCCAGCAAACGCAGAAGTTCGACTATACCATTGCGCCCTGCTGCAATCCTATTCCCGGCGATGACGTGTTCGGTTTCGAAACCGATAAGGGCATTGTAATTCATCGCACTTCCTGCCCGAAAGCCGTGGAGATGATGTCGAACTACGGCAACCGTATCGTGCGTGCCAAGTGGACGGATCAGTTGGAGCTGGCTTTCCTGGCTGGCATCCGCATCAAAGGCTCCGACCGGGTGGGCTTGGTCAACGACGTTACGCGTATTATTTCCAATAGCCTGAAAGTGAATATGCGCTCCATTACTATCGATTCTAATGATGGTTTCTTCGAAGGACAGATCATGGTGTTCGTCAACGATACCGACCACCTCAACAAGATGATTCAGCGGCTTTCCAAAGTAAATGGCGTGTTGCTTGTCGAACGCTTCGCTTCCTAAGTCCTAGAAAGTTTAAAAAGTCTTAGACGGTACAAAAAGCGAGGCGTTATTCTTTAGCTGGCCAGCTAAAGCGTTTGATAAGGAAACCATGCGCTCGTTTTGGAGTTGAAAACCTCATAAAGGCACGACTTTCCTTACCTTTGATACTCCTTATATATAAGGTCACATAATGCTAGACAAAGAGAAGTTTGAAGAGGTAAAGAAGATCTTTACTGCCTACCTCGAAAATAAAGGCCTACGCAAGACTTCCGAGCGTTATGCCATCCTGGAGGAAATATACTCTCGCACGGGGCACTTCGATGTAGAAGAACTCTACGCGGGCATGAAACAGCAGGGGCTGCAGGTAAGCCGTGCCACGGTTTACAATACGCTGGATCTATTAGTAGAGCATGGTTTAGTAAGCAAGCACCAGTTTGGTCGTAATCTGGCTCAGTATGAGAAGTCGTATGGGTATCGTCAGCACGACCACGTCATCTGCACCGAGTGTCATAAAGTAGTCGAGTTCTGCGACCCACGCATCCATGGCATCCAGACGATGGTCGGCGACCTTTTGAATTTCCATATCTTGCATCACTCTTTAAACCTTTACGGCGTCTGCGGCGATTGTCGCGCCAAAGCCGCCGCCCGCGCAGCCAGCGAATGAAAACTGAATCTACTGTAAGCAACGGCATCCTACACGTTCGCCTTTCCGGCGACCTGATCGGCAGCCCTGATACCCAACAACTCCTCCAATCCGTCGACGACCATCTGGGCGAATCCGTGATGCTCTGCGCTGTCGACCTGTCCGGCGTACGTTACATCAACAGCACTGGTATTGGTGTTTTGGTCTCACTCCTCACCAAGTTTCGCAGCCGTGGTGGTGAGTTAGTGCTGATCAACCCCGCCGACCACCCCCGCAAGATGCTGGCTCTGACCAAGCTCAACGCCATATTCACCATTGCCGAAAACGAATTGGCTGCGGCCGAAGCCCTTAAATCTACTAACTAATGCCCGTTGATGTACTTGTAGGCCTACAGTGGGGCGACGAAGGAAAAGGAAAAATAGTTGATGTACTTGCTCCTACCTATGATGTAGTGGCGCGCTTCCAAGGCGGCCCCAATGCGGGACACACGCTCACTTTCGACGGTACAAAGCACGTTTTGCACCAAGTGCCGTCCGGTATTTTTCATCCTCATATTATCAACGTCGTTGGCAATGGGGTTGTACTCGACCCGGTTGTCTTCCGCGTCGAGCTCCAGAAACTCACCGACAGGGGAGTAGACTGGGCCAAAAACCTCCACATCTCCAAAAAGGCTCAACTTATTCTGCCTTCCCACCGCGCCCTCGACCGGATTCTGGAAGAAGCCCGTGGCGGCGGCAAAATCGGCTCTACTCTAAAAGGTATCGGCCCCACCTACCAGGATAAGATCGGCCGCACTGGCCTGCGTGTCGGTGATATTCTCGCTGCCGATTTTCAGGAGCGCTATAATGAAGCGGTAGCCCGCCACGCCACGCTCGCTAACTTCCACAATCAGCAGCTCGACATCGAGCAAGCCGAAGCCGACTTCTTCTCCGCCATCGACTTTCTGCGCACCCTACAGCTCGCCGATACCGAGTACCTGCTAAATGATCTGCTTCGCCAGGGCAAGAAGATTTTGGCCGAAGGCGCCCAGGGCTCCCTATTAGATGTCGATTTCGGCACTTATCCGTTCGTAACGTCCTCCAGTACCATTGTTGCCGGGGCCTGCACCGGCCTTGGCATCGCCCCGCGCCACATCGATAAGGTATACGGAATCAGCAAAGCCTACTGTACCCGTGTAGGTAGTGGCCCTTTCCCTACCGAGCTTCACGATGCAGTAGGCGAGCAAATACGCACCGCTGGCCGCGAGTTTGGTGCTACCACCGGTCGTCCCCGCCGTTGCGGCTGGATTGATCTTCCGGCTTTGCGCTACAGCATCATGCTAAACGGCGTCACCGAAATTCATCTTATGAAAGCCGATGTGCTAGATGAATTCGACGAAATTCGTGTCTGCACTCATTACCGCAGCCCGGAAGGGGAGGAAACCAATCAACTTCCTGACCTCAGTGACTTGCAAACAATGGAGCCAGTCTACACGAGCATGCCCGGTTGGAAAGTAAATCTGCAGCAAATTGATTCTGCAGGAAATTTGCCAAAGGAATTAAAAGACTATGTCCGCTTCTTGGAAACACAATTGGAGGTTCCGATTAGCATCGTTAGTGTCGGCCCTGACCGTGTCAGCACACTGCATATGGGGTAAAGCCACCCATTGAACCCATAAAGTAAGAGCGCGGCAGAGAAAACTTCTCTGCCGCGCTCTTACTTTATAAGCCATTCTCAGAGCCCGGTTATAGAATGAAGAAAGTTTTGTTTCCTTTTCGTGAAGCAGCTTTGAGCTACAACGGGTTATTCGCCAGTTCACTAGCGGCAGCTAGCTATAATGCCGAGCGGCTTTTAACGAAAAAGAACACAGCCAAGTTTGGAAATCTGCGTGGAAGCCTGCACTTTTGCACTCCCAAATCGGACGGATTCAGGGCGTAACCGGAACATGGGGTTGCTAAAAAAAAGCGGAGTTGGGAGTTGGAAAAGCCGAACAAACGGTGTTACCTTTGCAGCCCACTTCGGAAGGAAGAGGAAAGGCCAGCCAGAAAGAACACGGAGAAAAATAAAAGTTCCGCAGTTGTTTGGAAAGTGGCGATGGAGGTTGTTACCTTTGCAGCCCGCTTCGAGAGGAAGGGGAAACAGAAAGTAAGAGCAAATCGAAAGCTAAAAAAATAAATTTTCGCTTTTGGTTGCAGAATGAAAGCAAGCTCTTACCTTTGCACTCCCAAACCGAATGAGGCAAGGGAATTAATAGTAAAAGCAGCCGGATTTATCCGGCACACGGTTCCACTAAATGAGTGGGGCACACGTTCTTTGAATAGTTGGAAATGACAAACAGGTAAGCCTTTCTACTTCTTCGGGAGTGGGGAGGAAGACAAGCGACAACGAACGAGACTTACTCGTTAATACGAGTCGGATCAGCACTCGACATCAGCTCATGTTCGCATGAGTGTAGGATTTTATACAATGGAGAGTTTGATCCTGGCTCAGGATGAACGCTAGCGGCAGGCCTAATACATGCAAGT
>NZ_SRLD01000070.1 GCF_004745955.1 Hymenobacter elongatus | reverse complement strand
GGTACTCAATAATCTAGTCCGAAGTATTCGTCGATGCGCCTTTGGCATGCCTGGTTTTCAGCATCTGCGGCTGCGGGTCATGGCCATTTCAGGGTGAACATTAAAATTGTCAGACAACCAGCCTGCTCTAGGTTGTACGGACAATTATCTTTGGCGTCGTGAAGAGTATAGATGAGATTAGTGAGCAGGCCTGGGCGGCGATATCGCCGCATCTGTCCGGCAAAGCGGGCGACGTGGGGCGTACGGGCACCGATAACCGGCTGTTTCTGAACGCCGTGTTCTGGGTGGCGCGCCACGGATGCGCGTGGCGGGCGCTGCCGGCGCGCTTTGGCAAGCACGACACGTTGCGCAAGCGTAGCCGGCGCTGGGCGCAAAAAGGCATCTGGCAACGGCTGTTCGAGGCCTTGCAAGAACCGGATTTGGACTGGGTGATGCTGGACTCGACCGTGGTGCGGGCGCACGCACAGGCGGCGGGCAGCCGAAAAAAAGCCGCGTCGGCGACGAAGGCCTCGGCCGCAGCCGCGGTGGGCTGACCACCAAAATCCACGCCGTGGTCGACGCCCGGGCCAACAGGCGGATTGCGACCGGGCGGGCGAGTTGTTGCGGGCAGCGGGTGGGGCGCGCTACGTGCTAGCCGACAAGGGCTACGATACCAACCGGGTCGTGCAACTGGTCGCAGACTTGGGGGCCGAGGTGGTCATTCCCAGTAAGAAAACCCGCCTCGTGCCTCGCGTCATCGACCGTAACCTGTATAGTGACCGCAACAAAGTGGAGCGCTTTTTCAGCCGATTCAAGCAGTTGCGCCGACTAGCC
This sequence comes from Hymenobacter elongatus, assembly GCF_004745955.1. Classification (GTDB taxonomy): domain Bacteria; phylum Bacteroidota; class Bacteroidia; order Cytophagales; family Hymenobacteraceae; genus Hymenobacter; species Hymenobacter elongatus. Next base: position 9,389 of record NZ_SRLD01000070.1, on the reverse strand, counting down.
ACGCGCTACGATAAGACGGCCAGCAGTTTTCTGGGTATGCTCCACTTCGTGTCCGCCTTACTGTGGCTGCGCTAATTGTCCGTACAACCTAAGATAACATTTATGGGTGTGTTGCTTAGCAAAAAAGATTAAAAGTAGTGTAACCTTTGCGAAGCAAACCGAAACAGCTGCCATTTTCACTTATCCAAGACTTACGCATTTGTAGGCAGATATACGGGAATAAGGGCCTTGGCGAGCAGTTGGCACAAGTAGGGTGCTCACTTCTGCTAGTGTGCCTGGTCAACAGTCTGGACAGTTGTTCGGGTAAACTAGTGCAAGGACACCTAGACTAGGTAACAGCAGGCCAAGTGGTTGCGCTGAGGCTGGGCGCGGCGGCACTGGCACCGCCCGGCCCCGATGAGTTGCTTGAAGCTGCGGAGAACCTTTTCCACCTGCCAGCGCGTGCGGGTCGTCGCTTCCATCAATTGCGTCAGCGTGACAGTGAAGTTATTGATGGTGATGCCCCATTCAATGTCGCCGCTCATGGCGACCGGCTTGAACAATCGCCCTGCAAACGGCACGCGGCTGTAAGCTTACTTCCAGTCCCGTTCTCCACTCATCCGGTGGCGGTCCGACTTCGGCCAGGGGCTGGTAGCCAAGTTCTTTGTGGGCACTCACCAACCGGTTATTTTTCCGGGTTGTGAAAAACGTCCAGCCGGCGCGGCGAATCGATTTCAGGTTGTCGCTACCATTATACTAAGGCATCAAACAGAAGGGTGCGGGCCTGGATTTTATGCTCGGTCACGACGTGGATGGACATCGGCCGAAAGTGCTCGTTTTTGCTCTATCCATCCAGTTGGAGCATACACACGGTAGTCTAGGGGCAGAAAATCGCCGGGCTTTCCGCTGCTGTGCGCTAGGTTGACGAGACAAATACCCGTGACTAGCCCATGTTCATCGCCCGAGTACTGGCGCTTGGCCACCTCGATCAAGCGGCCATAGCGCTTATCCTGCACGCTGTCATCCACCGGCAAAAAGGCCTCGGGCGAATCGTTCAGCAAGGGCAAGAATAACTCCCGCAACTGCGTAGATGAAAACAAACCACGGCGCAAAAACGGTTGACTTGGTCGTAGCTCACGTGCGAAAGGTGCTCGGCTAAGTGCGTGCCTGTATAGTTGCGGGGTGTACTGAGCAGATACTCGATGTAGGTGGCTTGCGTCATCACTACCCAAGGCTTTTACTCAAGTTACTACCAAGTGCGTAAGTCCTATTATCATATCACTGCATACGTTGGTTTAGGGCAAAGCAAACCCCAGCGCATCCAGATGCGCTGGGGTTTTCAACTACTATTACCGTGTCGTTAAGCCGCTTGCTCTTCAGGAATACGGGAACTCTGAGGCATAGTGAATGAGGATTGGTCGATAGAGTTAGTGGCTTTGACCTGCTTGAGTGCACGTTGCACGGTTACGGTGCAGATTCGGTCGGCGTAGCCTAATTCCACCACCCGTTTGGCAATTAACGATAACGTCAGGCGCTTGCCTTTTACGGCGGCTTGTTGCGTCAGGCGGCGCAGGAGGGTTTCCAATTTTGGCGTGAGCTTGTTTGGGGCACCGCACCGAGGTACGGCGTGGAGATAATCTCTGAAGCCTTGCTGCGAATACGCTCGGCGCATGCTATACACTCGGTCGATACTTAACCCTAGCAAATCGCCGGAGTCCTGGACTGAAAGGTCGGCTATCCAGTGCTGTAATACTTGAGCACGGTTGCGCTGCTGCTTGGAGACAATATCAGAACTGATAAAATCGGCGAGGTAGGCCTGTTGCTTGCGTGACAGGCTCAAGGAATGACGATGACGACCCATGGACTTAAACTGGCAAATGCGGCTGGTGATGAGAAATGGCCCGAAACACCATTGCATCGCCTTGCTCTGTAGTTACAGAGAGTGGCTAGTACAAAAGGTGCTTGCTTATCGAAAAAGTTATTTTGAAGAGCCGAATGTAAGAAGTTGAAAACAATTGTGCAAACGTTTGCGCAATTGTCTAGATCTATTCACTTTGCAGTACTTGTAAACTTCTCTGTAAGCAGTACCATGCCGAATTTCCCGACAGAAAAATGTGGATGCGCATCTTCTGGCCAATAGGTTGGCCGAATTATGCGAACTTGCTTTTCCTTTTCCCTGCCTTTGTGTCTATCCATCGCGCTTCCATTTCAGATCTTGCGGCTCAGCTGAACTTATCCGTCTCGACCGTTTCGCGGGCTCTGAGCGACCATAGCCGCATCAGCGACGCTACGAAGAAGCGCGTCTGGGAACTGGCCCGACACCTCAACTACCAGCCCAATCAGCTGGCGGCAGCCCTGCGCAAGGGACGTAGCAACACGTTGGGGGTAGTCGTACCACACATCGACGGACAGTTTTTTGCCTTGGTTGTGAAGGGTATTGAGACTATTGCCAACCAGGCGGGCTTCAATGTGATGATTTGTCAGTCGAACGAAGATGCCGCACAGGAACAGAAGAACATCGAAACGTTGCTCAATGCGCAGGTTGATGGTATTTTGCTTTCGTTGTCACTTTCTACCCACGACTTCCGGCATCTGGAGGAAGTACGGCGGCGGGAAATTCCGTTGGTTTTGTTTGATCGGGTGGTAGAAAATACGGACGTAAGCGCCGTAGTGCTCAATGACTACCAAGGAGGCTACGAAGCCGTGAGTCACCTGATTGCCGAAGGCTGCCGTCGTATCGCGCACCTCGGCGGGCCACAACATCTGAATATTTGCAAAAACCGGTATCAGGGTTACGCCGACGCACTGCAGCGGCACGATCTGCCGCTCGACCCTTTGCTATTGCATTTCAGCGACCTCTCGATTCAGGATGGCCGTCAGGGGATGGAGTTATTATTCGACCAGACCCCGCACTTGGATGCTGTTTTTTCGTGTAACGATTTGGCCCTGGTAGGGGCCATGCAGGTGGTGAAGCGCCGGGGGCTGCGCATTCCGCAGGATGTAGCCCTTGCAGGCTTTAGCAACGAGCTGTTCGACTCGCTGACCGAGCCCATGCTGACCTCAGTGGATCAGCGGTGCGAGGAAATGGGCCGCACCGCCGTGCAGATGCTGCTGGAGATGATACAGGAAGGCCCCACGAAAGTGGCTCCGCGCCAAGTGGTTCTGCAGCCCAAGCTGCTGATTCGGGAGTCGTCGCAACGGAGTATGCTGCAGTAGCAAGGCAACAAGCAGTGAGAACAAAAAAGCCTGGTTCAATATGACCAGGCTTTTTTGGGTTTTCGGAAAGATGAAACGACGCGCAGAGAAAAGAGCCTGAGGTGGCGCCAGGCGCGCAAACTATCGGTGGCTGACAGGTGCCAAATAAGGGGAATGTGCATAGTGAAAAAAGGGTAAGGTGAAAAAGTAAGCAGCTTTTACCCGGGAAAACTGGCTGTTAGAACAGGTAGCTGCCGTAGATTTACCACAGCTTCGTATCATTGATTCCGGGAAGCAGGGGCGGTTGGGCTCCAAAACCTACCACACACCAGCCGGCTTCCAGGCCAAAAGTGCCGCCCAGCAGCACGTAGCTAACGGCTCGCGTGACGGTGCGGCCGCTGTACTGGTCGGTCGTCGGTTCGTATTCGCGAAGTAGCAGCACGTCGCCGACCTGAAAATCCTGGTCATTTTCCCGCACATCGAAAGGCTTCACGCCCGATTCTACGGCAGTAAAGCAAGCTGGCCAGATTTTCAGTTCGTGGGTTTGATGCGGCGGTGAGCTGTATTCGGCAATGGAATAAGTCGTGTTCATGCGTTTGGGAGGATTGGGACAAAAAGCAGCTGGGTGAATCAGACGACCAGTTGACACAAGGAAGGGGAGGCGGTACCATCCGCTTACCGGGCTAGCAACTGCTTAGGTGCGTGGCGGCTTCAGAGCTCTCGTGGTAGAGGCGTGACGATTGTCGGCAATGTGTTGTCATCAGGCTTCTGCTTGAGCTGTTTACAGCGCTAGAAAACTCTGGAGTTCATGTTCCGGAGCGATGTGCAGCACGGAAGACATTCTATGGAGAAGAAAAAAGTGTTACCGCTTAGCGGGCCCATTTGAAACAAAGCAGTATTTGCGAGCCATTGAGTTGCTGGTACGGCATGACGAGGCAAAATACTAGGACAAAGATACCGTGTCGATCAACCACTTATGGGCCTGCGGTTAGCTACTTGTAATGCTATATTGACTAAATTGGTTCGCGTATCTGTATTACGGCCACGTTATGTGTTAACAAAGTATGAAGCTGGAATTCGAACCCATCCAACCATCTGTCGGCAGCTCCTTCACGCTACTCCATTATACGGAGGCAGAAGTAGGCGGAATTCTGTGGCATTACCACCCCGAATACGAGCTGGTTTACATTCCGCAGGGTAGCGGCCGCCGCCATATCGGTCAGCACGTGTCGCGCTACGAGGGCGGAGAATTGATTTTTATGGGTCCCAATCTGCCTCACCTCAGCTTCAGTCACGAGCAGCAGGGCCCGTTCGAGCAAATAGTGCTGCAGCTGCGGGCCGACTTCCTGGGCGACACCTTTTTGCGCCGGCCCGAGTTGGCGGCGGTACACCAGCTATTTGTGCGGTCGGCGCAGGGGCTCTCGTTTGGCCCCCAGACCCGCGCGCTGGTGGGGGATGCCCTGCGGCAAATGGTGACTCAGCCGGCCGCCAGCCGCCTCCTGACGCTGCTCCAACTGCTCTACCAGCTGGCCGAAGCCTCCGACGTAACGGAGCTGCATGCCGACATGGGTAGCTCCAGCGCGCAGGTAAAAGAGCAAAAGCGTTTGGGGCGCATCTATCAGCATATCCAGGAAAATTTTGCCGAGCCCATTACGGTCCAGCAGCTGGCTGATCTGGCGAACTTGTCCGTGCCTGCCTTTTGCCGCTACTTCAAAAAGATGACGAGCCAAACGCTTACCAATTTCCTGCAGGAGTACCGGATCAGCCACGCCCGGCTGCTGCTGTTGCAGGACTTGCCCATTACGGAGGTGAGCTATGCTAGCGGGTTTAACAATCTGTCGCACTTCAACCGCACATTCCGCCGCCTGACTGGCCAGACGCCTACCGCCTACCGGGAGCAGAAGGCCGGCTAGTGCCCCGGCGGCAGTACTCAGGCGATGAATAACCCGCGGAATTGGTAGTAGATGCGCTCGATCAGGCGCAATTCTTCCGTTATAATTTCGGCCGAGCCTTGCATTTCAGTCCGGAAAGCGAGTTTCTTTTTGTAGGTGGTCAGCAGCTTTTCGGGCAAGTTCACCTGAATGGAATACTCCTGATTTTTTGGAATCAGCGAAATAGACTCGACCACGCCCTTTACTAGGCCGAATTCCCGGTACTGGTAGTCGTTGAGCTTGATAACCACTTTCTGGCCCACGCGCACCTTGGCCGAGTTCAGCGCCGGCATAATCACCTTGCCGATGATGTCGGTGCTATTGGCCGGCAGTACGGTAAACACACTTTCGCCCTGGGTGGCAAACTGGCTGTTGCTCCAGAACTTGAAGAAGGCCACGCGCCCGGCCATGGGCGAGGTCAGCACGTATTTCTGCTCCCACAGCGCAATCTGGCCCAGCAGCTTTTTCTGGGCTTCCAGCAAATTGGCGTTCAACTCCTGCTGGCGCTGCTGGTTCCGGACGGCAATGTCGTTGAGGGCTTTCTGGATTTCCACCACCCGGATATCGGTTTCACTGAAGCTCAGGGACGCGGCCTGCAGGGCTTCTTTGGCTTGCAGCAGCTCCCGCTCTTTCACCTCCAGCTGCGCCGAGGCAATGACGCCCTTGCCAAACAGCTGGGCATTCCGGTTGTAGTCGCGCTGCACAAGCTGGGTTTCCTGGGTCAACAGGCCAATCTGGTGCTGCCGCTTCCGCAAAAAAGCCTGGTATTTCGTGACCTCCAGCTCCAGCAGCCGGGCCTGCTGGTCGAGTTGGGTGATGTCCTCAAAAAGCACCACGTTTTTGGCGCTGATGATCAACTCGGAGTAGTCCTTGTAGATTTCGCCGAGCTGGTGGCGCTGAAACTGCAGCAGGGTCTGCAGCGCCGCGGCCGGGCGCTGGCTCAGGTCGGCTTGCTGCACGGCCTGCTTCAGCTGCATTACCGCCGCGCTGTTGGCCGAATTGGCTACGTAGGCCAGCGTCTGGCCCTTGCGTACCACCTGGTTTTCCTGCACGGCCAGCAGCAGGTTGCCGCTGGCCTGCGTTACCACGTTCAGGGGCGGCGACAGGGTAGTGATGGTAATCTGGGTGGTAATCTTGTCCGGGTATTCCACCAGACAGCTGATGGTGAGCAGCGCCACCGTGACCAGCGCCATGAGGGAGATGCCGCTGCGGATAAACCAGGCGGATTTGGCACTGATAAAGTCCTTGACGTACTCACTTTTTTCGTCAACCTGCTCCAGCTTACTGAGTCGTACCGACATAATAACTTCCTGATAATGCTATAAATAGATGAACTGCCAGCGGCTGATCCGGCCTTCAGGTCCCGAGTTCGAGCTGGTTTTTGATGAGGCCGTAGTAAGCCCCTTTCCTGCTGATGAGCTCGGCGTGGCCGCCCATTTCGTGCACGCGGCCGTCGGCCAGCACCAGCACCTGGTCGGCCTTCTGCACCGTGCTCAGGCGGTGGGCAATGATGACCACGGTTTTGCCCTGAAAAAACTCCTCCAGGTTGTTCATAATTACCCGCTCGTTGTTGGCGTCCAGGGCACTGGTGGCCTCGTCGAAAAACAGGAAATCGGGATTCTTGTACACGGCCCGGGCAATGAGGATGCGCTGGTTCTGGCCCCCGCTGAGCGACATTCCCCCGGCCAGCAGCTTGGTGTTGTAGCCGGCCGGCAACGACTCGATGAACTCCGTGAGGTTGGCCACCTGCACCGCGTGCTTCAGCCGCTCCCTATCAATAATGCCTTCCGGGTCCGACTCGGTGATGTTGCGCGCGATGGAGTCGCTGAAGATAAAACCGTCCTGCATCACGGCGCCGCACTGGTCGCGCCACTGCTTGATGCTGATGTCGTTGATGTTGGTGTTACCGATCTTGATGGAGCCGCTCGTGGGGTCGTAGAGGCGCAGCAGAAGCTTGAGCAGGGTGGTTTTGCCGCTGCCGCTGGCGCCCACGATGGCCGTCACCTTGCCCTGTGGAATCTCGATGTTGAGGTCCTTGAGCACGATGGGCGTGTTGGTGGCCCCGTACTGAAAGCACACGTTGCTGCACCGCAGCGTCTTGCATTCGGGCAGCTCGTGCAGCTTGTCTTCGGTGTTGGTTTCCTCGTTGTCGGTGGTGTGCACGTCTTCGATGCGCTCCAGCCCGATTTTGGCCCGCTGATACGATTCGACGAAGTTGATAAAGTAGCGGATCGGGTTGTTGAGCTGGCCGATGATGAACTGAATAGCCAGCATGGTGCCCAGGGTAATGTCGCCGGCAATGACGGACTTGGCGGCGAAAAATGTAATCAATATGTTCTTTAGCTCACTGATAAATACGCCGCCGTTGCGCTGGTACTGCGACAGAGTGAGGCTTTTGATAGTGGTGCGGTGCAGGTTCACCTGCGAGGCCTCGTACTCCCAGCGGCGGCGCTTCTCGGAGTTGTTGAGTTTAATCTCCCGCATGCCGGTAATCAGCTCAATTACTTTGCTCTGGCTGTTGGAAAGCTGGTCGAAGGTCACGTAGTCCAACAGCGCGCGCTTCTTGATGAAGGCCAGAACCCACACGATATAGAGTATGGTGCCCACAGCGTAAAACACGAAAATGCTGAGGTTGAAATATGCCAGCACGCCCCCAAATACCACGAGGCTAAAGAGCGAGAATAGCATGTTCAGCGTATCGGCCGACAGGAAAGCCTCCACCCGGCGGTGGTCTTCGAGACGGTTCAGCAAGTCGCCGATGAGCTTGGAGTCGAAGAACGTAGTCGGCAGCTTCATGATCTTGATCAGGAAGTCGGATACCAGGCTCAGGTTGATGCGGGAGCCCATGTGCATCAGCAGCCAGTCGACGACGATGCGAATAAACGACTGGGAAAAGAACAGCATCAGCTGCCCAAACAAGATGATGTAGATGAACTTGGTATTCTGGTAGTTGATGCCGTAGTCGATGATGGACTGGGTCAGAAACGGAACTACCAGCTGAATGACGCTCAGCAGCAGCAAGGCCAGAAACAGCTGTTTCAGAACGCGGTAGTGCGGCTTGAAGTAGGGTAGCAGATACCCGAAGCCCAGGGGCTTTTTCGGGGACGGGTTATCCAGCTCGTAAAACTCCGGGGAGGGCTCCAGCAGCAGCAGGATGCCTTCCTGGCTTTCTTTTCCACTTCCGTAGAGCCAGCCTTCCAGAAATTTCTCCTTGCTATACTTAAGCAGCCCATAGGCCGGATCGGCCACGTACACCACGTCGTTCTTCACTTTGTGAATGACCACGAAGTGCTTCTGGCGCCAGTGCGCGATGCACGGCAGGGGTACGTCATTGCTCAGCGTTTGGTAGTCGGCCTCAATGCCCAGGGAGCGAAGCCCAATCGACTCGGCCCCTTCGGCCAGGCCCGCCGCCGACACTCCGCTTTTGGTGATAAAGCATTTCGAGCGCAGAAAGTCGTTGGAGTAAAGCTTGCCGTAGTGCTTGGCAATCATCTTCAGGCAAGTGGGCCCACAGTCACTATTGTCAAGCTGTTTGTAAAAAGGAAAATTCAGCATAAGCCACACTAATAATTATAAATAAGCTAACGACCCGTACTATATAACTTAATACTCACAAGCATCGCCAGCGGCCAGGCAGGCTGTTATATACTTATGCTTTAAGGCGCAAATCTTCTCGCACTCCCCGATGATACGTGTTGGGATAATACAGATACCAGCGCTCCAAAACTTCTGTGCCTAATATGTCGAGCACGTACTCGTACTGCTGGTCTTGGCTTTCAGTCTTTGTTCTCAGAGCCTCGGCTTTGTCGGTCAGCAGTACTTGTCGGAAAGCGTCTTTCTCCGCCTTCGTCGTGGGGCGGTGATGCATATATATGCCGAAGCGGGAAATGCAGTACTGCGTGTATTCGTGCGTAAACAGGATGAAGGAGTGCCACATTTCATCCAGTATGAAAAGGTCGTCATTGACGGCCAGGCCTTTAAACCCGTCGTAATTAGCCTTGACGTTCAGCCACAGCCAGATTTTAACATCCATAAATATCTTTTCAGCTTCCTCTTCGCTGATGGAGTACTTCTCCATGAACTTGTAAATAAGATTGGGAAACTCGTATGACATGGCGTGCTCCAGGGAGCAGAGCTGTAATTTGCTTGGTGCTAACCTTGACTTTAGCCCTACGCGGCCCATGCCAGGGCCTCTTGCCAGATGTGGAGTTGGTGGCGCGGGATTTTGAGCAGGACGGTGTCCTTGGGCGAGTTGTCAAAAAGCGTTTCGGCCCATAAATAGCG
>NZ_SRLD01000006.1 GCF_004745955.1 Hymenobacter elongatus | reverse complement strand
CGGCCAGCGCTGGGCCAACCACGGTTGCGACCATCTGCTACGGCTACGCGTAGCCTACAAAAGCCGAAAGTTCGACCTCGTCACCCAACTACTCAAAAGCAGCCAAGCGAAGATTTGAATTACACCCTTCAGGCAAGTGTTTGAAATTGATGAATCGAGACCGTCTAGAGGACTAGCAGAAAGCTATCTTTGTACATAGAAGGCCAACACACAAACAAATATTGTACAATATTTTATATATACAATTCTTGTATATGAATACGATTATGTTAAAGAACAAAACTTAGAAGAGAGTAGACCTTTCTAGTGGCGCCAAGCATAGAAAAGTTTCTATATTATCCTGTTCCCACAACAGCTCTACCGGGAGCACGCGGCGCTGTACCCAGGTCGGCTAGCGGCACTATTGAAAGAGCCACTTTTTTTACCCAGTTTTTCTTTCAGCAGCAGAAGCTGATTCTGCACCGGGTCAGCATGCAGGTGTAGCAGCAGATAACACGACGGGCTTTGTCTGCGACTAGGTAAAGGCTAGTCTGCTCACGGCCAATGTGCGTCAGTAGATTGTGCTGGCTGAAGCCGCCGACCTGCGCCAACTGCACGTCATCGACCAAGTCGCCGACTGGCTGTAGCGGCACATCGAAACAGCGGTGGCCGCTGATTCGGCCCTCACGGTGCACCCCAGCACCAAATCTTTGAACTAGATGGAGCCCTCAAATACGTATTTTGACGGCCGCAAAAGATATTTTTTGGCTCATTTTTTACGTGGCTCAGCGTAAGCAGCAGCAGCGGCTACAGATCAACGGCCAGCCCACGGGCGGCAAATGGACGTTTGACGCCGAAAGCCGCGAGAGGTTCTCTAAGTACGAAATTGAGTTGATCTAGAGCGGTTCCCGTGTTAGTGTACATGTTTTTAGTTTAGCTTCGGTCATGAAAGCCTATTCATTTGATTTACGCGAGCGGGTCGTGGCGGCCTGCCAGGCTGGGGGCAAGCAGGAGGCGGTGGCCACCCAGTTTAGGGTCTCGCTCTCCTTTGTGGCGAAGCTCTTGCGCCGCCACCGTACGCACGGCAACGCAGCAGCCTTGCCGCCAGGCCGGGGTCCTGCCTCCCGCCTGGATGGCCTGGCTTTGGACCAGTTGAGCGCCTGCTTGCGCCAAACCCCGGCCGCTACTTTGGACGAGCTGCGGGTCTGGCTGGCGGCGGTCGGCGGGCCGGCCATGAGCCAGTCCGCGCTGGGACGGGCCGTGCAAGCGCTGGATTGGCGGCGAAGAAAAAGAGCTTCCACGCCGCCGAGCGCGACACTGAACGGGTGAGGGCCTTGCGGGCAGCCTTTGTCGAAGCAGTTCAGAAAGAGGATTTTACTTGTTTTAAGTTTGTGGACGAAACTAGTACCAACCTCACCTATTGCCGCCGCTACGCCCGCGCCAAAGGCGGGCAACGCGTGGGCAACGGGGTGCCGCTGCACGGCGGGCCAAATGTAACGTTGGTGGCCACGCTGACCTCGCACGGGTTGCAAGCGGCCATGACGGTGAGTGGAGCCGTCAACGGTGAGGTCTTCGCCGCCTACTTGACCCACATCCTCGGCCCCATGCTCGTGTCCGGTGACGTGGTCGTGCTCGACAACCTGCCGGCCCACAAAGTGGCCGGGTTGGCCGAAATTGTCGCCGCACGGGGCGTCCGACTGCTGTATCTGCCGCCCTATTCGCCCGATTTCAATCCTATCGAACTCGCTTTTAGCAAACTCAAAACCTGGCTGCGCACGGCCCAGGCCCGCACCCGCGAGGCGTTGGAAGCCCCGATTCAAGTGGCGACTGAGTGGATAAGTCAGCAGGATGCCAAGAACTGGTTTGACCATTGTGGCTATCATGTACAGTAACTTGGGAATTGCTCTAATTGAGTCGGACACAAGTTGGACGTTATTTGAAGGTGGCTTTTGAAGTGATTGGAGGCCAGATTGCCGCGCGAAGAGTGCCGCTGCGCTGAATTGTAGTAGGGTAGCAGGCGACATGGGGACTGATTTCGAGCTTGGCCTCGACCAGTTCAGCAGAACTGCCGGGCGGCCACCTGTGGGCGGCGGCTCTCGCTATCTAACCCGATGGCCTCGGCTTGAACGTCTCGTCGTATTTACGCCGTGTAGCAGGCGACGCCCCGCTGATTGTGGTTGCCACAACAGAAGAAATACACGCCCTGTTTATCCGTCCTGCTTAAACCACCTCATACCAAAGGCCTCTCAATTGCTATTGAGAGGCCTTTGTACATTTACTTATGAAGTGTTACTACTTGTAACGGTTTACTCCCAATTCAACTTATAATACCGTTACTGTAACGGATGTAGGTAACAGCTTTGACTTATCCCAGCAACCGGTCACGTAGCTGCTTTCTCCATTTCGTATTCAGCTCGTACCGGCCGGTGTCACTAAGCCAACTGTCCTTCGCTTCCTGGAGAGTATCTTGCAGCAAGCTGATAATGCCGCGTAAATCCTTCTGGCACTTCTGGGCTCTACTCCCCTCCTCTGCGAGGTGCGGATGCTGTTTATAATCTTCATACGCGTCAATGCTGAAGCGAAGCATCCGCCTCAACTGAGGCGCAGAAAGCCGTTGCTGTTCTTTCTGTAAAAAGGGTTCAACAACCTTGACGTAATGCTGGTGCATCTCTTTCGCCAAGGCAACTTCGCTGGTGCGTTTTCGATCCGCTGCCTCCTCCTGGTTTTCTGGCTCCTGCTCCCATCGGGTTTGGACAGTAGCCGGTCTAGCAGGTGGCAACCCCTGGGTTAGCCAAGGCAAGTCGAGCGGTGTATGGCGTTGTGAGGATAGTGGCATTTTATCTTCCTGGATTTCCGCCAAGGCATCATTCTGACGTTGCCGATGCAGTCGTACCCGGCAGGCATCGCTACAAGTGGTTTTATCAGCACGACCATATAGCGGGTTGTCACAGATGAGGCAGCTTTTTTCTGAGGAATTCATACTAGAGAGGTAAAAAGTGAGATGGTTAGTAAAGCGCATGGAATGCGTTGACAGAAGTGTTCCTGCTTTCTTCTCGTGACAGCCGTGCCAGAGCCCACAGGAGTTGTTTTCAGCCATTCCCTGCCTTAGGTGTCACGTGACACCTAGCGACTACCAGCTCACAAAAGGGCACAGAGAGCCGCGTGAACAAGTGGCACGGCTGGCACGAGAAGAAAGGTGGAACATTTCCGGATTAAGGCAGTAGCGGCGGCGAACCCGCCCATTCTGCTTGGTGCAACTCCTGCACGTAATAGCCCCCTACACGGCCATCTTTGCCGAAGCGCTGCACTTTGCGCGTCATACCCAGGCGGCTCAGGGCTTCGCCTAAGGCTTTATTTTGCAGAGTACGCGACGTGGATCGGGCCTGCAGATGATCTTTGATCTGGGCCAGCGTCAGGAAGGTAGCGCCCGGTTTGAAATGAGCGGCAACCAAGTCATATTCCTGGGTATCGTGCTGAAATTGGCGGTTTCGGTCATGAACTACAGCCAATTCCTCTTCATCAAACCAATACTGATACCCTGCCTTCCAAAGGTGATACGCCTCGCACCACACTCCCTCAATGTCAACTTGCTTGGCCACCCGGATATCAATGGCTTCCACCTCGAAGGGCAGGAAGCGCCGGGAGCCGGTAGGATCCGTCAGGAAATCAGCCCCATTGACACTCCCCATGAAAGAAGCACGACGCGGCAACTCGGCTATCAGACGACCATAGGGGCGGCGCACCTTCACTGAAGGCTGCGTAATCAGTGTTTTGAGCGAGTTTTCGTCCTGCTTGTTAAGCGTGCGCAGTTGGTCGTCAATGTTGATGAACAGGTACTCCGAAAGCAAAAGCTGGGAATCCTTACTCTCTACATGGATCTTACCCGTGAACAGGTACTGCTTCGCCAACAGCGGTGGGCACAGCAACTCCAACCAGGTCGTTTTGTATTGGCCCTGCCCGCCTGTCAGCACGAGGCAAGTATGATTCTGACAGCCCGTTTCCGTCAACGCGTTGGCGACCACGGCGACCAGCCACTTCGTGAAATAGTGGGCGAAGATGCCTGGATCTGCTACTGTTACCGTCGCGGCCAACTGTGCTATGAAGCCGCTTGCCGAAACGGGCCCCAAACCCGTAAAGTATTCCAGTAGCGGGTCCACGCGAGGCGTAAAATCAGACGCCAGGAGACGATGTAACGCATCGGCGTGCATGGGACACTCGTTGTGGGTCAATTCGCGGCTGATGCTATTGATCCGATAATCAGTCATTGGTTCAAACGGGGCAGTGGTACCAACCGGGCGCCACTCTACTACTTCCTTGACAATGTTGAAGCGCGTCTCGTAATGGTGCTGGAGGTAGTCCTCTACGGCGGCCAGCTTCTGATTTCCTTTGGCTTGTTTTTCCATTGGGGTGGAAGAGGATTGCGTGGGCTTTTTCATACCAGCAGGTCCTCCAAAGGGGACGTCACACAGATACGAGCGTAGTTGCAAGAGGCTTTTGTGCCAATACCTGCCTTTTGAATCTCGACCACTACCCCATCAAGTTGTGAGTCCCGTTTGTGAAGAGAAACAATTTCGGTTTCCAGCTGATACCAGAACATAGGGCATTCCTGCTGCGCTTCCAGGGAGCTGCCGGGCACCATTTCTGCCAGTTTGCCACCCAGAGACAGGATAATACGCAACGTTCTAAGCACGGTATCCATGCGTTCCAGCGCCCGAGGAGTGCGGCCTGTGCCAGGGCTTTCCAACTCCCAGGCATGTAACTGCTTGATGAGTTGCAAAGTCAACCGGCGCAGTGTTGTCAGCTCGTTCAGCATACCGACCGACCTCCCTTCTGCTTATGCTTAGCAGACTCCAAATACGCAATGAGTTCGCTGCGCTTGTAGAGTACCCGCTTGTCGGATGAATTCAGCGCTAGAATATGTCCCTCCCGGCGCAGCTTGTTTAGCGTCGGTTTGGAGAGATGCAGAAAATCCAGTGCTTGCTGGGTGGTGAGGTATTCAACATCTCTGGCTTTGGGCCCTCTGCCGACAGCATCGAGCATGAGGGCAAGCTTTTCGTCGAGGAGACTGTTCAACATCCCGCGCAGCTGCGGAAAGGTTAACAATACCATCGGCGCTTCGAAATAGGGTGGCTCTTTCATTTTACCTGTGTGTTAAATACAGGGCAATGATAGAGGTCCGGTAAAGCGGCGTTAAGGAGCCGTTAACGGAAACTTACTTGAATTTCCATACCTATATAGCTCCCCTTAATTCTAGGGGATAGCTCAAAGCACTCTTGTCGTATTCCCCTGACAATGTAAATAGATAGTCCAAAGCCTCTATCTTATTATCCTTCGTGTAAATCAAATATTGTTGACTTCCACCAGGTTTTGTTTTTAGATACCGAAAGACTGTATCAGCTTTTAACCCGGTTTGCTCAACAATATATTCTAGCTGAGCATGGCGGTTTGCATCGGCCTGTAGCAGGGGCACAAGGCCTGAACGAATAAGGATAAGATAGGCCAGGGTTTTCACCTTACCAGTAATTAGAGAAGATGTATTAACCTCCTTTCCCGCATTCTGCAATTGGGTCTTCAGTTGCTTGCGCCGTTTATCCATCCAGTCAAGACAATACTGCAAGAGGTCATATCTGTCTTGCCAAGCGTCGGCTAACTCGTGGTGTAGACTATCACTCGTATCAGTATTTTTTGTGATATCCTCTGAATAAAGCATGCGAATCAGCGTATCCAGGTGCTCCTGCTCTGTTTCCAGTAACTCGCGTAAGTAAGAAGCAAACTTGTATTGCGGAGAACCGGAAAGCTTATCGTAGTGAAAGCGAAGCAATTGTATACAATAGCCCTTGGAAGGATTTGCATCTTCGAGGTGGTAGTTATAGTCGCCGCCGTGTAGCAGACGTCGTAAGAGCATAGTATCCCAAACTTCGGCAGCAGCAGCAGTATCGTTGCCTTTCTGATCACGCACCAAGTAGAGCGGAAACGCTAAGTGGTTCTCGAGTCCTCCCTCAGGCCGTGGAAGCCTTGGCCTTTGATCAGTAATCGTGTTCTTCGTAGACTTAATCGCAGGAACGGAGTCATCCTTAATCCAAACCTTGGCTGACTCCTGAACAAAGAGAAAAGGATGTTTACTGCTCGAAGGCATAGAATACAAGCTTCATTTTACCGCTCTTTACGCTCTACAGCCAATAAAGGACTAAAAAATAAACACGGAACGGTCCCACTCGCGGGCCCAGTAACAAAAAAACCTCGATTGCAGCTTGCAATCGAGGTTTTTGGTGATCCCGCTGGGATTCGAACCCAGGACCCGTACATTAAAAGTGTACTGCTCTACCAGCTGAGCTACAGAATCATTTACTTGCATCCAGAAATCGTCTTCCCTGATTGCGGATGCAAAAGTAGGAGCACTAGCGTAAACTTCCAAATACTTTGTTGAAAAACACCTTATTTCTCCTCTTTTTCGGATTGACTTTCCCCCAAAAAGCTACTAGTCAATCTGGTAGCCCTGCTATTATTAAGGGAGACTCGTTGTTCGCCCGTAACTGCTATGAAGCAGCATACCCGCTATATCAACAGGGGTTGCGACAAGGACTTACCTCGCCACGCGTACTGCTGCGTATGGCTTATGTACAAGAAGGGCTGGGGAAATATCCGACGGCGTTATATTACCTGAGTCTGGCACAGCAGCGCAGACCTACACAGGTGGTATGGCGCAAGATGACAGAACTAGCACAGACGTATCGGCTGACGGGCTACTCGGACTCGTGGAAAAGCAAGCTCCTGCTTACTTTTCGCCGCTATTACTACCCCGTGCTACAAGCGCTGCTGATTGGGGCAGTAGCTGGCGGCGTGCTGCTGTTGGTGCGGCGCGGCACCACTCGCGCTTGGTGGCTGACCTATGCTCTTTACTTAGCGGGAACGGGAGTCTACCTGAACCTGCTAAACTCCAGCCGGATAGGCTTGGTGGCCCGCCCGCACTCGGCCCTGATGGCAGGGCCGAGTGCGGGCGCCACGTGGCTGACGACCGCCAGGGCCGGCGACCGGCTAGTGGTACAGGATCAGCAGGACATTTGGTGCCGGGTGGAGTGGCGCAACCGAGCGGCCTTTATTCGTCGTGCTGACCTAGTTATACTTGACTAAAAAGGAGGGGAACACGCGGATACGAACACGAATGAATAGCCACAAAAAAACTGAGAAGGAATTTAGCGTGGCAGGCGGCGTAGTTTATTTGACAGGTGAGCCTTCTTCCTTGCGAAAGTGATTCAGCACCAACCGATCGGCAAGGCCGGGCAGCCACTTGTTGAGAAACACAGTCAGCTTTCCCTGTGCGGTCAGGACCAAGTCGCGGCGGCGTTGCCGCACGGCCCGCAGCAGATGCTGCGCCACTTCCTCGCTGCTCATCATCTGGCCCTCATCGCGCGGCGACTCGCCCTGCGATGAGCCATCGGCCGCCAAAGCAGTCTGGCGGATATTGGAGGCCGTGAAGCCAGGGCACGCCACTAACACATGGACACCCTGGGGCAGCAACTCGGTGCGGAGGGCTTCCAGAAAACCCTGCATGGCAAATTTGGAAGCTGAATAGCCTGTGCGGCCCGGCAGCCCCCGATAGCCGGCGATGCTGGAGATGCCGACAATAGAGCCTTTCGAGGCTAACAGATGCGGCAGGGCGAACTTGGTAGTATAGACGGTGCCGAAAAAATTGGTTTGCATCAGCCGCCGTATCACGTCCAGGTCCGCATCCTGAAACATAGCCCGCATGGAAATACCCGCGTTGTTGATGAGAATATCGAGGCGACCGAAAGCGGCAATGGTTTCTGCCACAGCTCGCTCCGAATCGGCCTCCACGCCCACATCGGCCCGCACGGTATGATGCAGAATTCCATGACCGCTAAGCTCGGTGGCCGTGGCTGCCAGCCGGGTTTCGTCGCGGCCCGTCACGACTACTTTGGCCCCGGCCAAGCCAAAGACGACAGCACAGGCCCGTCCGATACCGGAGGTAGCGCCCGTAATAAGAACCACTTTTCCTTGCATACACCTATCGTTTGAAGGCGTACCAGCACATTTACTGGATTAACCCGGGGCCAAAACTACAGGTTTTTGCAGGTTGAGCAGGCTTTTTTAGCCCGCCGCTTAAACGCGGCGGCGGCTATCTGGTCTATTTCCTGTCCTGGATTTAGTCGCTACATTTAGGAACGGAAACTCCCTACTTTTTCTGGTGGCTTATATGATGCAAACTTTACGCGTGTGGCGCTCTGCGTCGTTTTTTTGGGGCTCTTTCGTGCTGTTGCCGCTGCTGGCGCTAAGCCCGCCGGCGCAGGCCCAATGTCCCGCCGCCACCTCGACCTGCACGCCCGGCTCCGCGCCCAGCAGCAACTACCCGTTTGGCATGGGTATTCTGAACGTGACGCTGGGCACGATTAACACGACAAGCGCAGGCGTGCAGGATGGCTACCGTGACTACTCGTGCAGCGGCGGCGCTACCCTGACCGTGGGCACGGACTATACCATTACGGTCAGGACGAATGCCAACGCCGACGAAAACGTGCGGGTGTGGCTGGACTTAAACAACGACGGTACGCTGAACGCCACCAGCGAACTGCTGTTCAGCTCGGAGGCCAAGCGCGTCCATACCGGGGTGGTGCGCCTACCCGCCGGGGCCACTCTGAACACACGCCTGCGCCTGCGGGTGGCGGCCGACTATGTGAACTCGCCGATACCGACGCCGTGCTCTACGCCACTCTATTCGCAGACGGAGGACTACGCCGTGACGGCCGTGGCAAGCAGTGCGCCGCCAGTGGCCGAATTTGTGGCCGACCAAACGCTGACCTGCTCCGGCTGCGTGCAGTTCACGGATCAGACCCAGAACTCCCCCACCTCGTGGGTCTGGAATTTTGGCGACAATACCCCGACCAGCCCGCTCCAGAGCCCGCGCCACTGCTACGCAACAGCGGGCACCTACACCGTGACGCTGACGGCTACCAACGCGGCCGGAACCAATGCCCGAACCCGGACCAACTACATCACCTACAACGCGGCGGTGCCCGTGGCGGCCAGCTGTATTCCCAACACGTCGGCGTACTGCTGCGGCTACGGAATTACGCGGTTTAGTGTAGGCACGCTCATCAAAACATCGATGGACGCGCAGGCGGGCTATGAGGACTTTACCTGCACCAGCCGGGTAGAGCTGACGGAAGGCAATAGCTACACCGTGAATGTCGCTACCGGGCCCAGCAACCCGCAGGATACGCGGGTGTGGCTGGACCTGAACAACGACGGCAGCTTCAGCAGCTCGGAGCTGCTGTTTGAAGGGCTGAACCGCACCAACCCGAACGGAACTATTACCATTCCCGCTTCGGCCGTAAAAAACCAGCCGCTGCGCCTGCGCGTGCTGTCCGACTATGTGGGGGCGCCGGCCGGCCCGTGCGTGGAGCCCCAGCTGGGGCAAGCGGAAGATTACACCGTCACGATTCGGGCCAATACGATGCCGCCCGTGGCCAACTTCACTTCCAACTACATTCCGACCAGCTGCGTGAATCCGGTGCAGTTCACCGACCAGAGCCAGAACGCGCCCAGTGCGTGGCTGTGGAACTTTGGCGACAACACCACCAGCAACCAGCAGAACCCCGTGCACCGCTACGACGCCTCGGGCACCTACACCGTGACGCTGACGACTACGAATGCCTTTGGTCAAAACACGATTACGCGCCCCAATTATCTTACCGTTTCGGTTCCCTGCGTGATCTACTGCGCTTCCAGCGGGCTGAACAACAACGTGTGGATAACCAACGTGGCGGTAACCGGCACGACTACTCCCTTCAGCAATACCTCGGGGGCGGATGTTGCGGGCTACGGCAACTACGTCGGCCAAACCATCGTGTTGCGCCAGGGCCAGCGCTATACCCTGGGCACGACCACCAACCAGAACTTCCAGCACACGACCTCCATGTGGCTGGATCTGAACCGCAACGGCGTATTCGACACCAACGAGCTGCTGGTGAACGGCACCTCCGGCACTACGTCTTCCAACCCCTTCACGATTCCGACTACGGCCGGCGTGGTGGGCTTTACCCGCATGCGGGTGGTGATGCGGGCCAATACGAACCAGGCCCAGCCCTGCATTCAGAGCCAGGCCAATGCCGAAACCGAAGACTATTCGGTGCGCATCGACCTGATAAACAGCGCCACCGAAGTGCAACTGCTGCCAGCGCTGAGCATTTTTCCCAATCCGACGGCCACCGGCGTGGTGCACCTGCGGCTGGACGATGCCACCGCCGCCGGCACCTACGGCGTGACGGTGCATAACGTACTCGGAGCCCGGCTGCTGGCCAGCACGCTACGCCTGAGCCCGGCTGCCGACGCTCGCCTGGACCTGACGGCGCTGCCCCGGGGCCTGTATCTGGTTCGGGTGACCGATGCCAACGGCCGCACGGCCACCCGCCGCGTGGAGCGCGAATAGCACAACTGTACTACGCTGATTTTTCCCTCTGTAGGCCGCTACGGTGTAGCGGCCTACCCTATTTCCTCCCTTTTGCTACCGCACTACATGCGAACAACTCTACTACGCGGCCTCATATTCTTGCTATTTCTGGTGGGGCTGCGGGCGGTGCCGGCGGCGGCATCGCACCTGGTAGGTGGCGAAATGAGCTATAAATACCTCGATGCCAACGGCCCGGATAACGCCCAGTTCCGCTACCGGGTCACGGTGCTGCTCTACATTAACTGGGAATGCACCAATACCAACGACATATCCAACGTGCCGGATGGTCGCTGCAATATCTTTATCAACATCTACGACAAGCAGAACGGCACCCGTATCAACAGCGGACAGGCGGCGCAGGGCTTCAGCTGCGCCCAAGTGAGCTGCCCCGGCCGCCCCGCTCAGAACGACCAGCAGCCCCAGGGCACCTTTCGCCTACCCCGGGTTTCCAATCCGTCGATTACCCCTCCCCTGCCCGGCGGCTGCTCGCTGCCCGGCGGCCCTCCTCCGCCCGTGCGCCTGTGTCGCTACGAGGCCATCGTGAACCTGCCCGTATCGTTTGGCGGCTACTACGTGCTGTACACCGACGGCACCCGCAACCGCTCGATCAATAACCTGGCCCAGCCCGACAATCAGAACCAGAGCATTTATGTAGATATGGCTCCGCCCCTGCTGCCCAACAGCTCGCCCACCTTCTCGGATACGGCCGTGGTCGTTATCTGCCAGGGCGACACGAGCATCGTGGTCAACAACGCGGTAGACCTCGACGGCGACCGGCTGATCTACTCCTTCAGCACCCCCTATAATATCAGCGGCCCGGTAGGCACCCCGGCCCCCACCTTTGTCCCCCCGCCCCCAAGCGTGACCTATAACACCGGGTTTTCGGCCACGGCTCCGTTTGGGCCGGGCGCGGGCAACTACGCTTTTCTCAACGCCAGCAACGGCCTGAGCCGCTATGCGACCTCGCAACAGGGCCGGTACGTGGTGGCCGTGGAAGTCAAGGAGTTCCGAAAAATCAACGGCAACGAAGTGTTGATTGGCTCCACCAGGCGCGAAATTCAGCTCGTGTCACGGCAGTGCCAGCCAAACCAAGCCCCGCAGTTCACCGCCGCTACGCTGGCCAACAAGGTTTTCACCATTGAGGAAGGCGAAACGGTGAATTTCAACCTGGCGGCCACCGACCCCGACGGCAACGCCATCAGTCTGAAAGTAAACAGCGTGCTACTGGACGGTACCGGGCCCTTCGATGCCAGCTTCGGCGGCAGCCAAGGCGTGGTGCAGTCGGGTAACCCGACGGGCAGCGTGACGATAACGGGCACCGGTGGCCTCGTCAACGGCCTGTTTAGCTTCAACTCGCGCTGTGGCAACGGCCGCAGCACGCTCTACGACATCGTCGTGACGGCCACCGACCAGGCGTGCGGGGCCAAAAGCGTCGCAGATATCTTCCAAATCCGGGTGAACCGGGCGGCGGGCCCCACCAGCATCACCGGCGACGCCGTTATCTGCGACCAGAGCCAGCTGCGCACCTACACGGCAGCGGGCCCCACGGCGGCGGCCTACCTCTGGCGCGCGTTTGGAGGCAGCATTCAGGGGCCTAATTCGGGAAACACGGTGCAGGTACGCTGGAATACGACCGGCGCGGGCCGCCTCTCGCTGCGCGGCGTTTCCAACCTGGGCTGCCCTTCCGATTCGGTTTCGCGGGATATTGACATCCGGCCGGCCAGCGCCCTGGCCGTGACGCCCACCAGCGCCACAATTTGCCGGGGCAACTCCACGACACTTACCGCCAGTGGCGCGGCCTCCTACACCTGGACGGGCGGCAACCAGACCTTTACCGGCCCCACCATTACGGTATCGCCGACCCAAACCACCACTTACACCGTTACCAGCACCGATGGCGTTTGCACGACTTCCCGCCAAGTAATCATCACCGTAAATCAAGTAGCCGTTGCCAACGCCGGAGACGACGTGGCCACCTGTTCAGGCGACGCCAAAACCCTCGGCTCGGCGGCGCTGACGGGCTACACGTACCAATGGAGCCCGGCCACGGGCCTGAGCAGCGCGACGGTGGCGCAGCCTACTTTCTTATTGACCAACACCGGCGCTACGCCCCAGCAATTTACCTACACGCTCACCGCTACCACGAATGAAGGCTGCACCGCTACCGATGTAGTGACTATCACCCTGAACCCAGCCGCCGTAGCGAATGCCGGTTCGAACAAAACGATTTGCTCGGGTGGCTCTGCCACGCTCGGCGGCTCACCCGATGGCTTGGCCGGCAGAACGTATCAGTGGAGCCCGGCCACGGGCCTGGACAATCCCACGGCGGCTTTCCCGACCGTGACGCTCACCAACACTGGCACAACTCCGCTGGTGGTGCGCTACACCCTTAGCGTCACTACCAACCAAATTTGTACGACCACCGCTTTCGTGGACGTGACGGTGAACCCGGCCGCCGTTGCCAATGCGGGCACCGATGTGGCCACCTGCTCGGGCGACGCCAAAACGCTTGGTTCATCAGCCTTAATGGGCTACACATATCAGTGGAGCCCGGCCACCGGCCTGAGCAGCACGACGGTGGCCCAGCCTACTTTCTTACTGACCAACACCGGCATTGCGCCCCAGCAGTTTACCTACACGCTCACCGCCACCACGACTGAAGGCTGCACCGCTACCGATATCGTCGTCGTCACGCTCAACCCGGCCGCCGTGGCCGAGGCGGGCACCGCTAAAGTCTTCTGCTCCGGCGGCTCGGCTGTGCTGGGCAATGCCGCCAGCGCCGTGGCCGGCAGCACCTACCAGTGGAGCCCGGCCACCGGCCTGAGCAGTGCTAGCGCCGTGGCCCCAACCGTGACGCTAGCCAACACTGGCACAGTTCCGGTCACTACGACCTACACCTTGCGCGTCACCACGGCGGCCGGCTGCACCGATACCAAAACGGTGCAAGTCACGGTGAATCCGGCCGCCGTTGCCAATGCGGGCACCGATGTGGCCACCTGCTCGGGCGACGCCAAAACGCTTGGTTCATCAGCCTTAATGGGCTACACGTATCAGTGGAGCCCGGCCACCGGCCTGAGCAGCGCGACGGTGGCGCAGCCTACTTTCTTACTGACCAACACCGGCGCTACGCCCCAGCAGTTTACCTACACGCTCACGGCCACCACGACTGAAGGCTGCACGGCCACCGATATCGTCACCGTCACGCTCAACCCGGCCGCCGTGGCCGAGGCGGGCACCGCTAAAGTCTTCTGCTCGGGTGGCTCGGCCGTGCTGGGCAACGCGGGTAGTGCCGTGGCGGGCAGTGCTTACCTATGGACCCCCGCTACCGGCTTAAGCAACCCAACGGCGGTGGCCCCCACCGTAACGTTGACCAACACAGGTTCTTCCCCATTTACCATCACCTATACGCTGCGCGTAACGACCAGTCCAGGCTGCGTAGCTACCAAAACGGTGGACGTGACGGTGAACCCAGCAGCCGTTGCCAATGCGGGTAATGATGTGGCCACCTGCTCGGGCGACGCCAAAACGCTTGGTTCATCAGCCTTAATGGGCTACACATATCAGTGGAGCCCGGCCACCGGCCTGAGCAGCACGACGGTGGCCCAGCCTACTTTCTTACTGACCAACACCGGCATTGCGCCCCAGCAGTTTACCTACACGCTCACCGCCACCACGACTGAAGGCTGCACCGCTACCGATATCGTCGTCGTCACGCTCAACCCGGCCGCCGTGGCCGAGGCGGGCACCGCTAAAGTCTTCTGCTCCGGCGGCTCGGCTGTGCTGGGCAATGCCGCCAGCGCCGTGGCCGGCAGCACCTACCAGTGGAGCCCGGCCACCGGCCTGAGCAGTGCTAGCGCCGTGGCCCCAACCGTGACGCTAGCCAACACTGGCACAGTTCCGGTCACTACGACCTACACCTTGCGCGTCACCACGGCGGCCGGCTGCACCGATACCAAAACGGTGCAAGTCACGGTGAATCCGGCCGCCGTTGCCAACGCGGGCCCTGGCCGACAGCTGTGTTCCAAAGAAGCTTCCGTGCTGGGAGTACCAGCGGTGGCGGGCTACACCTACCGCTGGAGCCCGGCTACCAATCTTAGTAATCCCAACATAGCTCAGCCCGTGTTTCAGCTGGCAAACCAAAGCGGCGCAGTAGAGCTTGAGTATACCCTGACGGTAACCAACACCCAGGGCTGCTCAGCCACCAGTACAGTCCGGATTGGGGTGTACCCGCAAACCGTAGCCGATGCGGGCCTGGATGCTGCCGTATGCGCCGGTAAGTCGATACGGCTGGGAACCCTGGCCCGCGGTGGCTATGGTTATGAGTGGAGCCCGGCTGTTGGACTTAATGACCCGACGGCCGCTCAGCCCCTATTTACTGCGCCTTCCACCAGCGCGCCCCAAATATTTACGTTTGTGGTACAGGCTCTGGCTCCCTGGAACTGCCCGGTGACCGATACAGTACGCATCACGGTAAACCCTCAGGCTCCCACCGATAACATCCAGGGTGCCCGCTCCGTTTGCCCCACCATTCAGGGGGTGGTCTACAGCATCGTGAATCCGCGCAGCACCGAATACCGCTGGTCGGTAGTGGGCGGCACCGTAGTCAGCGGCAACGGCACGGCCAGTATTACCGTGAACTGGGGCGCGGCCAACGCTACGGCCAGCGTCCAGGCCTTTGCCCGCAACCAGTTCGGGTGCGACTCCGACCCGGTAACATTCCCCGTAATTATCAACCAGCGCCTGAACACCGAAACGCCCCAGGGTCCGGCCAGCGTGTGCCTGGCCAATGGGCCGTACACTTATTCCGTGTCGCCTACCGTCGGCTCGGTGTATGCCTGGCAGATTACGGGCGGCACCCAAATCAGCACTGGGCCGGGCACGGTGCAGGTGCAGTGGAATGGACCAGGCACGGGCACCGTAAGCGTAACGGAAACCAGCAACCCCAACGGCGGCGCCATTACCTGCTTCGGCCAAAGCCAGGCCCTGGCCGTGACGGTTCGGCCCTCCCCGGCCGCTAATCTGGCCATTGCCGGCCCCGACCGGCTTTGCGCCGGGGGCACGGTGAGCTTCTCGCTGCCGGGCGCGCCTACTTCCAGCTACACCTTCCTTCTGGACGGAACGGCGGTGACCAGCACGGGCAACACGGCTACTTTCGCCACCCCGGCCCCGGGCCCCCACATCCTCACGGCCCAGGAAACGAATAGTAGCACCTGCGCCGGGCCGGTTTTCAGCCGGCAGTTTATCGTCGACCCACGGCCGGCGGCGGTAGTGGTAGCAGGTCCAGCCAGCATTTGCCCTACGCCCAGCGGCTTTGGCACCCAGCAGTATTCGGTGCTCAACACCCCCGGCTCCACGTATGCCTGGACCGTAACAGGCGGCACTATCGTGAGCGGCAATGGCAGCAGCACGATTAGGGTGAGCTTTCCGGCTGGCAGCGCGGCGCGCACCGTAGCCGTTACCGAAAGCTCCAGCTTCGGCTGCGCCGGACCGCTGGCCTCGCTCACCATACGGCCCGATAATGCCCGGGTGACCCTGGAGCTGGCTACCGTACAACGCGGCGACCGCAGCATCACGCTTCCCCTGCTGGCGAGCGAGACCTCCAACAATGGCAGCCAGGTCCGGATTCTGCGGCGCAACGCGGGCAGCACCGGGGCCTTCGCCGTGGTGGGCAGCGTGGCCAACACGGCCTTTTCCTTCACGGATACCAGCGTGGATGCCGACGCCACCGCCTACGACTACCGGCTGGAGCTGCTCAACAATTGCGGCACCACGCTGGCCAGCCAGGAGCATACGACCGTTCTGCTGGCGGCTACGGCCACCGAAGGCAGCCGGGATGGCCGCCAGGAAGGCACGGTAAAACTCGCCTGGAATGCCTACAAAGGGTTTGGGGTGGAAGGCTACCGGATCTTGCGCACGGCCACCAGCGGTACCGACCAAGTGGTGGCTACCGTATCGGCGGCCACCCTGGAGCTGACACTGCCGACCGGCTCCGCGGGTTTCGACCAGTGCTTCCGGGTGGTGGCCCTGGGTCCCGCCGATCCTGCATCGGGGATTTTGGCGTCTTCTTCCAACGAGGCCTGCGTTAATTTCACCAACGACCTGGTGTTCTACAACGTCATCACGCCCAACGGGGATGGTCTGAACGATGCGTTTGTGGTGCGCAACCTGGGGCTGTACTCGGGCTATTCGATGAGCTTCTTCAACCGCTGGGGCAAGGAGGTGTACAAAACCACTGCCTACGACGACAACTGGAAGGCCGAAGAACAGCCCGCCGGCGTGTACTATTACTTGCTTAAGCTCGCCAATGGCAAGGCGTACAAAGGCTGGTTTGAAGTAGTGAAGTAAGCGCAGGACGGGCGGCATAGTGGCCCGGATTTCACGGTAAAAAGGCGCTTCGGTTGGAGCGCCTTTTTTGTTGGGTTTGCCGGGCCGAAACGCCCGGCACAAAATCCGCGCCGCCGACCCCATCCGCTTGGTTCCGTGCTTACCTTTGCGCTTGTGAGGAAATCGAAAAAATACCCGACGGAACAATTCCGTGAAATTGAAATCACCGACATGGTGGCCGAAGGCAAATGCCTGGTGCGGCACAACAATATGGTCATCTTCGTGACGGGCGTGGCCCCCGGCGACGTGGTGGACCTGCGCGTGGTGAAGGCCCGCAAGAGCTTTCTGGAAGCCGTGCCCACCCACTTTCATAAGCAGTCGGACCTGCGCGTGGAGCCGTTCTGCCAGCACTTCGGCACCTGCGGGGGCTGCAAGTGGCAGCACCTGGGCTACGATACCCAGCTCAAATTCAAGCACCAGCAGGTGCAGGATAATCTGCAGCGCATCGGCAAGGTGGCCCTGCCCGAGATTGAGCCCATTCAGCACTCCCCGGCCCTGACGTACTACCGCAACAAGCTCGAATATACCTTCAGTCACAACGGCTGGCTGACCAACGAGCAGATTCAGGCCGGCGAAGACATCGAGCGGCGCGTACTGGGCTTCCACACCCCGAACCGGTTCGACAAGATTATCGACGTGCAGCACTGCTGGCTGCAGCCCGAGCCGTCGAACGAAATCCGGCTGGCCATCCGCAACTATGCCCTGGAGCACGCGCTGCCTTTTAACAACCTCATTACCCAGGAAGGCTTCCTGCGCAACCTCATCATCCGGACGGCCAACACCGGCGACCTGATGGTGATTCTGCAGTGCTACTACGCCCACGACGCGCTGATTCCGCTGCTCGATTTCGTGGCCGCCAAGTTTCCGCAAATCACCTCGCTCAACTACGTGCTCAACAGCAAGGGCAACGAAACCTTCCACGACCTGGATGTGGTGTGCTACAAGGGCGAGCCACATATCCATGAGCAGATGGAAGACCTGCGCTTCCGCGTGGGGCCCAAGTCGTTCTACCAAACCAACTCCGAGGGTGCCTACAACCTCTATAAGCTCACCCGCGAGTTTGCCGGCCTCACCGGCACCGAGCTGGTGTACGACCTCTACACCGGGGCCGGCACCATTGCCAATTTCGTGGCCCGCCAGGCCCGCCACGTCGTGGGCGTGGAGTATGTAGAATCGGCGGTGAAGGACGCGTATATCAACTCCGAAATCAACGGCGTAACGAACACCGAGTTCTACGCCGGCGACATGAAGGACGTGCTCAACGCCGAGTTCATTGCCCGGCACGGCCGCCCCGACGTGGTCATCACCGACCCGCCCCGGGCCGGCATGCACCCCGACGTGGTAGCCCGCCTGCTCGAAATGCGCGCCCCGCGCATTGTGTACGTCAGCTGCAACCCCGCCACGCAAGCGCGGGATTTGGAGATGCTGGACGAGGCGTATGCCGTGACGCGCGTGCGACCGGTAGATATGTTTCCGCACACGCACCACGTAGAAAATGTGGTGCTGCTGGAATTGCGGTAATGATTTGGTTAAGTGATAAGGATGTAGCCAGATCAGTTAAACAAGGTTACTTGACTGCCACAATTAATTGGTATGGCGGTTTTGCAGGGCTATTACTGCTCCTATGTTTATGGCTTATTTGTGCCGTTTTCATCTGGCATAACACATCTACTCAAAGCCTCGTAACCGCTTGGTTGTCTTTTGTATCAATCGGCGCACTTTCGATTTATGCCGTTTATAGTCTGGCTACTGAGCGGAGGCTTACTATGATTGTAACTCATCTTAGCGCTAATGAAAATCGACTGCTTTTACTAGGCGTATTCAAGAAGCTGGAATGGGGGATTTTACAAAATAAGCAGCATGTAGTTAGTAGTGATGTCGCAAAAAGATGGTTTGAGGTCGATGCATTCGCAATTGCCTTAATCGCTGATAACCAGATTTATCTAAACATGGCTTCTGATTCTGACACGAAAGGCAGAGTCCCTTTTTCTTTTAAAAACAATCGAAGATTACACTTACTAATCAACACAATTAATCAGGCACTTTAAGAACTGGAATGGACTACGCCAACGCCCCCGAGCTGAACGGCAAATACCTGGGCACCATCACCAAGGACGTTGAAATGGCACCACATATAGCGGTTTCGTGAACGGTGGAACCCGGCTGATGTAGAGACGCGTATTCGCGTCTCATCGTTCGTGCCGCCTGCCCGGTTTCGTTCAACGACGAGACGCGAATACGCGTCTCTACATCGGGTGTCTACGGTTTGCGAAACCGCTATAGCTCAGGCCAACTACGGGCTGGCACTGGTGGCTTTTAGTGCAGCTCGTTGAGAAAGATAGTATCATCTGCCAGCAGGTTATTGTTGCCTGGCCGCCGCGCAACTGGTACAGCCTCGTGGGCCAGACTGCCTACGCGCTGCTGGCAGATGATACCATCTTTCTAAGCGTGCTGCACCATGGTGTTGCGCGAGGTCGCAGCCCTTTTTCCTATGGCATAAAGGACCGCAAAGTAAACCTGCTGCCCGATCAGCTACACCAGCAGCCACTAACTGCGCAATAAGCTTTAAATTGCTCGGCCTGCGCTGGGGGCTACTTACGCCTTGGGCAAAGCCATATTTCCCTATCTATTTTTCTCTGATGTCCCAACCGTTACCCAACTCCCTCCCCGCTCAGCGCATCGACTATCTGGATAGCGTCCGGGGGCTGGCGGCCTTTGCCGTTGTTATTTACCACTTCACTGGCTGGCGCTGGAACGAGACGCTGGAGTTCAAGCTCGGGGCGATGGTCTTTAACGGCAGTGATGCCGTTTCGCTGTTTTTCGTGCTCAGCGGCCTGGTGTTGTCCTGGAAGTATTTCCAGCCCAACGAATCCATCGTCATCGACGCGGCGCACTACCGGCAGTACGTCATCAACCGGGTGGTGCGCCTCTACGTACCGTTTCTGGCGGCGCTGGCGGTATATTACCTCTATGGCCACCGCCACGACGCGTTGGGGCAGCTCGTATCCGACTTTAGTCTTAACACCCACCACTGGCTGGAAGAAGCTCTCCTGATTCGGGGCAAGCACGATATGTACACGCCAGCCTGGACGCTGGAAGTAGAAATGGCCGCTTCGCTTTTTATG
Organism: Hymenobacter elongatus; assembly: GCF_004745955.1. Lineage (GTDB taxonomy): Bacteria > Bacteroidota > Bacteroidia > Cytophagales > Hymenobacteraceae > Hymenobacter > Hymenobacter elongatus. The sequence continues at coordinate 119,120 of NZ_SRLD01000006.1, read as the reverse complement.
CCCTTCCTGGTACTGCTGCTGCGCCAAAGCCGCCAGCTGTTCCTGCTACTGCTGGCTGTCTGCGCCGTACTGGGCAGCGGCATGATATTCTGGGGTATTATTCACTTCTGCTTGGGCATGCTCCTGACCTACTATTTCCGCCAGCTGGCCACCGCCGATGCCCGACGTGCCGCCTGGTACCGCTACCGGTATGTGCTGTATCTGGTAGTGCTGGCCATGTTTTCGTCGCGCCACATCACGCGCATCTACCCGCTGGGCGAGGGTGTCAACTACATCTTGGGCCTGCTACGGATCGACTTGTTTCACCTGACAGGCGTAGCAGCAGCGTTCATGCTGGCCTATATCATCAACAGCCCACGTCTGCAGCGGTGGCTGGCTACGGGGCCGCTGCTGTTTCTGGGCCGCATCTCCTACAGCGTCTATCTGTTGCACTGGTTTGTAGTAGTGTACATCATGGACCACTGGGACAAACTCGCGGCACCGTTTACGACCTCTGCGGTGGCATTCTGGGTGTTGCTGGGAGCCGCAGTGGCCGCTACGTTGGTGCTGGCCACCATTTTTAACATCCTGGTAGAGCGCCCTTCCATTCGTCTGGGCAAGCGCCTTTCTACCCGTTTCGCGCCAGCCCCCGCAGTACCCCAGCCCGTAGCATAATGGGGCTTCTTTCTCGCACCTGCTGCCAGCCTCAGTGGCTAATACCAGTTTCGCCCGCCATCGAACTCGTTGAAATGGGTTGATGTATGGATGAAGACTCTGTTTCTATCTGCCTGATACATAAGAATTCGACCGCATCGTCTGTGGGATTTTGGCAGATAACCAGCCGAGAAAAACACCATTCGACAATTCTGCCTAACATTTTTCTTCTCAACGGCCTTGAAAGTACGATGCGCTTGACTACCGAAAGAATGGTTTTGACGGCGATGAAGAGTATCAGCTTCAAAAATAAAAGCGCAACTGTTGGCACTTAATTCGGGAGAGTATCGCCTTTGTTGAATCAGAAAATCACCAGCAACTAGCCGTGTTAGTGAGTTGCGACTGAAGCACGACGAACTAATGTCCTACGCCAATGACCCCGAGCTGAGAAAGCGGTAGTTGTACACACACCACGTGGAGAATGTGGTGCTGCTGGAGCTGAAGTAAGATGAAAAAAGAAGTTTGGGCACAATCTATTCGTGGCAACAGGCTCCTGCGCAAACGGGACTGGTTCGGAGACGTTTTGGGCGTCTGCCAGGTAACTTCTCTGCACCTTGTCTTCTGTATTCTCTTTGCCGCACAGTTCCAGGAAGATGGCCGATCAAGCAATGGAATACCCATGCTGTGCCTAGCGCTGGTCAGTGTGCCGCTCTGCGCCATCTATTGTCTAAGCCGAGAGAACGACCTGACTTTGGTCGGAACCGGTTTGTCAGCTGTTGAAAACCGAAATCTAGTGCTTTTTGCTTTTAAGACGCTTGGTTGGGAGGTGCGCAGCAATACCCCATTTGCAGTAATTGCCGGGGCTAATAACAAATGGTGGAGCAATCATGGGCAAACGGCAACTGCGCTGATAACCGATAATAAGGTATATCTCAACCTAATCCACGGCGGCACGAGTAAAGGGCGGCTGCCTTTCTATTTTGGCTCCAACCAACGCAAACTTAACCGGGCCATAGCGGCCATCGAATCAGGAAAGACGCTATTAGTCTACCAGCCCTAACACACCCAAACATGGACTACGCCAACGACCCCGAGCTGAACGGCAAATACCTGGGCACCATCACCAAGGATTTCGCCACCGTTTCCGATACGCTCATGGAAGCCTCTTCCCAGGTGCGGAAGATGGATATTTCGAAATACCCGATTTTCGTCTTCGCCAAGCGGGAAGTGCCCATCGGCAGCCTGCTCGTGAATGCCGATGATGCCAACCTGGAATGGCACGTATTTGCCTCCTATCTGGAATTGTTTGTGCAGCAGGGCATCGTGGGCGAAGAGGGCATCGAAGCTTTTCAGCATACCTACAAAGACCCCAACGAGTTTTGCTGCCTGTTCGTACTCGACGAGGAGTTCACCAACTTCGTCTTCGTACCCTACCCCGAGGACTGACAGCACCGCGTTTGAAGTAAAGAGCGTCCTGCCGGGCATTCCGCGCATACAGCAAAAAATGGAGCATCTCGCGTGCCACACTAACCTAAGCCCCTCTCCCGGAGGGGAGGGGTTGGGAAGGGGTTCACGCGAGATGCTTCAGCCAGCAGACGCCAGATGAGCATGACGGTCTTTTGGTACTTAGTATTCCCTGCTCTATGCGCCTCACCTTTCTGCCCACGCTGCTGCCGTTGCTGCTGCTCAACTGCTCCTCCTCCCCTTCGGAAACGGCGTCGCTACCCAGCAGCTTTGTGCCCACACCGGAGTTCAGTACGTACTGGCAGCAGGGCAAAGCCGAGCTGAGCAGCTACACCTTGGAGCAGGCCCGCTACGGCGAAATTCACCAAGGGGAAGCCGTGCTGGTATTCGTGACCGAAGATGTGTCCCGCAGCAAGCAGGTGAAGCTCGACAACCCCAGCGCCGCGCCCCAGGATGCGGTGCCGGTGCTCAAGCTGAATCTGAACAAGAAATTCAACACCGGCATTTACCCCTATTCCATTCTCACGTCCGTTTTCACGCCGCTGGATGGCAGGCTGAACACGCTGAAGGTGACCAGCTCGGTGCAGGAATGGTGCGGCCATGCGTTTACCCAGCTCAATCTGCGCCCCAAAAGCTACGCGCTGTCCCAGAAATCCTACTTCGAATCGGAGGGCGACGTGGAGGCGAAGCTGGCCCTGGCCCCGCTGGAAGATGGCCTCTGGAACCGCATCCGCCTCGACCCGGCTACCTTGCCGCTGGGCGCGCAGCAGCTGATTCCGAGCACCGTATATTGCCGGCTGGCGCACCAGCCGCTACGTCCCGAAGCCGCCACGCTCACGCTGACTGACGCGCCAGCGGGCAAATTTGGCCCCGCGCCGGCTAGCGCCTACACCATAGCCTACCCGGCCCCGGTCGACCGTACACTGGTTATATACTTCACCAAAGCATTTCCCTACTCCATTTTGGGCTGGGAAGAAACCTACGCCGACCGAGCCGGCGCTGCCCAAGCCGTGCGGCTCACTACCCGGGGCACACGTCGCAAAACCATTCTGCTCGACTACTGGCGCACCCACCACAACGCTGACCTGCACTGGCGCGACTCGCTTGGCCTGAGCCGGTGAAAAGCAACAGGCCACTCGTGTGAGTGGCCTGTTGCTTACAGCTTCAATACGACTTAAAAGTGCTGCCAGCCCTGGGCCCGCAGCGGAATGGCCTGCCCCTGCTTGGTTACCAGGTTCACCCCGTCGCTCTGGTCGGTCATATGGCCAAGCACGGTGATATCGGGGTGGTTTTTGATTTTGTCGTGGTCTTTCAGCGCGATGGTGAACAGCAGCTCGTAGTCCTCCCCCCCGTTAAGCATGCACATGATGGGGTCGAGCTTGAACTCCTCGGCTACTTCCAGCATGGGGTTGGCGGCGGGCAGGTTTTCGGAAAACACCCGGGCGCCCGTGCCCGAAGCTTTGCACAAGTGCAGCACTTCGGAGGCCAGCCCATCGGAAATATCAATCATGCTGGTAGGCACGATGCCTAGGTCGCGCAGCTCGTGAATGACGTCCATACGGGCTTCGGGGCGCAGCTGGCGCTGCAACACGTAGGGGTACTTTTCCAGCTCGGGCTGCATGTCGGGGTCAGCTGACCAGGCCTGTTTTTCGCGCTCCAGTACCTGCAACCCCAGGAAAGCCCCGCCCAGGTCGCCCGTTACACAGAGCAAATCGTTGGGCTGGGCCCCGCTGCGCCGCACCGCCTGGCCGTGCGCCACTTGGCCCATCGCCGTGATGCTGATGGTGAGCCCGCCGCGACTGGCGGTGGTGTCGCCGCCTACCAGGTCCACGTTGTAGGCCTCGCAGGCTAGGCGCATGCCCTCGTAGAGCTCATCGATAGCCTCCACCGAGTAGCGGCTGCCGATGGCCAAGCCGACCACAATCTGAGTTGGCAGTGCATTCATGGCGGCAATATCCGACACGTTGACGGCTACGGCCTTGTAGCCCACGTGCTTGAGCGGGCAAAAGGTCAGATCAAAATGAACACCTTCCACCAGCAGATCGGTGCTGACCACGAGGTCGTGGCCCTCGGCCGGTGCCAGAATGGCCGCGTCGTCGCCGATGCCGAGCGTAGTGCTGGGCTGGCGCAGGGTTATCGTATCCTGAATTCGGCGAATCAGGCCAAACTCTCCAAGATTTTCCAGGGGGGTTATTTCACTCATAGCAGGCAAAAGTACGGCGTATCGGGCATAGGCTGCCGCATAGCGTACAGCCTTGTTCCCAAATACAAAAAAAGTGAATTTAGCCGTCATGCTGAGCCAAGTCGAAGCATCTCTACCGCAGTAGTAATCAAGTTACTTTGGCAGCAGAGATGCTTCGACTTGGCTCAGCATGACGCTCCTTTTTACGCCGTTCCCAATTCAGGAGCAAGTCTTACGACTATAGAGCATGCTTTCCTGTTGAGCACACAGCCTAAAAGAGGTGAAGAACATAACCGGTTTCTATGCTTTCTTCTCGCTGAACGAAAAACAGAAATGCAGCAGGCTGGCAAGAATAAGCGGTTGAGCTTACCTTTGCTCAATTTCTCCGCCAGCGGAATATTTTAGGAATTATTGACGTTTTTGCCCCATGAAACTCTTTCTTTCGATGGCTTTGCTCCTGCTGCTGAGCAACCTCAACGCCTGCAAAACCGACCGTTCCGGCAACGCCGCCGACCTAACTTCTCCCGCCGCCGCCAAAGCCCAGCTCGACGTTCTGCGCGATTCGGTGGACGTGCGCTGGAGAAAAATGACCGCCAGCGACGACGCTAAAATCAAAGCCACCAGCCAGGTGTTGCGCGCCCTGGAAAGCCAGCCCACCGCCGATAAAGCCCAGCTTAAAGCCCTGGCCCGCGCCAACGACCAACTCAGAAATCGGCGCTACGACCAGCAGTCGATGACAGCCTCCGACAAGATCGACGCCTACGATACCGCGCAGGATTCGGTGCTGCGGGTTGTGTATGCGCTGGCCCTGCCCGCCGCCGGCCAGCCCGATGCCACCGTCCAGCAGCTCACCACCGATATTCAGACGGCCGATAGCCAAGTAGTAGGCTTCCGCCTGCGCTACGACCAGGCGGCCAAGCAGTTCAACAACTATGTTCAGCTCCACCAGGAGGCGCTGACTACGCTGGGCGGCAAATACAGTAAGCTCCAGCCCCTGCCTCTGTTCGAGCTACAGCAATAGCAATAAAAAGGCGGCAAGTAGTTGTCCCATTCGGGCCGGGAAGGCATCGTGCCTATAGCTGCCCACCCACGAGGTTGGAGGTAGCTGCCGAGTACGCCCAACTACTCAACTGCACCTATGAAATTCCTCCTTCTCTTACTAGCACTGCTGACTGCAGGCACAGGCCACGCCCAATCAGCCGGCGAAATCGTGCATGGCAACGAGTATCACGGCGTTATTTTCTCCGCCGCGCTCAAACTGCAGCCGGAGGACACCGTGCGCCGCTGGACCCCAACTGCGGCCGATATTCAGCGCCTTGAGCAGGACCTCATCGGGTTTATGCATAAACAGCCGAAAAAATCACTCGTAAACCACGCCACCCAAGGTCCGTCAATTCGCCAACATCTGGGCCAGTATACCAGGCAATACGCCGGCTATATTTCCCCCAAAGGAGAAAGAATAATCTATGTAAACTGTGTTTGGGACGTGGACAACGACCCTTTCGCTAAAGACTGGCCAAGTCGTTTCATTCAGGTATTTGACGGTGGCAGTTCTTACTGGCACATCCACTACAATGTAGCCAAACGCAAGTTTTTGGCGCTGGCCATCAATGGCGTTGCGTAGTACACGGCGACCAAAGCGCAGCTTCTGCACTCCAACCCCAGCCGAAACAAATTCGCAATGTTTTTTGAGCGGTGCAACCTGACCCAGTTTCCGGGCCTCTTCCAGGCAGTGCTTATGGGTTGAGTTGGTTATAAAAAAAGCCTTTGGATGGTTCCAAAGGCCTTTTTTATGTTGGATTTCGGCTCTGGCGGCTACAGCTTAGCCATTTCCTCGCGCACAAAATCAGCCAGCGTCCGCAGATACGCGGTACTGAAGTCGAAGCGGATGCCAGCGGCGGCGTAGATTTCACCGATGGGCGCAGTATAGCCCAGGGCTAGGGCCCGCTTATACGCATCGAGGCCCTGCTCCGGATTGAGGCGGAAGTTGCGCCACACGGCAATGGCCCCGAGTTGGGCCATGGCGTACTCAATGTAATAGAAAGGCACTTCGTAGAGGTGCAGCTGTTTCTGCCACAAATAGGGCTTATAGCCTTCCAGGCCCTTCCAGCTCACGGTGCGCTGGTTGAACTCATCGAAGGTTTTTGTCCATTGAGCGTGGCGCTGCTCCGTGCTGTGGGCGGGGTTTTCGTATATCCAGTGCTGAAACTTATCAATGGTTGCTACCCAAGGAAAGGTTTCCAACACGCTTTCCAGATGGGTTTTCTTGGCCCGGCGCAATTCGTCAGCATCGGGGAAAAACAAGTCCCACTGATCCATCGAAATAAGCTCCATGCTCATCGATGCCAGCTCGGCTACCTCGGATGGCGGGTGCTTGTCGGCCGACAGCGGCAGGGAGCGAGTCAGGAATGAATGCACCGCGTGGCCTCCCTCGTGCAGCATCGTAATCACGTCGCGCAACGAGGAAGTGGCGTTCATAAAAATGAACGGCACGCCGGTTTCATCCAGCGGATAGTTGTAGCCGCCGGGCGCTTTCCCCTTGCGCGACTCCAGATCAAGGTGGCCCATCTGCCGCATGGTTTTCAGGCAGTCGCCCAAATACGGGTCGAGGCGCTGAAATACGGTGATGGTCTTTTCGAGCAGTTCCTCCCCGGTTTCAAACGGCCGCAGCGGGGCTTTGCCCGTCACGTCCACATCCAGGTCCCAGGGCCGCAGCTCGGGCAGCCCCAAATCCTGGCGACGCTCCAGGTCAATATCGTCAAGCAGCGGCACTACCGTTTCGCGAATGGCGCGGTGGAAGGCAAAGCAATCCTCGGGCGTGTAGTCGAAGCGGCCCAGAGCAGCGAACATATAGTCGCGGAAGTTGGGAAAATCCGCATTGCGGGCCACTTGATGGCGCAGCTCCACCAGCTCGTCAAACAGCTGATCGAGAGGCTTGGCATCCTGCAGGCGGCGCTGCTGCACGGCCCGGTAGGCCTCTTCCCGCACAGCCCGGTCGGGGCTTTTGAGGCGGTCGGAAGCGCGGGGCAGGGTTATTTCCTCGCCGTCGAGCAGCACCGTCATGGCTCCCACCGTGGCCGCGTACTGCTGCTGCTTGGTGCTGATTTCAGTTTTGAGGGGAATGTTCTCGGGACGGTAGATTTCCAGCGCTTGCCGCACCGAGCGCACAAAAATGCGGTAGCGCTGCTGGTCGAGTCCGGGCAGAAACTCCGACTCCACCATCTTCTCGTTGAGGGCGTGGTCGTAGGGCGCTACGTTGGGCTCAATCTCGCTCACGAAGTACTGAAACGAGTCGGCCCGCTTCGCGTCCTGGGTGTCGCAGGTCATCCGGATGTAGCGCCAGGCCAGGTCTTCGCTCAGCACACTCTCCAGCTCGCTGCGGTCGAGCAGCCACCGCTCCAGCTCGTGGGCCGAGCCAATATTCCGGTCGCGCAGCTCTACGAAATAGGGCTCCAACGATGCCCAGTCGGTCACGGAGAAGGACTCGGGTAAATATTGCCGGGGCGGACGCTGGGTATCGGTAGCCGAAGCAAGCGCAGTTTCGGGGGCGGAATTCATCATAAAAAACAAGATACGTCGGGAGACGAAACTAGCGAACCAAAGCCAACACAGCCTTAGTGAGCGACGACAATAACACCAGAAATCTCTCCCGATGCGCAAGCTTATTTCTACGGGGCTAGGGCGAAGTCGTTGACTTATTCCGACCAGAAAAACGAGACCTTCTACGAGCAGCGCTACGAACTAGTCGATTTCGATAACTACGTCGTTCGTCATGGGGTGCCCCACGCAGGTCAGGATGTAGCCCTGCTTCATTTCCGAGTCGGAGAGGCCCTCCCGCTCATCCAGATGCACTTTGCCCGACAGGCACTTGCCCCGGCAAGCCGTGCATAAGCCAGCCTGGCAGCTGTAGGGCAGGTCAATATCCTGATTCAAGGCCGCTTCCAGAATCGTTTGGCTGGGCTTCACGACCAGCTCATACTCCGTGCCTTCGTAGTGAATGGTGACGGTGCGGGAGCTGATGGCATCGGAGTCGTCGGACGATACGTCGCCGTGGCCGTTGGGCTGGCCCGCGGCAGCTTCGATGGTTTCGGCGGCGGCTACGAAACTCTCGCGCCGGATGCGGGCCGTGGGCACTCCCAGCAACTCCAGGGCGGAGCGCGCTTCGGTCATCATGCCCTCGGGGCCGCACAGAAAATACTCGCCCTGCTCGGCCGGGAACTGGTGGCGCTGTTCCAGAATGCGCAGCAGCATCGTGCGGTTCAGGCGGCCGGTGTGGCGGCTGGTAGCCGGATTAGTAGGCTGGCTGAATACGTGCTCTACCTGGAGCCGGCCGCCGGCCTGCGCTTCAAGCTGCTGCAGCTGCTGCCGAAAAATCACCGATTCCTCGTTGCGGTTGCCGTACACGAGCAATACATGGCTCTGGGGCTCGTCGCGCACCACCGCTTTCAGAATAGACATGAGCGGCGTGATGCCGCTACCCGCCCCGACCAATACCACCGAGCGGGCGGCTTTGGGGCTGGTTTTGAGCGTAAAATTTCCCAGCGGGGCCATTACTTCCAGTTGCTGGCCCACCTGCACGGTATCGAGCAGGTAGTTGCTCACCAAACCTCCGCTGACACGCTTCACCGTTACGGACAGGCGCGGTGCTTCGGAAGGAGTACTGCTGAGCGAATACGCCCGGCGTTCCTTTTTGCCACCGGGTCCGCAGGGCAAAATCAGGGTCAGAAACTGCCCCGGCTCGCAGGCCACGGGTTGGCGGTCGGCCCGTTCGAGGTGAATAGTGGCGGCATCGGTGGTTTCGTGGGTGATTTCCACGACGTTAAGCGTCAGGTACGGGCTGCTCATCGGGGGGGAGAAACTTCGGGGATTAGGAAGGAGTAAGCGGGTGTTACGGTAGCTTTTTGGCTACGGGCGTGCAAAGTACGGCAAATAGGGCATCTTGGTCGGCATCGGGGAAGGGTTTAGCTTGCATCCTCGCTCGCCTCAACTCCAGCAATAACCAATTTTTGTATGCCTGGTTCTGCCCTCGCCTCACTTCTTGCCCGCCATCAATCCACTTTCGGCCCGGTTCTGCCCGTTGATCTGAACTCTGCGGCGGTTGCCCGGCTCGATTTTACGGCTCATAACCCCACCCTAGCCAGCGCCGACCTGCGCGACACAGCCGCTTTCGAAGCGCTGGTAACCCAGCTGCTGGCCGAGCAAAACGCCCTGATTGGCGTGGGCGGCTACCTCGAAAACCGCGTTATCTACCGCCGCAGCCCCGGCCTGTTTGGCGACCCGGCCGTGCCCGCCCGCTCCCTGCACCTGGGCGTAGATGTGTGGCTTCGGGCCGGCACCCCGGTGCTGGCTCCGCTGGCCGCCGTAGTTCACAGTGTGGCCGACAACAACAATTTTGGCGACTACGGCCCCACCGTTATTCTGGAGCACCAGCTCGAAGAAACTGCGTTTTATACACTCTATGGCCACTTGGGCCGGGCTGAAGTGGCGCTGCTACGCCCGGGCATGACCCTGGAAAAAGGCGAGAAATTCGCCGAAGTCGGTCCTCACCCCGAAAATGGCGACTGGCCGCCCCACCTGCACTTCCAGGTGATGGCCGATATGCAGGGCCGCGTCGGCGACTTCCCCGGCGTAGCGCTGCCAGAAGAAAAAGCACAGTGGGCCGAGCTATGCCCCGACCCGAATTTGCTATTACAAAGCAAGTGGCTGTAGTCCCTCCCGATCATTACCAGCGGCCGTTAGCCCGAGCAGAATCAGGAGATTTATCGTGTTCAGGCCAGGCTTATCAACGAAGCTGTTTAGGAAGTTGCCAACCCTAATCAGAACGTCATGCTTCATCTGGCGTCCGCTTGTCGAAGCATCTCGCGTACAGCAGTAATTAATTTTACCACGGCGGTAGAGATGCTTCGGCAAGCGGGCGCCAGATGAAGCATGACGTTCTTTTGACTTTCTAAACAGCTTCAACACAAAAAAAGCCCTTTGCCATGATCTGGCAAAGGGCTTTTTCTAGTCAGAATAGCAGCTGCGAAACCCGTCAGGCGCCGGGCAGCGCTTAGTCGAACTTGATGGCGGCCACGGGGCGAATCCGGGAAATGAGGTAGGTCGGAATCAGGACGGCCAGCAGGGAAGTGAGGAAAGTGGCCACGTTGAGCACCACCACCATCGTCAGGTCCCAGTAAATCGGCACGCGGTCCATGTAGTAGTTCTCGGGATCCAGCGGAATCGGGTGGAAAAAGTACTGGATGGCGCAAAAGCCGATGCCGACCAGATTGCCGTAGAGCATGCCCCGCAGCGTGAGGCTCAGGCCGCGGTAGAAGAACATGCTCCGGATCTGGTTATCGGTAGCCCCCAGCGCTTTGAGCACGCCAATCATGTTGGTGCGCTCCAGAATCATAATAAAAATAGTGGCTACCATGTTGAAGGTGGCCACGAAGATGATCAGAATCAGGAAGATGACTACGTTGCGGTTCAGCAGCTTGAGCCAGTCGAAAAGCTGGGCGTACTGGTCCGTAATTTTGTCCAGCTTGAGGTCGTAGCGCAGGTTTTCGTACATGTTGTCCGAAACCGGGTCGAGTTGGTTGAAATCCTTGAGCACAACTTCCACGCCGCCCACCAGCGAGTCGGGCCAGGCATTGAGCTCCCGAATCTGGCGGATGTCACCGATGATATACACCTCATCGAACTCGTCGAGGCCGGTTTGGTAGATGCCGCGCACGTTGAACTTGCGGATGCGTGGCGGATTCTGAATGAAATAGAACAGGGCCTCGTCGCCCACGTTCAGCCGCAGCTTATCGGCCACTTTGCGGCTGAGCAGCACGTCGTTGCTCGCCGCCGAGTCGGGGAAAGACAGAAATTTGCCGGCCACCATATTGGTGCGCATCGGCGAAATACCGTCTTTTTCATCAATGCCCTTGAGCACCACGCCCAGCACTTCCTCCTTGGTCTTGATGATGGCCGTTTTGCGGGCAAACGACTGCGTGGACTTCACCTGCCCAAAGCGGTGCAGATCCTTAATCAGGCGCGGCCCGCCGATGGGCTCCACTTCCAGCGAATTGTTGGTATCGTACTTGCTGACCTGCAGGTGGGCTCCGAAGGAAAAGATCTTGCTTTGAATCTCATTGCGGAAGCCCTCCAGAATGGCAAACGACACAATCATGACGGCCACGCCCAGCGCAATGCTGATAATGGCTATTTTTGTCACCGACGAGGTAAAAGACCCGGTGTCGGCCCCGTCAATCTTATTGGATATGTACCGCGAGATGTTCACTGGCGTAAAGCTACGCGTCTACGTTCAGTTTCCTAGCTTCGTTTCCCGATGGCCTCTTCTATCTTCTGTAGTCTGCTCAGCTTAGCGCTGTTTCTGGGCGATTGTACCCGCCCCGCCGCCAGCTCGGCCACTGCTCCCACCGGCCCGCAACCGCCCGTAGCCGCCGCTACGCCGGCTCCTGCCGGCCTGCAGATGGGCGCGGCGCAGTTCAATAGCTACCTGCCCCAGCTGCGGGGCAAGCGCGTCGGGCTGGTCGTGAACCAGACTTCCCTGGTGGGCCGTACGCACCTCGTGGACACGCTGCTGGCCCAGGGCGTGGCGGTGAAAGCCATTTTCGCGCCCGAGCACGGCTTTCGGGGCGAAGAGGCCGACGGGGCTACGATTAAGGACGGGCGCGACACGCGCAGCGGCCTGCCGGTGAAGTCGCTGTACGGGAAAAGCAAAAAGCCCACTCCCGAAATGCTGGCCGACGTGGATGTGCTGATCTTCGACATTCAGGACGTGGGCGTGCGGTTTTACACCTTCATTAGCACGATGCACTACGTGATGGAAGCGGCCGCCGAGCAGGGCAAAACCGTCATCGTGCTGGACCGCCCCAACCCCAACGGCTTCTACGTGGATGGCCCGGTGCTGGAACCCAAGCACAAGTCGTTCGTGGGCATGCACCCGATTCCGGTGGTGCATGGCCTGACGGTGGGCGAGCTGGCCCAGATGATAAACGGCGAGAAGTGGCTGGCCGGCGGCCGGCAGTGCCCGCTGACGGTGGTGCCGGTGCTGGGCTACACCCACGCCACGCGCTACGAGCTGCCGGTGCGGCCTTCGCCCAATTTGCCCAACGCCCACGCGGTGCTGCTCTACCCTACGGTTTGTCTGTTTGAAGGCACCAATGTGAGCGTCGGGCGGGGCACAGATGCCCCTTTCGAGCAGATCGGGGCACCGACCCAGCCGGTTTCCCGGCCCTTCAGCTTTACGCCCCACCCTACTACCGGCTCACCTACCCCGCCTTTGAACGGGCAGAAATGCTACGGCCAGGATTTGCGCCAGCTTTCCAGCGCCGAATCCAGCGGCTTTACGTTGCGCTACCTCATCGACTTTTACCAGCAGAGCACCGCCAAGGACAAGTTTTTTGGTAAGTACTTCGAGCAGTTGACCGGCACGAGCTCCCTGCGGGAAATGGTAGTGGCCGGCAAGTCGGAAAAGGAAATTCGCAAGGCCTGGGAGCCGGGTCTGAAAGCGTACAAAGCAGTGCGCACAAAGTACTTGCTGTACCCTGACTTCAAGTAGCAGAATTGCCTGCTAACACGCCAACAGCCGCTAACAACACAGGTCGTGGAACCTGGCTGTTAGCGGCTGTTGGCGTATAGAGCCATTGGAACATTATGCTACCGAAGCATAACGAAACGGCTCTTTTTGTAACGGCTAGAATCTGCTCGCTGCGCTTATGCGCTAAGCCACGCAGTCGAATCAGAATACGATACTGGCGTACATCTTGGCCACGTTCACGACTTCCACCGTTAGCCGGTCTTGCACGCCGCCCGCGCCGCCCGGCACGGCAATAGTCACTTTCGACATGCCGTCGGGTAGGGTCACCGTGTTCGTTTTGGTGTAGCCATCGGTACCCACTACCATGATGATAGCCTTGGTGCCGGCTTTGCCACAGTATATCTGGGCCGAAGCAGTATAGCTTTCCTTGGGCGAAGGATCGGCCGGAACCGTGGCGAAGTTCTCTATTTTAGGCTTGTTGGGCAGCATTACGGTAATTTCAGGAAAGGGCCCGGAAACCGGGAAGCTGGCCGTTTTTTCTCCTTCGAACACTGGTTCGCCCTGCACATACACCATGGGTTTGAAAGTGAAAGACTGTGGGGTACTTTCTGCTTTCTTAGCCAGCTTGCACAGGTTTTCCAGCAACGATGGCGCGAGGATATCTGCACTGCCGCCCAAGGTTTCGCAATAGATAGTCAGCGCCCCGAATATGGATTCACAGCCCGCGAACAGTGGAATGGACTCTCCGGTCGGACCAAAAACCGCAAAGTCGATGGCGAGAGATATCTGCGTGCATACGAGGACTTGGCCAGCCAGATCCTTTGTAAAAGGATTCACAAAATTACACAGACCGCCCAGCACAGTTTCAATGCCGCCGCACACATCCGATAGCTTAATATTGTCGTTGGGATTCTCAATTCTGAAGGTGGAAACCCCATTTGCCAGCGAAGTACCATACTTATGACCGGTATATTTTCCGTCGTTGCTACTCATCAATAGGTTTACATAGCCGCTGTTGAAAGGCTGGCCGCAGCGCATCACTTTCACTTTCAAATCGGCGGCTTGCGCCCCTTGCACTACTCCACTGCCCGCATCGACCGGGTTGACGGCCACGGTTAGCTCCCCGGTTCTTTTTTCGGCCGTTAACCCGGTTGAAGTGCCTCTCTTACCTATTTGCTTGAGGTTGACCGGAATACTGACCTGCACTTCTCCCTTGGGGGTTACGGCCAAAATGCGTACCTCCTCATTCGAGAGCCAGTCCATTTTCACGAACGAGCCATCGGGAGAATGAATTACCACCGGTCTTCCGGTTTTGTCTATTTCGATTAAGGTCGGGAAAAGAGCATCCGCCTTTTGCACACTTATCGTGTTGCAATTCAAGGCCACGCCGGTGGCTGATTTTTCGCCGAAATACTGAACCACCGTTTTGTCCTTTCTGGTTACGCGCAGCAGCAGCGGGTCGGCAGGATTCGTGGATACCTCGGCAGAGCTTGTTACTTCCTCCGTCGGCGGGTTCTCATCCGCATCCTTGCTACAGGCGGCCGGAATAAGTAAAAGCAGGAAATACAGCAGGTAGTGTTTGTGTGTCATGGTGTGCGAGTTTAAACGTCAGAAATCAGTTGGTCACTTGTGTTTTTTCATGGCATTATGGCTTATCCATCAAATACTTACCTCTTTTTTCACAAACTTAATTTAAGGTCGATTCAGACCAATAGCTATACCTACAACTAGGTATTTTTAGGAGATTTTTCACGTATATCGTTGTAGTTTTGCGGGCTTCTTGTGCTATTCTATTACCCACCGCATGACTCCTCTCCGCCTCGTCTTTATGGGCACGCCCGAATTTGCCGTGCCCACGCTCACCACGCTGCTCACCTGGCCGGGCTGTGCGGTAGTAGCCGTCATTACGGCCCCCGACAAGCCCGCCGGGCGCGGGCGGCAGCTGGCCGAGTCGGCGGTGAAGCAGGCGGCAGTGGCCCACGGCATTCCGGTGTTGCAGCCCACCAATCTGAAATCGCCGGAGTTTCAGGCGGAGCTGCGCGGCTACGCGGCCGATCTGCAGGTCGTCGTGGCGTTCCGGATGCTGCCGGAAGCGGTGTGGAATATGCCCCGGCTGGGCTCCATCAACATTCATGCGTCCCTGCTGCCGCAGTACCGGGGCGCCGCGCCCATCAATTGGGCCCTCATTCGGGGAGAGAAGCAAACCGGGGTCACCTCGTTTTTTCTGCGGCACGAAATCGATACCGGCAACCTGATTTTTCAGGATGTGGTAGCAATTGCCGACGAAGATGATTTCGGCATGTTGTATGAAAAGCTGAAAGCGGCCGGTGCACAGTTAGCTCTGCGCACCGTGCAGGCCATTGCAGCGGGCAACGCGCCCAGCATTCCGCAGGTGATGGACCAAGAGCTGCGCACGGCCCCCAAGATTCAGAAGGAAACCGGCCGGCTGGATGTGGCGCGGCCCGCTTCGGAGCTCGTAGATCTGGTGCGGGGCCTCTCCCCGCTTCCGACGGCATTTACGCAGCTACCCGACGGCCGCACGCTCAAGATTTTCCGGGCCCAGGCACTACCCGAGCCTGAGAGTGCCGCACAGCCCGGCACCTGGTCTACCGACGGCCGGACCCAGCTGCGACTGCAAACTTCGTACGGCCGACTCGACTTGCTAGACGTGCAGCTAGAGGGCAAAAAGCGGATGCCGATAGGTGATTTTTTGCGCGGCTTCAATCCTTCTGCTTTGGGCGGCCAAGCCTAACTGCCCCCGTCTTCCGCGCTTCGCAGCAACGTTTTGGTGGCTGCCGCTGCTTCCATATTAACCGACGAAACCAATGATTGCTTTAGTAGTTGCCGTAGCCGATAATGGGGTCATTGGGCGGGATAACCAGTTGATCTGGCACCTGCCGGCTGATCTACGCCATTTCAAAAAGCTCACCCTGGGCCACCCTATTATCATGGGCCGCCGCACGTTTGAGGCCATCGGGCGGCCGTTGCCAGGGCGGCGCAACATCGTGGTTACCCGCCAGGCCAGCTGGCAGGCCGAGGGCTGCGAAGCCAGCTTCTCCGTGCCCGCTGCCCTAGAAGCGGCCCGCACTTCCGACGAGCAGGTATTCGTGATTGGCGGCGGCGAAATCTACCGCCAGGCCTTGCCCGCCGCCGATGTAGTATACTTGACGGAAGTGCACCACGACTTTGAAGGGGACGTAGTCTTTCCGGATTTATCGCCGGCGGAATGGCGCGAAGAAACCCGGGAACGTCACGAGCCCGACGACAAGCACGCCTACGCGTTTAGCTTCGTAACGCTTCGGCGGCGCTAGCGGCCGGTATCGGCACTAGGGGCGCAGCTGGCTTTTGGGGCCGAAAAAATGTATCGTATAGCCACTGGGCCAGCCGGATGCCGGGCAAGTCGACCAGCCGGTACATGGCATAGGAAACCAGCAGCAACACGGGCAGGGAGGCCAGAATGGTGAGGGCGACGCTGGTAGCGTAGGTGAACTGCGCTTGCAGGGCCAGAAACACGGCGCTGGAAAAGGACCCCAGCACCGGAAAATGCAGCAGGTAGAGCGAAAAGGAAATCGCACCGAGGCCGCGCAACCACCGCAGGCTGAGCAGTCGGCGCAACGTCGGCAGCCTGAACACGGCCAGCAGCAGCAGCGCGGCTCCCAGCAGGTGCCACATCTGAATGGCGCGCTCATTGCCCAGCCACTCGGGACGCAGAAAGCTATAGATGGTATCCTCCACCCGAATCAGCTCGGCCGTAGGGTACGAGCCCAGAAACAGGCCACCCGCCAGCAGCAGCCCGCCCACTGCCACACGCAGTCGGCCGGACACCTGCAACGAGGCCGAATTATGCCGACGGTCATTGATCCAGACGCCCAGAATAAAGCCGGCGTAGTAAAAATTCAGCTCCGATACGCACAGCACCAGAATAGCCACGGCGTAGACAACGGCGCGGTGGCGTAGGGTGCCAAACAACGCCAGCAGCGTGAAGACCACGAACGAGCCGAATAGCTCGATGGTCAACGTCCAGAACACCGGGTTATAGCTCGACTCGCCGCTGAGGGGAATTCCGACTACCAGGTCGTGCAGCACTTGTTTCCAGCCCGGCAGCTCGGCCCAATACTCGCCGAAGCGTCTGGCTCCGGTAATTTCTCCTACTTCCGTGTTGTAGTAGGCACCGGCCCACCACAGCAACAGGGCCACGCAAGCCGCGAAGGTTACGGGCAGCATCAGGCGCACGTAGCGTCGGCAGGCCTGCGAATACAGCGCTTCCATAGTGCCGGCGCGCCAGAATTTTTCGCTCAGCACCAGCCCGCTCAGCACGAAAAACAGACACACGGCGAAGTTGCCTCCTAGCAGAATGCTGGCGGGACTACTCGCCACGGCTACCTCCACGCCGGCCCCCAGCCGCGCCGAATACTGGTCGCCGGAGAGCAGTGCGGGGTAGAAAAAGCCCGCGAAATGGTGCGCCACCACCACGGCGGCAGCCAGACCGCGCAGCCCGTCGAGGTAGCTTAGCGTGTGTTGAGTGGTGGTCGAAGAAGGCAAGGAAGCAGGCACGGCAGAAATTCAGGAGGTACTTAAGGATGCAGCACCACAGTGCCCGGCAGCAGCGCCGGCGCGGGCATCGGGCCATAGCGCAGCACTTCCGGGCCGCCAAACGATTCGAAGTACAGGGCATTCATAGTATCGGTAGACATAAGCTCGACGGGAAAGGTATCGGCACCAAGGCCGGATGACTACAAAGTAAAAGAGGCAGCCGGACTTGGCTGCCTCTTTTGGGGAAAGTAGTGCGGAAAAGCTTAGCGCAGCAGCACCAGCTTGCCCCAGCCATTCTTGAATGCCTTGTCGGCCACGGTGGTACGACGCTCAAACTTGTTCTGGGCATCATCCATCACCACGCGGTAGAGGTAGGTACCATTGGCCAGCCGGTCGCCAAACTCGTCGGTGCCGTCCCAGGCGTACTCGGTCATATTGTTGCCGATGCGCAGCAGCCCCATTTCCTCCATCATAATTTGCCGTACCACTTTGCCAGTGAGCGTCATGATCTGGATCTTCATGTTGCGCGGCAGCTCGGCCCCGGTTAGGGTAAAGACGAACTTCGCCTTGTGCGTAATCGGGTTTGGATAGGGGAAGAAATTCGTGATGGTAGACGCATTAATGACTTCGAAGGCCACCTTGTAGGCCTCGGTGCCAGCTGAGCGGCCACTGGCGTCGCGACCCTGTACTTCCAGCGTATACTGGCCGTCAGCCAGCGGCGTCGTTTGCCCCGGCTCGTAGTCGATGCGGGCAGTACCCTTGGCGGCGTCAGCCGTGAAAGTCACGTTGGGCGAGTTCAGGTTGATCTTTACCGGCGTACCGTTGCGCGGCGTCAGAATCAGGTCGAAGGCACTCCGGTCGGTGATGGGCCGCAGCTTATCCTCGTCCGTCATTACCACCGAAATGATAGGCCGGGGCGAAATAATATCACCATTGAGAATGTGCTGCCCGTCGAAGGCCACATCCAACACCGGTGGAATGCTAGTGTCCTCCACCCGGAAGGTCGGAATGGCCAAGTCGTTGTTGAAATAGAACAGCTCGGGCAAGCGGCGGCCGTTCTTGTTGCGGTTCAGCGTTACCGAGCCGCTGATATCTCCGAACAGATCGAGTACGCTCAGCGTAGCGTCGAAGCTCACACGGCCACTGGCGTCGAAGGCCGGCACGTCTATTTCTTTCGTGGCTTCCTTGGTGCCGCTACGGAGCGTGATGGTGGCCTTCAGCGGGGTGCCAAAGGGCAGGTCTGATACGTTCTGGAAGATAACCGGCACCGTTACGGTTCCTTTCTCCGAGGCTTGCTTCGCCAGCGCAGCCGGGGCAAAAGCGGCCGGAGTCTTGGCTAGTATCTCATCGAGCCGCACGATGCCTTCCGGCGTGCCCTTATAAGTTACCAGCAGCTGCTCCAGCTGGGGGGCAGTCCGGTTGAGCGTGTCGCGCAAGGTTAGCTCCAGCTGCAGATATGGGTACTGCTTGGCCGGAATACCCGCCAGCGAGAAGCTCCTGGCCGTCACGTTCGGATACCACACTTTGGCCGCGCCCAGCGTATCAATGCCAACCACGCGGAGCGTGTAGCTATCCGAAGGCTCGGTGCGAATAGTGTGGTGCAGCGTGGTCCACTCCTGGGCTGGCCCGATGCGCGTAGACGTGACGCTGCCACTGCCGCTCTTGGTACCCATCGTGCCGCTCAGACTCACTATCTGTTCGGAGCGCGGTACCGAGCTCGTCGGGTCGGCGGTAGCTTCAAACGCCGCCTGGCTTCCGGAGCCTTTCTGGCCCACGAACACGAACGGGTCACTATCCTGCAGCTGGGCAATCTTCTGGGAACCCAGCGCCGTTAGCGCCGTTTTCAGCGCCGCCGGAAAAGAAGAGAAATTCACCTTATTGACCGAGGTGAGAGCCACATAGGCGCCCTGCGGCACGTTGTTCAGCAGCGTAAGCAGTTGCTGCTGGCGGGCGGGCGAGTTAATATTATCAGTAGCTGAGCGGGCAAACTGGTAGATACGATTGGGAGCAACGCCACAGGAATCGTAGGAACCGGGCACCGTGCGCAGAGACTTCAGGGAGCTACCGTCAAAAACGCTAACCAGAATGTTAGGGAACGTGACGCCGCACTCAAGCACCGACACCGGAGTATTGCCAACCTGAATACCGTAGGAATCCCGGAACGTAACGCCCGCGCCGCTGCCACCGCCCTGGGTTTGCAGCGTCAGCGTGCGGGTTATGTCGTCGAAGCTCCACTTGCCGCCGGGCTCCGACACGCTGATGCGCTTGCGCTCATTGCGCTTAAACTGCCCGTGGTGGCTTTGCGACCATCCGCCGGGGCTGCCATTGATAACGCGGAACGACCGGACGGTCCACTCCACATTCTCATCGGGCGAGAGCTTGGTTTCGAACCGCATACGCCAATACCACACCACACTGTCGCGGCCCGTGATGACGGGGAGCGTGGGCTGCCACTCGGCTACCAACGGCGCTTGCACGCTGGTGCGCTGCACCAAGGTACTGTTGAAGGTCAAGGTCGTATCGGCTTCCAGCAGAAAGGTGCGCCGGGGGCCGGCGGGGTTATTGGTTTGCCCTACCAGCCGGGGCGTGCGGTTGGGCACGATGGCAAATTCGGGCGGGCTCAACAGCGTAACGCCGTCTTTCAAAAACACAAAGCTGGTCGTTGCCTGGTTGTTGGTCTCACTCAGCTCATCGACACGGTTCTGATAGTCGAGCGTGACAGTGAACTGGTTGTTGCCAAACACGTTGCCGTTGTTGTTCAGCACCAGCGTGTAGGTGGTATCGTGCAGCGCCTGGCGCAGATTATTGAAGGTGTACGTCGTGTCGGCGCGGGCGGGCAGCGTCGTGTTGTCATAGCCACGCTTCACCGAGATATCCAGCCGGTCGTAGGTTACTTTACCGGGGTTGCGCACCTGCACCAGCAGCTTAAACTGCTTCGAATTGGTACGCACCGGCTCAGTCCCGATGGGTGCTACGGTCGGAGGCGTGGTCCCGAAGGCGAAATCGGGCTTCAGCGGCGAGAACAACCGCACAGCCGGGTCGGCGTGCCAGATGGTATTCATGATGGTAGAATACAGCACCGGGTTGTTTACCGTGCTGGGCTGCAAGCGCCGGGCAGCCTCATTCTGGACTTCCGCTATCGGGCGACCATACCACACCGGGTCGTTCAACAACAGAGCAAACACCTGTTTTTGAATGATGTGCATTGGATTCTGGAACCCGAAATACGATTCGGACATAAAGCCGATCAGGCCCTTTTTCGGGACCAGCAGCCAGTCTTCCGGATACAGGGCCGTAGCGATGGAGTAGGTATTGCCGGCGGCACAGCCATTGGCAAACATCACGGGGTATTTGCCCCGGTTGTTGTATCCCTTAGACGGGTTTGTGCGGATGTTGCCCAACGACAGGGAAAGATCCCCAATAGCGCCGTGGCCAAAATAATTGATAATGGACAGCCCCTCGTTCAGCTCCTTGCCGATGTTGATATCCTGAGGCAAGCCGGCGGTGGTGCGGGCGTAGGTTTTCACTACCCTGCCGGCGAAGAAAGGCCGCTCGATTTGCGCCTTGTACTCATCCAGGTAGTCGCCAAACAGCTTGTATTCATACGGTTCTTGACCGCCACCCAGATGCAGCACATTTTTCCGCCACGTCAGGTCGGGGGCATCGGGGCGGCTGATGACGGCTTCATGCTCGACGAGCTTGTTGAGATAATCGAGAACCTCCCGGGGGGTCTGGGCCGCAATACGGCCCGTGGCCATGCGGGCCGCGTAGTTATCGTTCGGCCAGTCGGCCGTGAAGAAGGAATCGGAAGCACCCAACGTACTGGTGGGCACCAGGTCCCGTACAGTAGCCGAATACCCTATCGGATCTTTCCGGTGGTAGATGAAGGTGGGGGCGTATCCTGCCTCCCCGGTTATCAACCCCTTACCTAACAGCAGCAAATACTTCGGCCGGTTGTTGGTGAGCATGTAGAGGGCGAACTGGCGAATAGCCAGGGCCGATTTTTCCCCGTAGTGAAACTGGTTGTAGAGCTGGTCGGAGGTAACGACCAGCGTGTCGTAGCGCCCGCCCGGCGCGGAGGCCCGGTAGCGGGCATATTCGCGTACGGGATTCAGCGTGTCGCCCGCGGGCTTCATCAACGCCTGGTGGCTTACAATCAGAAAGTTGTGGGCAGCGGGCGAAATAGCGCGGAACCGTACGGGCTGCGCCTTCAGCGGCGTCAGAGGAACGGTCACATCGGCCAGCATCAGATTCCGCGTGCGGTTGCCGGCTATAGCATTCGGAAACACGTAGCTCCGACGGCGGCCCGTACCGGCGATGCCCTCGATGCGCTGGATGTTGTACGGGTCCGTAATATCGAACCCGCGCACCGTGGCCGGAATGCTGTCGAGCGTGTAGTAGGCCGGGGCAGAGCCCAGCGTGGAGTCGTTGCTGAATATGTGGCTCCGCCGATTGGCAAACCAGCGGGGCGTCTGCGAGTACGATACTTTCAGATAGGCCAGACTGACGAGGTTGTTCTGGTCGGCGGGCGTGGCGGCTGTATTCACCTCTATCAGCATCAGCGCACTGCCGTTATCCTTAATATCGGTCCGTTGCAGGCGCTCCACTATTTTGCGCTGCTCGTAGCCTTGCAGCACAAACGTCCGGAACAAGCGCCACTGCGTGGTTCCCTGGGGCTGCACATACAGGTTCACCGTATGCGACGAGTTGCTGGCACCTACCACCAGCGTTTCCAGGAGCGGAAGCGGACCGCTGGCCGACTTGCTTTTGATGGAATCTATTCTATAAACGTCGCCGGTACGAGTAACGGTACCGAAATTATCAAATCCCCGGCCCCAATGCTGCGACAGGAACCCCTCGCCAACCTCGGCCCAAGGCTGATTGACAAAAGCCTCCAGCGCTACGTTGTTGTAGCGGTCGGCAATAATATTCGTTTCCGGCTTCATCCAGTAAGGATGCTGCCCGCCCACCGGGTTCAGGGCCGGCTGGGCCATGCGCTTGCCCTGGGCCGTAGCCGACCAGGTCAGGAAATAGGAAGCCGTGTCGGTGTAGAGGCTGTAGCCGCGCTGTGCCTGGTCGCCCGGGTTTTTGTACATGCCCCGGTCAAGCGCGCCATCGTTGCGCTGGCCATAAAACTCAATGTAGGTTGAGTTATCGAGCACGGTGGCGCTGTTGCCACCCACGAAAATGGCAGCCTCCCGGCCGCGCCGCCACAGCTGAAACCGCTGCGGATTGACGCCGCTAATGCCCGCCTGCGTCAGGTAAGTGTAATCGAGGCGGTAGAGGCCCTCACGGGTCACGCGAATCTTATAGTACTGTTGGCTGGGCACAATCCACTCGTTGCCATAGGGCCCCGATTGTGCCGTTGCCGCATTGCCGCTCAGCAGCACGATTCCCATCAGGAAAACGCACCAGCCAAGCAGACTGTGGAAACGGTAAGGGTGTTTCATAGATGCTATTCGAACAAAGCCCGGCGCGGCCTACGCCCATATGGCGGGACGCACCGGGCGTTTTTGTGGTTACTTAAAGGCGTAGCCCAACGAAACGATGACGGAGTTGGTAGCGCTCTGGTCGCCCACTTTCTCAATGGCTAGGCGCGACAAGGCCAGATCCAGACGCAGGCCGCTGAAGGCCACGCCGACGCCCAGACTGGGCTGCGGCCGCCAGCCGCCCTTGCCGTCAAACGATTTGCTGGCGTCGATTTTCTGCACGTTGCTGACACCGCCCCGCAGGAAGATGAGGTTTTTGTAGCCCAGCTCCAGGCCCACCTTGGGGTCGATGCTGACCACGTCGCTCGACACGAGCGTATTGCGCTTGCCGTCGGTGGTCATTTCCAGATCGACGGCTACCAGGGCTGTGAGCGAGCCGGGCAGCTGCACGCTGCGGCCGACGCCCAGCACGAACCGGGGCAGGGTAATTTCGGTGCTGTTGGTCGGAATGGAGTCGTTGGTGGCGGCCACGCCCTGAAACTCCTCCGAATTAATAGACCAAGCGTTGAAGGTGGTCGTAATGTCGCGGGCCATCAGGCCCAGCCGCCAGCCTTTGTAGTCGTATTGCAGGCCGGCGTCGATGCCGAACCCCCAGGCGTTGGCAAACTTGCCCACGTTGCGGTAGATAATCTTGCCGTTGCCGGCCACCTTGAGGCCCTCAATAGAGCCAATCCGACGGGCATACGACAGCAGCAGCGCATAGTCAGCCACCGAGAAGTAGCTGATCCGGTCGTAGGAAATCTGGCCGTACTCATTCACCAGCGCCCGGGTATCGGCAATGTTGTCGACGCCCACGCGAATAATGCTGGCCCCAATGGCGCTCTGCTCGTCGAGCGGCATGGAAAAAGCCGCGTAGTCGTTCTTCACAATACCCGAAAACAGCTCGGAGTGCATCAATACCGCGTCGTACTTGGCCTTCTGGTTCAGCAGGCCGGCGGGGTTCCAGTAGCCGGCCGTGGCATCACCCACCAGGCTCACCTGCACGTTGCCCATGCCGAGGGCCCGGCCCCCTACCCCAATATTGAGAAAGTCGTTGCTGTATTTGGGCGTCAGGTCTTTGGTTTGGGCCAGGCCAGTAGTAGCCAGGCCCAGACTCAGGCCAACCCCTACGAGTGCAGAGGCAGTTCGGGTAAAGTGCAGCATAGAGATGAAAGAATAAAAAGAAGAATTTGTCCGCAGCAGCAACGCAAGATACTTATTAATAGTGCGCTGCTGCGCTATTAACTCCCCCTCTGAGTCCGGCCCAACAGCACAAATCGGGCCGAGTAGCGCCCCTCAGCCGGTGTGAAGGCCAAGCAGATCAGGCAGATGCCGGGCGTCACCGTTTCACTCCTTCTTTACGACAGCCGGCCCAACCTAGGATTGGGGGCTCCACCACAGCCGAAAAATAAATTTCGCAAGTACCTTGCGTCACATAGTACCTTCTGTTATCTTTGTTTCATTCTTCACCGATTTCTGCCCCAGCCCATGAAAGTAGAGAACACCCAAGTGCAGATGCGGAAGGGCATCCTAGAGTTCTGCATTCTGGAAATTATTGCCCGTGGCGAGGTGTATGCGTCCGACATGCTGGAGGAGCTTACCGCTGCCCGCATGATTGTAGTAGAAGGCACGCTCTATCCACTGCTGACACGCCTCAAAAATGCCGGCTTGCTCGATTACACCTGGAAAGAGTCCACCTCCGGGCCACCGCGCAAGTACTACACCCTCACCCAGGACGGCCAGGACTTCCTGCACCAGCTGCGCCTGACCTGGGAGGATGTGCAGGATTCGATCCGCATTATCCGCCAGAAACCTCACCTCAATGGCGCCGCAACCCCCACGCCCTAGCGGCACTTAGTCGGCCCGGTCCATTCCTTCTTTCGAGTTACTCTTGATTTGCAGCACTGAGATGAAAAAGAACATCAGTATTAACCTCCAAGGTCTTATCTTCCATATTGAAGAAGATGGCTATGAAGTGCTCAGCCGCTACCTGGCGGAAGTACGGGCACATTTTTCCGGCTACCGGGGACACGAGGAAATCGTATCCGACATCGAAGGCCGTATCGCCGAGCTGTTTGCCGCCCGCACTTCCGCCACCAAGCAAATCATTTCGCTGGACGACGTGCAGGAGATGGTCGGTAAGATGGGGCGGGTCAGCGACTTCCAGTCGGCCGATGATGCCGAGGAAGAGGAAGAAGCCCTTGCTGGCGGCCCCACCGTGTATACCAACTACGCCAAAGCCAGCGCAGCCACGGCTGCTGCCACGGCCACTGAAACGGAGCCCAAGCGTCTGTACCGCGACATGGCCAACCGCAAGATTGCCGGCGTGGCCGCTGGCGTAGCCCGCTACTTCGCCGTCAACCCGCTCTGGATTCGGTTGGGCTTCCTGGCAGCGCTGCTCTTCCCGCCCATTATCTTCGGCGATAACCATAATGACTTCGGGGGTAACATCTCGGGTATTGCCCTGCTCAGCTACATCATCCTCTGGATTGCGCTGCCCAAGCGCTACGACACAACGCCGGCCGAGGAAGATCCGACCTTCAAAAAGCTGTACCGGGACACCGATACGGGTAAAGTAGGGGGCGTTTCGGCGGGCCTGGCGGCTTACTTCAAAGTTGATGTAGTGCTGATCCGGGTGCTGTTCATCATCTTCATCTTCGCCGGCGGCTTCGCTATTCCGCTCTATATCGTGCTCTGGATTCTGCTGCCCGAGGCCAAAACCGTATCCGACCGGATGCGGATGCGCGGCGACGCCCTCACCCTATCGAGCATCGACAGCACATTGCGCAGCAATACGTACGACGAGGGCGCGGAAACCATGGGCAACAACCGCCCGGTGGGTACTTTCCTCGAAAACGGCTTCCGCAACATCCGGCCGCTGCTCAACTTCCTGGGCACCATTCTGCGGGTATTCATCGGCATAATGATGACCATCGTCGGCTTCGCCATCGTGCTGGCCCTCACCATTATGCTGGGCATGGGCCTGGGCATGATTCCCGAGTCTCAGAACTTCGTAATGGGCGACGTACCAGCCTACGTGCTGATGAACGAAGTACCGGGCTGGGCTCTGTTGGCCTTCTATCTGGTGGGCGTTATTCCTCCCCTGGCCTTGATGCTCTCCGGCCTCGGCCTACTGCTGCGCCGCTCCATCCTGAGCCGCACCGCCGGCCTGACGATGCTGGGCCTGTGGCTGCTGGGTGTAGTGGGCTCGTCGGTGGCTGCCACCCGCATCAGCCGTGAGTTCCAGGAAGAGTCGCAGGTAGTACAGAATCAAAGCTTCCCGGCTCTTTCGGCCGCACCTGGCATCTACCTCGATGCCCGCAACGTTGACCGGGGCTATTCCCAGTGGGTGGATGTGGAGCTGGCCGCCGCCGACAGCGGCACGGTAGTGCAGGTCGACAAGACATTCTCGGCCACTGGTGCCACGGAAGAACAGGCCCGGCAGACGGCCGCAAGCTCTATTGCCTACACCGTGCGCCAAGGCAACGACACCACCCTGCTGTTCGACGACCACTTTTCCTTCCGGCCGGGAGCCAGCTTCCGCGAGCAGAACCTGAGCTTGCTCGTGCATTTGCCCCGCAACAAAACGTTCCGCATCAGCCGCGGCTTCAGCTCCATGCTCGGCACCAATGATTTCGTGAATGAGCAAATGCCCACCGAGCCCCAGGCGCACGCCTACCGACTGCGCGGCAACCTGCTGGAGTGCATCGATTGTGACCCGGAAGATCTGGAAAACGATGATTTCGGCAACTTTGACGAGGACGAAGACCAGCAGGAAGGCGACACGACCGTAAACGTGGACACCGGCGACGAGAACTACCGTATTCGGATTAACACCGACGACGACGAGGATGGCAACGTGGGCGTTGACATTGATATTGATGACAAAGGTTTTCCCACCGATCTGGGCCGCTACGGCTCGGGCCGGCGCACCTTCAACCTGCGCAGCTTCCGCACCATTGAGGCCAGCGGTGCCTACCGAGTATATGTTCGCCAAGGGCCCGAGTTTAAGGTCGATGCCGCCGGCGAGGAGCGCGACCTGCGCAACCTGCGCGTAGAAACCAATGGCGACGAGCTGTTTGTCCGCACCCGCGACCGGAACTCGTTTATGCCCAGCTTCAGCTTCAACCGCAAGCCCGTTCTGATTCGGATACAAATGCCCGAGCTGACCAATCTCGACCTGAACGGGGCCTGCCAAGCCAACGTGGCCGGTTTCAAGGACAGCGCCCTGCACGTAGAGCAGTCGGGGGCTTGCAACGCGGTACTGAACGTAAACGTGCCGCGCCTGGACCTGGATTTGAACGGATTCTGCCGCACCGACTTGCGCGGTACCGCCACCGACCTGAACGTGGACGGCTCCGGAGCCTGCTCGGTGCAGGGCCTGCGCATGAGCACGCAGACCGCCGACTTCGATCTTTCGGGTGGGAGCAAAGCACGCATTCGGGTAGCCCGCCGGCTGCGGGCCGAGCTAAGCGGGGCCAGCCGGGTAGAGTACGCCGGCAACCCGGACAAGATTCAGAAAGAGCTGTCGGGCTCTTCGCGCGTAACACGCCTGAATACTTCTGATGGCGAGTAGGGAATTTGCCGGCAACGCCTACGCTTCAGCTTGGCCCTGGCACAGCCCGGCGGCCCCTGCCTGCGCGCTGCCTGCCTAATAGGATAGCGGTATACTGATGCTGGCCGGGCAACCTTTAGGCCCCGGCCAGCATCTTCCCACAGTGCAACGCGAGAAAATGGGTTTACTTACTGGTGAGTAAGAAGGTGACCCGGAGGAAGTCCTTTTGCCTGGCCGAGCTGCAACAGGTAGGCAAGGGCTTCCTCAAACTCGTTGCGAACCTTACCATCCAGAATAGCCTCCAGCACGGCTTCTTTCAGCTCGCCCACTTCGCGGGAGGGCTTCAGCCCAAAGGTTTCCATGATGACTTCGCCCGTAATTACGGGCCTGAAGTTGCGCAAATGGTCTTTGGCCTCTACTTCCCTCAGCTTTTCTTCCACCTGCCCGAAGTTGCGTAAATACCGCTCTTTGCGCAGGTGGTCTTTGCTTGTAATATCGGCCCGGCACAGCAGCATCAGGCGGTCAATGTCGTCGCCGGTTTCAAACAGCAGCCGGCGCACGGCCGAGTCGGTCACGGTTTCCTTAACCAAAGCAATAGGCCGCAGATGCAGGCGCACGAGCTTCTGCACCTGCCGCATTTCTTCGCCCAGCGGCAGTTTCAGATCCGTGAAAATCTGCGGTACCCAGCGGGCACCTTTGTCTTCGTGGCCATGAAACGTCCAGCCCACTTTTTTGTCGTAGCGCTTGGTGGCGGGCTTGGCGATATCGTGCAGAATAGCTGCCCAGCGCAGCCACAAGTCGCCGCCGGCGGCCACCACGTTGTCGAGCACTTGTAGGGTGTGGTAGAAATTATCCTTGTGCGCGTGCTGGCCCACTTTTTCCACGCCGTGGAGCTGGGCCATCTTCGGAAAAATCAGCTGCAACAAGCCCGTCTGAAACAGCAGCTTGAAGCCGTAGCTGGGCTTGGGGGCGTTAATAATCTTGTTCAGCTCGTCGGTAATGCGTTCCTGCGACACGATTTTGATGCGGTCCTTATTGCGGGCAATGGCATCGTAGGTATCGGGCTCGATATCGAAGTCGAGCTGGGTGGCAAAGCGCACGGCCCGCATCATGCGCAGCGGGTCGTCGGAGAAAGTTATATCGGGGTCGAGGGGGGTGCGGATGATTTTCTGCTGCAAGTCCTGCATGCCCGCGTAGTGGTCGACGAGCGTGCCAAAATCCTGGGGATTCAGACTCAGCGCCAGGGCGTTGATGGTGAAGTCGCGGCGGGCCAGGTCTTCTGCCAGCGTGCCGGCCTCCACTTCGGGCTTGCGCGACTCGGCCCGGTAGCTTTCCTTGCGGGCCCCTACAAACTCCAGCTCAACGGTTTCGGTGGGCAGCATCGCCGTGCCAAAGTTCTTGAACACCGTTACCCGCGGTCGGCCCGGCAGCTTGCGGCCCACGGCCTGTGCCAGCGTTATACCATCGCCCACGCACACCACATCCACATCTTTGCTGGGGCGAACCAGGGCTAAGTCCCGCACGAATCCCCCAACGACGTAGGCCGGATAGCCCAGCTCACCGGCAGCTTCGGCAATAGTCTGAAACAGGGGATTTTCGGGAAGCCGGGGAATATTCATGCGCGGATACGTAAAACGGAACGGCCGCAAAGGTAACGTACCCCGCCGGCATTGGCAGCTTTGCCCCTGTCGGGGCGAGGCACAGGCCCAAGCAATCCGTGCTCTGGGCAGCACAAAATGACATTTCACCACCGCGCCCCAACGCCTACGTAGGCGTTGGGGCGCGGTGGTGAAATTGGGTAGCACGTTTTACAGGCTGGGTGGCTCGCTCTGTGGCTCTACAAGGCCTGACACGGCTTTTTTACTCCCGCACCACCTCCAGCTGCCCATCGGGCAGCACCCGCACCACTCGGGAAGGCACGGCACGCGTCTGGTCATCCTGCCGCCAGCTTACCACATAGTCGACCGTCCGCACGATGACCGGGTTTACCTCGGAGTATACAGCTGCCGTGGGCTCCCCACTGATGTTGGCGGAAGTCGAAACGAGGCCGTGCCCTAGGCGGCGCACTACTTTCTGGGTAAACTCATCCTGTTGCACCACGCGCAAGCCAATTGTACCATCAGGGGCCAGCAGGTTGGGGGCTAGGTGGCGGCTGCCAGCTACTATGTACGTGGTGGGCCGCTCCTGCGCGGCCAGTAGCGCCGTCAGGTTCGGGGGCACCACGGCGGCATATTTGGCAAACATCACCTCGTCGGCTACCAGCACGATGCCCCCCTTGTCGGCGGGCCTTTTCTTCAGCGCCAAGAGGCGGTCTACGGCCGGCGGCACCTCGGCATCACACCCTAAGCCCCACACCGTATCCGTGGGATAGAGAATAACCTGCTGGAGTAGCAGCGCATCAACGGCGGAATCTACTTCCTGGCGAAAAAAATTGCTACTCATTGTCTTACTCATGATCAGTGGGGCCTATAGTCTGACAGAGCTCGACCAGCACACCCGCCGCACTCTTGGGGTGCACGAAACACACCAGCTTATTATCGGCCCCGCGCTTGGGCTCCTCGTTCAGCAAAGTAAAGCCTTCCTGCCGCAGCCGCTGCATTTCGGCCCGAATATCGGCTACTTCGAAAGCTACGTGGTGGATGCCTTCCGGCTTTTTGCCCAGGTATTTGGTAATGGCGCTATCGGGCGTGGTGCCGGCCAACAGCTCTATCTTGGAGCCGCCAACCTGAAAAAACACGGTATCAACGCCTTCACTGGCAACATGCTCCTTTTTATAGGGAGCCTGGCCGAGCAGCGTGGTATACAAGGCCGTGGCAGCTTCGAGGTCGTGTACGGCCAAGCCGAGATGTTCAAGGTTCGCAAACATGAAAGTTGGGGTGAGAAGCTGGTGTACCCTATTTGGAATATATCTACTTTTGTGAGGGCAAAGTAAAACCTGTTCTCCGGTTTTGGTGTTCTACCTACGAATCATTCTCCACTAGGATTCGCCTGGTTCCTCTGGTTTTTTCGCTGATTTTCATACTCCGAGCCATGCTCAAGCTACCTATTTACCTCGATAACAACGCCACCACTCCGCTGGACCCACGCGTGTTAGAGGCCATGATGCCGTATTTGACGGAAGTGTTCGGCAACGCCGCTTCCCGCAACCATCCCTTCGGCTGGGCTGCTGAAGAGGCAGTAGACTACGCCCGGGAGCAAATCGCCGCCCTTATCAGCTGCGACCCCAAAGAGATTATCTTTACCTCCGGCGCTACCGAATCGGACAATCTTGGTATCAAGGGGGTTTTCGAGATGTACGCTCAGAAAGGCAACCATGTTATTACGGCTACCACCGAGCACAAAGCCATTCTGGATACCTGCAAGCACCTTGAAAAACTGGGGGGCCGCGTTACCTACCTACCCGTCGACGACCAGGGCCTGATCAGCCTCGCTGATCTGGAAGCGGCCATGACGCCTGAGACGGTGCTGGTAACCATTATGTACGGCAACAACGAAACCGGTACCATTCAGCCGATTCGGGAAATTGCCGCCATTGCCCACAAGCACGGCGCGCTGTTCATGACCGATGGCACCCAGGCAGTCGGTAAGATTCCGGTTGATGTCATTGCCGACGGCATCGATATCATGGCTTTCACAGCCCACAAAATGTACGGCCCTAAGGGTGTAGGCGCGCTGTATGTGCGCCGTAAGAACCCACGGGTGAAAGTGACGGCGCAGATGGACGGCGGCGGCCACGAGCGGGGCATGCGCTCCGGCACCCTGAACGTACCCGGTATCGTTGGTTTGGGCAAAGCCTGTGAGTTGGCCCGCCTGGAAATGGCAGCCGACACCGAGCGCCTTTCCGCCATGCGCGACCGGCTGGAACGAGAGTTGCTGACGTTGGAAGAAAGCTACGTGAACGGCTCGCGGGAACGCCGTCTGCCGCACGTCACCAATATCTCCTTCAAATATGTGGAAGGCGAAGGCCTGATGATGGGCGTAAAGGACCTGGCTGTTTCGTCGGGTTCGGCCTGTACGTCGGCTTCGCTGGAGCCCTCCTATGTGCTCAAGGCTCTGGGGCTGAGCGACGATCTGGCCCACAGCTCGCTACGCTTCGGCCTGAGCCGCTTCACGACGGATGAGCAAATTGACTATGCCATCAACCACGTGAAGGAAGCCGTGACCAAGCTCCGCGAAATGTCGCCGCTGTGGGAGATGTTCAAAGAAGGCATCGACCTGAGCAAGATTGAGTGGGCTGAACATTGATTCAATCAGCCGTTAACAAGCAGTGGCCGATAGTCATAACAGACTGGGATTCTCCTTCGCCTTGTTAATCTCTAATTCCTACATCTTACTTCTCTTCAAAGAATAGTCATGGCTTACTCCGATAAAGTAATCGACCACTACAGCAACCCCCGCAACGTGGGCACGCTGGATAAAAGCAAAAAAAACGTAGGTACTGGCTTGGTTGGAGCTCCTGAGTGCGGCGACGTAATGCGTCTGCAGATTGAGGTAGACGAAGCGACCAACACCATCACCGACGCCAAATTCAAAACATTCGGCTGCGGCTCGGCTATTGCTTCCTCTTCCCTCGCTACCGAGTGGCTGAAAGGCAAAACCGTGGATGAGGCCTTGGCTATCGACAACATGGAAATTGTGGAAGAGCTGGCGTTGCCGCCGGTAAAAATCCACTGCTCGGTGCTGGCGGAAGATGCCATCAAGTCGGCCATCAACGACTACCGCGTGAAAAACGGGATGCCCGCCTTGGAAGAAGCCAAAGCCCACCACTAATGCAAACTAGGTAGTGCGTGGGTCTGGTGCAGGTAATTCGCGGAGCGAATTGTCGGTACCAGGCCCACGCACTATGCGTTTAGCTACCAGAGCACATGGAAGTTTCGTCCGATATTCACGTCGAAAGCAGCCGTATCCAGAAACAGATTGAGGATTACCTTGGCATGGCTCCCGGTAATCTGCTGTTTGAGTTTCGACAGTTGGATAACCTGGTTCGCCTGGATCTGATTACCGTCAATCCGCGGCATCACCAGAGCTTCCTGTTTCGCTACGAAGAGGGCTACGACAAGCTGGATGCCCTGCGTAAAATGCTGACCTATGTGCAGCGCCTGCGCGATACGGAAAGCTCCTACACCATTCAGTGGCGCGCCCACGGCGGCAAAGAGCTCCAGACTTCCTACTTCCGGGCGCACAATGCCTATGAAGCCCTCGACAAATTGTATTACGGCCGCGACCTGAATACCATTACGGTCTTTAGTGTCGTTCTAAATCCTTCCTCGTAAGAACCTCGGATTGATAAACAGGTGTTAACGCAGGACGTGGAGCACTTTTCGCCTCGTTGAATTGTTTAATCCGTAAGACTTTCTTACTCAATACCGCTCCCCATGATTACCGTTTCTGACAAAGCCAAAGATAAAGTTGAGCGTCTGATGACCGATGCCCAGCTCGATGATACGTACCGTCTCCGGGCTTCCGTAGCTGGTGGTGGCTGCTCCGGTCTTTCCTATAAGCTCGACTTCGACAACGAGGTAAAGCCGATGGATCAGGAGTTTGAAGACAAAGGCGTACGGGTAGTCGTGGACATGAAAAGCTTCCTGTATCTGGCCGGTACCGAGCTCGATTTTTCGGACGGCCTCAATGGTAAAGGCTTCTACTTCGACAACCCCAACGCTTCCCGTACCTGTGGGTGCGGCGAGAGCTTCTCCGTATAAGGGTTGATTTGCTTCGGGGCGAAGACTACAGGTCATAAAAAAGGTCCTCTTCAATAGAAGAGGACCTTTTTTATGACCTGTAGTCTTCTATTGACGGATAAACCGCTGGGAGACTTGGTTTTTCCCTGTTCCTACTTCTAAAAAGTAGCTACCTGGTACCAGCCTCTGTACGTTGACAGCGCCAGTAGCTGAAACCTTGCCTTCCAGTAACGTCTGCCCCAGCGCATTAAATACCCGGTAAGAGCTTCCAACGGCGGAAGCTGGCAGATTCAGCAGATCATAGGTTGGGCTAGGATAGGCAGCGGCTACTACTGCGTTTATAACCCGCACCGGTGAGTATGAAACAGTGCCATCTTGGTCAACCTGCTGCAGACGGTAGTAGCTTACGTCGGAAAGAGGCTCAGCGTCTTTGCTGGTGTATGAGTTGCCTGTGGTGGTAGTGCCGCTGCCCTGCACGGTGCTGATAGTTACGAATTGTTGCCCATCGGCACTCCGCTGCACTTCAAACCGATCATTATTCTTTTCACTGGCCGTGGCCCATTTCAGCAGCACCACTCCGGTTTGGCGAGCAGCCTCGAAGGAAGTCAGCTCAACGGGCAGCGGACCATCACTGCCGATACGCACGTCATCAATGAAGAGGGCCGTTTTACCAATTGAGTTCAACGTAATTTGAACTTGTATGCTCGTAATAGCAGCTCCAAAACGCAGGCTTACGTTTGACAAGCCCGCCGTACCCGTCAGGGCTACCGTTTGCCCATTACCCGTAAGATCAGTCGGCGAGGTAACCGTGGTCAACGATGGTGTAGTTGTATTGATTGGTGCACCAGTAGTGGCCGTACCGGTACCTGAGTACCCGAAGACAGATCCACCGTTCAATCCTACAACGCGCAGCGTTGGGATGTAGCTTTGAGAGCCATTATAGGCAATGCTCACTGTCACCCCATTATTAGTGGCGGTATTATCAATACCGCCATTGCCATTGGTCTGGTAAGAAACCAATCGAAAGGTCAGGTAATTTCCGGAAGTGGCAGTAAACGTAACCGGATCAAAGGTCAGGGTGGAAGTTACCAATCCGTTACCCTGGTTATTTACGGCACCAAAAGCAGTGACGCCCTCAGAATATACGGGAGCCGTAATAGGGGCGGCATTAGTATTCTGAGCTGTAGTTGCTGCGGCAAAAGTACCGGTATAGGTTTGTCCTCCCACGTTGCTATACACGAGCTGCGTGCGAGTACCATTCGGGTTGGAGTTGCCGTTTACTTCAAACGTCTGCTGAAGAAAGGATTGACTCCAACCTAATGTTGGAACCAGAAAGAAGCTGGCGAGTAACAGGCGCTGTGCAGTAGGAGTAGGCTTCATGGGAATAGGATTAGACAAGAAATTTTGTATGTCGCAACGCTGAGCGGTTGACACCAAAAACAGGCAAATGAATGAAAGCCAAGAATGAGAGTACAGAGGGCTCCATCCTAAAACAGAAACCAAAGACTGACATGTAGTTGAACCAAGTTCTACTTTACTACACTTTAGTGCTAGTTACATGTAAGCTACTGATAAATTGAAATAATAAAAAAGCCCCTTGCTACGCAAGGGGCTTTTTTATTATATAGGGCATATTATTTAATTTGCGCGTACTATTCGTTGGGTGATGTGGTACCCACTTTGCCTGATATGCAGCAAATAAGTTCCTGGCTGTAGCCAGCCCATACTTACCTGTCCGTTTAGGCCGGGGCCTGACCATAGTTGCCGGCCCGTCAGATCAGTAATCACCACATGTGCTGATCCGGTGCTAGTATCTAAGCCTTGGATAGTAAGAATATCCAGTACCGGGTTCGGATACACGGCAATTGCTGCCCCCCCCACGACGCGTACTGGCGAGTAGGCGAAGCTGCCATCCTGATCTACCTGCCGCAAACGGTAGTAGCTCATCCCTGGCAAGGGCTCGGTGTCTTTCATGGAGTAGGCGGTGCTTTTGCTGCTGGCGCCCATGCCACGCATCGTATAAACAGTGCTGAATTCCCGTCCGTCAGCACTGCGCTGCACGTCGAAATAGTCGCTGTTTTTCTCACTGGCCGTTACCCAGCTCACCGCTACTGCCTGCGGCTCACGCGTAGCCGTAAACCGCACGAGCGTAACAGGCAGCGGGTTTTCAGCTATGTCGGCAGCTGTGGTAGCCAAAGCAAAATCACCCAGGTTGGTAGCTCCAATAGCCGCCGCTACAGTACCGTTGGTGGTAGTTCCAGTTAGTGCCGGAGCGCCCGGATCGGGGGTGGCGTCGGTCCAGGGCGTACTGGTGCCAGGAGAAAGAGCCAGGCGTAAGGATGCCAGCGTCGTTACCGCATCATCAGCTCCAAAGCTCAGCGTCAGCGTTCCACCCTGAAAAGTAGCACCACCTGTTTCGGCGGCCACTGTGAAGTAGCGCATCCGGGAAGCCCGCGTTAAGGGTGCAGTCACACCCCGGTCGATCAATGAAGTACCAGCGGCCCGGTCCGTCTGGCGGGCAGTGTAGCTGGTCGCCGATGCCGCGCTCTGCGTCAGGGCCAGGGTCAGTGGCCGGTAAAAACCGGCTTGGCCGCCCAGTGGGAAGTTGAGCGTGGTAGTAGTAGCTGCCGCCGTACGCAGGGTCAGCGCATTCACAAAACTATCGTTTCCCCCACCACTAACAGCGGTGGCTATAGCGCGGGTAGCAGGCGTGAACAGCAGTGAGCCTCTCGTAAGCGTTAGGGTACCAATGGTTAGCGTGCTGCTTACTGGTATAAGCGTGTTGAGGGCCCGGTTCAGCATCAGGCTTTCGAACTGGCTACCCGCACCACTGGCCACGGCCAGCTTATCGATGGCGCCCGCGCCCGTCAGCAGCAAGTTGCTGGTGGCCGAGCCCTGCAGCACTCCGTTACCGGTCACGACAGCGCCATCAATTCGTAGCGTGTTGTTGCTAAGAGAAAGAGTGCCTTCACTCAGCGTTAAGTCACCGATTACGGTTGTACCGGAAGGTATCGTCAGCAGGTTATTAGACCCGGTAGCATTAAGCACCAGCGCTCCTAGCCGCTCATTGGCCGCCAGGCGCAAAGCACCTAACGCCACACCACCGTTCTTGTTTATCGTGACGGTGCTAGTGGCCGTAGTGCGAAGCAAGCCAGTGCCGGAGCTGCCCGTAGTTCCGCCGAGGTTGCCGAAGCCCACCAGGGTGAGGTTGTTGCCATTGAGGTCGAGGACTGTGTTGGTATTGAGGGCCAGACCGCCGCCGCCTAGCAGATTGCCGACCACAAGATTACTCGATCCACCCGCTGCCGACAAGCTACCGGTAGTGGTTCCAAGGGTCGTGAGGCGGAATAAATGAAAGTCGCGCCCGTTGCCCGTTAGCGTCTGCGCCCCATTGCTATTCAGGCGTACAGTAAAGCGTTGCGTGGCAGCATCGGCCAGAGCGGGGAAAGTAGTGCCCGCCAACAGAATAAAGTCACCGGTCAGATCGACTGTTGTGAACGTGCTGCCGGCCATCGAGCCATTTAGGTTCGTAACGCCTGTGGCGGTGAGGCTACCGCGTACTAAGATGGTGCCGGCAGCCAGGGTTTTGGTGCCGTTAGTCAGCTTGAGGTTACCATAGCCGGGGGTAGTCAGTTCCGGCACCGTATAGGTTCCGGCCTGGGCGAATTCGATGGTGCTGGCGGCATCTACCATACCCAGAGTATAGCCGGGAGTCGCATGCTGTACCACCAGCGTGCTAGTGGTCAGTAAGTCCAGAGGGCCAGTGAAATTAGCGTTAACCGGAATTACCAGACTGGCTCCTGGTTCCAGAACGACCTTAGAATTGGCCCCGGAAACCACCCAGTTGGCAGTAAAGGTACGCCCAGCGCCACTAACCCGGTAGGTTTGGTTCAGCAGCGAGAAGTCGGTTGGAGCAGTACCCGAGCCATCCGGATTGGTACCATAGGTGGCCAACTCATTCAGGTTGCCGGTAGCTTTAGTATAATACGTCGCGGCTGGCACGCTGCCCGTGGAGGAGAAAGCCAGTACGTATGGGTTCTCATCCTCATCATTGTTGACAATAGAAAGGGAACCGGTTCGGATGCCGCCTTGCTGCGGCTCGAAGCGCACCACGAAGGTGCTGCTGCCACCAGGTGCAACCAGCGTCGGCGTCGGGCCAACCAGGCTATACTCACCGGTGACCGTGAAGTTGCCGAGCGTCAGGTCCAGTAGGCCCGTATTTTCAACCGTAAACGTAGCATCCGTAGTTGCTCCCACCCCGGTGTTGGAAAATGAGAACGTGGCGCCGCTGGCCAGCGAGGTGCTGCCCTGCTTCAGATTCATCTCCGGGGCAGGCTGGCAATACACGGCAACATCATCGAGGCGCCACACGGCGGCTGTACCGCTAATTTTCACAAACCGAACCCACACCTGCGGGCTTGTGGCATAGGCCGATAAATCGACGGAGTACAAATCGTAAGACCCATTAACGACATTCTCGTTTTCGATGGTGGCAACCGCTGTGAATGAAGTGGTTTGGTTAGTGGTGGACACCTGCACCTGAAAAGACTTTGGAGAAATGTTATTGGTACGTCCCAAATAGAAGCTCAGCAGGGTTGGCCGCACTAGCTTAGTCGTAGTCAGGCTGGCATTGAAGGAACTGAAAGTAGCGGCGGTGGCTCCGAATTTTACATCCGCTGGCGCAGTCGAAAAGCTCACGCCCGTTTGCAGCCAGCCCGTGGGGGGGAGAGTGGAGCCTTCGAAGCCCTCCGTAACGCAGGCAGTCCCCGAGGGCGCAGGTGTCACCAGGAAGTTAACTGCGGCTGATGATCCCGCAGTAGGCGCCGGGTTCAGCACCGTAACCGGATAAGTGCCTGTCGCGGCTACATCGGCCGCTAAAATGGTGGCCGTTACCTGCGTCGCTGAAGTAAAAGTAGTAAGCCGGTCAATCCCATTAAAGCGAACTGTAGCTCCGTTGATAAAACCAGTACCGGTGACGGTGAGAGTGAAGCCAACACTACCCGCCACGCGCCGGTCAGGAGTCAAAATAGTGATGACAGGCACCGGATTCGAGGCGACATCGACCGTAAAGCTGCTGGCACTAGTAGCCGTTGCGCTACCAATTGTAACGGTAATTGGACCCGTAGTTGACCCCACCGGAATCGTAGCCTTAAGCTGCCCGGTATTTACGAAGGTTACCGTTACGGCTGCTGTCGTATTAAACTTGACGCTGGCGGCACTAGTGAAATTGGTCCCGTTGATCGTAACTTCTGTTCCAACCGGGCCATTGCCAGGTGTGAAGTCGGTAATGGTTGGAGTGGCGGCACTGGTCGTAGTTACGGATAGAGTCACCACACTGGCCTGTAGGTTCGGTACTGCATCCTCCGCCACCACATACACATCGTAGGCAGTAACAGCAGCGAGGCCACCGATAACAGCCGTGGCAGCCGTATTGGCTGTGGCATTGGCAATGCTACCCTTACGGTTAGCCGCCAGACTAACATCAGCGGCATTTGTTCCAGCCTTCACCTGGGCCGGCGTCGGAGCAGCGGCTCCACTGGCCAGCACTACATAATAAGTAGTACCAACCTCGTTGATGGTGGAGGAAAGCGTGAAGTCGGATGCCGTGATGCCTGAAATAGCGGGTGAGCCGGTAGCAAAAGCAGGTGCTGTTTCGTCAGTAGCAGCTGTACTGGTCACGCTGATGTTGTCGACAGAGATTTTAGGCCGTGAGCCGCTTCCGCTTGCCGGTCCGTTGTGGTTATAAAAGCGAAGCCGGGCCGTAGCTACTCCATCCAGCGCCTGCGGTAGTACTACATTGATAGTACCTGAGCTGGCCACGTTGTTATTGACAGTAATTGTGGTGCCCGCAATTTCCGTGAAAGCGATACCATCAGTGCTATAGTAGACGCGCAACAAGCTTGGCCTGTCACCAGTCTGGTTGCTTACCTGGGCATAGTCAAAGGATAAGGAACCGGCTATGCGGCCTGAGAAGCTCAAGTTCAGGTCTGCTGCTACAGCTGATGTGTTATTACCGGTACCAGTCGAGAGAAACACCAGATTCTGCGTCCCCTTCTGCACTCCACCAGTGGAGCTGGTTACAAAGGCTGCCGAGCTAACGGTCGTCCTGATACCATCCGGAATAGTACCCGTGGTAGTGACGGCAACACTGCTGAAGTAATTGACCGCGCGACCCGAAGTAGCGATGCTCGTCCAAGTGGCAATATCAGCGAAGCTTTCGGAGTAATTCCCGCTGCTAAGCGGATAATAGGTTTGCCCCCACCCCACCAGCGGGCTCAACAACAGCAGCACCAAAAAGCACACTTTGGCTTTGTGCAAAAAGCGGAGCTTATGAAAAGATTGAGTAATGATTGTCAGCATGCAAGCAAGGAATAGAAGAAAGTAAAGAAACTCAGGGCATTAAAGATACAAATCCACCTTAACTATATCCTATAAGTAGATTGTTATCTAATAGTTACCTCACGCTAAGGCATAAAAAAAGGCCTCCCAAATGATGGGAGGCCTTTTCAACAGTAGTCACTAACGTTAGTTCTTAATCAGCTTGCGGCTTACTTTCGAAGCACCTTCACCGATTACGATGATGTAGGTACCAGCTTGTAGATCCTGAGTGTTCAACTCACCCTGGCTGCCCAAGCGCGTCTCCCGTACCTGACGACCCGACAGGTCGGTGATACGAACCAGCAGGCCTTCCGTCGAACCGGATGGCAGTGCTATGGTCACGACATCAGTGCCTTGGGTTGGGTTTGGATACAAGCTTACCTCCGTAATCTTGGCCTTCACCACTACTGCTTTCGAGTACGATACTGTTCCATCCTGGTCGATCTGCTTCAGACGATAGTAAGAAACACCGGACAGCGGCTTGGTATCTACTGCTTCATAAGCTGTGCGGCTAGTTGCCGTACCAGCACCATCCTTAAAGAGCACCGTAGTGAACTCCTTGGCATCGGTGCTACGCTGCACTTCGAAACCGCGGTTGTTGGTTTCGCTGGCCGTAGCCCAGTTCAGCACTACGCTGTTGTCGCGCAGCTTGGCAGTGAACGAAACCAGCTCAACTGGGAGAGGGTTCTGCGGCTCGTTGCTAGGCACACGGTAGTTCTCTGCGTTCAACAAGCCATCGTTGTTGAACTCGAAAGAGAAGAAGTAATACGTCAGACTCGGATTCAGATTGCTTACCGTGAAGTTATCCGAGGCTGCACTGAATACGACGTACGTGTTAGACGAAGCTTCAATAGCCGTACCGCTACCGAATTGGTAAGCACCGTTTATCGTAGTACCGGGGTTGAAGTTCTGCTTGTCCCGTGGGAACAAGCTAGCAGGCAACTGCGGGTAAGTGGTGGTGGCAATTACTAAGCGGTTCTGTCCGTAGCTGGTGCCCGCAGGCGGGTTCGACAGGTTGAAGGTGATGGTAGCTGAGCTGCCATTGCGCGTGATAGAAGCCGTCGATTGAACGGTAGGTTCGGTGGCGATGCTGAAGCCAGTGGTACGACCAAAGCCGCTGCTCAAAGCAAAGAAGTTACCGCCATTGAAGCTGTTGTTTCTAAACTGCAGCTCCTGAGCAGCATTACCTACACGTGTGGGAGCATACCGCACCAGCAGGTTGCGGGTGAAATTGCCTTCGCCATCCGGAATAAGGGTAGCGCTCTTCACGTACGATGCACCACCATCCAAGGAAAACTCAAATTGAGGAGTCAGGGTGGGGTTACGCTCTGTGTCATCGGCGTCTGGAGGGAATTGCAAATCTACGTTCCCAGCCAACAGGAAGCCATCCAAGCGCACCGTTACTGGCGCTGAAGACGTGCCTTTCACGATATTATCAGGGAAAGCACCAATACCACGGTCCAAGCGAATAGTTGGCTCACTGATACCGCTTACCGATACGTCCTGGTTGTTAGCAGGAGCACTTGAGTTACGGATGTTGGCACTGATAGTCACGGAGTTTACACCCGGAACGAAGCGCACAAAAATCTCGCGCTGGGTTACGTTACCCTGTGCATCAGGCGTGAACGACAGCTGCGACGAATAAGGACCATTTGCGGTAGTTGCTACCTCGAAGAAGGAAGCATTAGGACCGATAGGCCGAACGACTAATGGGTCGATCAGGTTGGTACCAGCCAACAGATATGATTGAGGAGCCGACTGCGTGGTAGGGCGGGTAACGAAGGTAAACTCGTTGCCGTTAGGGTTCGATACCGAGATGTCGGAAATGGCACCGCTGTTATTGACAGCCGTTACCGATACCGCCGTTGGGGTAGCGCCAGTGCTGGTTACGGCAATGCTCTCGTTAAAATTGCCTTGAGCAATAAGTGCTACCAAGCGAACCTCAATGATTTGCGCCGACACCGTGCCAGCAATTGGGTTGATGGTTAGCGGGCTTGAAGAGAATGCACCGCCAGCCGAAGCATTACGAATCTGGATGTTGCTGATGCTAGGCGTCAGAACGATAGGAGCCGTCAAGTCTGTGCCGCTCACTTCAAAGCTTTGCGTGCTGGTACCACCGCTGCTGGTTACGGGGCCGAAGTTAACCGAGCCAGGAGCAGCAGCTACCACTGGAATACCGGAGCTTGGGGTACCTTCACCCGTCACCCGCACCAATTGAGTAGTAGCGTTGGTAGAAGCTACCGTAATGTCACTGGCGTAGAGCTGAACAGCCGTTGGGCTGAAGCGCACATCGATTGTGGTATTAGCCAGTGTACCATTAGTAGGCGTCAGCGTGATAGCAGCCGTCGAGAAGAAGTTCGTACCCGTCCGGATACGGAAGCCAGCGGGAGGCGTGATAGTCACAGGACCTTGCAGGGACTGACCGCTCACGGTGAAGGAGCGAGTAGCAGTGCTGGAAGAGCCAACGGTTACCTGACCAAAGTCAGCCAGTGTGCTAGGAGTAGCCGTCAGAACTGGGGGAGGCAATACACCCGTACCTGATACAGCTACGTTTACAGTAGTGGCACTCGGGCTGGCAACGGTTACGTTACCGAAGTAGCTCTGAGCAGCCGGGGGCAGGAAGCGAATGAAAATTGTGGTAGGAGAAACCGTGCCGTTTACGGGCGTCAGGGTCACCGTCGAGCCAAAGCCAGTAGTGCTGTTGGTGCTCACTTGAAATGCCGTTGGGGCCGTTACCGTAATAGGGCCGGTCAGCGACGTTCCCGATACCATAGTAGTTTGGGGAGCGGAAGGCGTGTTGATTACCTGGTTACCGAAAATACGGGAAGTAGGATCAGCAGTAACGGTTGGAACACCTGCGATGCGAGTACCGGTCAGATTGAAGACAACATTAGGAGACGCCTCATCTGACGTAAAGTTCAGAGTCCGGTTTACAACAGCGGGGGTAGTACCTGCTACAGGACGGAAGCGGGCAAATACCGTAGTGTTGATATTACCAGTCCCGTCAGGCAGCAAATCGAATGCGCTACCCGAAAAGGAAATGTTGTCGCGGCTGATTTCGTAGTTGGTTCCACTCAATGCCACGGAAACCGGACCCGTCAAACGGGAGCCGGTCACGGCATATGACTTGGAGGCCGAGAACGAGCCCACGGCTACTGAGCCAAAATTCTGCGGATCGGCAGCGTCGGAAGGAACCACAGAGAAGGTCTGTGCTTTTCCCACAAAAGGCAAGGCCAGTAACAGCAGGAGCAAAAACCGCAGGTGCGGCTTTCGTACCCACTGCAGGGCACTCATGTAAGAGTTTTTCATAGTATGGTTAGGTAAGGGTTACGAAGGGAGAAAAGGAAAATTTTACTTAGTTAGGGCAGCTGCCTAAACTCAACGTCATTACGTCAA
Organism: Hymenobacter elongatus; assembly: GCF_004745955.1. Taxonomy (GTDB): domain Bacteria; phylum Bacteroidota; class Bacteroidia; order Cytophagales; family Hymenobacteraceae; genus Hymenobacter; species Hymenobacter elongatus. The sequence continues at coordinate 76,303 of NZ_SRLD01000006.1, read as the reverse complement.
AACTGAAAGCATAGATTACTAACTTTCACAGTTTGTATGGCATTTTTTCATGACAAAAAAGGACAGGAGTATTTTCGTGAGTTGCATATTGCGACCATATTTCGTGCCAAAGGCAGTATTAGGGAAAGTTTAGCACAATAAAACGTTGCAGGGTAAGCAAGTATTCAAATTTAACTTTATAGATAAATTATAGTATTCCAGTAAACATGTATTTAACATGATATTTGGCTTCATGCCGCAAAGTTGCATCATTTTTTGTACATCCATAGCATTTGATTTGAGCAAGAACCCACAGCACGATACGTGTAGAGGACAATAGGGCAATGACAGGCCGGACATATGGCCGGGGTTCATACAATCATAGCCGCATAGTAGTTCAGACTGAATCGCGGTTTAATATCGATGCCGGTAAAGTTGTTATTCACTGTATATGATTACTCCATATACCTGCGTTTCTACATATACATACTCCCACTAGCGAAAGCACCACAAACGAAATCCCGAAACTGAGGCTAGTAGTTTCGGGATTCCATTTGTGGTACTCGTAGCAGTGTGCTACACGTCTTTATTTCCAGTCTGGAAGGCTAGCATTCTGAAATAGGCGGGTACGGTTACGACCATCTAGGTCCATCATCCATACTTCCGGCGGCGATTGGTTGTCGTTGCTTGTGTTTACAAATATAACCTTAGCTCCATCGGGTGAGAAGCGCGGGAATAGATCATTCGTCCCGGCGGGCTTGCCGGTGTTCGTAGAGGTGCCCGATACACCCGTTGACAAATCTATAAGCCCTGTTCCATCGGGGCGCTGCATGATGATATGCGCATTAAGCTGGCGGCCGCTCGCATGCTCATAGCCATCTACGTCCCGACTATACAAAATCATGCGGCCATCGATGCTGTAGGAAGGGGAATCCATTCGACCAGGTAGGTTTCCAATTACTTGCGTCAGGCCGGTACCGTCGGCATTCAGTGTATACAGCTCGGCATCATACACATTGGAACCCACGGTTTGTACTAGAATCTTGTTATTCTGCGCGCTCCAGTCACATTCGCGAAAATGCCGGCCATTGGGGGCTGTCGCCAATTGTACTAGGCCCGTCCCATCCCGGTTGACACGCCAGAGCTTGTCGTAACTGGCATAAATTAACTGCGACCCGTCGGGCGACCAACGGTAGCCGATGCCAAAGTTATTATAGCCTTCTACGGGCACCATATCGGGTGTAATCTGGCGCTGGTCGGAGCCGTCGCGGTTCATCGTATAGAGCTGGTAGCGACCAGTGACGTTGGAGGCGTAAGCTATGCGGGTCCGGATTGGGCTCAGCTGCGGAGCCGTTTCGATGAAAACCGAGCTGGTCAGGCGCAGCAGGCTAGTGCCCGCGTTATCCGACGAGTAGATATCGGTATTGCCGTCGACCTGACGCGTATAGAGGAAACGGTTGTCGGGAAGCGAGCCGGTTTGGAAGCTCCAGACATCCCCGTGCACGGTTTCCCCGGCCTTGTCCCGCGCAGTTACCTGCCAGAAGTAGGTAGTATTATATTTCAGATCAGAAACCGTAACTGTAGTATCGCGAGCATTGGTCAGTAGCTGCCGACGGTTCAGAGAGTTACTTTCAAATAAGACCACATCCGAGCGCAGCGAATCACCTTTATCCGGATCGGTCACCCGCCAGCGCAGCGTGACCTTGGTTGCCTGCCCCAGGGCCTGGTCGGCCGGGCTCGGCTTCGTTGGCGCATTGGGCCGTCGATTGGAGCCCGAGGCTTTCTCCAAGGGAATCCGAACTTCAGTCAGAGTCCCCTCCCCTACCTGTACGTTTACGCTCTCCGTCTTGAAGTCTGTTTTCCGAACTGAAATAGCATACTTACCAACCGGCAGACTGGGCAGGTAGAATTTCCCTTCGGCGTCCGTCGTAAAGGAGGAGGTTGCCGGATTGGTAGTCACGACTGCATTGACCAAGGCGGTATTGGTGCTGGCATCGAGCACTACTCCCTCCAAAGAGCCATACTTGGCTGGTTCAATGGTCGCGTCCTCACAAGCAGATAGAGTTTGCCCAAGCACCAGGAATAGCAACAGACGGAATACAGCACGCAGAGAAAGAAGCATACATCAGAAGAGAAAGGGCGGGGAGGAATAGGTGAGCGGCAAAAATCAGGGCTGGGTGATGGGGTGATGCACCAGTGAGTCCTCTGAAACGACGATGCCCTGACTGGTTAGCAGCCGTAGCTTTACCCGACAGAAATCGGCCGGAACTATCGTAATCGTAGTTTTAGACAAGGTGGTGGTCTGTTGGGCAGCAACGCTGAAGCTGCCCGACTGGGAATTCGTGGCGGTTCCGGACCGCCCTTTTTTATCGGTGAGCAATTCGTAGCGAAGCGTTAGGGGTTGCGCCCCGCTGTTTTGGCAGTAGCCGACCAGCGTAAGTTGGTTTCCATCGAGCCGGGATTCCAGATGTGCCCGACATGCCGGAGCACCATTGTTAGGAACACCGACCTGCCATAAGGCAGCGCTTAAGGGAGCAAGAGCAAAAAACCAATAGTTGTTCATGGGTAAGGACCTGAAAATCTAGCAAAAACAGAATAGTGCAACCCCGAAACAGGGCAATAAAAAACCCCGATCAGCAGTAGCAGATCGGAGTTTTTTATGCTTGTTGCGTTAGGGCAGGCTAGAAACCCGGCCTTGCTCCACGATGATCCGGATACCGTTGCCTTTCATACTCACTTCGTAGCCAGGCGCCGTGCTGCCACTTTCGCGCTGCACCAGAGTGTTGTTGCTACCCATCTGTTCGACGGTATAACGACGGTCATCCACATTCAGGCGCTGATCTACTCGGTTGTTATAGCCTTTTTGCGTGATGTCGGACTCCGCATTGTACCCACGCAGCTCGCTGGAAGCTATGTTGCTAACTCCAATTTGAGAAATGCTGGTGCGGCTGCCACTACCGGTTTGCAGGATGGCCGCTACGTTGCTCATCCCATCCTGCGTTATTATGGCAGCGTTGCCCTGCCCTACCCCAATCATGCGTTGATCGATGCTGCCTCGATTTGCGCTGCCATACTGCATCAAAGTGGCTCGGTTGGCTGGGTTCGTACTACTAGCGTCATCACTACTTGCTTGTGCAACGCCCAGGCGCTGTTGTAGCAGCTGACCGGTGCTGATATCCTCGGGGTCACGGCTTGCCTGTGCCCACGCGCCGTGGCTGGCGAGGGAAAGCGCGACCAGTAAGAAAGTCCCTAATACTGTTTTCATAAGATGATGAAAAAGCGGGTTGAGAGAAGATAAATAAGGAATAGCACACCTATGTAGTTGATAAAGCAACTATTGTGCTGCTATAAAAATAAGGTTATTTTTTAATAATAAAATACAATAAAGAAATTTATTTTTCCTTTTGTAAGAACAAAAAGCACCTTGTCAAGCGAAGTGCTTGCAAGATGCTTTTTGTTGGTTTGCGAAAGCCACCGAAGCAGCTATCCAGTGGTTATGGGTGGTTTTGCTTCACCACGCTCATGTTGTTGTTGCCAGTCTGCGTCACGTCGCTGTTGTTGCTGCTGGCACCCTGCCACGTATCGGCTTGGTTGCCTACACCGGTCTGGATCTGCCGAGCAAAGTGGCCATCACCATCCTGGTCGATATAGGCCCGGTTGCCGATGCCGCCAATACTGTTGCCTTGGCTCTGAATGGCAGTGTTCATATCACCATCCTGCTCAATGGTAGCGCGCTGGCTGTCGCCGCGCTGCGCCTGGCCGGCTTTGTTGAAGCTGCCGAGCTGGTCGATGGTAGCAACGCTACGGAAGCTGCCATCGAAGTTGCTACCCTGCGACTGCGCTGCTTCGTTGAACGCACCGTTCTGGGTGGCAGTGGCTTGGTTTTCGACGCCCCGCTGCTCCTGGCCACTCTTGTTAAAGTTGCCCGTTTGCTCAATGGTAGCTTTGTTGTCGTTGGTGCCGTAGCCGGAAGTAGCATCGCGCTGTACTTGGCGGGCGTCGTTGAAGTCACCGCCTTTCTGCATTATAGTCACCTCGTTGCGGCTACCATCGCGCTGCTCCTGCGAGGCAAAGCTCGAACCGCCAATTTGCGTAGCTCTGGCTTTGTTACGCTGCCCAACCTGAATTTGGATAGCCTCGTTGGCATTGTCGCTTGATAGACCGTCGCCCTGCGTAATCGTTGCCTCGTTGCGTGAGCCGGTCTGCGACTGAGTAGCTTTGTGATCATTGCTTCGCTGAGTAGCAGTAGCAGTGTTCAGCGTATTGCCATACAGCATATTGCCCGATTGGGTCTGGGTCAGATCGTTGTTGTTGCCAAGCTGGGTGCCAGTGGCGGTGCTGAAGCTACCTGACTGCGTGACGGTTACGTCGTTGGAATTACCCGTGGACGTTGAACTCTGCATATTGTTCTGAGCATAAGCGCTACCAGCAGCGAGCAGAGATGCTGCGAAGAAAGAAATCTTTTTCATGGGTGAGGACTGAATAAGGTTGAGGAAGGGGAGTTTACTGTTGTACTTTAATATGATTATTTATTCCCTCCGGAGGAATGAAACAAATTTATATTAAAAAAATTAAATCGCAAGAGCTGATCAATAAAAATTGTTAAAATATTTATTGACTTAATTATATAATATATCTTTAGCACTCACAAACGAAGAAAGCACTATACCTAGTACTTTCTTTATCAAATACTTATGAATATCCTTACATCCTTATCGTCTGGCACGATTGGGAGCGGGCATGCCTGAGCGGCCCAGGTAAAAGACGATGCTCGCCTTAGCGGCCCAATACGAATCGTTGTACTTGCCCAATTTGATACGATCCAGCTTGTCGGTGAAATAGTAATGATTATCGATGCCTACGCTAAGCCCTAGCCGATCAGTGGGCAGAAACTCCACTCCCAGGCCCGTAGTGACGTGCCCCAGCACCGCCCGAATGTCGGTAGACTGGCCGCGCGAGCTGACTCCGCCCCCCGCGAGCAAATAGGGAGTTACCCGGTCGCGCGGGAAGAGTCGGTAGTGGCCACATAGTTCGGCGTAGTTAAAGGTTTCCCGGTAGAAGTCTCCCGCTGCCAGCTCAAACCGGCCAATGTTGACCGCCGCCGAGAGCTTATGCTCCACCGAGCGGGCATAGCGAATAGTTAGCTCGGCACCGCCCCGCAGCTGCGGGTTGCTGAAGTCGCCGTTGTAGCGTACGGTGGCGGCACTGAGGCCAATGCCGACCGTACCACGCCGGTCGTGCTGCACCCGGCCTAACACATCAATATCCTGATTTTCCCACTTTTCCTGCTGATAGGCGACCATGCTGGGCCCGTTTCGGTCCGTTTCGTTCTGGGGTGCCCACAGCTGTTCCTGAATACCTTCATACACTAGTGCCTCCACGGCCTTCTCGATGGCTTCCTTCACCGCCATTTCCGTGGGCTCATTATAGGTAAAGCCGGTTTCGGTTTCGAGCAGGCGCTTGAAGTTCACGAAGCGGAACAGGCTGGCGTCGACCTGCTGTGAAAGGATGGTTTTGGAGGTGTAAACCGTTTTAAGAATTTCGCCGGTGCTGGTGCTAATGGCCCGCAGATACACCGTGACCCGGTCTTGCCGATACTGGCCCGAGGCGCCCGCGCCAAAGTAGCGTAGGCCCGCGCCCCCCGTAATAACGTTGGCATCGTAGGATACAATGCCACCTTCCAGAATAATGCCGGCAAACAGCAAAGAAGGAAGGTTGGGCTGGCGCTGGCCGGTCTGTTCCTGATACTCGGCGCGGCTCGAGCGGATGATTTTGCGCTCGTTGAGCAGGTTGCCCAAATTTTCGCGCTCAATGGGATTAAACCAGCGCGACTCTTCCAGGGCCCGCAGCAAAATGCTGGTACCACCCTGCGTGATGGCCGTGGAAAAACTGGAACCGTTCTGGCTGGGCTTGTATTGTCCCGTCTGATCCCGAAACTTATAAACGGCCGCTACGATCCGCTCTTTGGGCTGAGGCAACCCGCGCAGCTCCTGATTGGCCCGAACCTCGGCACCCAGGCGGGCTTTCTCGGCCGAAAATGGCTGATGAAAGTATGGCGCACAGCCGGCTACGCCGCTCACCGCGAGTATACCCAGCAATAATCGACGGCAGAGAAGGCGAAGCATGGAGAGGCGGGACAAGAATTAGAAGTAAGGAATGGTGACGGTAGTCTGGTTGCCCGTATTGGTGTCGGTTATCTGCACCGAAAAGCCCCCGCTGGTTGGCACCACGTTGATATTGTAGGCTCCTACTGAGTAGCTTCCCTCCTTCAGGCCTTGATTCTGATTACCGAGCTGGTTGCCAATCAACCGCTGGGCCAGCTGCCCTAGAATCTGCTGGTTCAGGTTTTGCTCAAATTGCTTGAGCGGATCCTGCTGGAAGGGATTGCTGCTGGAAGAAATGGCAGGGTCGGCAATGGTGTTCTGGGCTTGGGCCGAGCTTAGCAGCCAGGAATAGTTGAACGTGTTGCCGCCCCCAAATGAGGGGTTTTTGGGTTCGTAGACCAGATCCTGGGCGGTGGCCTGGTGGGCGCCACTCAGCAGTAAAATGGGCAACAGCCAGCGGAGCAGAAGTTGATTCATAACAAGGGGATAAGACGGTGAGGTGCAGATCAAAAAACTTCGGTGCGCTGCTTGTTGCCCTGCTGCTCCAGGTTGCGACTGTCGTTGCGCGACCGTACCAGGAAATCGGTGGCTACTTCAAAGGCATAGGTGGCCATTTCTTCAATCACCTCGGCCTTGGGCTGCAACGGCAACTCCAGCAGCTCGTTTTCATTCACTTCCACCGAAATCAGCGTGCTGGTGCCACGCGAGGGTTTTTCGTGAATGATGATGGTAAAGTCGCCGGCTTCGGCCGGGGCTTCCCATATACTGTAGAAGGCGTCGTAGAAATCGTGGCCTACTTTTGTAATTGTCTGGTCCATCACCAGCCCTTCGATTTCGGTGGGCCGGAACCGGCGACGCTGGTTGCTAACCTGCGAGCTATCCTGGGTAGTGGCTTTGAGTAGCAGCTGTAGGGCTTCCTCCAGCTTTTTGGCCGGCAGCGGTGCCGCTTCCGACTCTTTTGTCACCTTTTGCGGCGCGGCGGGCAGTTGTTTCTGTCCGTATCCAGCCGTGCATGTCGCCATAAGGCACAGCCAGCAGCCAAGGCCCATCATCCAGGGCCGCCACCAGAGCGCCATCAACACGTAGGGCGAAGCAGGGGGTACAATTGGCGGAATCGTTTTTGGTGGCCGGACACGAGTAGCCATAGCTATAGAGCTTACAGTTGACTTTTGAGAGAAAAGCTCAAAATGGATGGAGCAGCCGATTTTGGAACGACCACTCGTTTTGCGGAATAAACTTAATTATTTAAAAGAATAATACAAGCTATGGAGGCTTATTTTTGTAAACTTTTTTAATAGAATGTTTATATAAAATGAAATTCAGCCATTCAGCCCTCCCATGAGGGTACTAGCTTTGTGAGCCCCACCATGTATAAGCTTGTGTCAGGCACACTGCTTTAGCCTTCAGTTAAAACACCGACACCTTTCACTACCGAATAGGTATCAGACTTGTTCCTGAAGTAGGAACCGATGCTAAAATTCGGCAGTCATACTCATCTGGCGTCCGCTTGTCGAAGCATCTCTACTGCAGTGGTAAGTAGCATTGCGGTAGAGATGCTTTGACAAGCGGACGCCAGATGAGCATGACGGCCTTTTTTCGTTTCGCTTTATTCAGGAACAAGTCTATCATATGATCCAGCAAAGCGCGACTAACCAGCTAGTGCAGGATATGCGGTACAAACTCTGAAAGATTGGTAATCACGCCCAATTCGCGGCGAAAGCTGATAGCACACGCCTCGCCGGCCCAAAACACGCCGGCCTGATAGCGCCGGTTCTGCGCGTCGGTGGGCAGCTCGGCCCAGCGTTGCCGCACCTGGGGCTGGTGTGCAAACTCGCCGGGCTGCTCCCGCACGATGCTTCCCGCTTGTACTTCCGTCACATTCTGGCCCTCGCGCCCCAGGAGCGGCTTACGCACATAGCGGCCGGGCAGGTCTTCCAACGACGCTTCGAGTAGTAGTGGGTGATGCGGATACACTTGCCAGAGCCAGGCCAGCAGCCCTTTGCTCTGGAACAGTAAGGCGTAGGGCGGGTTGGCAATAATTACGTCCCGGCTCTGCAACAATTGACTTAAGTCGGCGGTAAGCTCCGGCTCTTCCTCGGCCAGAATCTCCCACGGTACGAGCTTAAACACGAAGCCAAACCGCACCCATTGCTCGGGGGCCACTTCGGCCCACACGCCGCGCTCCTCACCCGCCACCGATACCTGCATGGCATCGACGGCGCACACGTGCACCTGACTAAACCCGGCGGCTCGGGCAGCCTCGGCCACTACGCTACAATTCGCTTCGTCTTCGGGGCTGTCGGGCAAGTGTACCAGCAGCAGTGAGTTGTCGAGGTCGGAATTGAGGCCTTGCCAGTGGCTTAGCTGCGCTTCCAGGCCTTCGAACAGACCGTTGGCCTGCCGGTCTTCATCATCCTGCTGGGCGGCCACCAGGCTGGCCCACTGCACCACGGCGGTTTCGGGAATACTGGTGGCCGTGTCGGCGTTGAACTCAATCAGCTTCGGGCCTTCGGGCGTGCTGGCCAGGTCGAAGCGGCCGTACAGGTGCCAGTGCCGGTCGTCGTTCCAGGAGTGGCGCACGGCGGCCCACAAGTTGCGCGGAATGGCCAGCAGCTGCAGCAAATCGTCGGGCACGACGTCAGGAATAGCCCGCACCATCATATCGTAGAGTGTGTCGGCGGCGGCCAGCAGGACATCGGCATCCGCCTCGGGCAGCCGCACAGCCTCCTGGGCTACGTAATTTTCGCAGGCTTCTTCTACGGCCCACGCCCACCCCAGGGCGCGCACGGCTGGCCCTACGCTGCCGGTTAGCGGCAGTAACTGAATTGTCTGCATCGGCCTTTTTTATTTGTGTATCTAGCCGCCGAACCCCCGGGAGCCGCTCCGGCTGCCAAACCCGCTGCTGCGACTGGCGCGCGGCCCGCTGCTGCGTACCGCCGAGCGGGCTACCGATGTGCTGGGGCTAATGCCGGAGCCGTTGCGGCCGGCCGTGCCACTGAAGCCCCGGCCAAAAAAGCCCCGACCCCGCTGCCGTTCATTCTGTACCTGCTGGCGCCATTGCCCATTCTGCTGCATCACTCCTGAGTTGGCATAATAGCCCGCGTTGGGCATCAGGAACCGACCGGCCATGTAGCCGATGCTGCTCCACATGAGCACATCCATCATGCTAGTGCCGCCCACCCGATTCTCGGAGTGCTGGCGGCTATAATCCTGCATCTGGCGTTGCAGCGCCGCACCTTGCAGCGTGTCCACTTTGCCATCGTAATGGCGCATAATAGCCGCCACTTCCTCTTTGCCAGCGGGCCGCTCCGCCGTGATTTTCCACTTTCCGGGTTCCGTTTCGGTCATTTCCGTGACCACGCCCTGAGAGAAGCTGCCTTCGTTGCCACTGCCCCACTCTTCCTGATTAGCCTCCGCATCGGAGCCGGAATCAGAAGAGCAGGCAGGCAACAGGCCCAACCCCAGGCTGGCGGCGGCGGCCACCAGCAGCACGTTGCGGCGCCAGTCGCCCAGGCGGTGATAGTTCTTTTTCATGGCTGAGTAGTCGGAGTGGGAAAGAAAACGGGATGTGGTGGGGCCGCTGGAAATCCGGGAAATATAAACGCTTCTCGCGTAGTAATACGAGTAAGCCGAAGCCAGTGGCCGGCCAAAGCCTTACTCCCAGAGCGGGTAATGCTCCAGATGCACTTCCTGACCGAAGAAAATGCGCGTGCTTTCCTCGAACGAGCGAGTGAAATCGGAGACGTAGAACTGGTGCCGGGGGGGTGTTTTGTGGGGTTTGGCAGCCAGCCCATTGGCTTCCAGATAGTTTTTGACGTGCGTAGCCACTACATCCGAAGCATCGAGCACAGCCACCCGCCCCTGGTAGTGGGCTTTAATTTGCTCCTGAATAAGCGGGTAGTGCGTGCAGGCCAGCACCAGGGCTTCGATGTCGTCCAGCACGGGCTGCGCCAGATAGGCGCTGATGATGTTTTCACTGATGGTATTGTTGAAGAAGCCTTCTTCCACCATCGGGGCCAGCAGCGGCGTGGCCAAAGAGCGTAACTCTACTCCTGCGTCCAGGTCATCAATCTTCTTTTTGTATACGTTGGAGTTGACGGTTTGCTTGGTGCCAATAAGCCCCACGGTGCGCCCGGCATAGGTTTCGCCTACATGCGCCACAATGGGGTCGATAACATTGAGTACCCGGGCTTTGGAGCCCACGTACTCGCGCACCAGCTCGTAGGCCGCCGCCGAGGCCGAGTTGCAGGCAATCAGAATGACTTTGCAGTGCTGCTTCAGCAGTAAGTCGCAGATTTTGACGCTGTATGCCTGAATGGCAGCCGTCGATTTGTCGCCGTAGGGCAGGTGGGCGGTGTCGCCGAAGTACACCAGCTGCTCGTGGGGCAGCACGTGGTTCACGGCGCGGGCTACGGTGAGGCCGCCGATACCGCTGTCAAATACGCCGATGGGCCGGGTAGTAAGTTCCGATGATGATGCCATACCAAGCGAAGGTAAGGGCTTTTTTGGCGGCTGGCGGCCCTTCCCCTCAAACGCCGGGGGTGGTGAATTACTGCGGCAAAATTCTATATTACGGCCACTCTGCACGACGACCACTTTACTGATGAGTAAAATTCTGGAAGAAATTGACCGTGCCCTCGTCGCTTTCGACTCCGGCCGTGGCCGCCCCATTGCCATCGAATTGGGCGAGCGTAAGTACACGCAGCTCGTACTCGATGTGGCGCATCAGCACAGTGCCGGCGGCGACCTGACGACCAACACCGGCCGGCCACTAGCCTATAAAGGCCTGGAAATTCTGCGCGACGAGCGCAACACCGACCGGATTCGGGTTATCTGAGGCCGACGTGTTGGTCAATTTCACGCCTGTTAGCAGCTCCTGACAGCGCTCGAAACGGCCGTAACGGTTATTTCCCCGCTACTTCTGGCTTCCCGCTTTTAGCGCCGTACCTTTGCGGCATGAATCTGCTTTCCGGGGAAAACCTCTCAAAAAATTATGCTGACCGCTGGCTCTTTCGGGAGTTGGGCTTTGGTCTGAACTTAGGACAGCGCGTGGCGCTGGTGGGCATCAACGGCACCGGCAAAACCACGCTGCTGCGTATTCTGGCCGGGCTGGAGCAGCCCGATACTGGCTCGGTGAGCGTGCGCAAAGGTATTCGGGTGGCTTTTCTGGGCCAGCAGCCGGTATTCGACGAGAACTTATCGGTGGAGGCTACCATTTTTGCCTCCCAGAACGACACGCTGGCCGCTATCCGCGACTACGAGCACGTCGTGAACGACCCCAACCACAAGTCGGATGACCTGCAGCGGGTGATGGAGCAGATGGATGCGCTGAATGCCTGGGACTACGAGGCCCAGGTGAAGCAGATTCTGGGTCGTCTGGGCATTTTGGGTGAGCTGCTGGAACGCAAGGTGAGCATGCTCTCGGGCGGGCAGCGTAAGCGCGTGGCCCTGGCCCGCGTGCTGATTGAGGAGCCCGAAGTCCTGATTCTCGACGAGCCTACCAACCACCTGGACCTCGACACGATTGAGTGGCTCGAAAGCCGGCTGGCTTCCCCGTCGCTCACCCTGCTCATGGTAACCCACGACCGGTACTTCCTGGATAAAGTCGCCAACGAAATCGTGGAGATGGACCAAGGGAAGGTGCACCGCTACCAGGGCAACTACTCCTATTTCGTGGAGAAAAAAGCCGAGCGGGAGCAGATTGAGGTGGCCGAAGTGGAAAAGGCCCGCAACCTGCTGCGCAAGGAGCTCGACTGGATGCGCCGCCAGCCCCAGGCCCGCGGTACCAAGCAGAAGGCCCGCATCGACGCTTTCTACGAAACCCAGGAAAAGGCCAAGACCAAAATCAGTGGGCCGCAGCTGGAGCTGAGCGTGAAAACGACGCGCCAGGGCGGTAAGATTATCGAAGTCGAGCACCTGCACAAGCAGTTCGGCGATACCGTGGTGCTGGATGATTTCAGCTACGTGTTCAAGAAGAAAGACCGCATCGGCCTGATCGGACCAAACGGCGCGGGCAAATCGACGCTGATGAACATGCTCACCGGTCGGCTTCAGCCCGATTCGGGCGTGGTAGACGCGGGGCAGACCACCGTGTTTGGCTACTACACCCAGAATGAGCTGGAATTCGACGAGTCGCAGCGCGTTATCGACATCGTGAAGGAAGTGGCCGAAGTGGTGGAAATGGCCAACGGCGAAATCGTGACGGCTTCGCAGTTTCTGCAGCACTTCCAGTTTCCGCCGGCCCAGCAATACACGCTGGTCAGCAAGCTCAGCGGGGGCGAAAAGCGGCGCTTGCAGCTGCTGCGGGTGCTGATTAAGAATCCGAACTTCCTGATTCTGGATGAGCCCACCAACGACCTGGATATCATCACGCTCAACATTCTGGAGGATTTCCTGCTGAATTTCAGCGGCTGCCTGCTCATCGTATCGCACGACCGCTACTTCATGGATGCCTTGGTAGAGCACGTATTTGTGCTGGAGCCCGGCGGCCACATTCGGCAGTTTCCCGGCAACTACACCGACTTCCGTGAGTGGCAGAAGGAAAACAACTCGGTAGAATACGCCCGGGAGCAGGCTAAAACGGCTAAAGCGGCAGCGGGTGTAGCCCCATCGGCCGCCCCGGTAGCCGTGGCTCCGGCCGCAACGGCCGCCGCCTCGAAGCGCAAGGCTACCTTCGCCGAGAAGAAGGAATACGAAACCCTGGAGAAGGAGCTGGAGAAGCTGGAGGGGCGCAAGCAGCAGTTCATCGAGCAGCTCAACGCTGGCAGCGGCTCGCACAAAGAGCTAGCCGACTGGGCCGCCGAGCTGAAGCAAACTGACAAAGACCTCGACTCGAAAGGGGAACGGTGGCTGGAGCTGGCAGACTTGCTGTAGGCGGTTTTCGTGCTAAAATGAGAGAGGCCCGGTCAGCATGCTGACCGGGCCTCTCTCATTTTAGCGAACCGACGGCGCGGGGGGCGCTGCCGATACAGAAGCAGGAGTAGTGGGCTGGGGCTCGTACTGGGCCTTTTTGCGTTCCTGGTCGAAGTCGAAAATCAGCGTACGCTCGCCAACGGGCATCGCCACGCGCAGCAGCAGCGTCTGGTCGATGGCGGGAAACGTGACGTAGCCATGCACCAGCTCACCGGGCTGCAGGATGTGCTTGCGCAGCATTTTTGTTTCCCAAAACTCCTTTTCTATCACCGTCTGGTCGGCTTTCACGGCGTGGTCCATGCGCTGGTCTTCAAAGTAGATACGACTGTCTAGCCGGGCTTGCTCGCGGCGCACTTCTTCGGCCTGCTTTTCCTTTTCCGTGCCTTTTACCGGCGTCAGATCCTCGGCCAGGTTTCCCACGAGTGACAACCACTCCAGGGCACTGGTGCCGTTGGCCTTGCGGGCCTCAGAATCCAGCTTGGTCCGTAGCTGCTCCAGCCGATGCTCGGGGTCGATGGCATACACCTGGGCTGGCACGAAGGTGACGCTTGCATTCATCTGAACGGCGTTTTGCTTGGCCGTCGCCCGGTCCATCATGACGGGCTGGTAGTAGAACGTGCCCGGATTCACTGCCACCGCGCTGTCGGAGCCGTTGCGGATTTCCACCTCCAGCAGCAGCTCTTTGTCGCGCAGGTGGGAATAGCACACCTGCACTTCCACCCAGTCGAAGTTGGTGCTCATCGACGGCCGCCCGTCGGGCCACTCACTGTCGGGCTGGCCGGGTTTTACCGCCAGATAGTAAGAAGGCGCGCAGCTGGTGAGGCCGGCAGCGGTAATGAGGGTAGCCAACGCCCCCCGAAGCAGAGAATAACGCAGGTTCATAGCGCGCAAGATATAGAGGCTGTTTAGAAAGTCTGCCGGACGTCATGCTGAGCTTGTCGAAGCATCTCGCGTGCCACAGTAATCATTTAGAGCGTGTTTGGGAATTTAAAAAAAACGCCGATTCCGTCGTGCTGAGCGTAGCATAGCGCAGCCGAAGCATGACACGAAAGGCAAAATCCCAAACACAATCTTACCATGGCACGCGAGATGCTTCGACAAGCTCAGCATGACGTTCTAGTGGATTTTAGCGACTTCCTGAACAGCTTCGTTGATAAAATGTGGTTGTCGTGCTTCATCTGGCGTCCACTTGTCGAAGCATGCCGTTTTTTTTCGTTGTTGCTAATTCAGGAACAAGTATAATGACTGGTCGCCAACAGGCCCTGAGCAAACCTAGTGATTCGGTCCGTTAAAACCAGCGGCTCACGCCCTGCTCATGCTACGAAAAAACGCCCGAGAATATTGGGGTCAACGCTTGCCTCCGCTAAGCGGAAGTCTCCCTCCTACTCTACCCCATCGGGCAAGCTGAACTGTCCGTCCGGGCCGGGCTGAAAGGCAAAGTGCCGGGTAATGGCGGCCAGCGGAATCGGACCGAACACATGGGCGAAGGCCTCACCCCGCGCCGCAACCCACTCCCGTGCTACCCGCACCCCGGCTTGGGCCAGCGTGGCCTCATCGATTTCCAGCAGTAGCATATCGGTGCGCCCGGCGTAATAGCGCCGGGCCGTCTCCAGAACCTGACCCATTTCCGAGCCATGAATAAAACCATCCGCAGCGAGGTCGGCGCTTACGAAAAAGCTGGTTTGCAGGGCCTGCTGCCAGTCGGTGAGGTCGGCAATGCGGTAGAGCATGCTGGCTTTGAATGAAGACGGGAAAATAAGCGCACAAAAAAACTGTCATCCTGAACCCAGCTCAGGATGACAGTTTATCGGAGCACCGAAACGCGGACTTACGCAGTCCAGACTTCCTTGCGCACGGTTTTGCCTACCGACAAAATCAGGCGCGTAGGGTTAGGCACCAGCACCAGGCGGGCTTCTTTGCCGGGAAACTCGTCCGAATCGACCCAGACGCCTTCCTTGTGCGAAGGCAAGTAGCCCGTGTCGCCTTTAATATCGTTGGGCAGATACGCCGTAGGCAGCAGCACATCGGTATCGGGACACAGCTGCTGGTGTACTTTCTCCAGCACTTCCTCCAGATACTGGCCGTATTCCTCGTTGAAATCGTCTTCCAGGTCGTGCAGCTCTTCTTCCACTTCGTCGTAGCGGACATCGTCGTAGGTCAGCTTGTGCAGCTCCTGCTTTTTTTCGATCAGCGCTACGAGGCCACGGTTGAGTTCCTCCTTGTTCATAACTACGGGAAAAAAGGTTCAGGCGCAAAGGTGCGTAGGATTCTGCAATTGTACGCACCAAAACGCGCAAACGCATACCCTTCCCCGGAATCGGCCCGGGCGGGCGAAATGGGAACGAATTGCGGCAAACGCGTATTTTTACCCAGACAACGCCTTTTCCACCCGATCCTTACCCGTTACTGCCATGCAAACGATGACTTCGCCTGAGGTGCAGGCTCACCCCGCCCACGATTTCCTGCCCCTGAACGGCACCGATTACGTCGAGTTTTACGTCGGCAACGCCAAGCAGGCCGCCTACTACTACCAGGCGACTTTCGGTTACGAGCTGGTGGCCTACGCCGGCCCCGAAACCGGCCTGCGCGACCGGGCCAGCTACGTGCTCCAGCAGGGCAAAATCCGGTTGGTGCTCACTACCTCGCTGCTGGTCGATTCCGACATCACACGGCACGTAGCCCAGCACGGCGACGGCGTAAAAGTGATGGCCCTGTGGGTCGATGATGCGCGCAAGTCGTACGAGGAAACCACCAAGCGCGGCGCCCGCTCGGCCTTCGAGCCCTATACTATTCGCGACGAGCACGGCGAGGTGACGCTGGCCGGCATCTATACCTACGGCGAAACCATCCACACCTTTGTGGAGCGCAGCCAGTACAGCGGCCCGTTTATGCCCGGCTTCGTGGCCAAAACGAGCGCCCTACCGCAGGGCGCGCCCGTGGGCCTGCTGCACGTCGACCATTGCGTGGGCAACGTAGGCTGGGGCGAAATGAACCAGTGGGTGAAGTTCTACGAAGACGTGATGGGCTTCAAGCTGCTGCTCACCTTCGACGACGACGACATCAGCACCGAGTACTCGGCGTTGATGTCGAAAGTGGTTTCCAATGGCAACGGCTACGTAAAATTCCCCATCAACGAGCCGGCCGAAGGCAAGAAAAAGTCCCAGATTGAGGAATACCTCGACTACTACCACTCGCCCGGCGTGCAGCACATTGCCATTGCCACCAACGACATCCGCAGCACCGTCACGGAGCTGCGCCGCCGGGGCGTGGAGTTCCTCTCGGTGCCAGCCACCTACTACGACGACCTGCTGGACCGCATCGGGGCCATCGACGAAGACCTGGAATCCATCAAGGCACTGAACCTGCTCGTCGACCGCGACGAGGAGGGCTACCTGCTCCAGATTTTCACCAAGCCTGTGGAGGACCGGCCCACGGTATTCTATGAAATTATCCAGCGCAAGGGCGCCAAGAGCTTCGGCAAAGGCAACTTCAAAGCCCTGTTCGAAGCCATAGAGCGGGAGCAGGCCCTGCGCGGCAACCTGTAGGCCGTAGCGTTTCGCTTTGTTTCCGGAAAGCCTCGGCCCGCAAGGCCGAGGCTTTTTTGTAGCTGCCAGCAGCTGGGCATACTACCTTTTTAGAGCCGTTACCAAGTGCGTGTACACTTTTTAGCGTCGAGCAGGAGGAGCGCGAACTGGGAAACCGCTTTAGCTACCCGAAAAAAAACAATGAAGCTGTTTAGAAAGTCGCCAGAACGGCGTAGAGACGCATATTTGCGTCTCGTCGTTGGGTGATATCCGCAGTTTCCGTTCAACGACGAGACGCAAATATGCGTCTCTACATCGGCGGACCGACTTTCTAAACAGCTTCACTAGCAAGCCGGTGACCTTACATCTTTTCTGCCAGCCCGGAAAAGTGTAAGGAAGCCGATGACCTTACATCTTACTTCTGAGTTCAAAAAAATGTAAGGTCACCGGCACTCAGACCGCTGCCTATGCCCGCTCAAAAACGGCTACAGCATCCCTCCTGTCCGGCGCGCAACGCCGGTAAAAAGCCCCGCTGCGTAACCAGCCGCCGGGGCTTTTGCGTTATTTGCGGGCCGCTGCCGTCACTTTTGCGCCCGTGGGGCTAGGCACCGGTAGCGGCGGCAGCCCTTGCCGCGGTTTGCCGGCAATATTTATTTTCTTTACCCGCACAACTTCACTGTTCCCACTCATGGCCCTCACTCCCGATATTCAAGCCAAAATCAACACCTGGCTTTCCGGCAACTACGACGCCGCTACCAAAGCCAACATCCAGCAGCTCATCGACGCCGACCAGAATGAGGCCCTGAGCGACGCCTTTTACCGCGACCTGGAATTCGGTACCGGCGGCCTGCGCGGCATCATGGGCTCGGGCTCCAACCGCATGAACCGCTACACGCTGGGCATGGCTACCCAGGGCCTGAGCAACTACCTGCTCAAATCCTTTCCCGGCCAGGAAATCAAGGTTGCCCTGGCCCATGACTCGCGCAACAACAGCCGCGAGTTTGCCCGCATTGCGGCCGGCATTTTCTCGGCCAACGGCATCACGGCTTACCTTTTCGAAGACCTGCGCCCCACGCCCGAGCTATCCTTCGCCATTCGTCACCTGGGTTGCCAGAGCGGCTGCGTCATCACGGCTTCGCACAACCCCAAAGAGTACAACGGCTACAAAGTGTACTGGCAGGACGGCTCCCAGGTGGTGGCCCCCCACGACCAGAACATCATTGCCGAGGTCAACGCCATTACGAGCGTGGATGAGGTAAAATTCCAGGCCGACGAGTCGCGCATTCACCTCATTGGCGCGGAGCTGGATGCGGCCTACCTGGCCCAGGTGAAGTCGCTGAGCATCAACCCCGCCGCCATTGCGCGCCAGCACGATCTGAGCATTGTGTACACCCCGCTGCACGGCACCGGCATCACGATGGTGCCCCAGGCGCTGGCCCAGCTGGGCTTTACCAACGTGCACATCGTGGAGGCCCAATCGACACCCGATGGCAACTTCCCCACGGTGCTCTCGCCCAACCCCGAGGAGAAAGTAGCCATGCAGATGGCCCTCGACCAGGCCCGGCAGCTCGATGCCGACCTCGTTATTGCCACCGACCCCGATGCCGACCGCGTAGGCATTGCCGTGAAAAACAACCAGGGCGAATGGGTACTGGTCAATGGCAACCAAACCGCCGCGCTGCTCACGCACTACCTGCTCTCGGCCCGCCAGAAAGCCGGCAAAATGACCGATCAGGATTTCATCGTTTACACCATCGTTACCAGCGAGGTGCTCGGCGATATTGCCCGCGCCCACGGCGTCGCTTCCTACCAGACCCTGACCGGCTTTAAGTACATTGCCAGCATCATCCGGGAGCTGGAAGGCAAGCAGACGTACATCGGCGGCGGCGAGGAAAGCTACGGCTACATGATCGGCGACTTCGTGCGCGACAAGGATGCCGTATCGGCCTGCGCCCTGCTGGCCGAGATGGCCGCCGTAGCCAAAGACAACGGCCAGACGCTCTACCAGGCCATGGTGGAGATGTACGCTACCTATGGCCTTTACAAGGAAGATCTGATTTCGCTGACCAAGAAGGGCCAGCGCGGGGCCGAGGAAATCCAGGAAATGATGCGCGAGTTGCGCGCCAATCCGCCCCACACCATCGCCAACTTACCCGTAGTGGAGCTGCGCGACTACAAAACCGGCTTCATTAAGAACCTGCAAACCGGCCAGGAAACCCCTACCGGCCTGGAAAGCTCCAACGTGCTCCAGTTTATCCTCGCCGACGGCAGCAAGATTTCGGCCCGCCCCTCGGGCACCGAGCCCAAAATAAAGTTCTACTTCAGCGTGAAGCACCCGCTCAAGTCAGTGGTCGATTATGACCAGGCCAACCAAAAGCTGACCGACTACATCAACCTTATCATCGAGGATATGCAGCTCAAGTAAAGCTGCTTGGTTGAAAACACAAAAAAGCCCGGTTTGCCCGGGCTTTTTTGTGGCCGGCCCGCAAAGCTGGCCCAGCCCATAGGTTCCTGGCGGCGCAGGGCAGTACCTTTACAGGACTAGCCAGCCGGTGCGGTTGGGGTTCTGCCGCTTATTGCTTCACTTATTCTTTACAACTACTCTTCTTGAAGAAGCTTTTCCTGTTGCTGCTGGTGCTCGGCACCCTCACCCACGCCCGGGCCCAGGGGCTGCCCGGCTACGTTATTACCCTCGCCGGCGATACCCTGTGGGGCACCATCGTCGAAAAGTCCCAGCAGCGGGTGGTCCTATACCGCGCCAAGCAGCCCACGATTATCTACCGCCCCAGCCATCTGCGCGGCTACGGGGTGGGCCGGCAGGAAGCCTTCCGCAGCCGGGTGGTGCGCCTCAGCTCCGGGGTCGATTCCGTGCGTATCGTGCGCCTGGTGCAGCAGGGCCAGGTCAGCCTGTATTCGTCGGGCACGGATGCGCTGCTGCAGCCCGCCGGGCAGGACGAGCTCTACGAGCTGACGCCCCTGAACTGGCACCTGCTGTTTCACCGCTACTTATCGGGGTGCGCGAAGCTGCCGGTTTCCAGCCCTGAGGCTCTGCAAGTACCTTTTTCCCGGGAGGAGATAGAGCGGCAGGTAGTAGTATACAACAATTGCATCCCGACCAACCGGGTTTCTATGCTCACCGAAGACCGCAGTCAGGGGTGGCTGGGCCGCTACGGCATCTGGGGTGGAGCCACACGCACCGCCATGTCGCTCCAGGACGAGTTTCGCGACTATCTGCCCAAGCGCACGCAATTTGGCAGTGGCTACGGACTGGGGCTGGAAGCTATGGCCGTGCGGGCCAATGGTCTGTTTGTCGGCGGGCAGGTGGCCTTCAGCCAGCACCACACCGCCACCGACCGGTATAGCTACTCGCTCTACACCGATTCTGGTTTCAAGCCTTACACCGAGCAGCTGGAGTTTAGCTACGTACAAAGCTCCATCCGAGCCAACTTTGGCAGCAGCTTCGGTGCCGTAGACATCCTTACTCCTTATGTCGCCCTGGGCGTTGCCCTGACCAAGACCTACCGCACGAAAGAAGTCATAACTCGCTCGCCGGGCTCTAGCAAGCAGGAAGTGCTGGAAAAACAGCTGGGCGATGGCGGCAATTTATTCCTGGAAGGCAACGCGGGCGTCTGGATTAAAGCCACCGCCACCACCAGCCTGCGGCTCTCGCTGCAATACAGCTGGGGCTACCTCACCAACCCTACTTTCAATGCCTCATCCACGCAGGTAGTTATGGGCCAGGTCGGGTACTTTTTCTCCGCCCACTAGGGCCTGTGGGAAGTAGCGCTTGGGGTGCTTTGCCTGCTTTGGACGTCCTGCCTGGTCTGGCGTCTGCTTGCCGAAGCAGCACAACTCAAGGTAGTATCGAGCAGAATGTGACGGGTTTTGACCAGTTCCACGCCCAGGTTCGGGGTCGGGATAAACTCGTTTTCCTCATCGTTGTTGCGGTTCAGAATGAAGCCGCCTACCTGGTAGCTGGTATACAGGTTCCTAAACCGGCGGCCCCGGCCAAAGTTGAGGACAAAAAGCTCATTCACGAACCCGCCGTCGGTGCTATTTTTCGTCACCGGCTTCTACCTGCACAAGTTGAAGTAGCCCAGCCGCAGGTAAACAGGCAATTGGTGGCGCAGCCCTGATAAGCCAATAAGGTCTGTTTGGGAAGTCGTCACAGGATACAATGCAAATCTGATCTATTATCCAGATCCTGCAACAGGTAAATTGGAGACGGGAGATGGAGTCACTATGCTTGCTAATTCACACTACTCAATACCTCTAACGGGTTGCAAATAATTCTTTATCATCTCATCACCATCAGCCATGCAGATCTACTTCCTTCGACTGTTGTTCATTGCCACTCTATGCGCCTCCTCAATAATAAGCTACGGCCAAGCAACGGCCACTAGCCAGGCATTGAAACAAATACCAGAGCCTTTGTTCATCATAAATTCAGTCATCATTGCTAATGGGCGTATTGCGACCATTGATCCAAAAGACTATAAGGATCTTGTTATCTATAGAGAGCAAACCGCGCCAGATTTGTTAAAAAATTTAGCGGCAGGTATTATTGCCATCACCTATGATGGGCAAATTGAGAGCAAATCATTTGCCGAAATAGGCCGTCAACATGGAGTGCGAGGTCCGCTAAGCGTGGTCCTCAATGGCCGTAAGCTTAGTGCTGAGCAAGTAGCCACCCTCCGTATTGCCCCTGAGGCCATCGGGCAAGTACAGGTTACCCGCGCATCCAATGACAGCTCGGAGACGATAGTAGCTATCCAACTGACAGTGTTGAAATCAAATAGCAAGAAACATCCTGCTGGTACTATAATGATTCGCTGACCCCTGTCGTAGTTG
The DNA here is from genome assembly GCF_004745955.1 of Hymenobacter elongatus. Classification (GTDB taxonomy): domain Bacteria; phylum Bacteroidota; class Bacteroidia; order Cytophagales; family Hymenobacteraceae; genus Hymenobacter; species Hymenobacter elongatus. The sequence goes on along the minus strand of NZ_SRLD01000006.1, from coordinate 54,933 downwards.
TGCAGCGAGTCGGCCCAATGGAAGCATTGCTGCCTTTCTCAACGGCCCCGAAAACGTGGTTTTCGGGGCCGTTTTTTAACCACCTGAATTTGACCTCCGGACCGCTCTAAAACACGAAGTTGAACGAAGCCTGGCCCAGGATGCCGCGCAGGTCGCGGCTGCGGCTGTCGAGAGGCACGAAGTAGCTGGCTTTGGTATCGAGCAGGATGTGGCGGGTTTTGACCAGCTCCACGCCCAGGCCTAGGTTCAGGTTCGGGATAAACTCGTTTTCCTCGTCGTTGTTGCGGTTCAGAATGAAGCCGCCTACCTGGTAGCTGGTATACAGATTCATAAACCGGCGGCGGCCCCGGCCAAAGTTGCGTGGGTAGAAGTCTTGGCCGAAATTGATGACAAACAGCTCATTCACGAACTCGCCGTCGGTAGCGTTCTTCGTCACCGGCTTATACACGCCCAGGTTGAAGTAGCTCTTGCCACGGGTAAACAGATATTTGATGGCATAGCCCTGATAAGCCAGCGAGGTACGGCCCACGGCCGGGTTATCGAGGCGCAGGTAGCTGTACTCCACGCCGGGCATGTTCACGAAGCTGATTTTACGGTTGCCCGTCGGGAAAGTCACTTCGTCGTAGAGGCGCAACGACACGTAGGCCTGGCCCTGGTGGCTGGTAATGCTTTGCTGGCGCTGGCGCAGCCGCCGCAGGCTGCTTTCGTGGCGCTCCACAGCATCGTGCAGCTTCTGGCGCTCGGCAGCATCCAGCCGGGTGTTGCGCAGCTCCTGTTCCAGACGGTCCAGGTCGGCGGCTTCGGTCTGTTCTTCAGCCTGCAGCTCCTGCAGGCGCGAGGTCAGATTGTGGGCGTTGAGGTTGTTTTCCAGCACGTAGCCCAGCGTAGCCGTGAGGGAGTCGAGGCGGGCCAGGTAGCGCGTGGGCAGGGCAAACTCGGCCGTGAGCTGGTCGGGTGTTTCTTCCTGCTTCTGCACCCGCACCGCCGTTTGGCTGATAAAGACTTTGAGCGAGGTCCGGGCCTCCGCGAATTTGGTGACGCCCACGGTCAGGCGCTTCTGGGTTTCAAACAGCTCCTGGTCGTCGGCCGACTGCGCCTGAGCCGCAAGCCCAAAAACGCTCAGAAACAGGGTTGCCGTCCAGCGGCTCAACAAGGTATCAGGCAATAGGCGCATAGAATTCGTCCTTTGTATTCACCCCACCAAGCAGCGGTAGGCCAGGGCAAGTTGCGCTTTATTCAGCAAGCCATATATAATTTCCAGTGACAAAAACACCCGAATTCAGACTTTGAAAGCGAAATACAAGTCAAATCAACTATCTATACATCAGCAGTATACATGTTATAAATCCGACCTCAGCAAATTTGAAAATAGCTAAAGTCTATAAAGTAGAAGTACGGTAGCGGCACAACGATAACGCTTGAAATCCTATTTTATATAAAATTTTTACTATATTAAAGAGTGCTGCGGCGTTGTGAGGTGGTTTCAGGATGCGTGCGGCGCTACACCCTAACCCCATGCCCTATGAAACGCACTTTCTGCTTCCTGTTGCTCGCCTTCTGCTGCACAACTGCGGTAGCCCAGCAAAAGTCGACCACTAAAATGCCCGGCGACACCGAAAAAATGAAAGCGGCCCTAATCCAGCTCGATAAGGACTGGGCCGCCGCCACCGTGCGCAACGACCTAGACTTCGTGAAAAAGCTCGTGGCCGATGATTGCCTGTTTACCGAGGCCGACGGCACCATAGCCACCAAAACCGAAGTAATCCGAGAAATGGAATCGGGCACGTCCAGCACCACTACCAACCAGCCCTCCGAATACAATGTGCGCTTCTACGGCCCCGATATGGCGGTCATTCGGCACAACATGACCACCACCGGCGTCGAAAAAGGCAAGGATGCCAGCGGCGAATTTCGCCGCATGCACGTGCTGACCCGCCGCGAGGGCCGCTGGGTAGTGGTCGACAGCCAGTCAATACGCGTAGGACCCGTGTCGATGGCCACGAAGCAGTAGCAGCCTCCGGCAAAGCAACTGCCAGCCTGACGCTTGCTATGGGTCGGGTGAAATGGCCAATTTCGCGGCGGGTAGTTGGCTTAGGCTACTGGCCTACTCCCGCCGCGACTTAGTCCCCAGAATCAGCAGAATCAGGAACAGGAAGCCGGTGATGCCTAAGCCCCACCAGGTAATAAGCGGAATACCGTGCGAATAGCGCATTTCCGGCGAGTAGCGCCCTAGCAAACTCAGGCCCGAAAACAGCAGAAAGGCCACCGCAATGAGAGCAATGATACTGCGCGACACGAGCTGGTCGGCGGTGCGGATTACGGCCTGGTAACCGCTTAGCTCCACTTTCAGGCGCAGGTCGCCGCGCGAGATTTTGCGCACGATCTGGCGCACATCGGTCGGCAGCGTGGTGAGCAATGCCAAGAGCTGAGAGCCAGTATACTGGGCCTCGCTCATGATATTTTCGGGCGAGTACTGCTCGGTAATAATTTTGGCACCGTAGGGCCGCACAAACTCGAAGGTGTTGAAATTGGGATGCAGCACCTTGCCGATGCCTTCCAGAATCACCAGCGCCCGCAGAATCAGGAACACCGCGCCGGGTACCTGCAGCTTATAGTCGTAAATAACGGTCTGGAGCCGGTCGGCCAGGTCCGACATGCTCATTTCCTTCACGTCGAGCACCGTGAAATCCTCAATCAGGTCGTTGAGGTCGGCCTCGAAGCGGCGCATATCCGGAATATCGGCCGTGAGGGCCAGGCGGCGAAAATTAAGGGCCATGCTGCGCGCATCCTGCCGGGCCATCCCGATAAAAACGCCCGCAAAGGCATATTTCTGCTGCTTGGTAAGCTTGCCCACCATGCCAAAGTCGATGAGCACCACCGTGCCGTCGGGCCGGATCAGCACGTTGCCCGGGTGTGGGTCGGCGTGGAAAATACCAAACTCGAAGATCTGGGTCAGATAAATATCCATGCCGACTTCGGCCACCTTTTCCGGACTCAGGCCCCAGGCCAGCAGCTGCGGCTTATCCGTAATCTTGCAGCCGCTGACGAACTCAATAACCAGTATTTTGGCCGTGGAGAGCTCCCGGTAGGGCTTCGGAATGTAGAAGGTCTCGTAGCTCTCGTACAGCTTACGAAACTGGTCCATGCTGCGCGCCTCGGAGGTATAGTCCAGCTCCTTCATCATGCTGCGCTCGAAGGCGTCCACGATATCCTGGGGGTTGCTCAGGCCGTGGTTGCGCAGGAAGCCCGCCGTGAGGCGCACCAGCTCGTGGAGCAGGCTCAGGTCGGTACGCACTTTCTCCTGCACATCGGGGCGCTGCACTTTCACCACCACGTCTTCGCCCGTGAGCAGCCGGGCCCGGTGCACCTGCCCGATGCTGGCCGAGCCCAGCGGCTTCTCCTCAAACTCGCTGAACACCTCCGTGATGGGCCGGCCCAGCTCCCGCTCGATAATCTGGCGGGCCACGCGCACATCGAAGGGCGGCACGTCGCTTTGCAGCTTCTGAAACTCGTCAATCAGGGCTTCGGGCAACAGGTCGGGCCGGTTGCTCATGGCCTGTGCCAGCTTGATAAACGTGGGCCCTAAGTCCTCAATTACCATGCGCACCCGCTCCCACCGGCTGGTTTCGAACACTGGCCGCTCGGCGTGCTGCCACGACAGCCGCCGCTTTTGCGTGATGAGGCGGCGCAGGGCCGTACTGGTTACTACATCCTCAAACCCGTAGCGCACCAGCACCTCCACTACCTGCCGGATGCGGCCCAAGTTGGAAATCGTGTTTTTGAACATGCGGCTGGTGATGGGGGAAAGAGAAGTTCAGAACTGCAAAATAAGCGCTAAGCCCAGCAATACCCGTCGAAGCACAAAAAAGCCAGCGTCCCGCTTTCGTGGACGCTGGCTTTTTGCCCGTACTGAGTAGCTAAGCGGAAGCGAAACCAGCCTACGAAGCCGCAGTGTCGCCGCTGCCGGCCGGAGCCGAAGGAGCGGCTTTTTTCGCGGCGGGCTTGGCGGCACCTGCTTTGGCGGCGGCCGATTTCTGGGCCGTGCCAGCGGCGCTGCTCACGCTGTCGGCTGCCTTTTTGGTAGCACCAGCCGCTTTGGCCGTAGCGCTCGAAGCTGGCTTGGCCGCCGATTTAGAACCGTTGCTCTTGCTCGACGAAGCCGTTGAAGCCGACGATTTCGAGCCGCCTTTTACGCTGCGCTTCAAATCTTCTACATCCGAGTTGGAAGCAACGCCCACGCTTTTCATCAGCTTGGAAGCAATGCTGCTGAACTGCTGCTCCAGCTCTTTGCGCTTGGTTTCGGAGTTCTTTTTCAAGTCGTCCATAATCTTCTTCCCTTCCTGCTCCGACAGCTTGCTCTCCTTTACCAGCGAGTCAATCGTGGTTTGCACCCGGTCGCTGGTGAGCGAAACGAAGCCTACACCGGCATTGATGAATTTTTTGAATAAATCTTCCATGGTGCTAAACGGTTAAAAAGAGGTGAGGTGAATGAAGAAAACAATGCTGTGGCTTCGTCAGGCAAGAAATATAGTATGCAAGCCGACTAGTTTCGACAAACCTACAAAAACATAGCTATATAGTTGGCAGTGAGAGCAAATATTTTCCGGCGGTCTGGTCACCCGAGTCATTTTTGCTGCTCAAAAGCCGAAATGGGCGCCGTTTTTTTCCACTTAATCAACTTGATTTTCTATCAGAAACGGGCACGAGGACGTGACGCAGCTACGCCATTCTGCCCCGCACGCTGCGCAGCGCGCATCACCGCCGCCGCCGCCGCTTGCGCCGCCCAGATACCACGCGTGAAAGCAGCGACCTGGTCGAGTGCATGGCGGGCTTCGGGCAGGAAGCGCCAAAATAGGTGCCACCAGTGCACCAAGCCCGAAAACGTCTGGAGCGTGACCGGCACGCCGGCGGCTTTGGCTTTGGCAGCAAACTTGACGACGTCATCGTAGAGCACTTCCGCATCCGAGGTTTGGAGCAGCAGTGGAGGCAAGTCGTGCAGATCGGCTTGCACGGGCGAAACCAGCGGGGCCGTCAGCGGCATTTCGGCGGCGTAGAGCGCACCCCAGCCCCGGATGGCCAGGGCCTCCAGCAGCTGAATCTCTTCGTCGGCCACGCGCCGCAGGGTACTGGTAGGCAGCATCAGGTCGGTCCAGGGAGAGAGGCCGATGGCGGCGGCGGGCATCGGGTCCTGACTCTCGCGCAGCGCCAGCAACAGCGCCAGGGCCAGACCACCACCGGCCGAGTCGCCGGCCAGCATAATATCGTGCGGCTGGTAGCCTTCGCGCAGCAGCCACCGATAGGCCAGCAGCGCATCGTGCAACGCAGCGGGAAACGGGTAGTCCGGCGCTTTGCGGTATTCAATGGCCAGGGCATGCATGCCACAGCGCTGCGCCAGGGTGCCCACTACGCTGCGGTGCGTATTGAGGGAGCCCAGCACGTAGCCGCCCCCGTGCAGATACAGCAACACGCGGCGTGGGTCGGCTTTGGTGGGGCGAATCCACTCGGCAGCCATACCATCGAGCCGGAATGCCTCGAGGTGGACGCCCCAGGGCAGAAATTGAAACAGGCTCCCAACCTCCAGGGTGAGGCGCATGGCCTCGATGCTGGGCGGGCGACGGGCCAGGGGCCCGGTGGCGGCCGTCAGGAATTGTTTGAGCAACAAATGCTGGGGGGAAGGCATTTGGGGGCGGGAAATAAAGGGCGGGGAAACGAAAGAAGCACGCTGACGGAACGCCGCCAAACGCAGGAATTTTGACGGGCAAAAGAGTGCCACGGAGGGCAGTACTTTGGTAAGTTATTATCTTTTACTGTCTGAAACAGAACAAGTTTCGCCAATACAGACCAATTTATACTTTATAGATTTTACGTCACATTCTTTTTGCCCAACCGGTGCCCTTTATAGCCACGAATGGCAATAGGAATCCAGCCCAGAATGGGAATAAAAAAACAGATGGTAAACGGATTGCGCCAGATCATGCGGAGCCAGCTGCCGGGGCTGGTAAGCTTCAGGTCGATGTCGCGCTTGCCTTTGGTGGTGTATTGGTGCTCAAACTCATTGAACGCCGCTGGCCAGGCGAAAGGCAGGAAAAAGGGAAAAGAGCGCCAGTCCTGGCGCATGCGCTGCCAGATTTCGGCCCAGCGGTAGGGCTGCTGGCCGTAGCGCTGCACGGCAGCATCCATCTCGACCTGCATCTTCTGCCGCACCTGGTCGGAAAGGGCCGCGTATTCTTCCCGGCTCAGCTCGTCGTGGGCCTTCTCGGTCAGCTCGTAGGGTTTGATGCGGGTGCCCAGCACGAAAGTGAGCTTGGCGGGAAAAGCCATGTAGAAAAACCACGGCTGCAAGAGCACCATGAGCACGATGGGGCCCACGGGAATAAAGGGAATACCGATTTTCTTACTCAGATTATTGAGCCAGTCCCAGCTGTAGGCGTACGGGTTGAGGTATTCGCCGTTGATGGTGTAAAACGGGATGATATCGGTGCGGTGCTGAATTCCGAGCCGGATCATGCTGGTGGCCAGCCGCTGGAGCTGGTACTTGCGGTTGAACCCCTTGCCGATGCCCGGCACCCCCTCGGGGTACAGCATCAGGTTGTGGTCGTTGTAGTACATCATCGTCTCGAAGTTCAGCGTGGTGGCATCCACGCAGCCGCAACGCTTCCAGAAGTTGCGCACCAGAAACGGATTCATCAGGGCCGACTGCGAGAGCATGGGGGCCGATAGCGGCCGGGGCAAGTCACGCAAGCTGGGCAGCTTGCGCCACAGGTGCGAGAGGGCCACCATAGCATCCCAGGGAAAAGCCATGCCGGAGTGGTTGGAGGCAAAAATGAGGGGCTTGTCGGGATTGTTGCGCACCGGATAATCGTCGAACCCCACCAGCTCGGAGCGAAACCACACCCGGTCGAGGAGCTGCAGAATGTTCTTATCCAGCTGCCAAACGAATTCTTCGTCGAAGTAGTCGGAGTAGATATGCTGGTTGGCCCGGATTTCGGGCGGCGGGGTGGGCAGCGCGGGCGAAGGGGCCGTGGGCATCAGGCAGAATCGGGCGAGAAGATGGGTAGCCTGGGTAGGCCGGGCTTCTAATGTAGGAAAATATACCGTCGATTGGCCCGAAATGGCTTTCCGCCGGCCTATACTTTCCAGCAAGCTACACGGCAGCCATGCACAGCCAAGCCCAAACCGACGGGCCACACACTGGAAAACAGCTTAAATCTCACGCTTGAGCTGTACCTGGGTGGTAGCCAGCTCGCCATCGGCGTGGCGCACAATGAGCAGAATCTTGCGGCCGTCGGCAGAGTGCAGCAGCCGGCTGATCTGGGTGAGGGAGAAAGCGCTGGCCGGCAGCAGATTTATGGATAAAATCTCGTCGTTGGTCTGCAGCCCGGCTTTGGCCGCCGGGGAGCCCGGCACTACGTGCGCAATAACGTAGCGCCGGTAGTCGGGGCCGCCCGCAATCAGGTCCATGCCGCACATGTCGTGCTCGAAGGGCTCCCGGTACAGAAAATTCGGGCGCAGCATCAGGTAATTATTCGTGTAGTTGATAACGACATCGAAGCGCTTGAGCAGCTCGAAGCCGATGTTTCCGTTGCGCGGCACGTCGGCCCGCATGGCGACGTCGGCAGAATCGGGGAAGGAAGTGAGCAGCGAATTTATCTGGTAGCGCCCCAGCTTCATGCCACTGACGCGCCCCAGATAGCCGTTTATGAAGCCGTTGAGACCTTTGCCCAACTGGGAGCGAAGCCGCTTGGGTGGCAGCCGCAGCTGGCGGCTGGAGGTGGTTTCGAGCGACAGCGCATGGCCAGCCCCGGTATCGAGAATAAGCTTGAGCGGCAGCTGGAGCGAATCCGTAATCTGCACCTGGGTGGTGAGGTAGGGCTTATTGCCTTCCAGATCGAGGGGCAGCGCCGTCCAGCGCCGGCCGCGCGGCTTGCGGTAGTGGGCTGGGTCGTGAAAAAGTAACAGGCTTTCCGACGGGCGTATTTCTACTACGAAGCTGCGAAAAACATCGGAACCCAGAATGCCATGAATAGGCATACCGACGTAGCCGGAAAGGTTTAGGATATCCTCCGAAAGCGCCAGAAACAGCATCGAGGTAGTTTCGACGCCCGGCAGCCCCACCCGCACGCTGTCCGTCTCGAAGGCTTCCAACGGGGCCTCGTTGCCAACACCGGCCACCCGGAAGCTGCGCCCCACGCGCAGCTTGAGCGTAGTGCGCAGCGAAGGATCGGTGATGATGGAAGTGCCGACGCCGGTATCGAGCAGAAAGTTATACGGTCCCTGCCCATTCAGCTGGGCATTGATGACAATCAGGTTGCGCTCCAGCTCGAAGCGAAATTTCACTTTATGGGCCCGGGGCTTTATGAAATGAAAGGCAGCGGCGGATTGGGCGGCAACGTCCGGGGCCAGGCTCACCCAAGTCAGGCAAAGGAATAGAATCACCCATCGCAGCCCACGAAGGCAACGACCGATGAATGTATACACTCCTGAGCGGGACATAAGACAGCGGTGACGGTCTGGTAATATAGCAAAAAAACCCCGGGCTATCCAGCCTTCAGGTATGGTTATTCCAAGTCGCCCCAGCCACTGCCGCTATCGTAGTGCAACTGCCCGTGCCGGATAGCCAGCGGAGAGGCAATATTGTTGGTGTAGAGCTGGCCCGTACCCAGCCCCTGCGGAAAATTGGGCGATGCGAACCGCGCCGCAAATTGGCTCACGGCATTCAAGCCCACGTTCGATTCGAGAGCGGAAGTCAGCCACCAGTCGATGTGGCGGGCGCGGGCGGCCTGAATCCAGCGTTGGGCAGCGGCCAGCCCGCCCACCAGCGTCGGCTTCAGGATGATGTATGCCGGTTGGATACAGGCCAGCATGGCTTCCTGCTGGCTGAGCTCGGTCACGCCGATCAACTCTTCATCCAGGGCTATTGGAATGGGAGACTCCCGGCACAGGGCCGCCATCTGGTCCCATTGTCCGGCCCGAATCGGCTGCTCGATGGAATGCAGGTGAAAGCGGGCAAGCTGCGTAAGCTTCCCTAAAGCTTCCGCAGGATGGAATGCGCCGTTCGCATCTACGCGCAGCGTGAGCCGGTCGGGCCCGGCCACGGCCCGGATTTCGGCCAGCAGCCGCAGCTCGGTGGCAAAGTCGATGCCCCCGATTTTGAGTTTCAGACAGGAATAGCCCTCGGCCAGCTTTTTCTGAATCTGGTCCCGCATGAAGGCAGCATCGCCCATCCATACCAGGCCATTGATGGGAATGCCCGCTGCGCCGCGACTGAAAGGAGTGTCGTAGAGCAGGCGCCGGCCACCCTGTTCCCAGTCGAGGGAGGCCGTTTCGAGGGCAAAGCGTAGGGCGGGCTGCCCGGCGGGCACCAGCGCGGGCGCATCATCTGGGGCTAGGGTGAGTAGCTGGTGGCGGTTAAACTCCTGGCAAAAATCGGCGACGCGGGTTTCCGTAGCGGGTCCGTAATCGGGACTCAGATCGGCCAGGGGTGCGGCTTCGCCCAGCCCCTGCCGGCCGGGGTGCTCCGTATCGGTCAGGTGCAGGTAGTAGACGTGGTGCTCGGTGAGGGCTCCACGGGAGGTGCGGGCAGGGAAGCTAAAGCGCAATACACGCTTGGAATAGGAAAGACGCAGCATGCGGCGGAAGAAACAGGTGGGCGGGCAAATAACAAAGGAATCGGCCGGCTGGCCACGCAACTCCGGAATTTGCTATAAACGACAAGCCCCCGTGCAGGGCACGGGGGCTTGTCGGGGTGGTGGCGGCTAGGAGCGGCCGCTACTGCACAGGAAACTATCGGGTGGCGCCGCCCTGGGTGCTCCGTACGCGGCTTGCTTGGCCCCCCTTACGGCCCGCCTCACGCGCCTCCTCTGAAGTAAAACGATGACCACGGCCACTTTCATGGGAAGCTTTACCGCCTTCACTGGCAATGCGGCGCTGTTCGGTGGGGTCCATGGCAGCGAAGCCGCGCGGGCTCTTGCCAGCAGGCGTGGCTTTACCATTGGTGCTACGGGCTGGCTGGCGGCCGGCTTCGGTCTGGCGGGTAGCGCCGGCTCGGGTTGTGTTGTTGGTAAGCATGGTTTAGTAGCGTTTGGCAGTAGAAAGGAAAAGCGTGGAATTGCGTCTCTCTTAACGGAAGCATGCGCGCAAGGATGAGCTAACGGATGGTTAATTCGGGAGCTAACCTTCAAAATACCAACTACTACTGATGAGTTACTGCGTACTTAAAATACCGGGGCGCGATAAGTACTCATCTTCGAAATCTCAGCCGCTACTTCAGCGTCGTTTGGGCGCAGGATCGTATAGGGTTCGGGTTTGCCTGATTAGGCTCAAACCCCGTGTCGCTTTTCCGGTTACCTTTCGACGCCCTCCTCCCGTTCCATATGGCTCCTTCCTCTCTTCTTGCGCCTGCGGTTGCCGCGCCCCTGACCACCACGCTACTGGCGCGCTACCGCGCCGTGCGCCAGCAAACGGAAGCCCTGTGCCGCCCGCTGCTGCCCGAAGACACCGTCGTTCAGCCCATGATTGATGTGAGCCCGCCCAAATGGCATCTGGCGCACACCACGTGGTTTTTTGAGACCTTTCTGCTGGCCGCGCACCAGCCGAACTACCAGGTTTTTCATCCGGATTACGCTTTCCTGTTCAACTCCTACTATAACTCGCTGGGCAGCCGCGTCAATCGGGCCGACCGGGGCACGTTGTCGCGCCCCGCCCTGGACGAGGTATATGCCTACCGCGCCTACGTGGATGCCCAAATGGAGGAGTTGCTCCGCACTCAGTTCGGGGCGGAACAGACGCCACCGGAGTCGTTTGCGATGCTGCTGGAGCTGGGCCTGCAGCACGAGCAACAGCACCAGGAGTTGCTCGCAACTGATATCAAGTATATTCTCAGCACGAGCCCATTGGCCCCGGCTTACCTGCCGGCTTCTTCCGACGCCCCGGCGACGACGACATCCCTGCTGCCGGCCACCTGGCTGCCGGTGCAGGGCGGGGTATACCGCATTGGCTACGAGGGCTCAGATTTTTGCTTCGATAATGAGCAGAACCCGCACGACGTGTATGTGGCCGACTTCGCCCTGCAAAACCGGTTGGTTACGAATGCCGAGTACCTGGAATTTATGGAAGCCGGCGGCTACCGCGACTTTCGCTACTGGCTGGGCGAAGGCTGGGAGCTGGTGCAGGAGCAGCACTGGCAGGCTCCACTTTATTGGGTGCGGCAGGATACGGGCTGGTTCCGCTTCACCCACCACGGCCTGCGGCCCCTCGAACCTGCCGCACCCGTCACGCACGTTAGCTTTTATGAGGCCGATGCCTACGCCCACTGGGCCGGGGCACGCTTGCCCACCGAGCAGGAATGGGAAATTGCGGCCCGGCAGTTTCAGCCCGAAGCAGCAGCCGGCACCTTTCTGGAAAGCCGCAGCTTCGACCCGCAGCCGCTGCCCGCCGATGCGGCTCCCGACCAGTGCCACCAGCTGCTCGGCGATGCCTGGGAGTGGACCTACTCAGCCTATCATCCGTACCCGGGCTACGCGCGGGCAGCCGGGGCGCTGGGCGAATACAACGGTAAGTTTATGCTCAACCAGCTCGTCTTGCGCGGTGGCTCGTGCGCCACGCCCGAAAGCCACATCCGACTAACCTACCGCAACTTCTTCCACCCCGATAAGCGCTGGCAGTTCACGGGCATCCGGCTGGCCCGCTAAGCCGCTCCGGTTCGCATCGTTCCTTTCTTTCTCACCGTTTTGCTCTCATGTCTGCTCCCACTCTCCCAGCGGTTTCCGCTGATCTGGCCCGGCACGTAGCCCAAGGGCTGCGTCACTCGCCCAAAACGTTGTCGTCGATGTACTTCTACGACGATATCGGCAGCCAGCTTTTTCAGCAGATTATGGCGCTGCCGGAATATTACCCAACGCGCACGGAGTTCGATCTGCTCACCCTCCACCAAGTCGCCATTGCCCGGGCGCTACGGCCGGCCATGGCCGATGAGCCGTTTTTTCTGCTGGAGCTGGGCGCGGGCGACGGGCTGAAAACCAAGATCCTGCTGCGGCATCTGCTCGACACCGGTGCCAACTTCACGTATGTGCCCGTCGATATTTCGGCCGCCGCCCTGGAAGGTCTGGAAGCCAGCCTGCGCCAGGAGCTGCCGGCGCTGCGGGTGGAGCCCCAGGTGACGGACTATGCCACGGCTCTAACGCTGATGGCCGCCCGCCCGGGCCGCAAAGCGGTTCTTTTTCTGGGCTCCAATATCGGCAACTTCCTGCCCGCTGACCGGCGAGAATTTCTGAGTAAGCTCGCCCAGCCGCTTACGGCCAACGACCGGCTGCTCATTGGCTTCGACCTGCAAAAAGACCCGCGCCAGATTCGGGCGGCCTACGACGATACCCAGGGCGTGACGGCAGCTTTCAACCTGAACCTGCTCACGCGCCTGAACCGGGAGCTGGGGGCCGATTTCGACCTGAATTACTGGCAGCACTACACCGATTATGATCCGCTTAGCGGGGCAGTGCGCTCCTTTCTGGTCAGTACCCGCCAGCAGGAAGTGCAGATTGAGGCCTTGCAGCGGACGTACGCCTTCGAGGCCTGGGAAGTCATTCATACCGAAAACTCCTACAAATTCACTCCGCACCTCGTGCAGGAGCTGGCCGACGAGGCAGCGCTGAGCGTGCAGCATTTCTTCACCGACGCGCAGCAGTATTTTGCCGATGTCGTGCTGGCCCCACGCGTTTAACGGTTTCCTTAGAGCGTGTTTGGGAATTGATAAAAACCACGTTTGCGTCATGCTGAACTCAGTCGAAGCATCTCTACCGCTTTGGCCATAAGCTGCTAACTGCGCGGTAGAGATGCTTCGACTCCGCTCAGCATGACAATTTCCAAACACGCTCTTGCCCTTTTCAGGTTTCCTGCCCGAATCTCCGCGTATGCTCTCGTTTCCGGATAGTATCAGCCTGGCTTCGGGCTACGGCAGCTTTTTGCCACCTGCTGTAGTTGTGGGGCAAGTAGCTACGGCGCTGCAAGCGGGAGCCGCCGCCGCCAGTTCCATCGAGGGTTTGCCGGAGTTGCGCGCCGCCATTGCCCGGCGCTACCAGCGGCAAGGAGCCCGTGTGGAGCCCGGGCAGGTGGTGGTTACGCCCGGCGCGAAGCCGGCGCTGTTTGCCTTGTTCAACTCCTTGCTGCAACCCGGCGACGAGGTGCTGCTGCTCACGCCCAATTGGTTCGGGTTTCGGGGCCTGGTGGAAAAAGCCGGGGGCATCCTGCGCAGCCTACCGCTCGACCCGGCTGATGACTATGCTTTCCACGCGGAAAAACTTGAGGCCGCTCTCACGCCGCGCACCCGGATTCTGGTGTTCAGCAACCCGAACAACCCCACTGGCCGCGTCTACAGCCGCCCGGAGCTGGAAAGCCTGCTGAGCATCACGCGCCAGCACCCCGATCTGGTGGTGCTGGCCGATGAGATATATGACGGCATTCACTTTGGCCCCGGGCGAATGACGTCCCTGCTGGAATTTGATGACTCCCAGCATCAGCACGTAGTAGTCAATGGCTTTTCCAAGTCGCTGGCGCTGATTGGCTGGAGCGTGGGGTACCTGGTAGCGCCGACAGCCATAGCCCGCCACTGCTCGGCCTGGCTATTCACTACCGCCACCGCCGTGGCCGCGTTGTCGCAGGTGGCAGCGCTGGCTGCTACCGAAAACGCCGAGGCTATCAGCCGGGAACTATGCGCTGGCTTGATATCGAATCGGGAGATGCTGCGGGCGGGCCTGGCAGCTATACCGCAGGTGCAAAATCACTTCCCGGCGGGCACGTATTACGCCTTCCCCGATTTTCGCGCTTTCCTCAATTCCGAGCTGGAGCCGACTACGGGTTCTGCCGAGTTGGCGGCGCGGCTGCGCGGCGCAGGCGTGGAAGTGGTAGATGGTGCCAGCTGCGGCGCGCCGGGATTTTACCGCCTGTCCTATGCCGTACCCGAACCCCTGCTGCGGGAGGCGCTGCGCCGCCTCACCGTGACGCTGGCGGCTGGGTAGCGGAGCGGCTTTTTCTGGTTTTTGGCGGCGTGGCGGGGTTGTCCTCGTACCTTTGCGCCTCGTTTTGCTCCTTCCGCCATGCCACTTGCCCTGATTCGCCCGCACATCAAACCTACACTGCTCCTCGCCTACCCCGTGGTGCTGAGCCAGCTAGGCCACATCATGGTGAGTGTGTGCGACAGTGTGATGGTGGGCCAGACCGGCAAGCTGCCGCTGGCGGCCGTGTCGCTGGGCGTCAGCGTCAGCACGGTGGTCATGATTTTCGGCATGGGGCTTTCCTTCGCCATCACGCCGCTGGTAGCGGCTGCCAATGGCCGGCGCGATATTCCGGCCCTGGGCAATCTGCTGACCGGCGGCGTGTGGCTCAGCACCGTGGCGGGCATCGTGCTGGCCGCCGTAGGCTTTCTGGTGGCTCCTTTTCTGGGCTACCTGGATCAGCCCAGTGTGGTAGTGGCGCTGGCCGCGCCCTGGGTGCGGGTCATGTTTATTTCCCTGCTGCCGCTCATGGTTTTCCAGGGCTTCAAGCAATTCGCCGAAGGCCTGGGCCTCACCCGGCAAGCCATGATTTTGTCGCTACTGGCCAACGTGGTGAATGCCTTGCTGTGCTACGCCCTGATTTTTGGTCATTTTGGCGCTCCTGCCATGGGCATGATGGGCGCAGCCTGGGCCACGCTGATAGCCCGCGTGCTGATGGCCGTATTGATGGCGACGTACGTGCTGCGCGCCAAACGCCTGCAGCCCTACCGGGCCGCCGCTACCCACTGGCTCCGGCCCGATGGCCCCACGCTGCGCCGCCTGGTGGCCCTGGGTTCACCTATTGGGGTGCAGATGATGTTTGAAATGGGCGCTTTCAGCTTCTCCGCCATCATGATTGGCTGGCTGGGGGCCACGGCGCTGGCTGCCCACCAGATTGCCATCAACGTGGCTTCCGTCACCTACATGGCAGCCAGTGGCATTGCCGCCGCCGCCACTATCCGGGTTGGTAATTTCCGGGGACTCGGCGACGCCACGGGAGCCCGGCAGGCGGGCTTCACGGCTTACCTTATTACGTTCCTGTTTATGAGCGCTATGGCGCTGCTGCTCATTGCGGGCCGCCACCTGGTGCCGCACTTTTACAACCACGACCCCGAGGTAGTGGCGCAGGCTTCGCTGCTGCTGCTCATTGCCGCCCTGTTCCAGATTTCCGACGGGCTGCAGGTGGTGGGCCTGGGGGCGCTACGCGGCCTGGAAGACGTGAAAATTCCGTCTATCGTGGCGCTCTTGGCCTATTGGGCGGTGGCGCTGCCCTTTGGCTACTGGCTCGGCTTCCGCATGCACATGGGAGCCACCGGCGTCTGGATTGGCCTGCTGACTGGTCTGACTCTGGTAGCCGGCATGCTGCTCTGGCGCTTTCGCCACCATAGCGCGGCGCTGGCCGCACCGGCAAACGCGGCCTTGGCGCACCGCTAGCCTACCTCAGCGAAGCCAGAGAATTTGTGTGGCACGGAATTGAATGGCAGTAAAAACAGTTGTCTTGCCAAGCCAAGTCGTATTTTCTGCTGATTGTACTTTCTCGTTGTAGCCAATGCCTCTTTTTTCATTTCTACTCTCCTTTTTACTTGTGCCGCAAGGTCCGCAGCAAGGCGTTGCCAAACCAGCCGCCAAGCCCGCCCCGGCTCTCATTACCTGGTCGGCGACGCGGCCACTCACCTGGGCCGACTTCCACAGCAAGCCAATGCCAGCCGAACAGCTGGCGGCGCTTACCTCGGCCACCATCGACGTGCAGGTGGGCTGCAAGGATTACGTGTTTTCTTCCGAAGTGAAAGCCGTGTTTATTCCCCACGAGTCGTGGGTGCGCGACAAGGTGAAGGCCTCGCCGGAGCTGCTGCGCCACGAGCAGCTTCATTTTGATATTACGGAGCTGCACGCCCGGATGCTGCGGCAAAAAATCAGCTTCCTCAAGCTGGACTGCGAGCATCTGAATCCGGCTTTCAACAACCTCAGCAACGCGGCTTTTTCCGCCTGGAAACGGGAAGAATTCAACTACGACCGGGAAACCAACCACGGCCTCAGCCCTACTAAACAGGCTTTTTGGGAAGCACAAGTAAAACAGCGCCTGGCGCTGCTGGATAAGTTTGCCTCGCTGCCTTAGCCGGGGGTTGGGTTGTTGATTTGCTAGGTTTGCCTTCTTTGTCCTGCTTGATCTGTCGTCCGCTTACCAAGACAGGACAGAATGGACTTTTTGTCAACTCCGAACCCGCCCGTAGCCGGCGCGGGGCTAAGTTGCGCTTATGAATACTCCCGCTACTATTTCCTGGGCCGACTTTGAGCGTGTCGACCTACGGGTGGGCACCATTGTGGAGGCCCGCGAGTTTCCGCAGGCCCGCAAGCCCGCCTACCAGCTCCTGATAGATCTGGGGCCGGAGCTGGGCTCCAAACGCTCCAGCGCCCAGATTACGCACCACTACTCCCCCGCCGACCTGGTGGGCCGGCAAGTGCTGTGCGTGGTTAACTTTCCGGTGAGGCAGATTGGGCCGTTTCGGTCGGAGGTGCTGGTAACCGGGGCCCCCGATGCCGAGGGCCACATTGTGCTGGCCGCGCTAACCGGGGCGGTGCCCAACGGTAGCCGGCTGGCCTAAGCCCAAGCTAGGGTTTGGGCATGGTTTGCATCCGTACTTTGCGCATCGAGAGACTGTCGAGCACGATGCCGTACATCTCGTCCAGGTCCTTGTTGTGCACGGCGTAGTAGCGGTAGCTCTGCCAGAAGGCCGAATCCGAGATTTCGAAGCGCCAGAACATATCTTTCTGGAGCTGATTGAACAGAGCCTGCGCGGAATCGGGGCGAAGCTTGGTGCCTTCCACCCGGCTCTCATTCAGGTGTACTTCAACCAGCATCCGAATCATTTTGTCTTTGGGCACCAGCGTAGACGGCGGCACGGCTTCTTCGGGCCGCTGACAGCCGGTCAGCAACACGCTCAGAATCAGGGCCAGGCAGGGAAGAAGCTTTTTCACGGCTGCAAAGTTAGGAGGAACCCGTAGTTTAGAGGAAATGAATTCACCGGCCGCTACTCCTTTTCAACAACTGGTACGCAGACTTCGGCAAATGGAAATCCGGATTCTGAAGGCTGCTGATGCGCAGCTGCAGGGCGATTTTCATTCCGTTTTCAAAGGCACCGGCCTCGAATTCGACGACGTGCGCCTCTACCAGTACGGCGACGAAGTGCGGGCCATCGACTGGGCCGTATCGAGCAAAGGCCACGGCACGTTCGTCAAAACCTACAAGGAGGAGCGGGAACAGTCGGTGGTGCTGCTGCTCGATGTGAGTGCCTCCCAGCAGGTGGGAGCCGAGGGCCGGCGCAAGCTGGACGTGGGCCGCGAAATATGTGGTATTCTGGCCCTGGCCGCCGCCCGGCAGGACGCGCAGCTCGGCATCCTGGCTTTCTCCGACCAGAAGGAAATGTACCTGGCCCCGGGCAAAGGCATCCGGCACGCCTACATGCTCATCAAGCGGCTGTTTGAGCTGGAGCCCCGCTCCCGGCACACGGCCGTGGGCAGCGGCATCAAGCAGGCGCTGGGCATCCTCAAGCGCCGCAGCATTATCCTGCTGATTTCCGACTTTATCGATACCAACTACGAGCGGGAACTGACGATGCTGGCCCGCAAGCACGACCTGATTGTGGTGCAGCTGCTCGACAAGCGGGAACAGGAATTCCCCCCCCTGGGCATTGTGCCGCTGCTCGACCAGGAAACGGGCCGCACGGTGTGGGTCAATACCTCGGCCGAGAGTTTCCGCAAGCGCTACCGGGCTACCTACGAGCAGAACCGGGAGCAAATCGGCCAGATCTGCCGCCGCCACCGCACCGAGTACCTGTCCGTTTCCACCGACGCCGACTTCGTGCCCCAGCTGGTACGGCTGTTTCGGCGGCGCAATCAGCGGGGCGGGCGGGCGTAGCATGCGGCACTTCCTGACGTATATCGGGCTGCTGGCCATGGTGCTGGGCAGCACTGTGTTCAGCGCCCGCGCGGCGGTGGCCCAGGAGCCCCGCAGCCGCTTCATGCGGCCCACCACCCGCGTCGGCGACAGTATCGACTACGAGCTGAGCTACGTGCACGCGCCCGGCCTGGAGGTTATCTTTCCCGACTCTACGGCCGAGTTCAAACCGTTTGAGTACGTGGGCAAAACCTATTATCCTACCCGCACCCGCCGTGGCCAGAGCCTCGACCGTACCATCTATCACCTGCGCACGTTTGCCCTCGACTCGGTGCAGCGCCTGAGTCTGCCCGTTACCATCCTGCGCGGCAACGATACGGTGACGGTGCCCAGCACGGCAGCCTCGCTACGGCTGCGGCGCACGGCACCGGCCCTGAGCGGCGCCGTGCCAGTGCTGCGCCAGAACACGGTGCTGCTGCCGGTGCCGGCGCGGTTCAACTATCCGTACTGGCTGGCGGGCACGGGGCTGCTGGCGCTGGCGCTGGGCGGCATCTTCATCAGCTTTCGGCGGACGCTACGGCGGCGCTACCAGCTCTATAAGCTGCGAAAGAACCACGTGTACTTTCTGGCGCAGTATGCCCGGCACATCGAGCGGTTCGCGCTGTCGAGGTCTCTCACCAATATGGAGCGGGCCATTACGCTCTGGAAGAACTACCTCACCGGCCTCGAAGACAATACCATTAATAGCCTGACGACCAAGGAAATAGTGGCGCATTACGAAAACGACCAGGACATCAATACCGCGCTGCGCATCGCCGACCAGGTTATCTATGGCAATCAGTTTAATGAGGAAGAAGCCGAAACGGACCTTGCTTTCGAATTGCTGCGCACCTTTGCCGAACGGCGCTACGACTTGGTTTCGGTGCGCTCACGGGCGTAGATTGCTCGCTTCTCTCCTCACTCCCTCCCCATGAATCAGCTCTGGCAACGCTTCCTGGCTCCGCTGTTGGATGGGTTGCGCTATGCCACGCTCACGAGCTACACGTGGCAGCAGCCGCGCTTATTGCTGCTGATTCTGCTCATTCCGGGGCTGTTTCTGGTGCGTTGGCTGCTGGTGCACCGCCGCCGGCCGCGCCTGGGGGTGGCCTTCGTAGCGGGCGAGCTGCGCCGCGACTGGAGCGCGGGGTTGCGCTTTCTGCCCGATATCGTGCTCGGGCTGAGCCTGGCGTTTGGCGTCGTAGCTCTGGCCCGCCCGCAGCGCACCGACGAGCGAGTAGTGCAAACCGGCCAGGGCATCGATATTCTGGTGCTGCTCGATGTCTCGTCGTCGATGGAGCTGGAAGACCTGAAGCCCAACCGCCTGGAGGCCGCCAAGCGCGTGGCCCGCGAGTTCATCGATGGCCGCACCGGCGACCGGATCGGCTTGGTCGTGTTTGCCGGTGATGCGTATTCCCTGGCTCCGCTCACCACCGACTACGAGCTGCTGCGCGAAAGCCTGCAAAGCCTGAAGCTGGGCATGATTGCCAACGATGGCACGGCCATTGGCAACGCGCTGGGCGTGGCCACCAACCGCCTGCGCGACTCCCGCAGCCGCACCAAGGTTTGTATTCTTATTTCGGATGGCGAGAATACCGCCGGCAGCCTCGATCCACTGACGGCGGCCCAGCTGGCCCACGCTTTTGGCGTCAAGATTTATACCATCGGGCTGGGCAAGGATGGCTACGTGCCCTACGGGCGCGACGCGGCCGGCCGGCCCCGCTTCGTCGAAACCCAGCTCGACGAAACCACCATGCGGCATCTGGCCCAGGCCGGCGAAGGGCAGTTCTTTCGGGCCACCGACAACGGAGCGTTGCGCAAAGTGCTCCAACGCATTGATCAATACGAAAAGTCAGAAATCAAGCAGACGCGCTACCGCAACACCAAAGACTATTACCGCATTTATCTGTTGTGGTGCGTGGGCCTGTGGCTGCTGTGGCTGGCCCTGAAAAACACGTTTCTCACTAATTCCCTGGAAGACTAACTTTCCGGTATCATTCCCAAGAGCTTACGCCGGGCCGCAAGCAGGCTCAGGCACGGCTTTACTCCTCCATAAATGCCCATTACCGACAACCTCCACTACTTCGAAAGCCAGCTGCAAGGCACCCCTGCCCGGCTGGTAGCCGTAACCAAAACGCACCCCTTAGCGCTGTTGCAGGAAGCCTACGATGCCGGCGCACGCCTGTTTGGCGAGAACAAGGTGCAGGAAATGGTGGCCAAGCAGCCCGAGCTGCCCGCCGATGTAGAGTGGCACCTCATCGGCCACCTGCAAACGAACAAGGTGAAATACATTGCTCCGTTCGTGCACACCATCCAGAGCGTCGACAGCCTGAAGCTGCTCCAGGAAATCGAGAAGCAGGCCGCCAAACATGACCGGGTGGTGCACTGCCTCTTGCAGTTCCACATTGCCACCGAGGAAACCAAATTCGGCCTTTCGCTGCCCGAAGCGGAGGAAATACTACAGTCGGAGGCCTACCGCGCCATGCGCCACATACAGATTGCGGGCGTGATGGGCGTGGGCACCAACACCGACGACGAGCCGCAGCTACGCCGGGAGTTTGGGGAGTTGCGGGGCTATTTCACGCATCTGCAAACGCACTACTTTGCCCAGCAGCCTACATTCCGCGAAATATCGATGGGCATGAGTGCCGACTACGCGGTGGCTATTGAGGAAGGCAGCACGCTGATTCGGGTGGGCAGCGCTATTTTTGGGGCCCGCAATTACCAAGTAAGCTAATGCCTGACCGCCGCCATTGTGCGGCATACCACGAAGCTGTTTAGAAAGTCGCTCGAAACAAGTAGCACGTCATGCTGAGCGAAGTTGAAGCATCTCTACCGCTTCGTTGAACGGCGCGGTAGAGATGCTTCGACAAGCGGCCGCCAGATCAAGCATGACCGAAAAACGACTTTTTAAACCGCTTTTTTACTAACAAAGCGGCTGTATGTTCGCCACTCGCCTGTTTTTTTCACTTGTTTTTCTACTATGACTGCTCGTCTCATCCTACAACTAGCTGCTTTGCTGGGAGCTTCCGGCGTGGCTATCGGTGCCTTCGGGGCGCACGGCCTGCGCAAGATGCTGGAGGCTTCCGGCCGCTTCGAAACCTTCGAAACCGCCGTGCGCTATCAGTTTTATCATACGCTGGCGCTGCTGGCCGTCGGCATTCTGCTGGCCCTGCGCCCCGACCTCAAAACGCTGAGCACCACGGCCTGGCTTTGGCTGGGCGGCATCCTGATTTTCAGTGGCTCCCTCTACACGCTCTGCTTCACGGGCATCACCAAGCTGGGTGCCGTAGCTCCCCTGGGCGGCTTACTACTAATTGCGGGCTGGATTAGCCTGCTGCTGGCCGCCCGGCAGGCATAGTCGCCGGTAAAACGGACGCGGTCCGTCATTACCCAGGTAATTTCTTCCCCACAAAAAAAGGGCGTTCCGCAGCTGCGGAACGCCCTTTTTTACTGTTTCAGCTCGTTAGCAAATTACGATTTGCGCTTCGCTTTCATTTTGCTGTCGCCCATCTTCATCTTCTGCTTGGCGTCCTTTTCATCCATCACGCCGTTTGTCTTCGACTCGGTCGGCGTGGTGGGAGCGGCACTGGCGGAGGCAGCGTCTTTTACTTCGCCTACCAACGACACCATAGCATTGCCAGCGGCTGAGTTCGACTCCACAGTCAGCACTTTGTTCTGCATGCCCATCTTACCGGCGCTGTTGAACTTGGCCGAGATGCTGCCGGTTTTGCCGGGCATAATAGGGTCTTTGGTCCAGTCGGGAGTGGTGCAGCCGCAGCTCACGCCGATGTTGGAAATCACCAGGGGCTGGGTGCCTACGTTCTTGAATTTGAAGGTGTGGTCGACCACGTCGCCTTGCTTGATGGCCCCGAAGTCGTACTTCAGCTCATCAAACTGAATCTGGGGGCCAGCTACTTTCTCCTGCGCGTTGGCGGGCTTCACGGCGGATGACTGTGCCTGCGCGGCTACGCCCGCCAGCGAAAACGACAAAGCCAGAATGAGTGCCTTTTTCATGAGGTAGTTTCGTTAGTAAGGTGAGGTAAACAAATTTAGGGGTTTTGCGGTGCCAGCCAACTATCCTGCCAGTTTTCATACCTCCGAAACCGTCCATTCAACAGAGAACCTGCTGCTGCCGAATGAGGTTCCGGAGAAGGTCGCAACCCGCGCTACTGGATAGCCTTTCAACTCCTTTGGAAAAGGGAATTGCCGAGCCTGCCAGGAGTGAGCTTTCCCAGAAAAACGGGTTAAGAAGAGGAGCTAGACTGAACATTACAGAACGCTAATCATGCTTATAATCACCGTCTTGTGCGGCTTAGTATTCCTTTTCCACCGGAGCATCGCCGACGAGCTTCTGGTTGAAGTTGAGCAGAAAAAGCTGGTCGGAAGCCCGGGTGACGGCCGTATAGAGCCAGCGCGCAAACTCGCTGTTCACCATTTCGTCCTTCAGAAAGCCGTGGTCGACGAACACGGCCTGCCACTGGCCGCCCTGCGCTTTGTGGCAGGTCAGGGCGTAGGCAAACTTCACCTGTAGCGCATTCAGGTAGGGGTCTTTGCGCAGCGCAGCGCTTTTCTCCTTCTTGGTGGTGAGGTGAGCATAATCGGCCGCAATCGTCTGGTACAGCTCGTTGCTGCGGTCGGCGGGCAGCGCCGGACTTTCGGTGTGCAGCGTATCGAGCATCAACTTCACCTCCTGCTCTTCCTCGGCGGGGTAGTCCACGAATCGTACGCGGGCATCGGCGAAGCGGAAGCCGAACTCATCCTGCCGCCGCACGATTTTGGTGACCTGTACAAAATCACCGTTGGCCAGAAAGCCCATTTCCGAGTCCTTGGGCAGCCAGAAATAGTTGTTACGCACCACCATCAGGTAGTCACCGGCCTCAATTTCCTCTTCGGCATCGAACAACGTGCGCCGAATCATCTGGTTGTAGAGGTTGGCGTTTTTGTTGGAGCGGCAGATAATAGTCGTGTTTTCGTGCCCGAATTTCTTGTAGGCCCAGCGCAAGCCGTCTTCGAGCTTGTCGCCGCCGATGCGGAAAATATCGGGGTAGCCTTTGGTGAAAAACTGGATGTGGGGCGCGTCCTGGCGCAGCTCCTCGCGCAGGGCCGTGGCATTCATCAGAATACCCGATTCCTCGGCCTGGCGCATTACCTGGCGCAGCTCCACCCCATCGACTTTGGCATGAAAGCGGTGCGCGAGCAGCTCGGGGTCGAGGGCGGGGCTGAGCAGCTGGCCCACGGGCGGCAGCTGGGCCGTGTCGCCGATAACGAGCAGCTTATTGGACGGCTTTTCAAAGACGTAGCCCATCAGATCATCGAGCAGGCCGTTTTCCCCGAACGACTTCTCGTCGGAAATCATCGAGGCCTCGTCCACGATGTAAAGCGTGTCGGTGGTGCGGTTGGGCTGGCGCTGAAACGAGAGGCTCTGCGAGGGCGTGCCCGACGTCTGCCGGTAAATCTTCTTGTGAATGGTGCTGGCGGCCACCCCCGAGTAGGCACTCATCACCTTGGCCGCGCGGCCGGTGGGGGCCATCAGCGTGTATTTGCGCTGCATGCGGTGCAGCCACTGCACCAAGGCACTGACCACGGTGGTTTTGCCCGTGCCGGCGTAGCCGCGCAGCACAAACACCTTGCGGCCCGGCAAATCGTCTTTCAGAAACTCGTCCAGCTTGTGAAATAGCGTAGCCTGGTCCTGGGTGGGGTCAAAAGCAAAATAGTCGCGAACGGACGGGGTTCTGATGGAAAGCATTTTTAGTTACTGATCTGCTTCAAATTCTTCTTTCAACTTCAGCGGTTCAGATACTAGCACCACTGATTTTAGCTTATTATCTTCAACAAGCTTAGCCGCATACCTATCCTACGAAGCACAGTTTATACAGGCGTTTTCGGCTATTTCCTCAACTCGTACCTGGCAGGCTCCCATCCTGTATTCTCCTACTGCGCCTCCACCACGGCCATCGTAGCCGACGCCTTAGCTACCAGCACCTCGTCGCACCACACCTCAGCCTCGCAGAAGTGCAGGCGGCGGCCCGGCTTCAGTACCCAGCCCACGGCTCGCAGCGTTGCTCCCACTCCCGGCCGCAGATACGTCGTTTTCAGCTCCGCCGTCACGACGGCCAAACCGTCGGGCACCAGCGTAACGGCCGCAAAGCCCGCCGCCAGGTCGGCCATGGTAGCCACCAAACCGCCGTGCGCAAAGCCCATATTCTGGTGGTGCTGCTGCTCCAGCTTTAGCTCGGCTACCACGCGGCCGGGCTCAATGGTGGTCAGGTCGGCGCCGATGAGGTGCATGAAATGCTGGCGCGCCAGCTTGCGGCGGATACGGACTTCCAGGGTTTCGACGTTCAGGTCAGGCTGTGCAGTACTACTCATGAGCCAAAGGTACGTACCCGGCGGGCGGCAGCCGCAATGCGCCGGCTTACGTATCTTCCGGCCACGGCCTGCTGCGGGCCGTCCAACTCATATGACAACACTAGACTATTTGGTGGCCGGGGGCCTGGGAATGGCCCTGGCAGCGTGCAGCGGCTTTCGGGTGTTCGTGCCGCTGCTGGCGGCTAACCTGGCCTATCTCACCGGTTTTATGGCTCCCTCCCCCGGCTTTGCGTGGCTGGGCACCTGGCCGGCTTTCGGCATTTTGGCCACGGCTACGCTGGCTGAAATGCTGGCCTACTACGTGCCCGTCATCGACAACCTGCTGGATACGATTACCACGCCCGCCTCGTTTATTGCCGGCACCCTGCTCATGACCTCTGCCCTGCCCGACCTCGACCCGGTGGTGCGCTGGGGCCTGGGCGTGCTGGTGGGCGGCGGCACGGCCGGCATGGTGCAGTCGGGCACGGCACTGCTGCGGGCGGGCTCCACGGCTACCACGGCGGGCTTGGGCAATCCGCTGCTGGCCACGCTGGAAAACTTTCTGGCCATTGTCGGTTCTGCACTCGGCCTGTTTTTGCCGTTGCTCATGGCCGGGCTGGTGGTAGTGCTGCTGCTGTACCTGGGCGGCCGGTTCCGCCGGCTTTTTTTCCGGCGAGCCGCCCGTTCTACCAATCCGTAACTTTTAGTACCCATTCCTGATGATGCTACCTCCTTCTTCCCCGCCCGACGCCCTATCCGAGTCGTTGCTACAAGCCTACACCGGCCAAGTACGGGTGCGGGCCTGCGGCCTGCTGATTCGGCAGGGAGCGATGCTGCTGACGGCCCACCGGGGAATGCTGGCCGGCGACGCGCCTTTCTGGTCGCCGCCGGGCGGGGGCTGGCAGTTCGGCGAAACCATTCGGGAGTGCCTGCGCCGCGAATATCAGGAAGAAACCGGCTTGGAGGTTACTGTAGGCCGCTTTCTGCACCTGCACGAGTTCAAGAGCGACTCGCTGCAAGCCCTGGAGCTGTTCTTTGAGGTGAAGCCAGTAGATGAAATGGCCATTCCCCGTCTCGGCTCCGACCCCGAACACACGCCCGAAACCCAGCTCCTGACCGAATTGGCTTTTCTCACGCCCCGGCAGCTGGGCGCATTGCTGCCGACTCAGGTGCATCCCATTTTGCGCCACGTCATCAGCCCCGACGACGTATTCATTCCCTACATCATGTTCCAATAATTCCCCGCCGAACTCCGGTTCAGCCCTTCAGCAGTTTACGGGGCTTTCGTACCTTTAACAGCCTGATCAGCGTTTTCTGCCTACCCTTCCGCCGTGTCTTCTACCGCTTCGTCTACCGCCTTGTCTCTTCCTGCCCCGCCTGTTGCATCGCAGTCTTTGCGCGACGAAACGCTGGACCCCGCGTCGCCGTCCGACTACAACCTCTACCTCACGGCCGGCGGCAACGGGCTGCGGCTGGGAGTGGTCGATACGCGGCGCAATAAATTCGTGGCCCTGGAAGACTACCCGCTGAGCACGGCTGCTTCCTGGGCCGAGCAAGTACAGGCCCTGGCGCAGGAACATGACCTGCTAGGTCTAGATAGCTGGAATCAGGTACGGCTGGCGGTGCAAAACCGCTCGTTCACGCTTCTGCCCAAGCCTCTGTTCCGCTCCGGCGACGAGGCCGACTACTTGCGCCTGCATCATACCGTGCACCCCGAGCACGAAACGGTAGGCTGCTACGTGCATTCGAGTCTGGAAGTCGTAAGCGTATTCGCGGCCGAAAAGGCCCTGGCCGACTGGTTTCACGCCACCTACCCGACTGGCAAGCTCTTGCACCAAACCAGTGCCCTACTCGAAGGCGTGATTCACCAGAGCGAGCTGGCCGCCCCGCGCCGCCTTTACCTCAGCCTGGGCCACCAGGAAGTCACCATCGTGGCCGTGCGCGACAAGCGGCTGGAGTTCTGCAACGTCTTCGCCTTTACCACGCCCGAAGACCTGATTTACTACACCATTCTGGTAATGCAGGAGCTGCAGCTCAACCCCGATCAGGACGCCGTTGTCGTGTGGGGCGACCTGATGCACGACTCCGAGCTGTTCACCATCCTGCGCAAGTACATTCGCACTATCCGTTTCGGCAACCGCCCCTTCGACCTGGCCTACAGCTACCGCCTGAATGATGTGTTTGAGTACCGCTATTTTGAACTCTACAGCTTGCATCTGTGCGAGTAGTGCAGCTGAAGCTGTAGAAAGTCGCCAACCGTAATCAGCACGTCATGCTTTTGACTTTCTAAACAGCTTCGCTGTCATTGCGAGTAGCCACGCTATTTCGCTTATCAGTGAAGCGTCAACCGGGGCGCTGCGAAGTATAGAAATACTGTTTTACCAGAAAGCCCTTTCCCATTATGACGGGAAAGGGCTTTTCGCTTTAGGATGCAGAAACAGTCACGCTTGCAGAAGCCAAAGTGTGTAGTGCACAATAACCCGGGTTTTTCCCACCTTCGCGTTGTCAAAAACCATCTATTCCGCGACGCATGAAGCGCATTGCCCTCTTCCCCGGCTCTTTCGACCCCTTCACCAACGGCCACCTCGACGTGGTACGGCGCGGCGCGGCGCTGTTCGATGAGGTCATCATTGCCATTGGCAACAACAGCAGCAAGTCCCGCTACTTGCCCGTGGAGCAGATGGTGACGATGATTGAGGCGGTATTCCGGGACGAGCCGCACGTTTCGGTGCGGGCCTACAAGGGCCTCACCGCCGACTACGCCCGACAAGCAGGCGCTAAGTTTTTGCTGCGGGGCCTGCGCAACACTACCGACTTTGAGTACGAAAATACCATTGCCCAGGCCAACCGCCACCTGAATCCGGAGCTGGAAACCGTGTTCCTGATTACTTCCCCGGTACTAGCGGCTATCAGCAGCACCATCATCCGCGAAGTGCACCGTTTCGGAGGCAACGTGGACGACTTCGTGCCCTTCGCGCTGCCGGCCTACGAAGCACCGGCTAGCTAGCGCCGCGACACCATCCGGACGCCCGATATGGACTGCTTGTTCTTGGGGTCGGGCACGGGCAACACTATGTACTCGGGAGCCGTCATCACGAGGTTGCCGCGCCGCATCAGCTCATCCTCATCCGAGCCGATGAGCACCATGTCGAGCACCTTGCGCGACTTGGCATTGTAAGTAACCACGATGGTAGAGCCGCTGCGCTCGAACGTATTGATCCAATCGGCTCCTTTGGTAGACTTCATCTGCTCGGGAGTCGGGTCCAGCCCGATGGCTTCATCCTTCGTTTCGAGCGGCGTGCCCAGCACCCGCCGTACTTGGTCTATATTCTTGCCGACCAGCGAGGGCAAATCGAGTTGGCTAGGGTTGGCGGCAGTGCCCTGCTCGGTTCGGGGAGCACTATTTTCGGTAGCATTCTGGCTGCCGGTGCAGGCGGCAACCCCGCTCAGCAACAATACGAAAGGCAAGTAGCGGAACGGGCGCATAAGCAAAAGCTCGGGTTAGGTTATTTTTCTTTGGCTGACTCCTTGGCCGACTCCGTACCGGACGTTTCGCCCAGGTAATGGCGCACGACTAAGGCAATGGAGGCGTAGGCTTCATCGAGTACGGCCAGAGCCTCCAGCGGAGTCATCCAGCGCACTTCTTCGATGTATTCCTCGGCCTGCGGCTTCATCAGCGAATCGTCGGTACAGGTCATGATGTACCAATTCGTTTTTTTCAGAATTTTGTTGCCGTTGTAGGCATACGAATGCCAGGTGCTGGGTAGCTCTTCGCCCATATCCACTTTGATATTGCACTCCTCTTCCACTTCGCGCAACGCCCCCAGGCCCGGGTCTTCGTCTTTTTTGAGCTTGCCCTTGGGCAAATCCCACTTGCCGAGGCGATAAATCATCAGCACCATACCATCCTTCACAACGAGGCCGCCGGCGGCCTTCACAATGCGAAACTGGTCTTTGAGGTGGAGAATGAGCCGCTTTTTCTTGCGTGCCAGCAGCGTCAGCGACTTGAGCTTCTTGAGCTTCTTGACTTCCATGAGCCGCAGAATCCGGTCGATGAACGGGTCCGTGACGTCGCGCACGAGCACGTCGCCGATCAGATCTTTGGAGCTGAACTCATCCTCCGCGTTCAAAATCAGGTCGTAGCGGTGCTTGTAGACTTTCTCGCTGGTCTTTTTGATGATCAGCGGAATATCGTTGATGAATACGTTCATCGCAGGGTAATCAGAGGGGCAAGTAAGAGGAAATAGCTCCGAGGTCTGTTGCAAAACACAACATAAATATCGGCAATCAAAAATCGGAGAAAGCTGGGCAAGATACGGGATGCAGCCGGTTCCGTTGCCGGGTCACAGCCACTTGCCGCATTTATGAACCCAGATTATTCGTAAGCTTCAGACTGGCCCTACTTTTACGGTGCAATGAAAAAAATCGGTTTACTTTCTGACACCCACAGCTACTGGGATGAGCGCATCCTGCACCACCTCGATGGCTGCGACGAAATATGGCATGCGGGCGACTTTGGCACCGCTGAAGTAGTTGAAGCCTTGGAAGCCGTGGCCCCGTTGCGGGGCGTATATGGCAACATTGACGGCCGCGACGTGCGCCTGACCCAGCCGATGGTGCAGCGCTTCGAGGTAGAGGGCCTGGTGGTGCTCATGACCCACATTGGCGGCTACCCGGGCTACTACTCCCCCGCTGCCCGGCCGCTGGTGACGCAGGAAAGGCCCGGCCTGTTTATTTCCGGCCACTCGCACATTCTCAAAGTAATGCCCGACCCCAAGCTGGGCCTGCTCCACCTGAACCCCGGCGCGGCCGGCCGCCACGGGTTTCACAAAATCCGGACGATGCTGCGCTTCGAAGTGGCCGGCGGCAAGCTGCAGCAGCTGCAAGCCATTGAGCTGGGGCCGCGCGTGGCCGCGAAGTAAGTTCAGTGGTCAGGCGGCCATACGCCTGGCGTAAGCACGGCGGCCCGCCGGATCTGTGGCTCGCACGTAAACACAACAAAGCGCCCCCTTCTTGCTGAAAGAGGCGCTTTGGTGAAATCTATAGAAGCCAACCGACGCGGGATGGCAAGCTGATTTACAGGGCGATTTCCGGCTTGGGATGCTCGCCTTCCTGACCGTCTTCGTTTACGGGCTTGGTTACAGCTTCCGCATCATCGAATGCGGCGGCGTTGTCCTGAGCCGTAGCCGTCTTAGCCGTCTTAGCCGACGGGGCAGTTTTGGCTTTGGTTTCGGTGGCTACCGGAGCAGCACCGCCGTTGAAACGGGACTTCAGTTCATCAAGATCCACGTTCTTCAAAACGGGGGTTAGCAGCAATTGCTTGATGATACGCTGCTTGTTGTTGGCGCGCGCAATGTTCTTGCGGTGCTTCCGCTTCAGTCGGGTGATGCTCATATCCGGGTCGGTTAAAGTCTTTTTGTAAAGGAGGGGCAAAAGTAAGTCTTATTTTTGAATCGGGAAACAGTTGTTTGTTCTTCCTTGTCTTCTTCATTTCCTCTTCGCTCCCAACTATGGCTGAACCTATTATCGATTTGCGCTCCGACACCGTCACCCGCCCCACGGCGGCCATGCTGCAGACCATGCTCGAAGCCCCCGTGGGCGACGATGTATACGAGGAAGACCCCACCGTGCGGGCACTGGAAGAAACTTCGGCCGCCCTTTTTGGGCTCGAAGCCGGCCTCTTCTGCCCTTCCGGTACCATGACCAATCAGATTGCCATTAAAGCCCATACCGAGCCACTATCGGAGGTAATTTGTGAGCAGACGGCTCATGTGTACCTCTGGGAAGTAGGGGGCATTGCGTTTCACTCGGGTGCGTCGGTGGCCCTGCTGCCCGGCGACCGGGGCCGCGTGACGGCCGCGCAGGTAGAAGCCGCCATCCGGCCGGCCAACAACGTGCATTATCCGACCTCCAACCTCATCTGCCTGGAAAACACCAGTAACCGGGGCGGCGGCAGCTGTTACTCGCTCGAAACCATTGCCAGCATTGCCGAGGTAGCACAGCGGCGTGGCCTGGCCCTGCACCTCGACGGAGCCCGTATTTTTAACGCCCTGGTGGCTACCGGCCAGCGCGCGGCCGACTACGGCCAGTATTTCGATTCTATTTCGGTGTGCTTGTCGAAGGGCCTCGGGGCGCCGGTGGGTTCGGTATTGCTGGGCAGCAACGCGTTTATTCACAAGTGCCGCCGCATTCGCAAGGTGATGGGCGGCGGCATGCGCCAGGCGGGCATTTTGGCGGCGGCGGGCCTCTACGCGCTGGCGCACAACGTGGAGCGCCTGGCCGACGACCACCGGCGGGCCCAGGACCTGGGGGCCACATTGGCCACGCAGCCCTACGTAGCCGAGGTGCTGCCGAGCGAAACCAACCTGGTGATTTTCCGCCTGCAAGCCGAAATGAAGTCCGAAGTCTTTCTGGCGCATCTGGAGCAGCTGGGCATTCGGGCATCGTCGTTCGGCCCCCAGATGATTCGCTTCGTCACCCACCTGGACGTGGACGATACGATGATAGAGCGCGTAAAAAACGCGCTGCAAACACTCAGCGTACCCGCGTAGCGTAGCGCTTTGATTGGATACAGGCCCGGTGGCGGCACAGCTGTCACCGGGCTTTCTTCGACTGAG
This sequence comes from Hymenobacter elongatus, assembly GCF_004745955.1. GTDB lineage: Bacteria > Bacteroidota > Bacteroidia > Cytophagales > Hymenobacteraceae > Hymenobacter > Hymenobacter elongatus. The sequence continues at coordinate 24,010 of NZ_SRLD01000006.1, read as the reverse complement.
AACTGGTATAGCAGTGGGGCCGCTCCCTTATTCATTCGGCCGTGGCATTAGCTGCAGGGGCGCTGTTCCGAACTAACTCTCATCTTTACGCCAACTCTGGCAGCAACGGTACCACCCGGCGGTTCGGTGGCCCAGCCTTCACGCCAGACCCATGCGTATGAATCTGTTTGTTATTGGCGACGTGCACGGCTGCTACCACACGTTGCTGGAACTGCTCCAACACTGGCAGCCCGAGCACGAGCTCCTCATTCAGGTGGGCGACCTCATGGATCGGGGCAACTTCGCGCCCGAAACCATTGCCTTGGCCATCAGCCTCGATGAGCAGCACCCCGGCCAGACCATGTTTCTGAAGGGCAACCACGAAATAGGCATGCTTCGGCACTACGGCCCACAAGGGCCCTACCCCAACTGGCTGCAATGGGGCGGCCGCCACACGTTTCTGCAATATGGACACCGACGTGAGTTGCTGGCTACGCACCTGCCCTGGCTGGCCCAGCGCCCGCTGTTCTGGGAGAATGAACACGTTTTCGTCAGCCATGCCGGCGTGGCCGACACGCCCGACCCGCTGGACGAGGACAACATCGACGGGATTTTGTGGCGGCGCGGCGAGCTGCGCAATCTGGGCAAGCTGCAGGTTATTGGCCACACGCCTACCGCCGATGGCCGCCCCGATTTTGACCCCGTGGCGTACGTGCTGAACCTCGATACCGGTGCGGTATATGGCCGGGCGCTTACCGGGGTAAAAATTACGCCCACTGGCGACGTGCTCCAGGTAATTTCTATTCCCACTCATTCCGTCGACAGTGACCAAGCCTGATCTACCTGCTGCCAAATCAGCCGCTGCGGAAGCCGCTATTCGTCATTTGAGCCAAGCTGACGCGGTGCTGGCAGCACTCATTGCCCGAGGCCGCGCCATTGAGGCCAGCTCGCACGAAGACCTGTATCTGGCATTGCTGCGGGCCATCGTAAGCCAGCAGATTTCGACCAAGGCAGCGGCGGCCATCTGGAAAAAGGTGCAGGCTTTGTTTGCTCCCGATGGCTACCCCGAGCCCGCCGCGCTGCTGCTACTCACCGACGAAGACCTGCGCACAGCCGGCATTTCGCGCCAGAAAGCCGGCTATCTGCGGGCTATTGCCAACTTTGCCCAGCGCGAACAACTCGACCACAGCTACCTCAGCCAGCTCGCCCCCGACGAATTCACCCAGCACCTCACCCAGATAAAAGGCGTCGGCCGCTGGACGGCCCAGATGCTGCAAATGTTTGCCCTGGACCAGCCCGACGTATTTCCCGAAGGCGACCTGGGCATTCAGAATGCCATGCGCAAGCACTACGGCCTGCCGGAAACCGGCCGCGCCCTGCTGCGGCGCATGACTGAAATTGCCGAGCCGTGGCGGCCTTACCGTACGCTGGCCAGCAAGTACCTCTGGCAGTCGTTGGATAACGCGCCGAACGAGAAGCCGCCCGCATAAGCAGACCCGGCGGAGCAGCTGCAGCTACAGCGACACTTTCTTACGGTCGCGGCGTACCACGAGCATCGCGACGAAAAGCGACACGTAGGGTAATCCGCACCCCCACCAGGAACCAGGGCCAAAAGCGGCGGCCGTTGGTATGGGCCATATACGCCGTCAGGAGAGGCAGCAGAAACAGCGCGCCCAGCACTCCGGCCAGAATAAGCTCGGGCATACAAACCTATTGTGAAGTAAAAAGCAGCAGCAGCAATAGAACCGGTCATTTTTCTGTCTCCGCGCTACCAGGAGCTGCGCCTTCCCCGCGAGCCGCCCGCTTTTGGTCGAAATACGTGACGATCATGGCGACAAAAGTGGCGATGAACGGTAGGGCTGCGCCAAACAGCATCCAGCGCCACAATGAGCGGTTGTTCATGTGGGCAATGTAGCCCGTTATCAAGGCCGAGGGCAAACACAGAAAAACCAGTGCAAACAGGGAATCAATCAGCATATAATCAGGCAGCCCGAAGCTGTAATGGGTACAAAAGAAGCTCGTGGAGCGTGTTTGGGAGTATTCAATAGAGCTGATTTCGCCCTGCTTGCTCTGGCAGGACCATTCTCAAACACACGCTTAGAAGCTGTTTGAGTTAGCGTAAGAGCCGTCAAACTGATGTAGAGACGCATACTTGCGTCTCGTCGTTGAACGAAAATCGTTGTGCCGGCGCGGCCGGTGAGACGCGAGTATGCGTCTTTACACCCTTCCAGCCCTAACTCAAACACATGCTTAGCGGTAGGGTTCCGGAATCTGGGCGAGCTGGGGCTGCAATTGCCAGTCACTTGGCTGCATCCTGGGGTAAAACCACTTTCCCCCCGCCTCCAACCAGCTGTTTCGATAAGCGGTAGCGCTGGCGGCGGTTTGGTCGTCGTAGCCGAATACGACTCCGCAGCATGCGCAGGTAGAGTAGTCGGGCGCAGCTTCCTGCGGCCCCCACGGCGACACATCATAATCGAGGCCGCATACCCGGCAATACCATATAGCCATAGCCCCTACCGTACTTTGCCGCGCTTCACCAGGTAAGCATACAGCACTTTGTCGAATGGCTCCCGAATATCAACCGGCACAAAATCGATACGATACTGCCCGCAGCGCAGGGCCAGCTCCTGCTCGTACTGCTGCATGGCGGCGCGGTATTGCTCGCGCACCTGCCCGGGCTGCAGCTTAATCTGCTCGCCAGTTTCCACGTCCTCAAACAGGTAAGGCCGCTCCGCAAAAGCGAATTCCGACTCCGTGGCGCGGTCCATGACGTGGAACAGCAGCACCTCGTGCTGCTGGTGCCGCAGGTGCTGCAGCGCCGCCAGGCTCGCGGTTTGCTCTGCCGGGCTCCGGCCCAGCATGTCGGAGAACAGAATCACCAACGACCGTTTCGGAATCTGCTGGGCTATCTGGTGAATCACGCCGGCCACGTCGGTGGGGCGACGGGCGGCGGCGGGGCGCTCCAGCAGCTGTTGCAGCGTCAGCAGCAGCGTGTGGCGGTGCGAGGTAGTAGACCGAACCGGCGTTTGCAGCTCTATCTGGTCAGCGAAAGTGACCAGGCCCACGGCGTCGCGCTGCTTCTGGAGCAGTGTGGTAAGGGCCGCGGCGCAGAGCACGGCAAAGCGCAGCTTGTCGTGGCCCGGCGCGGGATAGTACATGCTCGGGCTCACGTCGAGCAGCAGGTGGCAGCGCAGGTTGGTTTCCTCCTCGTAGCGCTTCACGAAGAGCTTGTCGGTGCGGGCAAACACTTTCCAGTCGATGTGGCGGGTGCTTTCGCCAGGATTGTAGAGCCGGTGCTCGGAGAATTCGACTGAAAAGCCGTGGTAGGGCGACTGGTGCAGGCCCGTGATAAAGCCCTCCACGAGCTGGCGGGCCAGAAACTCCAGGTTCTCAAATGAGCGGACGGCGGCCAGATCCAAAGGTTTCGACATCGGGGAAGGCGTAAAGGGATGAACAAGGGAAGCAGGAACTAGCGGCAGATAGCAGAAACCCTAACTATAATCCTGCTTTGGGCCGGATTATGAAACCGTTGCCCGGCCGCGCCAAATTCTTACTTCCGATTCCGGAACACTGTAAAACAAAGGTACCTGGCATTTTGCGTAAATAATTTGACCTCAATATTTTTATATACGCCTCTAACACTTTACTTTGGGTTGCAATTCAATCATCTTGGAATAATCAACCTATTGAAGGCCCCGTGGAAGACCGTCACGATCAGGAAGAAATTTACTCCCAACGCATCAAAGCAGGCAAGCGCACGTACTTTTTCGACGTAAAGGCGACGCGCGGCCAGGACTACTACCTCACCATCACCGAGAGCAAGCGCAAGCTGCGGGATGATGACACGTTTTCCTACGAGAAACACAAAATCTTCCTCTACAAGGAAGACTTCGCCAAGTTCTTGGATGCGCTGCAGGACGCCGTGGAATATGTGCGCGAGGAGCTGCTGACCGAAGAGGAAGTGGCCGAGCTTGACCGCCCCCGCCCCACCTACGATAACTTCGAAGGCGAGAAGGGCTTCAACCCCAACCGCTCCGACGACAACTACTAACCCCCGAGCCTAGCGAAACACGCCTCTACTCTCGCTGTATTCAGAATCTTCGCGCGGCGCGCTTTGGCCCAAGGGTTGAAGCGCGCCGTTTTTTGTGCTTTACCTGTTCTTGTCATCGTCCGTCATCCCGAACGGCGATGGTAAAGCCCGCGCCGGATTACACTAAGGATTCCCCAAAAAACAGCCGTACCTTTGCCCCTCAAATTGCGCCTATAGAGCGTGATTTCACTAGTACACACCTTCATAAATTCACTTATATGGGTCTCCGCTGCGGAATCGTCGGTTTGCCGAACGTGGGTAAGTCCACGCTGTTCAACGCCCTTTCGAACGCCAAGGCCGAATCGGCCAACTATCCTTTCTGCACCATCGAGCCCAACGTGGGCGTGATTACCGTGCCCGATGAGCGCCTCCAGATCCTGGAAGCCCTGGTGAACCCCAAGCGGGTATTGCCCACCATCATCGAGTTTGTGGACATTGCCGGCCTGGTGAAAGGTGCCTCCAAAGGTGAAGGCTTAGGCAATAAATTCCTGGCCAACATCCGCGAGGTCGACGCCATCATTCACGTAGTGCGCTGCTTCGATGACCCCAACATCGTGCACGTAGCCGGCGGCGTCGACCCCGTGTTCGACAAGGACGTAATCGACACCGAGCTGCAGCTTAAGGACCTGGAAAGCATCGACAAGAAGCTGCAGAAGTCGGAGCGCTCGGCCAAGGCCGGCGACGCGGCGGCCAAGAAGGAAGTAGCCGTGCTGCAACGCTTCAAGGAGGCCCTGGAGGCCGGGCAAAACGCCCGCGCCGTAGCCGCCGACGAGCTGGAGCTGGAGGCCGTAGCCGATTTGCAGCTGCTCACCATCAAGCCCGTGATTTACGTGGCCAACGTGGACGAGGCCAGCATCAAGACCGACGGCAACCACCACGTAGCAGCCCTGCGCGAGCATGTGAAAGCCGAAAGCGCCCAGGTGGTGCTGGTATCGGCGGCCATTGAGGAGCAGATTGCCGACATGGAAGACCCCGAGGAAAAGGAAATGTTCCTGGGCGAGTACGGCCTCACCGAGTCGGGCCTGAACAAGCTCATCCGCGCTTCCTACGAGCTGCTGAACCTGATTACCTACTTCACCGCCGGCGTGCAGGAAGTACGCGCCTGGACCATTCACCGCGGCGACAAAGCCCCGGCCGCGGCGGGCGTTATCCACTCCGACTTCGAGAAGGGCTTCATCCGGGCCGAAGTTATCAAGCTGCCCGATTACCAGGAGTACAAGACCGAAGTGAAGATTAAGGAAGCCGGTAAAATGGCCGTGGAAGGCAAAGAGTACGTGGTGCAGGACGGCGACATTATGCACTTCCGCTTCAACGTGTAGTTGCGGAGCCTATCAGAACGTCATTCCGAGCAACGCGAGGAATCTCGCGTGCTGACGTTGTTGGGCAAAGAACGTCATGTCGAACAAAGTGAGACATCTCGCCTGCAATGGTAATCAGGTTACTATGGCAGCATCAGCAGGCGAGACGTCTCACTTTGTTCGACATGACGTTCTGAAAACACGACTTCGTCCTTCCCCAAAACACCTTTCCTATGGATGTAAAAGACAGCAACGGCAACCTGCTCGCGGAAGGCGACTCGGTGACGCTCATCAAGGACCTGAAGGTGAAAGGCTCGTCGCTGACGCTCAAGCGCGGCACGGTGGTCAAGAACATCCGGCTGACCAATAGCCCCGCCGAAATCGAAGGCCGCGCGGGCGGCTCCACAATGGTGCTCAAAACCGAGTTTGTGAAGAAGGCCTAGCTACGGCTAGCGCGTGAAGACGATCAATGACTTGTAACGCGAAGCTCTGCTTCCCGACCGTTAGCACGTCGCGTAACAACACTTGCCGGGCAAGTAGCGCGAACGGCCGCGAAGCAAAGCTTCGCGTTACAATCTTTTGACGCCTCCTCCCGCTAATTGTCCTCACGCCCTAGTTCTTTGGCAGCAACTCGTCATTTCAACGCCCCACCCGATGTTAGGGTGGGGCGTTTTTGGTTGCATTGAAGCTGTTTAAAGAGTCGTCAGACGATCATGCTTCGACAAGCGCAGCATGGCGTTCAAGCGTGGGCTGAACGACTTCTTAAACAGTCTCATTTACCGCCCACAATGAAGCGCACCACGACTCGAACAGCCTTTAGCATTATCCTTCCCTAGAAGCTGAAGCTGTTTAGAAAGTTAAAAGAACGTCATGCTGAGCGCAGCCGAAGCATCTCTACCGCTTCGTTGGAGTGGTAATTACCATTGCGGTAGGATGCTTCGGCTGCGCTCAGCATGACGTTCTGAAGTGATTAAACCGACTCTAAACAGGTTCCTCGCCAGTATCGAAGCCATGCTACGGGCATAAAAAAACGCCGGGAGAAAATCACCCGGCGTTTTTCAGTTTGTCACTTCACTTCTACTTCCCAACCGCCTTAAACAGCGTTCCAGCTGGCAGCCTGGTCGTAAGCTGCATGCCGTTCAGGATGGCCAACTCCTCGCGGCGGGCGCTGGGTACGCCGTTGGCGGCTAGGGCGGCGGCCAGCGTGGTGCTGGTTTTCACGGTTTTGATGCGGATGCGCTCCGGCTGGCGGTTGAGCTTGCTGGCGTCGGTGAGGCGGGCAAAGCCCTGGGCGGTGCGCTGAAACTGCGGCGCATAGGTATCGAACGAGGCCGGCGACGTCAGGCCGACCATGGCGTAGATGCTCTTGCCGTCCTGAATCAGGTAGGTGAGCGTGCGGGCCGTGACGCCCTGCTGGCCCGACTGGTCCTGGCCGACCTGGTCGCCCTGGATAGCAATGGCGGGGAAACCATTAACGGTAGTGCGGCTGGCCTGCGGCGACTGCAAATTCAGCTGTTTCGACAACGACTCGGCGGCGGCATCCAGCGAGGAGCCCCCGGCAGGAATCAGGAGTATTACCGCCTTGCCGCCGGGCTCGCCCATCTGGAACTGCGAAGGCGAGTTCTGCGACTTCCAGCCCGCAGGAATCGGGAAGCTGAACTTGAGGTCGGGGTGGTAAAAGGCCCCGCCTTCCACGAAGCCCTGGCGCGGATCTTCGCCGTAGGGCAGGCCTTCGATCAGGCGCAGGTACTTGTCGCGGTTCACCGACAGCGTGGTTTTGCCCAACTGCTGCTTTTGGGTGGCGGCGAGCTGCTGCACGGTCTTGTAGCGGTCGGCGGAGTTGGGGTGCGAGGAGAGAAAAGCCGGTACGCCGCCCGCGCCGCTGGCCTGCTCGTTGCGCTGCAAGGTCAGGAAGAAGTCGGCCATCTGGGCGGCATCGTAGCCGATTTTGGACGAATACTTCACGCCTAGCTGGTCGGATTCGCGCTCATCGTCGCGGCCGTATTTCAGAAATACCAACCCTACGCCCTGCGACAGGGGCTGGGCTATCTGGGCCACGCGCTTCGAGAAGATGGAGCCGAGCAGCAGCGCGCCGCTGGCTACGGTGGAACGGGTTTGCTGCTTCTGGCCGTGGCGGGCGGTAATGTGGCCGATTTCATGGCCGAGTACGCCCGCGAACTGCGCCTCATTGTTGAAGTGAGCCATGATGCCGCGCGTGAAGTACACGTGCCCATCGGGGGCGGCAAAGGCGTTGATAACCGGCGAATCGACGACCGTAAAGCCTTTTACGTCGGCTGGGCGGTCGGATATACGGCCCATCTGCATGCCTTTGTCATCAATGAAGCGTTGCAGCGTGGGGCTTTCCAGCAGGCCAAACTGCGCTACGATCTGCGGATCGGGCTGGGCACCCTGCACCGGCGGCGCGCTGATGGAAGAAGTGCGGGCGGACGGGCCAGGCGTAAGAGGATTGGCCGAAGGCAAAAACAGCAGCCCCAGGGCAGCCAGAGGCAAAACGTGAAGTGTGGAAATAGGCATGAGTGGCAGGCGGCACGGGCCGCGTATCGTGGGGAAGGATGAGCTTGCAACGGCCAGTGTGCCGGCAGGGTTGCAAACCGGGAGAACCGCTCCCTGGCCGCCGGAAAAAGACGCGGCTGGAGTGGACAAGCCAAAAAACCTGCCAACCTTGCCCCACCCCAACCCCTGCCCTCGGGAGAGGGGCTTTACGTTGGTGCTGCAATGTTCTCTGGAGTTGTCATTGCAACAGTAAAATAAGCCTCTCTCCCGAGGGGAGGGGTTGGGGTGGGGTTACTTGCCTACTACCTTAATCAGCGAGCCGGCATTTACCTGCTCATTGAGCTGCATGCCGTTGAGGATGGCCATTTCTTCGAGGCGCTTCTCGGGCACGCCGTTGGTTTTGAGGGCCTGGCTCAGCGTGCTGCGCAGCTTCAGCGTTTTGACGCGCAGGTGCTCGGGCTGGCGGTTTAGCTTGTCGGGCTCGGTGAGGCGGGCAAAGCCTTCCATGGTGCTGCTGAACGTGGGCTGGTAGCTGGGAAAGTCGGCCGGCGACGAGGCCCCGAGCAGGGCGTAGATGGTTTTGCCGTCCTGAATCAGATACACCATCGTGCGCACTCCGGCTACCTGCTGGCCGGTCTGGGGGTCCTGCTGCACCTGGTCGCCGATAAAGGTGATGGCCGGAAAGCCGTTGACGGTGACGCGGCGCGAGTCGGTGGGCTGGAGGCTAAACTGCTTCACCAGCGCTTGGGCGGCTTCATCGAGCGAGCTGCCGGGAGCCAGGGCCAGCATCATGAGGGCTTTGCCGGCGGGGTCGGCCATCTGGAACTGCTGGGGCGTGTTCTGGTGCTTCCAGCCGGCGGGCACCGGGAAGCGGAACTTCAGCTCGGGATGGTAAAAGGCATTGTTTTCCACGAAGCCCTGGCGTGGGTCTTCGCCGTACACGATGCCGTCGATGAGGCGCAGGTACTGCTCCCGGTTGACTTTGAGGGTGGTCGGGTTGCCGTTTTTCTGCTTCCACTGGTCGGCCAGCTGGTGCACACGGTTGTAGCGGTCGGCCGGGTTGGGGTGGGTGGAGAGGAAATCGGGAATGGCTTCCGCGCCGCTCTGCGCCTGCTGGCGCTGTAGGGTCTGGAAGAAGTCGGCCATCTGGGCCGCGTCGTAGCCGATTTTGGACGAATACTCCACGCCCAGCTCGTCGGACTGGCTTTCATCGTCGCGGCCAAACTTCAGGAATAGCAGCTGCATGCCCTGGGCCGCCTGCTCGCCAAACTGCGCCAGCCGGGGCGAGGCTATCATGGCCCCCATCATCCCCACCTGCCCGATGATGGCATTGGTTTGCTGCTTGGCCGAGTGGCGGGCCGTAACGTGGCCGATTTCGTGGCCCAATACGCCCGCGAACTGGGCCTCATTGTTGAAATGAGCCATAATACCGCGCGTGAAATACACGTAGCCGCCGGGAATGGCAAAGGCATTGATAACGGGCGAATCGACGACGCGGAACTGGTAGGCCAGGTCGGGGCGGTGGGAAATAGCGCCCATGGCCTTGCCCTTGTCGTTGATGAATTTCTGGATCTTCTGGTCGGGGTAGAGGCCAAACTGCGCCGTCACGGCCGGGTCCGACTGCTGGCCCATCGCCAGCTCCTGCCCTTTCGAGACGAGCATCACTTCTTTTTTGCCAGTTACGGGGTTCACGGAGCAGGACGAGGCCAGCAACAAGGCGGCGGCGAGTGGGAGGGTGTGTTTCATGGTGTGGAGCGGAGGAGGAGAACCGGGTGTTGCTGCAACGCGAGGCCGGCGCTTTGGTTACGGCCCAGCTGTGCCGGCACCTGTACCCCATCGGCATAAGGAGCTGACATGTTGGAGGGAATGTGAGAAAAAATTTTACATTCCCTCCAAGACTGAAGGGAATATGAATTATTTTTTCACATTCCCTCCAGAATCTGACTCGTGCTTGCTGGCTTCGGGATTGTTCGGGAGTGGCGCACTTAGCGCGAGTTTGGGATTTTACATTTCGTGTCATGCTCATCTGGCGTCCGCTTGTCGAAGCATCTCTACCACAATGCTAATCACCACTGCGGTAGAGATGCTTCGACAAGCGGACGCCAGATGAGCATGACACAAACGGGGTTTTCACCGATTCCCAAGCACGCTCTTAGAGCGTGTGGACCGTAATCAAAAAAGCAGTCCTGAATGCTTTGTGAACGTCATGTCGAGCAACGCGAGACATCTCGCGTGCGGTCGTATGAGTAGTAATCCAGCGACTGCACACGAGATGTCTCGCGTTGCTCGACATGACGTTCTTTATTCTTACTGTCCACACAGCCTAGAACGCATCTGGAATTTCAATTTTCGTGTCATGCTGAGCGCAGCGCAGCGGAGTCGAAGCATCTCTACCGCCAGAGTAACTCTGATTAGAGCGGTTTCGGGGTCAATGGCTAGTAGCGCGAACTGTGTAGTTCGCGTCCCCACGCCGTTCGCACACGTTCTATCGGCGCGGGGACGCGAACTACACAGTTCGCGCTACTGCTGCTCCGTACACGGAATCCGAAACCGCACTAGTGTGGCGGTAGAGATGCTTCGACTCCGCTGCGCTACGCTCAGCATGACGTTCTTTCTGTTTGCTGGCCGCACGGCCCGACCCGCTCTTTGGGAGGGAATAAGCGCATAGTGGGAAAACCTTATGTTTACCGCCGCAATACCCTACCCTCCTCTGACCTTCCCCCACGGGCTATGACGGATAAAATACTGGCCGCGCTGCGGAAGCTGGACCTGATTTCGGGTGAGCAGGCGGCCACCATTGCCCGCCACGAGCGGGAAAAGCCGTTTTCCCTCTACTACGAGCTGCGTACGCTGCTCTCGCTGGGCGTCACACTGCTCAGCACTGGGCTGGGGCTGCTCATCTACCAGCATATCGACACTATCGGGCACGGGGTTATCGTGGCCAGCATTGCGCTGCTGACTGCGGCGGGCTTTGCCTACGCGTATCGGAAGCGGCAGCCGTTTACTTGGCACATAAACCCGCGCAGCTCCGCCAGCGCCGACTATGCCCTGCTGCTGGCCTGCCTGCTGCTGCTCACGTTGGTGGGCTACCTGCAGTATCAGTATACTTTTTTCGGTACGCGCTACGGCTTGCTGGTGCTGCTGCCCACGGTGGTGTTCTTCGGCTGCGCCTACCGCTTCGACCACCGGGGCGTGCTCTCAATGGCCCTCACGGGACTGGCCGCCTGGGTGGGCGTGGCCATTGCGCCGGTGTCGGCTTTCACCCAAAACGACTACTCCCTCCCCCACCTCGACTCGGCGGCCATCGGGCTGGGCTTGGTACTGGCGGCCGTGGGGCTGGCCTCCGACTACCTGGACCGCAAGAAGCACTTCAGCTACACGTACATGTTGCTAGGCAGCAACCTGGCGCTGGTGGCGGCTACCAGCGCATTGTGGCGGGGCTACAGCGAGCCGGGGCTGTTGTCGCCGGGGCTGGCCGTTGTCCTGATCCTGGGGCTGAGCGCGGCCCTGGTCTGGTACGCCCGCCGCACCCACTCTTATCTGTTTCTGCTGCTGGGCGCGGTTTATGGCTATGTGGCCGTTACGTATGCGTATTTCCAGTTGGAGAATATGGGTTCGGGCTTTCTCGCGCTGGCTTGGTTCTACTTCCCACTTTCCAGCATAGGTATCGTCGCCTTATTGCTCAACATGAAAACCATTCTGGGCAACCATGAACACAAAGGCCTATAACGAAGAGTGGATTTTCAACCGGGAGGTGCAGCGCATGGCGCGCCGGTGGCACAAGCGCGGCTTTGTTTCGGCGGAGCAAAACGGTGCTATTGCGCTGATGTTTCCCAGCGGCTTTCATGAGCGTCATTTCTTTGTCAGGATTACCCTGTTCATCTTCACTGGTATTGGGGCAGGAATAGCCGGAAGCCTGATTTTCGGCACCATCCTCACGGCTGTTTTCTCTGGTCATTCCTCTCAGGAAACCGGCTTTCTGGTGTGCTGCCTGCTGTGTGGCGGGGGCACTATTTTTTTACTGGAGCAGCTTATTCACGCCAACCACTTCTACCACTCGGGCCCCGATAACGCCTTGCTGTACATCGCCCTGAGCTACTTCCTGACCGCGCTGGGGTTTTTCTACGCGGCAGTGCTGCCCACGCAGCTCCTGGACCCGGAGCTGCTGCTGGCCCGGGGGCTGCTGGGGTGGCTGCTACTCCCGGCCTGGGTGCTGCTGCTGGCCGCCGTCGGGCGCTACGCGGATGCGTTTGTGACCCTGGCAGCCCACCTGCTCTATCTGGTCATTGTGGCGGTATTCACGCTGCAGCTCAGCTGGGGCAAGGCGCTGCTGCCCTTCGTGCTGATGCTGGCTTGCGCGGGCAGCTACCAGGCCGGGCAATGGTGCGCCCTTCGCCCCGATTCGCTTTACTACCGCACCTGTTTGCGCGTCACGAAGGTGGTGTCGTTGGCGGGCTTTTATCTGGCCGGCAACTACCTGGTGGTGCGCGAAGCCAACGCCCTGCTCAACGACCTACCGGCTTCCATCCAGATAAGCTTTGCCCCGCTGTTCTACCTGTTTACCGGCGCTATTCCACTGACCTACATAGTGCTGGGCCTGCGCCGGGCTGACCGGATTTTTCTGCATACCGGCCTGCTCACGCTGGCCTTTTCGCTCTACACCTACCGCTTCTACCGCTCGGTGCTGCCCCCGGAGTGGGCCCTCACGCTGGGCGGGGCGCTGCTCATCGTGCTGGCTGGCGCGGCCCTGCGCTACCTGCGGCCCGCCCGGCACGGCCTCACCGCCGAACCCGCCGACAGCCCCCAGCTCAGCGTCCTGGATCTGGAATCGGTGGTCCTGTCGCAGGTGGCGGAAGCGGGCATGAAAGTGCCGGAGCCCGGCTTCCGGTTTGGCGGCGGCTCCACGGGCGGCGGCGGTGCGGAGGGCGCGTATTAGGCCCTGGACTTTTCCCACCGTACTAGACCACCTCAGGGACGTTCACCAAGCATTCAGGACTGCTTTTTCGAGTACGGTCCACACGCGCTGACAACCGGACTACTGGCTTTCGGGATGCTGGCCGGCGGCACCGCCCAGCTACTGCGCGCCCAGTTCAAGGTGGACGGAATGCGGCACCTGAGCTACCCGCTCCGTGTGTTGTCGATAGTGGGCGCGTGGAAGCGGGTTGGCATCCTAGAGCGGTTTCGGGGTCCATGGCTAGTAGCGCGAACTGTGTAGTTCGCGCTACTGCTGCCCCGTACTCCGAAACCGCTTTACCGGCCTGCTTGCTCTGGCGTCCGCACGGCCGAAGCAGACTCTGCCTGTCCCTATCCCTTAGAAGCTGCTTGAGGTAGCATTTAAAGCGCTCAGCACGATGTAGAGACGCATACTTGCGTCTCTACATCGTGCCGTTGTTCCAATATCGTTCAACGACAAGACGCAAGTATGCGTCTCTACATCGTTCGGACGACTCCACAAACTACCTCAAGCCCCTACTCAGGGCCGGCGGCTGTTGACAGTTAGCATCTGATAGCCAATGAGTAGGTCGGCGCGGGTTCCGGGTGGGCGGTAGTACACCAGCAGATCGTACTGGTTTTCGGTTTCCTGGTGGCTGCCTTCAAAGTACACGGCATCGGGCGCGCCGGTGGGCTTGCCCACTACATAATAGTAATTGTAGTAGCCTTGCTTGAGCAGCGCCGTGCCGGTGTACTGCTGCTGTTCGGGGCTGTAGGTCAGCTTGAACTCGTCCTTGAGCTGCCAATCGGATAACGCCCCGAACACATACACCGGGCCGGGCGCGGCCTGCGCGGCCCGCAGCTGAAACGTGACATCGGCGTAGTCGCCATTGGTAGCGCCGTTGCCAAACTCCCGGCTTTCAAACAAGCGCTGCCCGTTGATGTCGTCGAACTGCGAGTAGCCCTGGCCGTTGCGGGTAGCTTCGGGGCTCAGCACTACGGCCCGTGGGCTGGCCGCCGCGTCGAGCTGGGCCAGGCCGGCCCCCAGCACGCGCAAGGAGCGCATATCGAAGAAGCGGAACTCGCTGCCAGCCACAAAGGCGTTTTCGAAATTGAAGTACTGGTAGTCGAGGCGGCGCTCGGCGTCGCGCACGAAGGTGGGGCGCAGATTGATTTTGGCATTATCCCACCGGAAATTCTGCCGGAGCGTCACCTTCACTTCCTGGCTCGGATTCACGAGGTTGAGCCCGCCGTAGCCGATAGAAAAATCGACCTGCTGCATGGTGTAGCGCTCCTGCCCGGCCACTGGTATGCCTTGCCGGATGGCTACTTCCACGTCGTTCTGGTACACCAGCAGGCGGCGGCTAACGACCGGCGTACCGCCCGCGCTTTGCACCACCAGCAGGTAGTTGCCGCTCAGCTTTACCCGGGGCACCTGCATGCGGTAGTGGTAGTAGGGCACTTTCACGTTGACGCCGGTGCGGTAGTCGGTGATGAGAAACTCGTTTATCTCACTCAGAAACTGCATATCGGTCAGCACCGAGGGCTTCCAGTCGGCGTCGCAGTGCACGAGCTTGGCCGTGAAGCGCTGGGAGTTGGTGCCCAGCAGGTCGAACTCCAGCACAATGGGCTGCTGCTGGCTCAGGGGCACCACCGGTGGCTGAAATATCTCCGTGTTCTGGCTCGTGCCTACGTAGCACTGCACCGAGCGCACATCGGGTGAATAGATGTAGTCGTCGTAGCGCAGGGTTTTGTCGGCATAGTAGTCCGGGGGGCGCTGCTGGCCGGGCGGGCGGGCGGCGTTGGGGTCGGTGATGGGCGTGCCCAGCGGCACGCAGGCCGTGGCCAACAGGAGCAGAAGCGAGAGAAAACGAGGCATAAGGGCGAATGTAGGGCGAAGCTTCCGCTTCGCCCGGCGGCCGGCCTGTTTTTCTGCGCCGGAGCCGGATCTGCGCCGGCTCTAGCCGGTATATTCCATGACGCGGTGCAGAAAGCCGAACGTGATGCTCATCTGGCATCCGCGAAGCGGAAGCATCTCTGCCGCCTCGTTGAGTGGTTCCTGCGAAGCGGGAGAGATACTTCCACTTCGCGGACGACAGATCAGGCAGGACGTTCTGATTGCGGTTGGCAACTTTCTAGACAGGTCCATCGTCTATGCGTGGCCTCAACAAAGTCACCCTGATCGGCAACCTCGACCGGGGCCTGCGCCGGAACGAGGTGCCAGCCCTCACGCCTACCGGCATCGACAGCCAGCCCATGGCCTTGATAGGGGTGCGGCGGCAAAGGCGAAAAGGCCGGAATTTGCCACTATTCGCCAGGTTGCTATATTTACTACGTGAGCAGTACCGGCAGTTTCGGCCCGTTCCGTTTCTGTTTGAGGGCCAGCAGCCGGGCGAGCACTACAGTGAGCGAAGCCTGCAGCTGGTGGTGAAGCAAGCGGCAGCGCGGGGCCGGCATCCGGTGTCTCCTAACGCTGCACATGCTACACTACGCATCTGCTCGAAGCGGGCACTGGTTTATTCGTATCATTCAGGACTTGCTGGGCCATAGCAGCATCAAAACCACCGAAATTTCCACCCATGTTGACCACCGCACCCGCCCGACCTCTCCCCCCGACAGTCTCAGGCTATAATCAGACGAGTTGCGGAAAGCATACCAAATGAGTATGCTTCCCGCAACTTACTTGCGCACTAAAGATGTATTGCCGCAACTTGCAGGACCGTCGAGTTGCGGCAATACAGATGTTGGTGGCAAGTTAAAACGACATCACGTAACCATTAAAATTTAAAAAATGAAAGCAGTATTGATATTGGCAATTGTCATTTGGTCGACAAATACTTTTGGACAGACTCCAACAAATAAAATTAATGGTCTTATCATCAATCCAAGCAAAGTGTTAGAAAGTGACACAATCTTAAAAGTTGTTTATTCAAAAGAGGAAAATCAATTAAATAAACCAGCATTCTTTTTAAATGAAAAATTCGTACACGAAACATTATTTACTACATTAAACCCAATGCAAATAGATAGCATTAATGTTGTGAAGGACAGTATATTAATCGACAATATTCTATACTACGGACAAATTCATATAAAAACAAAAAGCAGCTATACTCTTAAATTAATTTCCCTAACTGACTTAAAGGACAAGTACACAAACCTAAAAAACAAGTCTGTGGTGTTTATGATTGACGGGAACATTATTAATGCCGATTACGACAGGTATATGGTGGATGAAAATTATTTGTTGACAATCATTGTTGACAAAATTGAAAACTCAAAGGAAAAAATTGATTTGGAACTTATTAAGCTGTTGACAAAATCAGAGCAAAATATTAAAAACTCAAAAAAAATTATGATAAGAGGAACTGAGGTGGCATTGACAAAATAACCTGCCACCAACAAAAGTATTTGCAAAAGCAGGGCTGGACGTTGTTATCTTCGGCTATAGTTCGCTGTCAGCTTCAGTTTCGGCTGGGCGTTAGTAATTTGACTTTTAGTTGTTATCTTCAAATTCAGTTTTTCAATCAGCATTTGTTCCGGGCTGGACGTTCAATGAATTCCCTGCCTTCGCAAATACTCGTCCGTTATAAGCCATTCTATATGACAACATTTGAACTGACAAATAATCAACGAAAATATTTCGGACTTGACCCAATAGAAAGTCATTGGGACAGAGTTATTTTTAAAGGTGACACTTATCGTCCAGAAAGCATTCTTTATTATGACAAGGACACAATTAAAAGACATATCATTTCGACCGACAATAAATACTCTGAACTTCATTATAATGAACTGACGAGCGATAGAACTATCCTTTTGCCCAAGACTGATAAAGGAAAAGGAAAGAAATTATCTGCATCAGTTTTAGAGCAACGACAACCCTTAGGAATATATTTAAGTGTAAGCAATGGTGACTTGACAATAGGGAGCTACAATACACAAACGACTTTTTTTTCAAATCGATGGGTTAGTGAAATACAATCAGAAAAAAGCATTTCAGAATTAGTATCTGATTTTATAGAACAATCACCTGACAATCATTTAAAAGAAATCGAACTATTTAAGAACGCAAAAAGAAAAAATATAAAATTTAAAACGGGTGACTATTTCTGCTTTAAACTTAGCAGGACAAGTTACGGCTTCGGCAGAATTCTTCTTGATGTGAACAAGATTAGAAAAAGCAAGTTAATTGAAAGCCATCATGGATTGAGTTTATTAATGGGGCCGCCCGTAATAATTGAACTTTTTGTTTATAAATCAAACATAAAAAAAGTTGACATTGCAATTCTTGATAAACAGCCGAAACTACCAGCGGATGTAATGATGGATAACTTGTTTTTGTATGGTGAATATGAAATTATTGGACACAGACAAATCAAAGATGAAGAATTTGATTTTCCAATTTCTTATGGTAGAAGTATTGACCAAAGAAAGATAGTGTTCCTTCAATGGGGTTTAATACATAAAGAACTTCCACAAGACATTTATCAGAAGTATATTTTCACAGAAGAAACACAAGTAGGACAAAATCCATATGAATATTACTCAATTGGGTTTAGACCTCATTATGACACTTATGAAATCATAAAGACATTAAATAATAATGGTGTTTATGACTTTGCAAATTCCAAACACTATAAAGCAAAATGGGACTTGCGAAATCCTAAAAACAAAGACGTTAAAAATGAGTTGTTCAAAGTTTTTGGGCTTGACTCCAACAAAAGCTACTTTGACAATTCAAAACTAACAGCAACAAAATTACCAAACGAAATAATCAAACAACTTTGAGAAGACGACGAACGGCCAGTTAACAATGGGTTTGCTTCTATGCCAGCTGAAGAATAAATCCTCAACTTTTTTCTCTATCAGCAGTTGTTCCGGCTGAAAAATATCAATCAGCTTTTTGCTGTTAACTTCAACTTTAGTTTTTCAATCGGGCTGCGGTTACGGGCTGAACGTTCAATGAATTCCGGCACAGCAGCAAGCCCTACCTTTATGGGCAAGGCCAGGTAATCACATCATGACAAGAGCAGAAGAAAAATTTAGTTTATATTCAGACAGTCCTGAGATTTCTTCCTTATAAAATCACAGTTAATCTAAGGCGAATTTATCTTGACATTGACGCTAATATTAATCGTATGACCTTAATTGCGATATACCAGGACTCTCCTTCAGAATTGGAGCTTGAATTGTTCGACGATATAGTGACAAATAGTAACGCTCACATATCGGATTATTTTATAGAACAAAAATTTCGATTAGTCAAGGACTTTGAGGAGAGCGAAAAACACGATTTCATTATCTTCGCTTTCCATGAATTGTATAGCCCATGGTTAAAGTAACAACTCGTAGTGTGGAAGGCCCTGCACATAACAGCGGCTTGGCAAAACGGCGGCTTCTCGCTTCGCCTGAAAGATTTTCGTAAGTTTGAACTTTACGGTTCCGGTGGAACTTCGCGGTGAAAATCCGCCGCTTCGCCAAGCCGCAAAACGTTGTGTGCTATGTTGCCACTCCGCTAGGACAGAATTTGCAGTAAGGAGGAACATTCTTCAACATACAAATGTATGGAAACAAATATTTATAGTATAATAGAATCCGCAGTAAACCTGCCATCTGATTTCCATCTAAAAAATATATCAGCCTTTACTTTATTACAAGAATCTAATTACTTTGAATCATATAATAAAATTCATGAGGAATCGATTATAAGTAAATTGAACAGTAATCCCAGCTTAGTTGATCAGTGGTTACAGTGGTCAGAAGATCAACGCACATCGTCAGGTTGGTATTTTAAGAAACTGGCTTTTGGCAGACGGTTTGTCGGATATTATCCAAAAGTTGAGGAATTTTTCGAAATCAAATCATTTGATAAATTTAAGGTCTGCGCAGCTTATATAAAACTCCAAGCGGAAAGGATTAGGACGCTATTCTAAAAAAAGCAGCTCTCTTATTAGCACTAATTTGCCGGGTATGCCTAACAATATTTCCTTATAAATAAATTCTACTGCTCGTCAAACATCCACACAGCACACAACAGGTAGCTTTATGCAAGTGTGGCTCTTGGGAATGCAATGAGCATTTGCTCAACATTGAACATTTGTTCGGGCACTAGTTCAATAATCGGCGGTTGAACAGACAATGAACATTTAGTTATAAATTGAGCAGCAGTTAATCAGCATTTGGAATTCTAATTCCACACCTTCGCCATGCCGCAAAACGTTCTGTGCAGAAAAGCCACCACTGCTTCTGAGGCAACGGCAGCAGCATGACAGCCGGGTGCGGGGTAACAGTAGCGTCACAGCTCCTTTATGCAGCCTTAACCCAGCAGTAAACCAGGCGCAACAGTGCGTTTCGTACTTGCGGCACCTTTCAACCCCTACGCAAGCTTCTATGAAACACACGACTACGCTACTGACGGCCGCCCTGCTGAGCACTGCCGCCCGGGCGCAAACGGCCTGCCCCACCCTGCCCACCGACCACATCAGCCGCTTCACGTCGGTGCAGCCCTCCACCCAGCCCCAAGACCTGCGCCTGCCGGCTACGCACACGTTCCAGATGCTGGTGCAGGGAGGTGACGCCTACTCCACGGCGGCCGATGGCGCGGTAAAGGAAAGCTTCGACTTCACGGGCTACGTGCCGGTGGGCACCAGCAGCACCAACGGCTACCTGTCCATCAACCACGAGGGCTCCTCGGCCGCTACCTCCGGCGTGAGCATGCTCGACCTGGGCTTCAACGCCACGACCAAGCTCTGGAACGTGACGGCCAAAAACCCGGTCAACTTCGGGCCGGTGGTGGGCACTTACAACAACTGCTCGGGCGGTACCACGCCCTGGAACACAGTGGTGACCTGCGAAGAAAACACGCCCACCACGCCCACCGACAGCAACGGCGACGGCTACCTCGACTTTGGTTGGAACGTGGAGCTGAATCCGGCTACGCACACCGTGAAAGACCAGGACGGCAACGGCACGCCCGACAAGCTCTGGCGCATGGGCCGCTTCAAGCACGAAAATATCGTGGTGGCCGCCGACCGCCGCACTGTATACGAAGGCGCGGACGAAGGCGCGGCCAATAGCTTCGTGTATAAATATGTAGCTACCACGGCCGGTCAGCTGGCCAACGGCACGCTCTACGCGCTGCAGCTCAGCGGCCCCATCGGCACGGCTACCACCGGCACCTGGATTCCGGTGCCCAACACCACGCCGGCCGAGTGCAACAACAGCGCCGCGGCTGCCCTGGCGCTGGGTGCCACCAGCTTCAGCGGGGTCGAAGACATCGAAATCAACCCGCTCAACGGCCAGATCTACTTCACGGCCAAAGGCCCTGGCACCACCTACCGCTTCACCGATGCCGGCACCGCCATCAGCGGCTTTGGGGTATTCGTGGGCAACTCGCCGGGCATCACCAACCAGGCCTACACCATCAACTACGGCGGTGGCACCGTAGCGGAGGCCTGGGGCACGGGCAACGACAACCTCACTTTCGACTCGCAGGGCAACCTGTACGTGTTGCAGGATGGCGGCCGCAACCACGTGTGGGTCGTGAAGCCCTGCCACACGCAGGCCAACCCGGCCGTAGAGCTATTTGCCGTGACGCCCGCCGGCTGCGAGCCAACCGGCATGACGTTCTCACCCGATGAGCGGTTCATGTTCATCTCCATGCAAAACCCCAGCGCCACCAACACGCTGGCTACCGTCGACGCCGCCGGCAAATCGGTGGTCTTCAATAAGTCTACCACGCTCGTTATTAGCCGCAAAGGCGTATTGGGCACTACGCTGGCCACCAAGGAGAAGGTAGAGCTGGCCAAAGCCGACGTATTCCCCAACCCGGTGAGCAGCGCCGAGCTGACCGTAGAGCTGACCCACAACCGGAAGGAAGCTGCCACGCTGCAGATATTCAACACGCTGGGTGGCCGCGTGCTGGAGCAAGCCACCGTGCTACACCAGGGCCTGAACAGCGTGAAAGTGCCCGTGAGCAAGCTCGGCAGCGGCCACTACACCCTGGTTATCAAAACGGCTACCACCACGACCACTCGTCCTTTCATCAAGCAGTGAGGCTACTTCTGGGTATCCTATTCGCTATTCTAGGTGTTGCCCCGCAGCTATTGCGGGGCAACACTGGTTTGGCCCAGACGGCTGCACCGGCCCCCTGTACCGCGCCGGCGGCCTTCACCCTGGCCGATGCGCTGAGCCGGCCGGCCTGCATCCGGGAGCTGAACCTGCGGGGGCAGGACCTGGAGCTGCTGCCCGCCAGCCTGGAGCAGCTGCGGGGGCTGCGCCGCCTCTACGCCCACGAAAACCACCTGCGCCACCTACCCGAGGCCATCACGCGCCTCGACAGCCTGCGGGTGCTGTTTGCCAACAAAAACGGCCTACTCGATTTGCCCCCGGCCCTGGGCAAGCTGCACCGGCTGCGCCAGCTCCAAATCGACCAGAATGCCCTGACCGAGCTGCCGCCCAGCATCGGCGGCCTCGACAGCCTGCGCTATTTGCTCGGCGCTTACAACAACCTCGCTTCCCTGCCAGAGCAGCTCGGCGAGCTGGCGGCGCTGGAGTATGTCGATCTGTCGCACAACCAATTGTTGTTTTTGCCCGCCTCTACGGGCCAGCTGCGCGGCTTGCGCTACGCTTACCTCAACGACAACAAGCTGCAGCAATTACCCGCCCAGCTTGGGGCCCTCACGCAGCTACAGGAGCTGAACCTATCGAACAACCAGCTGGAAAGCTTGCCCGCCAGCCTCGGCAGCTGCCAGGCGCTGAAGGTGCTCATCCTCTCCGGCAACCAGCTGAAGGCCTTGCCAAAAAGCATCGGCAAGCTGCGCAACCTGGAAATGCTGATCGTCAACGACAACCAGCTCACGGCGCTGCCGGCCTCACTTGGTAAGCTGAAGAAGCTGAAAACAGTCATCGTGAAGCGCAACGCCCTTACGCCGCAGGCCCGCCGCCAGGCGGAAGCCGCGCTGCCGGGCGCTCATTTTTACTTCTAATGAACCTGCATTCGATTCATTCCCGGACTCTTGTTCGCCCGCTGCTGCTGGGGCTGGCGGGGCTGCTGTTTTCGTTTGCCGTGCTGCGCCCAGCACCCGCCGAGCAGGTGAAAGAGTACTACAGCTACCACCTGAGTCAGCTGCACACCACGCTGACCCGCTTTCAGGATGCAGGGTACCGGGCCGATACCACGGCCCTGCGCCGCGAGTTTGCCGCCTGCCGGGCCGAGTACAAGCATCTCGAATTTGCGGTCGAGTATTATTACCCGCACGCCGCCCAGCGCATCAACGGCGCGGCCCTGCCCGAAACCGAGCCGGGCGAGCCGGGCGAAGTCATTCCGCCCACCGGCTTTCAGGTGCTGGAAGAATACGTGTACGCCGCCCCCGACAGCCGCGCCAACCGGGACCTGATCCACCAGGAAATCGATAATCTGCTCTACCAGGTGCGCCACCTGCGGCAGCAAGCCCCGGTGCTCTCCTTTTCCGACGCTGAAGTGTTCGATGCCGTGCGGCTCAATCTTTACCGGTTGGCCGCCAAAGGCCTCTCCGGCTTCGACTCGCCAGCGGCCCACGCCTCCCTGCCCGAGGCCGCCGTCACGCTGCAGTCCAGCCGGCAGGTGCTGGCCCTGTTTGCCGTGCCCCCAGCCCTGACCACGCAGCTGGAGCGCTGCCAGGCGGCCGTTGCCGCGCCCCGGCACGATTTCAACAGCTTCGACCGCGCTATATTCTTCGTGCGTTATTTCAACCCCGCGCTGGCCGCGCTCCGTCAGGCGCAGGTGGCCCAGCAGATTCCGTTTCTGGCGGCGCGCCGGGCCGTGCGCGTCCAGGCAGGCGGCTATTTCGTGGCCGATGCTTTCGATCCGGGATTTTTCGCCCCGGCAGATGCCGCCGCGCCTACCCCCGCAGTGCTGGCGCTGGGCAAAGCCCTGTTTCAGGAACCGTTGCTGTCGGGGCGCGGGGGCCGCTCATGCGCCAGCTGCCACGTGCCCGGCCGCGCCTACACCGATGGGCTGCGCGTAAACAGCTCGCTGCTGGGCAAAGAGAGCCTGGAGCGCAACACGCCGACCCTGCTCAACGCGGCCCTGCAACCCGACCAGTTCTACGACGGCCGGGTACATTTCCTGGAAGATCAGGTCCACGCCGTGGTATCGAACAAGGCCGAAATGGGCGGGCAGCTGAGCGAAGCACCGGCGCTGCTTCGCAAAAAAAGCGCCTATGCAGCGCTGTTCGCGCAAGCCTTTACCACCGAGCGGCAGCCCGTCACGGAGCGCAATATCCGGCGCGCGGTAGCCACTTACGTCCGCTCGCTGGTGCGCCTCAACAGCCGCTTCGACCACTACCTGCGCGGCGACACCACGGTGCTCAGCCGACAGGAAGTCCTGGGGTTCAACCTGTTTATGGGCAAGGCCCAGTGTGGCACCTGCCACTACATGCCGCTGTTCAACGGCACCGTGCCGCCACTTTACGACAAGGCCGAAAGCGAAGTACTGGGCGTGCCGGCCACCGCCGATACCCTACGCCCAACCCTGGATGCTGACCAGGGCAAGTTTCTGCTGTACGGCGTGGCCCACCAGCAGCACGCTTTCAAAACGCCAACCGTGCGCAATGCGGCCCTCACCGCGCCCTATATGCACAACGGCGTGTATCACACCCTGGAGCAGGTGCTGGATTTCTACAACAAAGGGGGCGGTATCGGGCTGGGCCTGGCTGTGCCCACCCAAACGCTGGCCGAAGACCGGCTCCACCTCAGCACGGCCGAGCAGCAAGCCATTATTGCCTTCATCAAGGCGCTGAACGACACCCAGGAATCAGCTTATTGACGGTTCCTGCCAAGCTGTTGTGGGCAAGCTGTAGTGAGAACGTCGTGTCGAGCAACACGGGACATCTCGCGTGCCCGGGTAGTCAGATGTACTATTGCCCGCAATATGCCTTGTTCTCCGATTGATGCGCAGAATGTTCGACAGGAAGTCTCAAGAAGGCAAGAAGGCAAGAGGTGCCACAAGCACTTCTATCCACTCGGCCTGGCACCTGGCAAGAGTGTGTTGAGGAATTTCATCCTTGTCTTAGCTTGACTTTAGCCTTTTGGGGGTTGGTAAGGAGGCAAAAAAGAAACCCGCCGGGTAGGGCAGGCTTAGCTTTGGGTAACGACACCGTTCTGCTATGCCCACCTTCCCCCGCGAGTTTCAGACCGTAATAGTACCGTACGC